>NZ_JBMSEE010000006.1:0-317289 GCF_049446155.1 Caldimonas sp. KR1-144
CGTGGCCTACACGGCGATGCACCCCGATGAGCGCAAGGACAGCGCCGTGCAGTTCCTGCGCGACGCCGTGGCGTACTACAACCGCCTGGGCGTGACCATCAAGCGGCTGCTGACGGACAACGGCTCGGCGTTCCGCTCCAAGCCCTTCAAGGTGGCCTGCGAGCAGTTGGGCATCCAGCACAAGTTCACCCGCGCCTACCGGCCGCAGACCAACGGCAAGGCCGAACGCTTCATCCAGTCGGCGCTGCGCGAGTGGGCCTACGGCTGGACCTACCAGAACTCAGACGAGCGCCAGCGGGCCCTCCACAGCTGGCAGCACCACTACAACTGGCACCGTCCTCATCACGGCATCGGCCGCCTTGCTCCGGCCTCCCGGCTACCGGGACATCGATACAACCTCTTGACTATTCACACCTAGCCGGCGTGTGCTCCAGCGCGCCGGCCAGCTGCGCCGCGCCGGCACCGAAAGCGTACGCGTCCATGCCGAGCACGCCGTAAGTGACGCTGTCATGCAGGCGCGCGCTGTGTGCCAGGCCGCCGGCGCCGGCCGCGATGTAGAACGGCCGCCAGTGTTCGTCGCTCGGGTGCATGTAGGCCGCGTGCGGCGCCTGCGCGCGGTAGTCGAGCAGCCCGGCGCGGTCGGCTCGCGCCACGCGCTCGGCGACCCAGTCGCGAAACGCGCGGCTTTCGGCGATCTCGGCACCGCCCGCCGCCGGCTGCCCGCCGCCACGGAAGACCAGGCCGAGGTTGTGCGTGATGCTGCCGGAACCCATCACCAGCACGCCCTTGGCGGCAAGCGGCGCGAGTGCCTCGCCGATCGCCCACTGCGCGGCGGGCGGCTGCTGCGGCGCCAGCGCGAGCGGCACGACGGGGATGTTCGCGTCGGGCCAGGCAAAGCGCAGCACGCTCCAGATGCCATGGTCGAGGCCGGGCTCGTCGTCGAAGCGCTGGGTCGCGATGCCGGCGTTCTGAAGCCGCGCGGCGATGTCGTCGGCCAGCGCCGGCTCGCCGGGCGGGTCGTACTGCAGTTCGTAGAGCGCTGGCGGAAAGCCGCCGAAGTCGTGCACCGCGTGGTGCGTCGCGCTGCCCAGCACGATGGGCGCACGCGCCGAGGTGTGCGGCGAGACCGCGACGATCGCGCGCGGGCGACCGAACGCGCGCTCGATCGCCGGCCCCAGGCGCTGCATGAAGGCGCCGGCGGCGCCGGGCTCGATCGCGAGCATCGGCGAGCCGTGGGAGACGAAGAGGGCGGGCAGGGCGGCGGTGGTCATGCCCTCATTGCAGCACCGAGCCGCGCGGCGCGCGTTGCGCCGATTTGCATGCAGCGTTCAAGCCGCGCGCGGCGCGAGCGGACGACGGTAGACGCCTTCGCGGTCCGCGGCGGCCACGACCAGCAGCGAGACGAGCAGCGAGAGGCTGTACTCCATGCCGCCGCTGCCGTGCTCGCCGACGAACCAGCCGAGATGCCAATGGATGATCACGATGCCCATGAAGGCGATGAAGGCCAGCGGCAGCGTCGCCCAGCGCACGTGCCGGCGCGCCAGCAGCAGGCAGCCGCAGCCGATCTCGGTGATCGTGATCAGCCAGACCAGCAGCTCGCCCTGGGGCCAGCCGCGCTCCTCGAGAAAGTGGGCAAAGCGCGGGATCGTGCCGTTGAAGATGCGCGTCACCGCGTGCGCCATGAAGAACACCGCCACCGCAATGCGCAGCGCTTCGAGCGCGCCGCCGAGGGAAACGAAGGGCACGGCCTTGGCGAAATTCGGCTTGTTCATGGGTTGACCCCCGCAATGGTGATTGTTGGAGCCCGTCGTGCGGGCCGCGGATCGATGTCATGACGTGGCGCTTCTGGCGCCGGCGGCAGGGTAAGGGAGCTGCCGCTCGCGGCGGCTCGTCGAATACCCGCCCATGCGTGAAGCGCAGCCCCGGGGCGCTATCGTCGCGGCATGAACACCCCTTCGATCCTGCGCCTGGCGGCGCGCCAGGGCCTGCGCGATTGGCGCGCCGGCGAGCTGCGGCTGCTGCTGGTGGCCGTCACGCTGGCGGTCGCGGCGCTGAGCGCGGTCGGCTTCTTCGCCGACCGGCTCGAGGCCGGCCTCGCGCGCGACGCGCGCGCGCTGCTGGGCGGTGACGCCATCGTCGCCAGCGACCAGCCGACGCCGGCCTCGCTGGTCGAGCGCGCGCGCACGGCCGACCTGCGCACCGCCACCAGCGCCACGTTCCCGAGCATGGCGCGCGCGACCGACGCGCGTGGCGGCGCCAGCAAGCTCGCGGCGGTCAAGGCGGTGAGCGACGCCTATCCGCTGCGCGGCCAGCTCGAGCTCACGGCCGCCGCGGACCGCACGCCGCGCAACGTGCAGGGCGCGCCGCCGCGCGGCAGCGTCTGGGTCGAGCAGCCGCTGCTCGACGCGCTGGGCCTGGCGATCGGCGACACGCTCGAGCTCGGCGACGCCAGCTTCACGATCGCCGCGACGATCGCGCAGGAGCCCGACCGCGGTGCCGGCTTCATGGCCTTCGCGCCGCGCGTGATGCTCAACATGGCCGACCTCGAGTCGACCGCGCTGATCCAGCCGGCCAGCCGCGTGACCTACCGCCTCGCGGTCGCCTCGCCCGAGGCCAACGGCGCCGGCGACCGCCGCGTGCGCGCCTGGGTCGCCGAGACCGAGGCGCAGATCGCGCGCGAGGGCTGGCGCGGCATGCGCCTCGAATCGCTCGACAGCGGACGCCCCGAGATGCGCCAGACGCTGGACCGCGCGTCGCGCTTCCTGAACCTCGTTGCGCTGCTGGCGGCGCTGCTGGCCGCGGTGGCGGTGGGCATTGCCGCGCGCGACTACGCGCAGCGCCGGCTTGACGACTGCGCGATGCTGCGCGTGCTCGGCGAGCCGCAGCGCCGCATCGCGGCCGCCTACACGCTGGAGTTCGTCGGCGTCGGCGTGGTCGCCAGCGTGCTCGGCGTGCTGATCGGCCTGGCGGTGCATGGCGTCTTCGTCACGCTGCTGGCCGGCCTGGTCTCGGCCTCGCTACCGCCGCCGGGGCCGTGGCCGGCGGTGTTCGGCATCGGCGTGGGCCTCACGCTGCTGCTCGGCTTCGGCCTGCCGCCGGTGCTGCAGCTGGCCAGCGTGCCGCCGCTGCGCGTGATCCGCCGCGATCTCGGCGAGCTCAAGCCGGCCTCGCTGCTGGTGCTGGCGGCCGGTGGCCTGGGCTTCGCCGCGCTGCTGCTCGCGGTGGCTTCCGATCTCATGCTCGGCGCGATCACGGTCGGCGGCTTCGCCGCGGCGATCTCGCTGTTCGCCGGCCTGTCGTGGCTGGCGGTGCAGGCGCTGCGCCGCGCGGTGCCCGAGTCGCGCGCGCCGCGCTGGCTGGTGCTCGCGACGCGCCAGGTCGCCGCGCGCCCCGGCTATGCGGTGCTGCAGGTCAGCGCGCTGGCGGTCGGCCTGCTCGCGCTGGTGCTGCTGGTGCTGCTGCGCACCGACCTCATCACCAGCTGGCGCCAGGCCACGCCGCCCGACGCGCCGAACCGCTTCGTGATCAACATCCAGCCCGAGCAGGGCGAGGCGTTTCGCCAGCACATCGAGGCCGCCGGCGTGAAGCGCTACGACTGGTACCCGATGATCCGCGGCCGCCTGGTCGAGATCAACGGCCGCGCGGTCAAGCCCGAAGACTGGCACGAGGACCGGGCCCAGCGCCTGGTCGACCGCGAGTTCAACCTCAGCCACGCCGCGCAGCCGCCCGCGCACAACCCGGTCGTCGCCGGCCAGTGGGTCAGCGACGACCCCAACGCGCTGAGCGTCGAGCAGGGCCTGGCCGAGACGCTGGGCCTGAAGCTCGGCGACCGGCTGGTGTTCGACATCGCCGGCGTGCGCCGCGAAGGCCGCATCGACAACCTGCGCAAGGTCGACTGGGGCTCGATGCGCGTCAACTTCTTCGTGATGTTCCAGACCGCGACGCTGCCGCCGGAGCTGCCGGTGACCTATATCTCCGCTTTTCGCGCGCCCGAGAACGCGCAGGCCAACGGCTTCGACAACGCGCTGTCGCGCAGCTTCCCCAACATCACCAACGTCGACGTCTCGGCCTCGATCGCGCAGGTGCAGCGCGTGCTCGACCAGGTGATCCGCGCGGTCGAGTTCCTGTTCGGCTTCACGCTCGCGGCCGGCGTCGTGGTGCTGTTCGCGGCCGTCACCGCCACGCGGGAGCAGCGCGCGCGCGAGTACGCGGTGATGCGTGCGATGGGTGCCGGCTCCAGCCTGCTGGCACGCGTGCAGCGCGCCGAGCTGTTCGGCGTGGGCTTGCTGGCCGGCGTGCTGGCCTCGGCGGCCGCGGTCGCGGTCGGCTGGGCGCTGGCGCGCTATGCCTTCGAGTTCAGCTGGACTGCCTCGCCCTGGGTGCCGGTGGCCGGCGGCGCGGCCGGAGCGGTGCTGGCGCTGGCGGCCGGATGGTGGGGGCTGCGAGAGGTGTTGACGCGGCCGGTCGTGGAAACGCTGAGGCGGGCACCTGAATAGAAACAGCATCTCATTCTGTACATTTATAAATGGATGTATAAAATGAGAATCTAATGCCTGCGACAACACCTCCGCTCGGAGATCTGCTTGCCTCCCGGCTCGCGGCGCTGGGCGCCCAGTTGCGCGCACGTCGCAAGCAGTTGAAGGTCAGCGCCACGGCGGCCGCCGAATCGGCGGGCATGTCGCGCGTGACCTGGCACCGAATCGAGCGCGGCGAACCCTCGGTCACGATGGGGGCCTGGCTGGGTGCGATCGCGGCGCTGGGATTGGAGCTTGCGCTGGCGGACCCGCAGCAGCCGGCGCCCGAGGCGACCGCGCCGCCTGCACGCATCCGCGTCGCGGACTATCCGCAGCTGAGGCGGCTCGCATGGCAGCTCGACGAGGCCGCCGAGCTGACGCCGCAGGAGGCCCTGGCGACGTACGAGCGCAACTGGCGCCACGTCGATGTGCAGGCACTCGACGAGCGCGAGCGTGCTCTCGTGCAGGCGCTGGCCGCGCGGTGGGGTGGAGGGCGGCTGCTTGTTTGAGCGCGCGCATCACCAGCGCATCGCAGCCGTTCTCGAGGCGCTCGATGGCGATCTTCTCGCGGCCGACGGCTGCTGGTTCGGCGGCGGCACGGCGATCGTCTTGCGCTACGGCGAATACCGCGAATCGGTCGACATCGACTTCGTGGTCTCCGACCGCGACGGCTACCGGCGCCTGCGCCAGGCGTTGACCGGGGCCGAGGGGCTGCGCTCGATCGCCAGGCCTGGCGCCGCGTTGCAGGCCGTTCGCGAGATCCGCGCCGACCAGTACGGCATTCGCACGCTGCTGCGCAGCGGCGGCGTCGACATCAAGTTCGAGATCGTGCTGGAGGCCCGCATCGAACTCGCGGTACCGCGGGTGAGCGATCGCCTGTGCGGCGTGGCGATGTTGACGCCGCTGGATCTTGCGGCCACCAAGCTGCTGGCGAATGCGGACCGCTGGCGCGACGACGCGGCGCACAGCCGCGACCTGATCGACCTGGCGATGATGGCGCCGTCGAAAACCTTGCTGCGCCAGGCGGTCGCGAAGGCGGCGCTGGCCTACGGCGCGAGCGTCGAGGCCGATCTGCGCAAGGCCATCGAGGACCTGCGCGCACGCCCGCACCGACTCGACGTCTGCATGCAGGCCTTGCGCATGGACACGATGGCCAAGGCGCAGCTGTGGTCGCGCATCAGGGCGCTGGGACGCGCCCTGGAGACGGGCTGACGATCAGAACGTCGTCCAGTCGTCGTCGCTGACCGGCGTGGCGGTGCCGGTGGGCACGCTGTCCTTCAGCACGGGAGGTGCCGGCTTGCGCGCTGCGGGTGCGGCGTCGAGCTTGGGCTCGGCTTTGGCCGGCACGGGCGTGACGGGCGCAACCGCCGGCGCAGGCGCGGCGGCCCGCGCGATCACTTCGTGCGACTCGACGCGCGCCGCCAGGTCGAGGCGGAACACCGCCACCGCCTGCTGCAGGCGCTGCGCCTGCTCCTTGAGGCTCTCGGCCGCGGCGGCGCTTTGTTCGACCAGCGCGGCGTTCTGCTGCGTCATCTGGTCGAGGTTCGTCACCGCGCTGTTGACCTGTCCGATGCCGTCCGATTGCTCGGCCGCGGCCGCGGTGATCTCGCCGATGATGTCGCTCACGCGGCGCACCGAGGCGACGATCTCGTTCATCGCGCCGCCCGCGTCTTGCACCAGCTTCGCGCCCGAGTCGACCTTCTCGACCGAGGCGCCGATCAGCGTCTTGATCTCCTTGGCCGCCTGCGCGGAACGCTGGGCGAGGTTGCGCACCTCGCCGGCGACGACCGCGAAGCCGCGGCCCTGCTCGCCGGCACGTGCCGCTTCCACGGCCGCGTTGAGCGCCAGGATGTTGGTCTGGAACGCGATGCCGTCGATCACGCCGATGATGTCGGCGATCTTCTTCGAGCTGGCGTTGATCTCGTCCATCGTCGCGACCACTTGGGCCACCACCTCGCCGCCCTTGGCGGCCGAGGCCGTGGCCGACGAGGCGAGCTGGTTCGCGGTGCGAGCGGAGTCGGCGGTCTGCTTGACCGTGCCGGTCAGCTGCTCCATCGACGAAGCGGTCTGCTGCAGGTTGCTGGCCGTCTGCTCGGTGCGCGCCGAGAGATCCTGGTTGCCGGTGGCGATCTCGGTGGACGCCGTCGAGATCGAGTCGACCGACTGGCGCACCTGGCCGATGGTCTGCGTCAGGCGCTGGCGCATCGATTCGACGCCGCGGATCAGGTCGCCGATCTCGTCGCGCTGCTGGCTTTCGAAGCGGCGCGTCAGGTCGCCTTCGGCCACGGCCTGCACGGCGCCTTGCAGCTCGAGCAGCGGCCGCGCGACCGAGCGGCGCATCATCCAGAACAGGCCGAAGCCCAGCCCCAGGCTCGCGGCGCCCAACAGCAGCCAGAACGGCACCAGCGTCGCCCAATGGGTGCGCATCGCCTCGCCATCGGACACCTCGGCGACGACCCACCAGCCGTTGGTCTTGCTCTTGCGCACCACCGCCCAGGCGTCCGTCTGCGCGGCCGAGAACACCGGCCTGGCGTCGCGCGCAAAGCCGTCGGCCGCATCGCCCAGCTCGGCCAGGAACTTGAGCGCCTCGGGCATCGCGTCCTTGACCTTCTTGCCCTTCGCCTCGGGGTGGCTGATGAACACCGCATCGTCCCAGGACTTGCGCGGATCGATGATGTAGACGCCGCCGTGCTCGAAGAAGTGCGTGTCCTCGGCGATCTTGGCGATCGAGGCGTCGAAGGCCGCGATGTCGAAGCCGACGAACAGGATGCCGACCACCTTGCCGGCGTCGTCCTTGATCGCCTGGTAGCGGGTCATGTAGGGCTTGCCGAACAGCACGGCGCGGCCGTCGAAGCTGCCGCCTTCCATGATCTTGGCGTACGCCGGATGCGTCTTGCCCAGCAGCGTGCCGACGGCGCGTTCGCCGGACTCCTTCTTCAGCGAGGTGGCAATGCGCTCGAAGTCGTCGCCCTTGCGCATGAAGACGGTCGCGACGCCGCCGGTGTTGGCCGCGAAGCGGTCGACCGCCGAGGTCTCGCCGTTGACGGCGATGCCCCAGTTCTTCAGCTGGCCGGCGGCTTCGTCGAGCGTGAAGGTGGGGCCGAACTCGGCCTTGAAGCTGGCGTAGAACTTGTCGACCAGCACGCGCGAGGTCATGTCGAAGGCGTCGGCCGAGTCGGCGACCGACTGCGCCTTGTCGCCGACCCAGGTGACGATGCGCTCGCGCGAGGTGCCCGTCGCAATGACGCTCATCACGCCGCTGATGGTCATCAGCACGACGAACAGGCTGGCGGCGCCGATGATCGAGATGCGGCGCGCAACCGAGCCCTGGCTCATGGACTTGAGGTTCATGAGAGCTCCTGGAAGTTTGTTGTCTGGACCGTGTCCGCTCAGGCGGCGGCGTCGATGACGCCGAGCTCCTCGGAGGACATGAGGGACTCGATGTCGAGGAGGATGAGCATGCGCTCGGAGACGTTGGCGATGCCCAGCAGGAAGCTGGTGTCGACGAGGGTGCCCATCTGGGGAGCGGGCTTGATGGCCTCGTGGGGCAGCTCGAGGACGTCGGAGACGGAGTCGACGACGGCGCCGACGATGCGCCCGCGCACGCTGAGCACGACGACGGCGGTGATCGGGGTGATCTCGTCGTTGCAGCCGAACTTCACGCGCAGGTCGATGACGGGGACGATCACGCCGCGCAGGTTGATGACGCCCTTGAGGAAGGCGGGGGCGTTGGCGATGCGCGTGGGCGCCTCGTAGGAGCGGATCTCCTGGACCTTGAGGATGTCGATGCCGTACTCCTCGGCACCGAGGCGAAAGCTCAGGTACTCGCGCCCCGGGGCGCTGGCGGCGCCTTGCTGGCGAGCGGCTTCGTGGCGGGCCACCTGGGTGGCGTCGTGGATCATGTCCATGGAGGTCCTTTCGGATGTGCAGCGCCCGGTCATCGGGCCGGTGCGGGATGCCTGTCAGGGACTATCGGCTCGCGCGTGCATATCTGAAGGGCGGAACAACGAGGCGCTGGCCGCTCACATCACTCGCGTGCGCAATGTCACGGCGGAATCGGTCAATTCCGCCGCCGCACGGCCTCCCGGCCCGCGGCGAACATGCGTTCAGTGTTGCGCGGCGCGCGCAATCGCCATCGCGGCCTGGGCCTTCGTCTGTTCGACGCGGAACGCGGCCACGGCCTCGGCCAGCCGCTGCGCCTGCTCCTTGAGGCTCTCGGCCGCGGCGGCGCTCTCTTCGACCAGCGCGGCGTTCTGCTGCGTCATCTGGTCGAGGTTGGTGACGGCCGAGTTGACCTGGCCGATGCCGTCCGATTGCTCGGCGGCGGCGGCAGTGATCTCGCCGATGATGTCGCTGACGCGGCGCACCGAGGCGACGATCTCGTTCATCGCACCGCCCGCGTCTTGCACCAGCTTCGCGCCCGAGTCGACCTTCTCGACCGAGGCGCCGATCAGCGTCTTGATCTCCTTGGCCGCGTCGGCGCTGCGCTGCGCGAGGCTGCGCACCTCGGAGGCCACGACCGCGAAGCCGCGGCCTTGCTCGCCGGCGCGCGCGGCCTCGACCGCGGCGTTCAAAGCGAGGATGTTGGTCTGGAACGCGATGCCGTCGATCACGCCGATGATGTCGACGATCTTCTTCGACGAGTCATTGATCTCGTCCATCGTCGCGACGACCTGCGCGACCACCTCGCCGCCCTTGGCGGCCGACTCGGTGGCCGACGAGGCGAGTTGGTTGGCCGTGCGCGCGGAGTCGGCGGTCTGCTTGACCGTGCCGGTGAGCTGCTCCATCGACGAAGCGGTTTGCTGCAGGTTGCTCGCGGTCTGCTCGGTGCGCGCGGAGAGATCCTGGTTGCCGGTGGCGATCTCGGTGCTCGCGGTCGAGATCGAGTCAGCCGAGTGGCGGATGCCCTGGATCGTCGCGGCCAGCTTGCCTTGCATCTGTGTCAGCGCCTCGAGCAGTTGGCCGGTCTCGTCGCGCGACGCGACGATCGGCTCGACTTGCAGGTCGCCGTCGGCGACGCGGCGCGCCAGCGCCACTGCGTGCCGCATCGGTTGCGTGATGCTGCGCGTGATGACCCAGGCGCAGCCGGCGCCCAGCAGCAGCGCGATCGCGCCCAGCCCCAGGCTGATCGCGCGGCTGCGGCTGTTGGCGGCGTCGATCTCGGCTGCGGTCTGGTCGATCTGCTTGCGCTGGTGCTCGACGAAGTCGCGCATGCGGGCGAGATAGGCCTTGGCGCCCGGCTCGAACACGCTGGTGAACACCTGCGCGGCCTCGTCGAGCTTGCCCTCGCTCTTGAGCTTGCTGATCTGGTCGCGCGAGGACAGGTAGACCTTGCGCTTGGCCGCGATGTCCTCGAACAGCGCCTTCTCCTCGTCGCTGCGCAGCAGACCCTCGACGCGCTTCTGGAGCGCGCTCGAGCTTTCGGTCGACTGCTTGGCGTCCTCGGCGAAATAGCTGATCAGGGTCGCGTCGTTGCTGCGGGCGATGGCGCTGGTGCGGCGCACGCCGGAACTCAGGTTGGCATACCAGTCGCTGAGCATGCGCTCCTTGGCGATGGGCTCCTCCATCATCGCGCGCGTCGCCGCGGCGGAGGCGCTCATCTGCCACAGCACGATCGCGATGGTCAGCAGCGAGAGCGAGAGAACGAGCGCGAAGCCGAGGCCCAGGCGCTTGCCGATGGTCAGGTTGTTCATTGGGGAATCAGGCGTACTGCAGGGAGGCGGCGCCGTGGGTGCCGTCGAGTCGGAACGCGGCGACGGCCTCGGCCAGCCGCTGCGCCTGCTCCTTGAGGCTCTCGGCGGCGGCGGCGCTTTGTTCGACCAGCGCGGCGTTCTGCTGCGTCATCTGGTCGAGGTTCGTCACCGCACTGTTGACCTGGCCGATGCCGTCCGATTGCTCGGCGGCGGCGGCGGTGATCTCGCCGATGATGTCGCTGACGCGGCGCACCGAGGCGACGATCTCGTTCATCGCGCCGCCCGCGTCTTGCACCAGCTTCGCGCCCGAGTCGACCTTCTCGACCGAGGCGCCGATCAGCGTCTTGATCTCCTTGGCCGCCTGCGCGGAACGCTGGGCGAGGTTGCGCACCTCGCCGGCGACGACCGCGAAGCCGCGGCCCTGCTCGCCGGCACGTGCCGCTTCCACGGCCGCGTTGAGCGCCAGGATGTTGGTCTGGAACGCGATGCCGTCGATCACGCCGATGATGTCGGCGATCTTCTTCGAGCTGGCGTTGATCTCGTCCATCGTCGCGACCACTTGGGCCACCACCTCGCCGCCCTTGGCGGCCGAGGCCGTGGCCGACGAGGCGAGCTGGTTCGCGGTGCGAGCGGAGTCGGCGGTCTGCTTGACCGTGCCGGTCAGCTGCTCCATCGACGAAGCGGTCTGCTGCAGGTTGCTGGCCGTCTGCTCGGTGCGCGCGGAGAGATCCTGGTTGCCGGTGGCGATCTCGGTGGAGGCCGTCGCGATCGAGTCGCTGCTCTGGCGCACCTGGCCGACCATGCCGCGCAGCGCGCTTTGCATCGCCACCAGCGAGCGCTGCAGCGCCGCCGTCTCGTCGCGGCCTTCGACCTGCGCGTCGCGCGAGAGGTCGCCGGCGGCGATCGCATCGGCGAAGCTGCGCGCCTCGTCGATCGGGCGGCAGATCGAGCTCATGTTGGCCAGCGTCAGCGGCACGACGACCAGCACGGCCACGAGCACGGCGGCGCCGAACAGCCACACGGTGGCGGTGACGGCCGAGGCCATGTCGGCTTGCGAGTTCTTCGCTTCCTGGCGCAGCGACTCGTTCAGCTCGCCCAGGTACTTCTCCGAGGCGTGGATCGCTTCCTTGGCCGGGGCGAGCATGCGGTTGGCGACCGCGGCGCTGTCGTAGCCGGCGGCATCGAGCTGGCGCAGCACCGGCGCGATCTTCTGGGCATAGGCGGCAAGCTGGGGCTGCAGCTGGCGCAGGATGACGTTGTCGGCATCCTCCTCGCCGGACAGCATGGCCTCGATCAGCTTGTTAGTCTGCGCCAAGGTCGCATCCCACTTCTTGCGATAGGCGGCCACCTGCTCGGGGTTGTCGTAGTTGAGCAGCATGTCCTTTTCGTAGCGGCGCAGGTCGCCCATCGCGCTGCGCAGCTCGGCCAGCTCGCCGGCCTCGGCCACGGTGTTCTCGGCGAACGCGGCATTGATGCCCTGGATGCGGAACATGCCGTACAGCCCCGCGCCGCCCACCATGGCCAGCAGGACCAGCACCGTGCCGATCGCGCCGACCATGCGCAGACGGATCGTGTAGTTGCGCATCAGCTGGAAAAGAAAACTCATGGCCTATCCCTGCGGTGACTGCGTTGCGTGGGTCGCGGCGGACATCAGAAGGTGGTCCAGTCGTCGTCGCTCGGCGCGGCCGCAGGGGCCGCCGCCGGCGTGGGCTGGACCGGTGCCGCCGCCACCTTGGTTTTCGGCTTCGACGCGGCAGACTTGACTGCAACCGGCGCGGCTGCCTTGGCGATGGCGGCCTTGGCCTGCGTCTGCGCCAGCGCTTGGACCTTCGGCGGCGCCTGGACCTGCGCCTGCGCCCGCAGCTGCTCGACGCGGAACGCGGCGACGGCGTCGGCCAGGCGCTGCGCCTGCTCCTTGAGGCTCTCGGCGGCGGCGGCGCTCTCTTCGACCAGCGCGGCGTTCTGCTGCGTCATCTGGTCGAGGTTGGTGACGGCCGAGTTGACCTGGCCGATGCCGTCCGATTGCTCGGCGGCGGCGGCGGTGATCTCGCCGATGATGTCGCTGACGCGGCGCACCGAGGCGACGATCTCGTTCATCGCGCCGCCCGCGTCTTGCACCAGCTTGGCGCCCGAGTCGACCTTCTCGACCGAGGCGCCGATCAGCGTCTTGATCTCCTTGGCCGCCTGCGCGGAACGCTGGGCGAGGTTGCGCACCTCGCCGGCGACGACCGCGAAGCCGCGGCCCTGCTCGCCGGCACGCGCCGCTTCCACGGCCGCGTTGAGCGCCAGGATGTTGGTCTGGAACGCGATGCCGTCGATCACGCCGATGATGTCGGCGATCTTCTTCGAGCTGGCGTTGATCTCGTCCATCGTCGCGACCACTTGGGCCACCACCTCGCCGCCCTTGGCGGCCGAGGCCGTGGCCGACGAGGCGAGCTGGTTCGCGGTGCGAGCGGAGTCGGCGGTCTGCTTGACCGTGCCGGTCAGCTGCTCCATCGACGAAGCGGTCTGCTGCAGGTTGCTGGCCGTCTGCTCGGTGCGCGCCGAGAGATCCTGGTTGCCGGTGGCGATCTCGGTGCTCGCGGTGGAGATCGAGTCGACCGACTGGCGCACCTGGCCGATGGTCTGCGTCAGGCGCTGGCGCATCGATTCGATCGCCTGCATCATCTGGCCGAACTCGTCGCCGCGCGAGGTGTCGACGCGCGTCTCGAGGTCGCCTTGCGCGATGCGGTTCGACGCCGCGATCGCGTCCTCCAGCGGGCGACGGATCGTGCGCAGCAGCGCCAGCGAGCAGGCCACCATGCAGCCGATGATGAACAGCACCACGACGGCAGCGATCATCACCGTGCGCTTGCGCTCGGCGCCAAAGGCCTCGCGCACTTCGATGGCACGCGCTTCCTGCAGCTTCACGAAATCCTGCAGCGCGCCCATGTAGACGGCGACCGCCGGCGTGAACACCGAATCGAGCTCGGTGCGCGCGGCATCTTGCTGGCCTTCGGCGCGCAGCTGCTTCATCTTCGCGTCGCTGGCCAGGACCGACTTGCGCAGCTCGCCGACCTTGGCGATCTGGGCGCGATCCGCGTCGGCGAGGTCCATCTCGCCGAGGGCCTTCTGGATCTTGTTGATCTCGCCGATGATGTCCTTGACCTCGTCCTTGAACGCGGCGCCGAGCGCAGGGTCGGACGAGATCGCCATCGCGCGCACGCGCAGGACGGCGGACTCGGTCAGGCGCGACCATTTCGCCGCGGCGTCGATCTTGGCGTCGGTGGCCGTCAGCGCGGCTTCGCTGCGCGCCTGCGTTTCGGCCGAGCGCCAGGCCGCGAAGCCGATCAGGCCCAGCAGCGTGACGATGTTGATCGCCATCACCAGCCACAGCTTGGTGCTGACGCGGATGCGGTTCATGTCCATGCCTTGGCCTTTCGTGGGCGGAGATTGCGCTCAGGCGGCGGCGTCGATGACGCCGAGCTCCTCGGAGGACATGAGGGACTCGATGTCGAGGAGGATGAGCATGCGCTCGGAGACGTTGGCGATGCCCAGCAGGAAGCTGGTGTCGACGAGGGTGCCCATCTGGGGAGCGGGCTTGATGGCCTCGTGGGGCAGCTCGAGGACGTCGGAGACGGAGTCGACGACGGCGCCGACGATGCGCCCGCGCACGCTGAGCACGACGACGGCGGTGATCGGGGTGATCTCGTCGTTGCAGCCGAACTTCACGCGCAGGTCGATGACGGGGACGATCACGCCGCGCAGGTTGATGACGCCCTTGAGGAAGGCGGGGGCGTTGGCGATGCGCGTGGGCGCCTCGTAGGAGCGGATCTCCTGGACCTTGAGGATGTCGATGCCGTACTCCTCGGCACCGAGGCGAAAGCTCAGGTACTCGCGCCCCGGGGCGCTGGCGGCGCCTTGCTGGCGAGCGGCTTCGTGGCGGGCCACCTGGGTGGCGTCGTGGATCATGTCCATGGTGTCTCTTTTCCCTCTCCCGATGCAGCGGGGAAGCGGTGGAATCAGTGGATGTGGGACTGGGTCTCCTCGAGCTTGAAGCTCGAGACGGCGTGGATCAGGCGCTGCGCCTGCTCCTTGAGGCTCTCGGCCGCGGCGGCGCTTTGTTCGACCAGCGCGGCGTTCTGCTGCGTCATCTGGTCGAGATGGGTGACGGCCGTGTTGACCTGGCCGATGCCGTCCGATTGCTCGGCGGCGGCGGCGGTGATCTCGCCGATGATGTCGCTCACGCGGCGCACCGAGGCGACGATCTCGTTCATCGCGCCGCCCGCGTCTTGCACCAGCTTCGCGCCCGAGTCGACCTTCTCGACCGAGGCGCCGATCAGCGTCTTGATCTCCTTGGCCGCGTCGGCGCTGCGCTGCGCGAGGCTGCGCACCTCGGAGGCCACGACCGCGAAGCCGCGGCCTTGCTCGCCGGCGCGCGCGGCCTCGACCGCGGCATTCAGCGCCAGGATGTTGGTCTGGAACGCGATGCCATCGATCACGCCGATGATGTCGACGATCTTCTTCGAGCTGGCGTTGATCTCGTCCATCGTCGCGACCACTTGGGCCACCACCTCGCCGCCCTTGGCGGCCGACTCGGTCGCCGACGAGGCGAGCTGGTTCGCGGTGCGCGCGGAGTCGGCGGTCTGCTTGACGGTGCCGGTGAGCTGCTCCATCGACGACGCGGTTTCCTGCAGGTTCGATGCGGCCTGCTCCGTGCGCGCCGAGAGATCCTGGTTGCCGGTGGCGATCTCGGCCGACGCGGTGCCGATGCTCTCGGTGCTCGCGCGGATGCCCGAGACCGTCTCGCGCAGGTGGTCTTGCATGCGCGCCAGCGCGCCGAGCAGCTCGCCGATCTCGTCGCCGCCGTGCACCGCCACGCGGCGGCTGAGGTCGCCGGTGGCGATCGACTCGGCGGTGCCGACCGCGACCACCAGCGGCTGGGTGATCGAGCGCGTCATGCTCCAGGCCAGCAGCGCGCCGGCGGCCAGCGCGACGAGCGAGACCAGGCCGAGCAGCCACTGCGCGTTGCGGCTGTGTCGCGAGAGCTGTTCGGAGCCGGCGTCGAGCCGCTGGTCCAACGCCTCGTACAGCGCGGTGATGCTTTGCAGGTAGGCGTCGGCGGCCGGCACCAGGCGCGCGTCGATCTGCGGCTGCGCCTCGGCCGAGTTGCCGGCCTTGAACAGCTCGCCGATCTCGGCGCGGATGCCCACGTAGGCCTTGCGCTTGGCGCCCACCGCGTCGAGCAGCGGCTTGAACTCGCCGTTCGCGATGCGCGCTTCGAGATCCTTCTGGAAGCCGCTGATCGTGTCGGTGGTCGCCTTCATCTGCGGCGTCAGGTAGGCCACCGTCTCGGCCTGGTAGCCGGACTTGGCGATCGTCAGCGCGCGGTTGAGGTTCAGGGCGGTCGAGGCCTTCCAGCGGTCGACCAGGGTCGTCGTCGTGTTCAGCTCGTCCAGCTCGGTGTTGATCGCGGCGATCTGGCGCAGCTGGATCACGCCCACCACCGCCATCACCAGCACGAGGGCGAGCACGACGGCGAATCCGGCACCCAGGCGCGTGCCGATGCGCAGTTGGTTCAGTCTCAAGCTACTTCCTCTCTCCGGGCCTGTTGCGGCCCTGTCGGCTGACTCTTGCGGTCGCCTTCGTGCGAAATCCCTGGTCTCAGATCAAACGTTCCACCGCTGCTGCCAGCGGTCGCCGCGGATCCGGCTTGGCCGGTCCGCTGACGGCGCCCCCTTGATGGGGAGGCGCCGCAGGCGCGTCGGGGGTGGTCAATGCCTTGCGTTGCGGATCAGCGAGCCGACGTCGAGGATCAGCGCGACGCGGCCGTCGCCCATGATCGTGGCGCCCGAGATGTCGGGCACCTTGCGGTAGTTGGCCTCGAGGTTCTTGACCACCACCTGCTGCTGGCCGAGCAGTTCGTCGACCAGCATCGCGACGCGCGCGCCCTCGGCTTCGACGACGACCATGATCGAGCTCGTCTTGTCGAGGTCGAAGCGCGGCACGCGGAACACCTCGTCGAGCGCGACAACGGGCATGTACTCATCGCGCACCTGCACCACGCGGCCGTTGCCGCCGATGGTCTTGATCGTGTCCTCGGTGACGAGGAAGCTCTCGACCACGCTGGCCAGCGGCAGGATGTAGCACTCGTCGCCGACGCCCACGCTCATGCCGTCCATGATCGCCAGCGTCAGCGGCAGGCGCACCGCGACGCGCATGCCGTAGCCCTCGGCCGAGTCGATCTCGACCGTGCCGCCCAGCGCGGCGATGTTCTTCTTGACGACGTCCATGCCGACGCCGCGCCCGGAGACGTCGGTCACCACCTCGGCGGTCGAGAAGCCGGGCTCGAAGATCAGGCCCCAGACCTCGCTGTCGGTCAGCGTGTCCGGCGCATGCAGGCCGCGCTCGCGGGCCTTCTTCAGCAGCTTCTCGCGCGACAGGCCCTTGCCGTCGTCCTTGACCTCGATGACGATGCTGCCGCCCTGGTGGCTGGCCGCCAGCGTGATCGTGCCGGTCTCGGGCTTGCCCTTGGCCACGCGCTCGGCGGGCGTCTCGATGCCGTGGTCGCAGCTGTTGCGCACCAGGTGGGTGAGCGGATCGGTGATCTTCTCGACCAGGCCCTTGTCGAGCTCGGTCGCCTCGCCCACGGTGACCAGTTCGACCTTCTTGCCCAGCTTGCCGGCCAGGTCGCGCAGCATGCGCGGGAAGCGCGAGAACACGGTCTGCATCGGGATCATGCGCACCGACATCACCGCTTCCTGCAGGTCGCGGGTGTTGCGGTCCAGCGCGGTCAGGCCCGAGACCAGGGTCTGGTGCGCCACCGGGTCGAGCTCGCGGCCGTGCTGCGCGAGCATGGCCTGCGTGATCACGAGCTCGCCCATCAGGTTGATGAGCTGGTCGATCTTCTCCACCGAGACGCGCAGCGTCGCCGACTCCAGCGAGGCGGCCGGCTTGGCGGCCTCGCGCGCGGCGGGCCGGGCGGCCTCGGCCTTGGGCGCGTCGGCGGCCGATGCGGCGGCGGCGGCGCCGGGCGCGCCCGGCGCGTTGTCGAAGAAGCCGTAGCCCGGGTCTTCCTCGCTGATCGGCGAGCCGGGCGCCTTGGGGAAGAAGCCGTAGCCGGGGTTGACGCGCTCGCCGCTCCACGGCCGCAGCACGGCCTGTTCGCGCGAGACGTGGAAGCCGAACAGGTCGAGCAGCTCGTTGTCCGAGCTGTGCGTCACGACCTTGAAGCGGCGCAGGCCGTCCTGGGCCATGCCGCCGTCGACCGCCTCGATCGTGCCGAGGTCGGTGATCTCCTTGAACAGCTCGACGATGCTGGCCGCCACCTCGGGGCGCGGCAGCGGGCCCAGCGTCAGTTCGAGGATGCGCTCGCCCTTGATCGTGACCGGCTCGTCGTGCTCGGGCAGCGGCGCGTCGATGACCGGCGCCGCGACCACGGGTGCGGCCGCGGCGCTCTCGCGAGCCTGCGGTGCCTCGCCGGCGACGAAGGCGCGGATGTCGGCCAGCAGGGCCGAGGTGTCGATCGCCTCGCCGCCGGCGCCCTGGTGGCGCGCGAGCTGCGACGACAGCGCATCGCCCGAGGCCAGCAGCACGTCGACCATCGCGGCGGTGGGCTGCAGTTCGTGGCGGCGCAGCTTGTCGAGCAGCGTCTCCATCTGGTGCGTCAGCTCGGCCACGTCGGCGAAGCCGAAGGTCGCCGCGCCGCCCTTGATGGAGTGCGCGCAGCGAAAGATCGCGTTGAGCGCCTCGTCGTCGGCACTGGCCACGTCGAGCTCGAGCAGCAGCTGCTCCATGCGCTCGAGGTTCTCGCCCGCTTCTTCGAAGAAGACGGCGTAGAACTGCGACAGGTCGATCCCGGCTGCGGCGTTCGCGCTCTCGGTGCTCATCTCGGCCATGTCGGGTTCCTCAGCGGATGACCTTGCGGATCACTTCGATCAGCTTGGCCGGATCGAAGGGCTTGACCAGCCAGCCGGTGGCGCCCGCGGCGCGGCCGGCCTGCTTCATCTGGTCGCTCGACTCGGTGGTCAGGATCAGGATCGGCGTGGCCTTGAACTGCGGGTGCTCGCGCAGCTTCCTGGTCAGCCCGATGCCGTCGAGCTTGGGCATGTTCTGGTCGGTCAGCACGAGGTCGAAGCTGCGCGCGCTGGCCTTGTCGAAGGCGTCCTGCCCGTCGACCGCCTCGGTCACCTGGTAGCCGGCGCTCTTGAGCGTGAAGGACACCATCTGGCGCATCGACGCCGAATCGTCCACGGCAAGGATGGAATGCATGGGGCGGTCTCTCTTGGTAGGAGGGAGGTAGGAAGGATCGAACGGGGTATCGGCAACGAGGGCGCGGAACTTGAGCCCGCGCCGTCAGAACAGCTCGATCGAGCCGGCGTCCATCTCGTCCTGCGTCACCGGGTTGGGGCGCAGCGGTGGCGGCGCGACGTAGGCGGATTCGTCGCCCTCGTCGTCGTCGCTGAAGGCCTCGCGCGCAACCTGGTCGGCGCAGCTGCGCAGGCGCTGCTGGGTGTGGTGGATCAGCTGCGAGGCCATGTCCTGGAACTGCAGCGCGGTCACCGCGCGGTGCAGCTCGCCGCGCAGCGCCTCGCAGCCCTGGGCCGGCACGGCCGAGAGCGCGCCGTGGAAGCTCGCGAGCAGCGCGTCGCAGGTGTCCGACAGCAGCCGCTGAAGGCGGTCGAGGTCGTTGTTCGCCGCCATCAAGTGGTCTTGAAGGTCGGCGGCCAGCAGCAGTGCAGGGGCGGTGTCCGCCGCTTGCAGGGGCGAGGCTGTCATCATCTTGGCTCCAGGCAGTCGCGCGGCGGCCCGTGCGAAGCGGCACGCTCGTCGCAACCCGGCGGCCCATCGGCGGGAACCGGGTTGCTAGAATTTTTTGCGAGCGGTCACTTCAGCGGTGTGCCGATCACGCGGCCAAAGACCCACCAGTTCCCGGCTTCGCCGAGGCCTTTCCCCGGCGAGCCTTCCGGACAAGCTCAGTCAGCGCCGACTCACCTCATGGCCCACATCCCCGCCACCTCCTCCATGGCCGACAGCGAGGCCCTGCGGCGGCTGCGCGTGCTGCATCTCGAGGATTCCGAACTCGACCACGAGCTCACGCTGGCGCACCTGCGCCGCGGCGGCCTGCTGCCCGATGCGCGGCGCGTGGAGACCGAGGCGGACTACATCGCCGCGCTGGCCGAGCCCTGGGACGTGATCCTGTCGGACTTCAACCTGCCGGGCTTCTCGGGCCTGTCGGCGCTGCAGATCCTGCGCGCGGGCGACCTGCTGCTGCCGTTCATCATCGTCTCGGGCGAGATCGGCGAGGACGTGGCCGTGCAGGCCATGCGCAACGGCGCCAACGACTACCTGCTGAAGAACAACCTGGCGCGCCTGGTGCCGGCGATGCTGCACGCGATCGACGCCACCGAGGCACAGCGCGCCAAGCGCGCGTCCGAGGACGCGCTGGCCGAGAGCGAGGAGCGCGCGCGCGAGCTGGCCCAGCACCTTCAGGCCTCGATCGAGCAGGAGCGCAGCGCGATCGCGCGCGAGATCCACGACGACGTCGGCGGCTCGCTGACGGCGCTCAAGTTCGACCTCGCCTGGATCGAGCGCAACGCGCGCCATCCCGAGATCGCCCAGCGCGCCCTCGAGGCGCTGGAGACCGTGGCCCACGCGATCGAGGCCAGCCAGCGCATCATGCACAACCTGCGCCCGGCCATCCTCGACCAGGGCCTGATCGCGGCGGTGCACTGGATGACCCAGCGCTTCGAGAAGCGCAGCGCGGTGCAGGCGGTGTTTCGCTGCAACGTCGACGAACTGCCGACGCTGCCGCCCGGCGTGCCGCTGGTGGCCTACCGCATGTGCCAGGAGGCGCTCACCAACATCACCAAGCACGCGCAGGCCAGCCGCGTGCAGGTGGACCTCACCATCGCCGGCGGCGTGATGTCGCTCGAGGTCAGCGACAACGGCCGCGGCCTGAGCGGCGAAGACCTCGCCAAGGCGCGCTCGTTCGGCATCCGCGGCCTGCGCGAGCGCGCGGCCACGGTGGGCGGCTGGATCGACCTGGCCAGCGGACCCGGCGGCACGACGCTGATCCTCAGCGTGCCCCTCGATGCCGAGGGCTCCGAACACGGCGACATCGACAGCGTTCCGGGCCGCACCGAGAATGCGGACGACCCGACCACCTGGGGAACGATATGACCATCAAGGTCATCCTTTGCGACGACCACGCGCTGATCCGCCGCGGCATCCGCGACACGCTCTCGGATGCGGCCGACATCGAGGTGGTCGGCGAGGCGGGCGACTACGGCGAGTTGCGCGCGCTGCTGCGCAACGTGACGGCCGACGTGCTCGTGCTCGACATCAACCTGCCCGGGCGCAGCGGGCTCGACGTCATGCATGCGCTCAAGGAAGACGCCAGCCACGCCGCGATGCGCGTGCTGGTGGTCAGCATGTTCCCCGAGGACCAGTACGCGATTCGCGCCTTGCGCGCCGGCGCCTACGGCTACGTCAACAAGGCCAGCGACACGCGCCAGATCGTCGACGCGGTGCGCATGGTCTCGCAGGGGCGCAAGTACATCACGCCCGAGATCGCGCAGATGCTGGCCGAAAGCCTCACCCAGCCGGCGGTGGAGTCGGCCCACGAGAAGCTCTCCGACCGCGAGCTGCAGACGCTGGTGCTGATCGCCAGCGGCAAGCGCTTGTCCGACATCGCGCAGGAACTCACGCTCAGCCCCAAGACCGTGAGCGTCTACCGCGCCCGCGTGCTCGAGAAGCTGGGCCTGTCCAACAACTCCGAGCTCACGGTCTACGCGATCCGCAACGGGCTCGTCTGAACGAATCGAAGGAAGCGACATGCTCCAGATGCGCCCCGGCTGCGAATGCTGCGACACCGACCTGCCGCCCGACAGCGACCGCGCGCGCATCTGCACCTTCGAGTGCACCTTCTGCGCCGACTGCGCGCAGACCAAGCTCGCCAACACCTGCCCCAACTGCGGCGGCGAGCTGGTGGCGCGCCCGCGCCGGCCGCTGTCGAAGCTGGGCAAGTACCCGGCCTCGACCGAGCGCGTCTTCAAGCCCCAGGGCTGCGCAACCGCGACGCCGGCCTGACGGACGCGACGAGGCGCCGAGATGTCCGCCTCGCTGCAAGACGCCAAGCCCGCGGCCGCAGCCACGGCGATCGCCGGCGTGCTGCGCGCCTGGCGCGAGCGGCGCGAACGCCCGACCTGGCTCGCCTGCCTGATCCTGCCGCTGCTGCACTTCGCCAGCGTCAAGCTCACCTTCGCCTGCGCCGTCTCGCCCGAGAACGAGGTCGTCGTCTGGCTGCCCAACGCGGTGCTGCTCGCCGCGCTGATGCACTACCGCGGCCAGCGCGCCTGGCTGCTCGCCGCGCTGGTCTATGCCTCGGACCTGGTCGCCAACCTGCCGGTGTTTCCGCCGGCGCAGGCCGTGGCCCTGGGTCTGACCAATCTGGCCGAGGTGCTGATCACCTATGCGCTGTTGCGCCGCGCCCAGGTCTCGCCGACGCTCGAGCGCATGCAGGACTTCGGCCGCTTCGTGATCGCCGGCCCGCTGATCGGTGCGCTCGCCAGCGCGCTGTTGGCGGGGCTGGTGCTGCGCACGCTGCCCGGCGCCAGCGCGCCGTACCCGACCCTGGTGCTGCTGTGGTGGTTCGGCGACGCGCTGGGCCTGCTGATCTACACGCCCTTGCTGCTGGCCTTCGCGCAGCGCGGCCGCGAGCCGGTGCGCGTGGCCTGGCTCGACGTGCTGGTGATCGCGGGCAGCGCCGCGCTCGCGGTGGCGATCCTTTCGGGCAAGGGCGAGCGCCTGATCGGCGTGCCGCTCACGCCCAACCTGCTGCTGCCCTCGGTGCTGTTCATGGCGGTGCGGCTCGGCCCGCGCTGGACCTCGGTGGCGGTCGCGCTGATCTCGCTGGCCACCGCCTGGGGCCAGACCACCGGCCACCGGCCGTTCGGCGATGCGCCGGCGCACGAGCTGATCCTGCGCACGCAGGAGTTCATCCTGATCCTGAGCATCGTCGGCATGGGCTTCGCGGTGCTGCTGCACGAGCAGAAGGCGCTCAACCGCAGCCTCGAGGACAAGGTGCGCGAGCGCACCCAGGCGCTCGAGGAATCGAACAGCAAGCTCGGCGCCTTGAGCGCCACCGACGGGCTGACGGGCATCGCCAATCGCCGACGCTTCGACGAGGCGCTGGCCAACGAGTGGCTGCGCGCGCAGCGCAGCGGCGAGCCGCTCGCGCTGCTGCTGCTCGACGTGGATCTCTTCAAGCCCTACAACGACCGCTACGGTCACCAGGCCGGCGACGACTGCCTGCGCGCGATCGCGCAGGTGATGAGCGCCAACGCGCGCCGCGCCGGCGACCTGGTCGCGCGCTACGGCGGCGAGGAGTTCGCGCTGATCGCGCCGGGCACCGACGAAGACAACGCGCTGGCGCTGGCGCGCGGCATCCTCGAAGGCGTGCAGGCCATGGGCCACGCACACGAGCCCTCGCCGCACGGCGTGGTGACGGCGAGCATCGGCGTCGCGGTGTCGGTGCCGACGTCCGAGCACGCGCCGCAGCAATTGCTGCGAGGTGCCGACCGGGCCTTGTACGAGGCCAAGGCCCAGGGGCGCAACCGGGTCGTGCTCGCGCAACGGATCGCGGCGACATGACGCGCTACGTCGCGCTGCTTCGCGGCGTCAGCCCGATGAACGCCAGGATGCCCGAGCTCAAGCGCTGCTTCGAGCAGGCCGGCTTCACCGACGTGAAGACCTTGCTGTCCAGCGGCAACGTGGCCTTCAGCGCGCGCGCCGCGGCGCTCGAGACGCTGGAGCGCAAGTGCGAGGCCGCGATGCAGGCGGGCCTGGGGCGCAGCTTCAGCACCTTCGTGCGCACCTCCGAGTCCCTGCAGGCGATGGTGGCCGCCGATCCCTTCGGCGAGTTTGCGCTGCCGCTGGAGGCCAAGCGCGTGGTCAGCTTCCTGCGCGAGCCGCCGGCGCGCGCGCTGGCGCTGCCGATCGAGCTCGACGATGCGCGCATCCTCAAGTGCGATGGCCGCGAGGTCTTCTGCGCCTACGTGCCGGGACCCAAGGGGCCCGTGTTCATGCAGCTGCTCGAACGCACTTTCGGCGCCGACATCACGACGCGGACATTCGACACGGTCAGGAAGTGCGCCGTAGCATAGGTTGCGGACGCCGCTGCGAAGGAGCACTGCAGCCATGCAAGCCAGGATCACGCTGATCACGCTGGGCGTCGACGACCTCGAACGCGCGGTGGCCTTCTACCGCGACGGCCTCGGCTTCGCGACGCCAGGCATCGTCGGCACCGAGTTCGAGCACGGCGCGGTCGCGTTCTTCGACCTCGCCGGCGGCCTGAAGCTCGCGCTGTGGCCGCGCGCCAGCCTGGCGGCCGACACCGGCCTCGCGCTCGGTCCGCGCAGTTCGACCGAGTTCTCGATCGCCCACAACGTCGACACGCAGGAGCAGGTCGATGCGGTGATGCTCGAGGCGCGGCGCGCCGGCGCGCGCACCGTCAAGCCGGCCGCGCCCACGGCCTGGGGCGGCTATGCCGGCTACTTCGAGGATCCCGACGGCCACCTGTGGGAGGTGGCGCACAACCCGGCCTTCGCATCGTCGGCCGAGGGCTGAGGCCGGTGCGAACTACAGGCCGAGCTCGCTCAGGCTCGGGTGGTCGTCGGGCCTGCGACCCAGCGGCCAGAAGAACTTGCGGTCGGCGGCCTTGATCGGCAGGTCGTTGATGCTCGCGTAGCGGCTGGTCATCAGGCCGGCGTCGTCGAACTCCCAGTTCTCGTTGCCGTAGCTGCGAAACCAGTTGCCGGCGTCGTCGTGCCACTCGTAGGCGAAACGCACCGCGATGCGCGCGCCGCCGAAGGCCCACAGCTCCTTGATCAGCCGGTAGTCGAGCTCGCGCGCCCACTTGCGCTCGAGCAGCGCGCGCGCCTCGTCGCGCCCGAGCGGGAACTCGGCGCGGTTGCGCCAGCGCGTGCCGGGGCTGTAGGCGAGCACCACGCGTGCCGGGTCGCGCGTGTTCCAGGCGTCCTCGGCGAGGCGCACTTTTTGAACGGCGGTTTCGAGGCTGAATGGCGGGACGGGCGGACGGGTTTCCATCTGACTTCCTTTCGCGAGAGGGTGGGGGTACGTATGTAGACAGAGTTGTCTACATACACCGACTCTAGGCGATGTAGACAGATTTGTCTACAATGGGCCATGTCTCTCACCGAAACCGCGGATCTCACCGGCCTGCCGGCGCGCCAGCGCATCCTCCTGACCGCGCACGACCTGTTCTACCGGGACGGCGTGCGCGCCACCGGCATCGATCGCGTGATCGCGGAGTCAGGCGTCACCAAGGTCACGTTCTACCGGCAGTTCCCGAGCAAGAACGACCTGATCCTGGCCTACCTGGAACACCGTCACGAGCGCTGGATGGCCTGGTTCCTCGCCGCGCTCGAGCGCCACGGCGCCGCGCGCAAGGGCTGGCGAGCGCTGCTGCCGGCGCTGGCCGAGTGGTTCGGCGACGCGGGCTTTCGAGGTTGCGCCTTCATCAACAGCGTCGGCGAGCTTGGGGCAGCGCTGCCCGAGGTGGCGGCGATCGCGCGGCGCCACAAGCTGGAGATGGCCTCGGCGATCGAGGCGCTGCTGCCGCCCTCGCGCCAGCGCGCGCGCCATGCCGCCGCGATCGCGATGGCGGTCGACGGCGCGATCGTGCATGCGCAGTTCGACGAGGCGCCGGACGCGGCGCTGAAGAGCCTGGAGGGATTGGTCGACGCGCTGCTCGGCTGAGCGCATCGTCGTCGTTGTCGGTGTCGGTGTCGTCCCGTGGCCGGCTACTGGAAGTTCTCCAGCATCCGCTCCAGCGCCATCGTGAACGGCGCTTCCATCATCGGCAGCGTCAGCGTGATGCCGACCAGGCCCACGCCGAGCGTGATCGGAAAGCCGATCGCGAAGATGTTCATCTGCGAGGCCACGCGCGAGACCACGCCCAGCACCAGGTTCACGAACAGCAGCATCGTGACGATGGGCAGCGCGATCCACAGGCCGAGGCGGAACACCTCCGCGCCCCAGACCTGCGGCTGCACGGTGGTGAAGAAGCTCAGCGGCGCGCCGTCCACCGGAAAGGCCTGAAAGCTCTGGATCACCGCCGCGGTGAGCAGCAGGTGGCCGTTGATCACGACGAAGAGCCACGCCGCGGTGGTGCCGAACAGCCGGCTCACCGCGGTGCTCTGCGTGGCCGAGATCGGGTCGAAGAAGGCCGCGAAGTTCAGGCCCATCTGCAGGCCGATCAGCTCGCCGGCGAACTCGATCGCCGCGAACACCACGCGCGCCGCGAAGCCGAGCGCGAGGCCGACCACGACGTTGTGCACCGCGGCCGCGAAGGCCTGCGCGCCGTCGAGCGCGATCACCGGCGCGGCGGGCAGCGAGACCTGGGCGCACACGACGATCAGCGCCGCCAGCGCGACCTTCACGCGCACCGGCACCGCGCGCACGCCCAGCACCGGCGCCGAGGTGAACAGCGCCAGCACGCGCAGGAAGGGCCAGATCAGCGGGCTCGCCCACGCCATGAGCTGGGCTTCGTTGAAGGTGAGCATGGCGCCGCGGCGGCCTCAGCCGACGACGGTGGGAATCGCCTGGATCGTTCGCTGCAGGTACTCGACGATCGAGGTCAGCATCCATGGCCCCGCGATCGCCAGCACCGCGACCGCGGCCACCAGCTTGGGCACGAAGGACAGCGTCGCCTCGTGGATCTGCGTCGCGGCCTGGAAGATGCTGACCACAAGACCGACCACCAGCACGGTGAGCAGCAGCGGCGCCGAGACGGTGAGCAGCAGCACGAGGCCTTGCTGGCCGAAGGTGAAGACTTGTTGGGAGTCCATCGCTCGGATCTCGGGTCGTCAGGTCACGAAAGACGCGGCCAGCGAACCCAGCAGCAGGTTCCAGCCGTCGGCCAGCACGAAGAGCATCAGCTTGAACGGCAGCGCCACGAGCACCGGGCTCAGCATCATCATGCCCAGGCTCATCAGCACGCTCGCGACGATCATGTCGATGATCAGGAACGGAATGAAGATCAGGAAGCCGATCTGGAACGCGCTCTTCAGCTCGCTGGTCACGAAGGCCGGGATCAGCACGCGCATCGGCGCTTCCTCCGGCTTCACGTTCTGGTCCAGCTTGGCCAGGCGCGAGAACAGGGCCAGGTCGCTCTGGCGAGTCTGCTTGAGCATGAAGCCGCGCACCGGCGCCTCGCCGCGCTTGAGCGCCTCGTCGAACGAGATCTGGTTGGCCTGGAAGGGCTGGTAGGCCTCGGCGTAGACCTTGTCGATCGTCGGGCCCATCACGAACAGCGTGAGGAACAGGCTCAGGCCCACGATCACCTGGTTGGGCGGCGCGGCCTGCGTGCCCAGCGCCTGGCGCAGCAGCGACAGCACGATGACGATGCGGGTGAAGCCCGTCATCATCAGCAGCACGGCCGGCAGGAACGACAGCGCGGTGAAGAACAGCAGGGTCTGCACCGGCACCGAGTAGCTGGTGCCGCCGGCGCCCTGGCCGATGATCAGCGGCAGGTTGGCGCCGCCGCCCGCGGCCTGCTGCGCTAAAGCCGCGCAAGGAACGGCCGACAACACCGACAGCGCGACAAGCGCGCGGCCTGCGGCGGGCGAGAAAAGGGAAGAGGGCTTCACGAGGCGCACCGCCGTCAGTCCTTCTTCGGCGGCGCGAACTTGCTCATCAGCGCGGCGAAAGGCGTGGGTTGCGCGGCGCTGTCCGCGGCCGGCGCGGCGGGCGGCGGCGTCAGCGTGTGCAGCGCGTTGATCGATTGCGGCGTCACGCCCACCAGCAGCCAGCGGCGCTCGTCGCCCTGGCCGACCTCGAGCGTCAGCACGCGCTGGTTCGGGCCCAGCGGCAGCGAGGCCACCACCTTGGCCGGCGCGTTCGCGCCGGCGCCCATCGCGGCACCCATCGGCGAGCGCTTGAGCAGCCACAAGGCGAGCGGAATCATCGCGACGATCGCGATGAACCACAGCAGCGGCAGGCCTAGATTCGACGACATCACATGCCGCGGCTGAGACGACGCATCCGCTCGCTCGGCGTCACGATGTCGGTCAGGCGGATGCCGAACTTGTCATTCACGACCACCACCTCGCCTTGCGCGATCAGGTAGCCGTTGACCAGCACGTCCATCGGCTCGCCGGCCAGCGCGTCGAGCTCGACCACCGAGCCCTGCGCGAGCTGCAGGATGTGCTTGATCGGAATGCGCGTGCGGCCCAGCTCCACGGTGAGCTGCACCGGGATGTCCAGGATCATGTTGATGTCGTTGCCCGCGCCGGCCGCGCCGGTCGGCGTGAAGTTGGCAAACGACGCCGGCGCAACCTGGTCGGCCGCGACGACTTCGGTGGCCGAGGCCGAGGACTGCTGCTCCAGCGCGGCCGCCCATTCGGCGGCCATCGCGTCCTGTTCGTCGGTGGCGTTCTTGGCGGCGTCAGACATTGGGTTCTCCCAGCCAGCTCATGTTGTGGTTGGTCAGCAGTTGATCGATCTTCAGCGCGTAGCGGCCGTTGCTCGTGCCGTACTGGCCCTCGAACACCGGCACGCCGTCGATCTTGGCTTCGACGGTGGGCTCGAGGTCGAGCTCGATGAAATCGCCCGGCTTGAACGCGAGCAGCTGCTCCACGGTGGCCGGCGCGGTGCCCAGCTCGACGACGAGATCGACCTCGGCGGCCTGGATCTGGTGCGTCAGCAGCTTGACCCAGCGGCGGTCGTGCTCGGCGGAGTCGCCCTGCACGGTGGAGTACAGCGTGTCGCGGATCGGCTCCAGCGTCGCGTAGGGAATGCAGAAGTGGATCGTGCCGGATGTGTCGCCGACCTCGAGCGTGAACGAGGTCGTCACGACGATCTCGCTCGGCGCGGCCACGGTCGCGAACTGCGGCTGCATTTCCGAGCGCTGATACTCCAGCTCGATCGGGTAGACGCCTTGCCAGGCCTTCTTGTACTCGGCCGAGATCACGTCGACCAGGCGCGTGATCACGCGCTGCTCGGTGGGCGAGAAGTCGCGGCCCTCGATGCGCGTGTGGAACTTGCCCGCGCCGCCGAACAGCGCGTCGATCACCGCGAACACCAGCGTCGGGTCGCAGACGATCAGGCCCGAGCCGCGCAGCGGCCGCACCGACATGATGTTGAAGTTGGTCGGCACGACGATCTCGCGCAGGAAGGCGCTGTACTTCTGCACCTTGATCGCGCCGACGGCCACCTCCGGCGTGCGCCGGATGAAGTTGAACAGCCCCACGCGGATGTTGCGCGAGAAGCGTTCGTTGATGATCTCCATCGTGGGCATGCGCCCACGGACGATGCGTTCCTGGCTCGCGAGGTCGTACTGGCGGATGCCGCCGCTGTCGGCCTCCTCGGCCTCGAGCTTCTGGCTTTCGCCGGTGATGCCCTGCAGCAGGGCATCGACCTCGTCCTGCGAGAGGATCTGTTGGCTCATTGGCGCCCCCACGCTTGCGGCTGCGCCGCTGCGCTGCCCCCCGAGGGGGCGCAGCCCGCCTTGGGGCGGCCCTGCGGCGGGCTGTTGTCACGCATGGCAAACCCAGTCATCGATCGCTCACTGGATGATGAAGCTCGAGAACAGCACCTGCTGCACCGGGTTGTGCTCGGCGGCCTTGCGCTTCTTCTTTTTCGCCGGCTTGTCGTCGGCCGCCTCGTCCGCGGCCCCGTCCTCGAGCTCGATGCCCAGCGGGCGCACCGCCTCGCGCATGATCTCGCCGGCCAGCTTCTCCTTGCCGGCGCGCTCGAGCAGCTCGGCCGAGGTCTTGTGGGCCAGCACCATCAGCACGCCGTTGCGGATCGCCGGCATGTAGGCCTTCAGTTCCTCGGCGACCTTGGCGTCGTCGACTTCCAGCGTCACGCCGATCTGCGCGTAGCGCTCCTGCTCGCGGTCGGCCAGGTTGACGACGAAGGGATCGAGCGCGACGAAGGTCGGCACGTACTTCGGATCGCGCTTCTTGGCCGGCGCGTGCGCGGCCTCGACTTCCTCGCCGTCTTCCTCCGCGGCAGCGGCCGCGGCGGCGCGCTGCTTGAGCATGAAGGCCGCACCCCCACCCCCGACCACGAGCAGCAGCCCGACGATCGCAAGGATCAGGATCAGCTTCTTCGAACCCTTCTTCGGCGTCGCGTCGACGGCGGTGGCGGCGGACATGGTGGCTCCTGGCCTCGTGTGTGTTCTTGAGGCCGATTATTCGGAGCCACCTTGGGGGGCAAGCGGGGATAAGCGGGGAGGAACAGCGGCCAATTCGGTGCTTGTTCGTTGCCCCCTCACCCCCGCCCTCTCCCCCTGAAGGGGGCGAGGGAGCAAGGCGGTCCCTCTCATGCTCCCTCTCCCGCTTGCGGGAGAGGGTTGGGGTGAGGGTCAGGCGCCGATCACGCGTAGGTGTCGAGCAACCCGCGCGGCTGCGCGTGACGTGCTGCACGGCCCGCCACGGCGATGTCCTCGCCGGCATCGGCCGACGACGCGGCGAAGCGGCCGCCGCCGCCGTCCTGGCGATCACCCGAGTGCTGTTGCTGCGCGGCCTGGTCGAACACCCCGCCGCCCGACAGCGTGAGCCCGGCTTCGGAGAGCGACGCCGCCAGCGTCGGCAGGCTGGCCTCGAGCGCGCTGCGCGTCGCGGCCTGGCTGGCGTGGAAGGCGACCTGCGCGTCCTTGCCGTCGACGACGATGCGCACCGCCACCGGGCCCATCTCGGCCGGGTTGAGCGTCAGCTGCGCCTCGTGCACGCCGTCGCGCGCGAAGCTGGAGATCTGGCTCGACAACACCTGCGGGAACTCGGGCGAATCCATCGGTGCCGGCACGTGTGCCTCGCGCGGCGCGGCCGACTCGGCCGTGCGGTGCGTCGCGCCGGCCGCGGCCGTGGCCGCACCCGGCAGGCTGGCTGGCTCGATGCGCGCGCCGCCTGCGGCGGCGCCGTCGTTGCCGGCGGCCGGCACCGTGGTGCCGGCCAGCATCGAGGCGCTCATGACCTCGGTCGCGGCGGCCGGATCGGCGGCGAACGGCGTGCCATTCGGCATCGTGGCCGGCGCGGCGGCGGCATCGACCGCCGCCGAGGCCTTGGCCGCGGCGCCAACCACGGCCTCGCCGCCCGCGGCCCCGCCGGTCTGCGCGGCCAGGCGTTCGAGCCAGCTCATCAGGTCGGTGCTGCCGGCGGCCGGCGCGGCGGGCAGGCCGGTCACCAGCGCATCGGCGCCCGCCACGGCTGCGGGCTTGGCGCTGCCGGCCGCATCGCCATCGGCCGTCGCGTCGGCGTCGGCCGAAGCGGTGGCGCCTTCTTCGCGCCGCGCTTCGTTGCCGCGCTGCGGCGCCGTGCGTTCGCCGCTCGGGCGCTGCGTCTCGCGCGCGCGCTCGCGGGCCGGCCGCGCGGTCGTGCCCGAGGCGCCGGCTTCGCTGCGCGCGGGCGGCTCGCTCGCGCGCTCGGCACTTGGCGCCTCGGCCGTTCTCACGGGCTCGCGCGCCGGCTCGCGCTCGGGGCGCTGCGCCTCGCGCACCTCGAAGGCATTGCCGAGCGCGCTGTCGCGGCCGCGCGCCGGCGCGTCCTGCGCGCGGTCGAGCAGGGCGGCAAAGCGGCCCGGCGATTCGACGTTGTCGGACCGCGTGTTCGCGGCTGCCTGGTTGGCGGCTGCCTGGGCCGCGGCGTTCGTCGACGAGAGCCAGGCGGGGTTCTGGACGGTCATGGCGGGCGAGGGCGGTTTGTGTTTGTTCGTTCGTTCGCTGATCGATCGATCAGGCCGCGAGCGCGCCGCCGGCGGCCAGGCGCTGCCAGGCGGCGCGCGAGGCCTGCTCGTCGGTGAGCTTCTGCTCGCGGCGCTCGGCGGCGCGGGCGTGGTCGGCATCGCGGCGCTCGATCAGCTTCTTGACCGAGGCGACGCGCAGCTCCAGCGCCAGCAGCTCGGCGCGCGTGCGCTCGACGCGCAACTCGGCCTGCTCGCAGGCGCGGCGCTGCATCGCCTGCGCCTGGTCGAGCCGGTCCATGAAGCCGTGGTAGCAGCGCAGCAGTTCGACCGAGCTGCTGCGTGCGCCGGCATAGCGTTGCGCGTAGTCGCGGCCGTAGGCGCCCAGCTGCTCGAGCTGCTGCCGCGCGGCGGCCAGCGCGCCTTGCGCGCGCTGCAGCTCGAGCTGCGCGTCGTCGCGTTCGCTGGAGACCTTGTCGATCAGCACGGAGAGGGCGTCGGTCGCTGCATTCATGCGGGGCTCGCTTCGTTATGGGATCAGGCGCCGGCGGTCTGGCGCAGTTGCGCAACGCTCGCGGCGAGCGGCGAGGCGTCGTGCATGTCTTGCTGCAGCAGCGCGCGCATCGCGTCGGCGCTGCGCACGGCGAGGTCGAGCTCGGCGTCGTGGCCGGGCGCGTAGGCGCCCAGCGCGATGAGGTCCTTGGCCTTCGACAGCCGCGACCACAGCTGACGGAAGCGCCGCGCCGCGTCGAGGTGCGCCTTGGGCGCGACGTTGTGCATCACGCGCGAGGCCGAGCGCTCGATGTCGATCGCCGGGTAGTGGCCGGCCTCGGCCAGCTCGCGCGAGAGCACGATGTGGCCGTCGAGGATGGCGCGCGCGGCATCGGCGATCGGGTCTTGCTGGTCGTCGCCCTCGCTGAGCACGGTGTAGAACGCGGTGATCGAGCCGCAGCCGTTGAGGCCGTTGCCCGAGCGCTCCACCAGCTGTGGCAGCTTGGCGAAGCAGCTCGGCGGATAGCCCTTGGTGGCCGGCGGCTCGCCGATCGCCAGCGCGATCTCGCGCTGCGCCATCGCGTAGCGGGTGAGCGAGTCCATCAGCAGCAGCACGTGCTGGCCGCGGTCGCGGAAATGCTCGGCGATCGCGGTGGCGTAGGTGGCGCCTTGCATGCGCGTGAGCGGCGGCGCATCGGCGGGTGCGGCCACCACCACCGAGCGCGCGAGGCCTTCTTCGCCGAGGATGTCCTCGATGAATTCCTTCACTTCGCGGCCGCGTTCGCCGATCAGCCCGACGACGATCACGTCGGCCGCGGTGTACTTGGCCATCATGCCCAGCAGCACCGACTTGCCGACGCCCGAGCCCGCGAACAGGCCGATGCGCTGGCCGCGGCCGACGGTGAGCATCGCGTTGATCGCGCGCACGCCGGTGTCCAGCGGCTCGCGCACCGGGTCGCGGTCCATCGCGTTGATCGGGCGGCGCACGAGCGGCTCGTTGCGCACGGCATGGACCGGGCCGAGCCGGTCCATCGGATGACCGTTGGGGTCGATCACGCGGCCGAGCAGGCCAACGCCTATCGGCAGGTGACGGGTGCGGTCTTCGCTGCGCCGCCACGGATGGCTGGGCGCGCCGAGCGAGGGCGCGAGGATCGGCGCGCGGCGCGGCACGACGCGCGCGCCGCTGGCCAGGCCATGCACCTCGCCGGTGGGCATCAGGAAGGCGCGGTCGCCGGCAAAGCCGACCACCTCGGCCTGCACGGTCGCGTTGCCTTCGCCTTGCACCTCGCACACCGAGCCGACCGGCATGCGGATGCCGGCCGCCTCGAGCACCAGGCCGGCCACGCGCACCAGCTTGCCCTGCGCCTCCAGCGGCACCGGGCCGGCGGCGTGCTGGCGCAGGTCGTCGATGTAGCGCGACCAGTCGGGCGGCAGGGCGCCTTCAGAGGGTTGCCAGGGTTCGCGGGGGAGGTTCATGGCTTGGCCCTCACCCCAGCCCTCTCCCGAGCGCGGGAGAGGGAGTGCTTTGCCTGCGCCGCGCCGTCTTGCTCCCTCTCCCGCGTGCGGGAGAGGGTATGGGTGAGGGTCCAGCCAAATCTCACGCCTGATCCCCATTCAACTCAGCCAACTCCCCCGCGCGCCCCATCGCCGCCACCGCGCGCCGCCAGCGCGTGGCCAGCGTCGCGTCGATCGCGCCGACGTCGCTGTCGACCAGCACGTCGCCGCGCGACAAGGACGCATCCGCCGCCAGCCGCGCGCCGTGCGCGCTCACGGCCTCGGCCGCGTGCTGCGCGACCAGCGCATGGTCCTCGGGATGCAGGCGCAGCGTGACGCGTTGCGCGCTGTCCAGCACGGCGGCCAGCGCTTCCTGCGCCACCGCGGCCACCAGCTGCGGGCGGGCCTTCACCTCGTCGCGCACCACCTGGCGCGCGAGCGCGATCGCGATCTCGGCCACGTGGTCGGCGATCTGCTTTTCCAGCGCGCCGAGCCGCTCGGCATAGCGCTGCGCGACCTGGCCGACCTGCTGCGTCACCTGCTGCGCATACGACTGCTTGAAGCCATCGAGCGCGACCAGCCCGTCGCGGTAGCCGTCGGCATAGCCGGCCTGGCGCGCCGCGGCGATCTGCTGCGCGATCTCCGCCGGCGTCGGCGGCGCGGGCTCGGCCGGCGCGGCGGCCGGCGCCTCGCCGCCGAACGAGCCCGGCGTCCACGACGCGTACTTGGGCATCTCCTCGCGCGGGATGAAGCGCGCGTAGCCTTCGCGCGGCGGCACGGCCTGCGTCGCTTCCGGGCGCGGGCGCGCGCGGCGCTCGACGAACAGTCGCTCGCCCGGCAGCGGCGAAGGCGCGGGGCCCGGCGGGCGGTCAGAGGAACTGGTCATCGCCGCCGCTCGTGATCACGACCTGGCCTTCGTCCGCCAGGCGGCGGATGGTCTTGAGCATTTCCTTCTGCTCGGCCTCGACCTCGGACACGCGCACCGGGCCGCGGGACTCGAGGTCTTCGCGCAGCGTTTCGGCGGCGCGCGTCGACATGTTGGAGAAGATCTTCTCGCGCAGCTCGGGCGTCGCGCCCTTGAGCGCGATGATGAGCGACTCGCTTTGCACTTCCTTGAGCAGCGCCTGGATGCCGCGGTCGTCGATCTTCAGCAGATCGTCGAACGTGAACATGTTGTCCATGATCTTCTGCGCCAGCTCGGGGTCGGCCTCGCGGATGTAGTCCAGCACCGAGGTCTCGATCGAGTTGCCGAGCATGTTGATGATCTCGGCCGCGCTCTTGACGCCGCCCATGTTCGACTTCTTCATGCGCTCGCCGCCGGCCAGCACCTTGCTCATCACCTCGTTGAGGTCCTTGAGCGCGCTGGGCTGGATGCCGTCGAGCGTGGCGATGCGCACCAGCACCTCGTTGCGCTGGCGCTCGGTGAAGTGCTTGAGCACGTCGCCGGCCTGGTCGAACTCGAGGTGCACGAGGATCGCCGCGACGATCTGCGGGTGCTCGTTGCGCAGCAGCTCGGCCACCGAGGCCGGGTCCATCCACTTCAGGCTCTCGATGCCGGAGACGTCGCCGCCTTGCAGGATGCGGTCGATCAGCAGGTTGGCCTTGTCCTCGCCGAGCGCCTTGCGCAGCACGCTCTTGACGTATTCGTCGGTGTCGCTGACCAGCATGCTCTGGTCCGAGGCGTCGGTGTCGAAGCGCTCGAGCACCTGCTCCACGCGCTCGCGCGGCACCGTCTTCATCTTGGCGATGGTTTCGCCCAGGCGCTGCACTTCCTTGGGCGCGAGATGCTTGAAGACCTCGGCGGCTTCTTCCTCGCCGAGCGACATCAGCAGGATCGCGGAGTCTTCGAGTCCCTGGTCGTCCATGATGTTGTTGTCCGATCAGTTCTGCGTCAGTCTTTGGTGACCCAGGTGCGCACGATGTTGGCCACCGCCGCCGGGTTGTCCTTGGCCAGCACGCGCGCCTGCTCGAGGCGGCGGTCGGTGGCCGGTGCCTCGAGCGCGGGCAGGGCTGCGGCACCGGGCAAGGCGAGCGGGTCGTCGACCACCGCGGTGACCGGCGTGACCTCGGGCTTGGCCTTCTGCGCCGCCTTCAGCGCCGGGCGCACCGCGCCAAAGATCACCAGCAGCGCCAGCAGCGTCAGCGCGCCCGGCACGGCCAGCGTGCGCAGCAGGTCTTGCACCTCGGGTTGCTTCCACAGCGGCACGTCGGCCTCGGCCTCGGGCTTGACGACCTTGAACGGCGCATTGACCAGCTTGACCGAGTCGCCGCGATCGGCCGAGAAGCCGATGGTCTCTTTCACCAGCGAGGTGAGCTTGTCCAGCTCTTCGGTCGACAGCGGCTGCGTCGTGACCTTGCCCTTGGCGTCGGTCGTGCTGCGGTGGTTGACCACCACCGCGGCGTTCAGGCGCTTGACGGTGCCGGTGGCCGCGCGCGTGACGCGCACGGTCTTGTCGACCTCGTAGTTGACGGTGGACTCGCGCTTGCTCTGCGAGCTGCCGCCGCCGGCGTTGGCGGCCTGCATCTGCTGCGCCGAGCCGTTGATCGGCGCGGTGGCCGGCACCGGCGGCTGGTTGCTGGTGGCGCCCGGCACGCCGGCCGGCTGCGCGCCCGCGCCGTTGCTCGACTCCACCATCTGCTGGCTGCGCACCGTGGTCTTGGCGTTCGGACCCTGGTTGGGCGCGTAGTCCTCGGTGGTCGCCTCGGTCTGCGAGAAGTCGACCTCGGCGGTCACCTGGGCGCGCAGGTTGTCGCGGCCGAGCACCGGCTCGAGCAGGTCGACCACGCGCTGCGTGTAGTTGCGCTCGATCTGCGCCACGTACTGCAGCTGCTGCGCGTTGAGGCCGTCGGCCGCGTTCTCCGGCGAGCCGGAGAGCAGCGCGCCGCTTTGGTCCAGCACGCTGACCGACTTGGGATTCATCTCCGGTACGCTGGACGACACCAGGTGCACGATGCCGGCCACCTGCGCGCGCTCGAGCGTGCGGCCCGGGTGCAGCGTCAGCAGCACGCTGGCGCTGGGCTTTTGCTGCTCGCGAAAGAAGCCGTTCTGGTTCGGCAGCGCCAGGTGCACGCGCGCGCTTTGCACCGCGGCGAGCGAGGAGATCGAGCGCACCAGCTCGCCTTCGAGGCCACGCTGGAACGTGAGCCGCTCCTGGAACTGCGTCTGGCCGAACTTGGCGTTGTCCATCAGCTCGAAGCCGGCCACCGAGCCCTTGGGCAGGCCTTGCGACGCGAGCTTGAGGCGCACGTCATGCACCTTGTCGGCCGGCACCAGGATCGCGGCGCCGCCGTCGGCGTGCTTGTAGGGCACGTTCATCGTCGACAGCTGCGCGAGGATGGCGCCGCCGTCTTTATCGGACAGGCCGGCGTAGAGCACCTTGTAGTCGCCGCGCTGGCCGGTGGTGAGCAGCATCGCGGCAATGCCGACGATCGCCGCCAGCCCCAGGCCCAGCATCCACTTGCGCGGCGCGGGCAGCGCCGCCAGGCGTTGCACGAAGCCATCGGCCGGCGCGCCGGCAGCGGAGCCACCGTTCATCAGCGCGGGGGAGCCTGCGGGCATCTGGGTGACCAGGGCGTTGTCCATGGGGTGGTGTTGTTCGCGCTGTTGTTCGTTTTGGGCGACCCGCGACATGTGTCCGCAAGTAGCCGTTGCTCGGCATTGTTTGTTGCGACTTGAGCCGGAAGTGGGGGGAACAGGCAGGCTGTTTCCCGTCAGTTCCCTTCTTCGCCGCACGGTCGTTTGAACACAATGAGCAGCAAGGAAAAGCGGTTCGTGACACGTGTCACGGCCGCGCCGGTCACCGCACTCAGACCATGGACGTCAAGCTCAAGCCGTTCGACTTTGCCCAGGCCGCCGCGCGAGCGGGCATGGCCGACGTGGCACAGCGCGTTGCGCGCTCGACGCAGGCGCAGCAAGGCGCGGGCGCGGTGCAGCCGAGCTTTGCGACCAGCTTCAGCAGCGCGCTCCAGCAGGTGAGTGCCTCGCAGAACCAGGTGACCGAGATGCAGCGCCAGGTTCAGCTCGGCAACCCGACCGTCTCGATCGAAGAGACCATGGTCGCGATGCAAAAGGCGCAGATCGGCTTTCAGGCGACCTTGCAGGTGCGCAACAAGCTGGTGCAGGCCTACACCGACATCATGAACATGGCGGTCTGAACCGCGAGGCGCGGCCGCGCACGAGCGGCCTTGCTGACCAGGCGGCCGGCACGCGCATTGCCGATGCGGTGCTCATCAGGAGCCACGAATGCCCCGTCGACGCCGCATCGCCTCACCGGCCCAACAGCGCCTTGCGCGCCAGGCCATCGAACTCTCTGTAGCCGCGCCACTGGTGGTGGCGCAGCGCATGGCGCGCATGGCTGCGGCCGGCACGGCCAACACGCTCTCCGCGCGCGACCGGCGCGAGTTCACGCGCATGGGCAGCGAGAAGCTGCAGGCGTTTCAGGAATCCTGGCAGGCGATGGGCCTGCAGGCCTGGCGAGCGCAGTTCACCTTTGCACAGGCCTGGATGGCCGACGTGTCACGGCTGTGGCTGGGCGGCGTGCCGTTCGTGCGATGGCCGGATGCGACGCCGTGGGCGAAAGCGTCGGCAAGGTGGATCGGCGCGGGGTTGGCGCCGGTGCATCGGAGGGCGGTGGCGAATGCGAGGAGGTTGGGGCGTGGGGGGTGAGGGCGGGGCAGTCGGCGGTGTCGGGGCGACTGAGCCATGGTTTGAGTTCGGATCGTTACCTCGGAGCCGCCGCGGCTGTTTGGGCCGCGTCCGGCTGACCGTAATGCAGCGAGGCTGTGTGAAAACTCGCCGACTCGACGACGACGCCGCGGATCGACCTCTCAGATCGCTCTGTATTCAACGATCGGCCTTCGGGGAGGGGTAGGAAGACCCCTGAAATCCTGGCGAACAGGAGTTTTCACACAGCCTCCAGCGAGAGCGGTCCTTCACTGCATCCAGCTGATCGCCAGCCGCCCCTTAAGGTGCAGGATGCAGCATCAGTAGGCCGCGTCGGCGCCAACGGACCGAGCGGTCGACGCATGTGCGAATAGAACACCTGTGCTTCTTGCTCGGCTACGGAAGCACGGACAGATCTTCCTGAGTGAAGACAGCGCCCCGCGGCATGATCCCGCTCGCCGCGACGTTTTCTAGTGTGGTCGCCGGGTCGGCAACAAAGAACGTCAGCACCAGCCCCCGCTTGGCGCGGGTGCAGCAGACGTAAAGCAGCCGCAGTGTTCGGCTCCAAGTGTTCTCATCACCGTCCTGAGCTCGTGCACGATCTGCCGCGCGGGCCTCAGCACTGGCGAAGACCCGCTCGTAGTTGTAGGTTCGGTAGTCGCTCTCCTCCTCGTCCATCACCACGATGACGCGCTCGAACTGAGCGCCCTTCACGCCGTGCTGCGTGGCATAGGGGGAACCTTCTGAGACATAGCGTTCGTAGGGCCGAAGCTCTTGCGCAGAGCATTTGAAGAACTTGGCCATTGCTGCGTCCGAGGATCGTCCTTCGGCCGGCGCTGTATCAGCAGCCTCGGCCTCTTGAACTGCGTCTGCAAGATCTCCGACGAACCCAAGCAGGCGCGTATAGCGCTCGTCGAACTCGAAAAGGCCCGCGTCGCGTAGATGGAGGGCAATGTCACCAACGGTGGTACGACCTTCGTCCAGCATGGCGACGAGTTTCAGAACATCTGCGCGTAGCTCTCGCAGTACATCCGCGGCGCGGTGACCGTGCAGCGCCCCAGGTGCTAGGCGCGGGCTGAACTCCCGGAGCAGGTTCATCGCTGCGAATTCGTTGCCGGCCTTCATCGCTGCAACGATCGGCAGCGCAAAACCGAGGAAAGGTCTAACGGGCCAGCCGGTGCCGTCCTGCATCCCTTGCTTCATGGCCTCCGACGTCTTGTCATTCAGCGCGGAGTAGATGCCGCCGAAGCCGAGCCGATTTGCGGCCATGCGGTGCACGATGACAAGAATCTTGACCGCGATGTCCGGGGTCGTCCAACCCTCATCGCTGTTCGTCGCCGCGCTCCACGTCCGGACTCTTGCCAGGGTCTCGGTTCGGTTCAGCGTGTTCGGCAGGACGAACATCCGGGCCGAGCCCTCCACGAGCTTGAGGTCCCCATCGACCCTCTCGTGCAGCCCGCGGACTTGCTTCATGCCGTCGCCCTGCGCGCGCACGGCGTTGGCGACGTCCAGGATCTGCTTGGCGCAACGAAAGTTCTCGGGCTTGGTGATGGCCCGCCAATGGTCTTCGAGCGGAATGTCTCCTGCGCCTCTCATGAAGATCGACTGCATTGGGTCGCCAAAAAACCCGAGACAGAACTTGCCCCGCATCTGGGCTTCCACTTGCTTGAAAGACCTCACCACCCCCGGGAACGTGTCCTGACTCTCGTCGATAAAAACGAACGGGTAGTTCAGCGCCACGACCCGTCGAAACAGCGGGCGGTCTTGGAGCAGGAAGTCCGCGAGTTGAAGAATGTCCTCGTGGCCGAGGATGCCCTTCGCGTAGTCACTGCCCACGCCGTAGTTGAATGCTTTGACGCCGTCCAGAGCTTCAAGGTTTCGGGCATAGCGCTCCTGGTCTGCCTTGTTTCTGTCGCGCGTGGACTGTCGAACACGCGGGCCGTAGTTCTTGAACTCTTCTTCCAGCTCGGAGGCCCGCCTGCGGATGTCATTCTTCAGCCAAACCTTGATGTCGGCCTGAAACGTCTTGGCAATGGCCCAGTAAAAGCTGTGGATGGTCGAGACATGAACGAGCGGGTCGTCTTTAACGTCTGCCAGGATTTCATTGGCGGCGAGGTCGGTATAGGTGATGCACGCGACCTTCTGCTTCTTCGCTCGCATGCTAGTGCCGTGCTCCGACATCACCCAGTCCAGTGCCTTAATGAGCGAGGTGGTCTTGCCGGAACCTGCGCCGGCACGAACCACGAAGGGCTGCGGGGGGGTGGCGGCAATGCACGCATGGATCTCGCGGTCGGCGTCGGTGTCCGGGCTATCGACTCGTCTGCTCATGCCGTCTGCTCCCCCTCGGAAATGACAGCGACAACAGCGGCTGCAGCCGGCTCAATCGTCGCGACCTCGGCGGCGACGGCGGCGTCCGCCTCAAGTTCATGGGCGACCTTCGCTTCGAGCCAGGCCAAGCCCTCGGCGATGTACGCGGGGACCTTCCATCCATTGAGCGGACCACTTGCCAGGACCTCCAGCGCAAAGCGGGTCTTGTCGAAGTTCTTGCCAACCACCCTGTCGTGCAGCTTCTCAGCCAGTTCCTCGGGGCTGCTCGGTGCACGCTTAAGCTTGAGGCCGACCTGCCGGTTGGCTTCGGCCTGGCACCAGTCTGCGTTCTCAAGGCCAAAGGCCTCCTCAAGCGTGCGGCCGCAGCGCAGCGAGGTCACCGCACCCACCGTCACCGGAATCCTTGTCTGATAGGCCACTCGGACTTCCGCACTGGAACCCGCGGCCAGCGACAACGTCTTTTGTTCTTCCGTGGCTTCCCAGAGTTCGGCCACCGACCGCCTCTTTGGGATCCAGCTGATGAGCGTCTGGTTGGACGTCACGGCACCTTCGACGTGCGCATGGCAGGTGCTGCCCCGCTTCTTGGACTTCTTCTTCCCGCCCGGCTCTGCCTCGTCGTCTTCTTCGAGCTCGAAGGGCTTCAGGTCGTCGTCATCGTCGTCGCTGGCACCGTCAGCGGCGGCGTGGGCCCCCTGCGTGGCTACATTCTTAGCATTCGGCTTGACCGTCACGCTATCAATGTCCGTGATGACCAGCGTCGTGAGCCCAACGAATGCGATGAGGTCCTGAAAGCGATGCGCGAACGCACCACCGACTTCCAGGATGGTCAGGGCGGAGGAACGGAGCCGCTTGGCAGCCGACTCGATCATGGCTGGCAAGAGCAGGCGCTCGACGTTGCCTTCCACCAGAATGACCGCATCGGAAAAGAAGAGATCGCAGTGGGTCAGCTTCAGATACCGCTGCAGAAACTCGCGCACTGGAGCGTCGGCCGCGCCCGTCTTGAAGAGCGACAGATTCCGCACGTCGGTGTGATGTTCGAGCTGATCGCTAACGCGACGGAAGTACCGAATGGGAGAGAACCCGCGCTCATAAAGGATGTGCGGGGAGTGCGTGGTGATTACGAGCTGCGTGAGGAAAAACGTCGCGTGGTCGTTGGCATCCTCAAGCAGGCGCAACACGTTCCTGATGAAGACCTGCTGGATCTGCGCGTGCAGATGCGCCTCAGGCTCTTCAATGAAGACCAGATGCAGCGGCGCCCGCTTGTCTTCCTCGGCCTTCCACTGCTCGTGCAGGTCGAGCAATTCCACCACCATGTAGACCAAGTTCTTGAACCCCAGGCCGTTGTAGCTGTCGGGCAGCTGGGCGGTGGCCGCGCCCGGGATCACGTAATGGACCTTGGCGTCCTGCCCTAGGACGGTGGTCGGATCCAAGGCCGCCCGGATCACGATCTCGGGATTGTTCACGCCTGGATAGCCGAGCTTGGCCAAGCGTTTGAGAGTGCCACTGAAGACTTCCTCCAGGTGGAAGTTCAGCTCCTTCTCGGAGGTATCGAGCGCTTTGAGCGCTGCATGGTCGTCGCCACGCTTCTCCAGATTGCGGTGATAGAAACGGCTCAGTCGCCGTGACAGGCTCTCGGCGCGGTCGGAGCTACCAGCGTCCGGGTCATCGAGGTGCCGCTGCGCGCGCAGGAAGTCCACCTTCACCAGCGACTTGAGAATGGCGGCGCCCCCCGGCTCCTTGCCAAGGGGCAGCGGCTCGTAGTCGGCCTCTTTTGCCTGATAGCCGTCAAAAGCCCGCTCATCGAGCACGTAGTAGTGGAAGGTGTACTCCTTGCTTAGTTCCTTCGTGAGGTACTTCGTGAGGCTTTCCGGCCAGGGCTTGTACTCGCTGGCCTCGACTCCCGCTCCTGCCTCGGCGGCAGGCTCACTGGCTGCCTTGCGCTTCGCCGCCAGCGCAATAGCCGCGTTGTTAGCCTTCTCATGCAGTTCATGGAACCGTCGGACGAGCTCGTTGGCATCGCGAGGTTCAAACGCCACACGGATCCCGACGCACTTGCCATCCCACTCAGTGCTCGGAAGTAGCGACATCGCGGTGGCGAGATCGTCTTCACCGACACGGAACCAGAGGTCCAACAGGATGGACGGCAACTTCTTGGGCGCGTCCGCGTCCCCTGGAGCCGTTTTGCCGATAGCGTCGATCTCGGCCCAGAGCGCCGCACTGAAGTCGAAGAGCTCGAACTTCTTCGCATCGCCGCGGATCATCGAATACAGGCCTTGAACAGCCGACGTCTTCCCGCTGTTATTGGCGCCGACAAAGATGGAAATCTCTTCATCGAGCTCGATGACAACGTCGCGCAGCCGGCGGTAGTTCTGCAGACGATAGGCCTGTAGCTTCATGATGACATTCCTTAAGGCTCATTCTGGTGTGCGTATTTGAGCGCGCTGACCCGCCGCGCAGCTGGAGCATTAGCTCATTGCTTCACCGCATGGTGCGAGATTCTTCTACAGAACCCGACCTACGGCATAAGCCGTACGCCGTTTGGTGGCGGTTAGCAGGATCCGATAGAACATGCGATGAACGAGCAAACCAGATGTTGGATGACCAAGATCTACCGGTCAGGGATGAGCAATACGGACCCACGTACACACTGACCTGCATTTGAAGGGCCGTAGACCAGCCGCTCGTGGAGTTCCGCTATCAGTCTGCAGCCGAAGGTCAGGTCTGCCGCACGGCTACGACTCCCTCTTCGGATGCACGAACCACTCACATTGCATACACAGCAAGCGGATGGGACCGACCTAGCGTCTGATAACGTGCGTGCCGCTACAGATCTCGTTTGACGTCCAGTCGCACCCCGTCACGCGTCCTCTTCGAGCAAGTCTCCCCGATACATCTTGATGAGGTCGGACTCATTGATCTTCAACTGCTTCTCCTGCAACCTGGTCTTGCGTCGAGAAAAAAGCGTCGCGAGCTCTCTAGCCTTGTCTGCCTTTCGGCCATGGTGCAAGAGTCGATGACAGTTCGGACACAGAGCGACGATGTTTGCCGTGACGTCTAGAGAGAACGGGAAGCCGCCTTGGTTGCCAAACGGAATTAGGTGATGAGCTTCTACGTAAGGCATGCCCTTGGCATTCGAGATGAAGGTCTGATGCCTTGCATCGATCTCGCACTTGAAGTCGGCTAGCCTCAGCGCTGAGGCGGCGACGTTGGGGTTCCGCTGGAACCCGCCGCTCGTGAGACCGGTCTTCTTCACCTTCGGCACCGGCACTCCGCCGTCGTTCTCGGTCACAACCTTCGCGGAGACGGCCGCTGCCAGCACCTTCTTCTGGTACTCAGCCTCGGCGTTGGGCTTCTTCGGTTGATTTGCAAGCCAGGCGTCGTAAGACTGCTCGTATAGTGGCTTAGCCACTTGCTTCGCCACCCCTTCGCAGATGTCCTGAAATTCCTTGGCGGTGCTGAACCTGCTTTGAAGCTGCAATCCCGCCAAGTAGCTGACGGTTTGCCCGTCCACTGGGAAGAACCGCGTTGGGGCTGCTCGGAAGATGGCCTGCGTGAGCTTTGCTTCGCCTACGTACTTGACCGTACGAGCAGCGGCGAACACCTCTTCGCTGATCCTTTTTCCAGACAGCACACCCTCGAACAGATCCCAAAGCTTGGGGACATCGTCCGCACGCCGTTCATATCGATAGGGAAAGAGCCAAGACTGCCGAGGATCGGCCTTCGGGATTCCGAGAAAGCCTTCCGGGACAGCGTTGCTGAGACCAAGGCGCGCCTTGACGCCCATCAAGGCCCTCGTCCGCTCGCGATGAGACTGCTTGTTTAGTAGAGCTAGAAAGGTGAACGGGTCGATTTCAGTGAGCTCGACCGCTTTGCCTTTAGGGTCCTGATCGATGAGCCCTCGGACGCCGCTTTCCTTCAAGACTTTGACTAGCTCGGATTGTCGGTTGCGATAGGCCAGCAGAGCCCGCGCCATCTCATCGTAGAACGGAACCCAATCGAACCCGTTGGTCATACGGCAACCCCGGTTGTCTAGTACATCGATCAAGCAATTTTGCAGCGCCTCGTTGACCGTCGTCCACGCTCAACGAGTGGATGCCGTCCGTTTCTGAGAACTCCTGCGGATCGGCGTCTTCTGTGGGGATCACGGCTAAGCGAAAGTCCGCTCCTCGCTGGCTGCTTCCGCTCAGGGCGCTGCCGCCGACTGACTCAGGTCAGTCTGAAGCAGCCGTAATGCGGCTGCCGTGCTCGGGAGCGCATCGGCCACAAGAGCACGCCAACGCAGAACTCATGAGGCATCGGCCTCCTCAATATTGAGGAGGCCGAGCCTTTGACCGTCGGGTCTAAAGTCCCGTGCGCGCCAGTGAGGCGCCAAGCAGGGGACCGGCAATGCATCCCGATCATCGTTCCTATCACCGCTTTACCGGCAAGGCGCGCCTTGAGAGGTCGATCAACTCACTGCTTGGCCTGCTTGAGGGAATCTCGATCGACGGCAGGATCAATGATGCCGAGATCGGCACTCTCAAGCTGTGGCTGGTCGACCACCAAGATGTTGCCGGCCGCCACCCATTCTCGGAACTGGTGCCTCGTATTGCGGCCGCGCTCGAGGATGGCGTCCTTGACGCAGAGGAGCGCGCGGACATTAGGTGGCTCTGTGAGCGGCTTCGAGGCACCGAGTTCTTCGATATGGTGACTGCCGATCTACAGCGCCTGCATGCGGTTGTCGGCGGCATCGCTGCCGACGGGACCATCACCGTCGAGGAGCTTCGTGGACTATCGGAGTGGCTCGACCATCATGAGCACTTGAAGACCTGCTGGCCCTACGACGAGGTCGCCACGCTCGCGACCAAAGTGCTGGCTGACGGCCGCATTGATGAAGAAGAGCACAGGCTGCTGCTTGACTTCTTCTCGGAGTTCATGGCCGTGCTTGACGAACGGACAATCGTTCGGCCAGTAGCCTTTGACGGGCCGGAGCTGCGGATCGGCGCTCTCTGTGCCGTCATGCCTGACATTCGATTCTCGGAGTCGACCTTTTGCTTCACGGGTGCCGCATCCCGCTTCACGCGGGCTGAGCTCGAAGACATGGTCCGCGAGTTGGGTGGAATCCCATTGGATAGTGTGAGCAAGGAGCTCAACTACCTCGTGATCGGTGCAGACGGGAACCCCTGCTGGGCGTTCGCCTGCTATGGGCGAAAGGTGGAGAAGGCTGTTGAACTGCGTCGGAAGGGCGTTCGCCTTTTGATCGTGCACGAGAACGACTTCCACGACGCGCGGCTGGACAACTGAGCCAGGCTTGGCGAGTGGGCGGCTGCAAGCGTCCGCATATAGACGCGTGCTCCTGGCCGGTTGCTGAAGTTCAGCGCCTCGCCGTCGAACGACGGAACGATGGCAATCAGTCTGAAGTCACCCCTCAAGGCCTTCCGTCGAGCGGCCGTCTCAGAGAGCGGTTTCTGACAACGGTCGCACGGCGTCTGGATCAGTTCAGGCTCAATGGCGCATGAGCAATGCTCGCCACAGCGCGCCGACCCGCTCGGCTACAGTCGTTTGGACGAAGGAGGGCGACAGGATGAACCCGCAGGCCGCGGACTACGCGAGTCATGAAGAGATCTACGTGAAGCTGCGGGGAGTCGGAGCCGATGGCTGGAGTTCCAAAACCGACTATGAGGAGATGCTCTCCCACATCATCCCTGCCTTGTCCGCCCCCCAGATCCCAACGTCGGCCGAGCTTCTGGAGCTTGGCAGCGGGGCAGGAAACCTCTCGATGGCGCTCGCCGAACGCGGCTTTGGTGTCACCGGCGTGGAGATCTCGCCAACTGCCGTTGAATGGTCTCGTGAGCGCCTCGCCGGCCGCCGCCTTCGCGTCTCCTATCGAGTCGATGACGTGGTTTCGCTGGAGTCGTGCCCGGATCATTCGTTCGATGCCGTGATCGACGGGCATTGCCTTCACTGCATCATCGGCCAGGATCGGCAAAGGTGCTTGGCCGCAGTTGCGCGAGTTCTCAAGCCGGATGGAATCTTCGTCGTCCTCACGATGTGTGGCGATGTTCTGTCGGAGCGAACAAGCTCCATCTTCGATCCGCGCACGAGGACCATCGTCGTGAACGGCAGGCCAACCCGATACATTGGCACCGCGCAAGACATCCTCTCCGAGATAGAGGCGGCAGGCTTCGTCATCGAGACCGCCCGAATTGCGCCACGTCGAGAACGGGACGAGCAGGACGATTTGATCGTCACGGCAAGGAAGCCGCGCGATCCCGTTCAACCCCCGTCGACGTGATGCACCGGCACCGGCGCGCGTCGCACTCGCAGCTCAAAGACATCTGCCCAGTCCCTCGGCGGTGCGCCTCACCCAAGCCGGCGACCACTTCTTTACCGCTCGAACTCGCCGTTCCGCCCCATGGCGGTCACACGCTTCTCCTGATGGGCCCCCGAGAACGGACGGTCGCGCCGTCGAGCACTTCCGGCCGTGGGCGCACCCTTCCAGGACACCATCGCGACAGGCAGGATCTGACGTCTTGTTCTGTGAAAGGCTTGGGGAGCGCGGCGTCAAATCCCAAGTCCCGCAAGAAGTCATCGGCTCCAATGGTTTCGGTCGAATACGCCAGGATGGGCATCCTGCGCGGTGCCAACGATCCATGGTCGTGCTCGAACTGGCGGATCCTCGCTGTCGCAGCGATACCGTCCATGACGGGCATCTGCAGATCCATCAGCACGAGGTCGAACTCGCCGCCCTCTTCGACAAGACGCACGGCTTCGGCGCCGTCGGTCGCCAAGACGGTCTCGATCTCCAAAGCCTCGAGCCATCCTGCAGCCAATGACCGATTGATGTAGTTGTCGTCGACAACAAGCACCCGCAGCGGATGGGACCGCTCTCCCGGCTCATCGTAGAGGAGGGTAGGCATGGCGCGAAAGTAGCGCGTGCCGCTGCATGCCTCTGTGCGTTGGCGCACATTTGAGGCAGCTCTCATGGACAGCCAGCCGGGGCGGTATGTGGCCGGGGCTTCCGGTTCGTCGGCACGATTCCGGCTTGTCGACGAACCGGAAGCTCAGCTGCCGTCGACGTACTGCACCGGCACCGCTGGCGTCCGCCGCACGTGCAGCTCAAAGACGTCCGCCCGCGCATAGTGCCCCACCACATCCAGCGTTCGGCGTGCAGGCGCCACGCTCGCCACGTCGATCTGCGCATAGAGGATGCCGGTTTCCCTGTGCATCGGCCCGGCGGCCACCTGCCCTGTCGGTGAGACCACCACCGAATCGCCGTCGTTGATCCACTCGTTGGGGTCGGGGAACAGCGCTTCGCGGTTCGGAAAGTCCTGCGCAATGTCGTTGGCGTGCAGGGCCGTGCCGCTGCCGATCACCCAGCAGCGGCCTTCTCGCGCGATGTGGCGCATCGTGCCGAGCCAGCCCTCTCCGCTGTCATAGGTGGGTGCGATGTAGATCTCCACGCCCTGCGCATAGAGCGCGTAGCGCGCGAGCGGCATGTAGTTTTCCCAGCAGATCAGGGCGCCGATGCGGCCGACCGGCGTGTCGATCACGCGCAGCCCGGACGCGTCGCCCTGGCCGTGCACCATGCGCTCGGGGTTCGTGGGCATCAGCTTGCGGTGCCGGTTGAGCAGCTCGCCGTTGGCGCCGATGGTCACGACGGTGTTGTAGAGCGTGCCGCCGCCTTGCTGGCGATCGCGTTCGTTGATGCCGCACACGATCGTCACCTCGTGGGCGCGGGCGGCTTCGCACAACTCGGCCAGGTCTCCTGCGCCCAGGTCAACGGCGTTCGCCAGCAAGCGCGCATGCAGTTGGCCCATGACGCTGCCGTCTCGCCCGGCCGCGAGCCGCCATATCCACGACGGGTAACCCGGCACAAAGCATTCGGGCAGGACGACGAGCGATGCCCCGGCCTGCGCGGCCTCGGCGACCCATTGCACGGCTTTCGCAAGCGTGGCGCCGCGATCCAGAAGCACGGGCGGTCGCTGGATGATGGCGATCTTGGTCATGGTGTCCTTTCCGGCGGCCGTGGCTGTGGCCGGCGTCGCCAGCTTGCCCCTGAAAGGGGACCCAAGGCCAGTCCAGAATCTGAAGCGATTGCAGGGCTGGCGGGCGAGCGCAGCAGCGCCCCCGCGGAGGATCACTCCGCCAGATCGTCCATCAGCTCCAGCAGCTCCACGGCGCTGTCCGCGCGCGCATCGCCGCTTTCCACCAGCGGCGCCACCCTGGGCCGCAGCGTGCAGATGAACGCCTGCAGCGCCTGCCGCACCGAAGCCCCTTCGTGCGTCTCGTGCCCCTGCGCCGGCGCGAACGGGCCGCCCAGGTCGATCAGCGACTCCATCACCGCACGCTGGCACCACGCGCTGCCGCTCGCCAGCAGCTGTTCGAGCCAAGGCAGCACGGCCAGCACGACGGGGTAGTACGTGCCCTCGTGGTTGTCGCCCACGGCCCAGAGGAAGCGGTCGTAGGCCTCGTCGGCCGAGAGCGCGTCGTGCGCCCCCGCCAGCGCGTCCAGCGCCGTGCTCACGCTGCTGGCGTCGTTCCACTCGGGTTGCGCAAAGTCGGCGAGATCCGGCGGGCTCATGTCGGCGGGAGCGGTCGGTGGGGGCGGGCACGCCATGCTACGCGGGTGGCCGCGGGCTCTCGGGTAGAATGCGTGCCATTGGCTGTCGTGGTGCTGCTGGGAAGCAGCCGTACAAGGCGGCCGAGATCCCGAGTCGATCTCCATCCCCTGCCAGAACTCTGCGTCGCTTCGGCGATGCGCCAGATCTGGCCCCGCCTCTCGCCCGCAGCGAACGACCCTGCCGGCCAGCCGCCGGACAGAGCTCGTCCATTTGCCTGCGCGCGTTGTGCGCGCCCTTGTTTTCATGCCGGTCGCGGCCCCTGCGGACGCGGCCCCGGAAGGACCACCATTCACGCATCCCTACAGATCGGGAAGTACCTCGTATCTCCCATGACCCGCCCCGCCGACGGCGGGCGCTACGTCGCCTCGGTGTCGATCCGCAGCGGGCGCGGCAGCATGACGCACGACCGCGTCATGCGCTTCGTTCCCGTGTTCGAGACCCGCGACCAGGCGGCGCGCTTTGCCACGCGGCAGGCCATGGCCTGGATCGAGCGCCCCACGTCGCCTGCCGACCCTTTCATCACCATCGAGGAGTGACGCACATGGCCAAGGAAGACCTGATCGAGATGCACGGCGTCGTCAGCGAGGTCCTGCCGGACTCGCGCTTTCGCGTCACGCTGGACAACGGCCACGAGCTCATTGCCTATGCCGGCGGAAAGATGCGCAAGCACCGCATCCGCGTGCTGGCCGGCGACAACGTCTCGCTCGAACTCTCGCCCTACGACCTCTCCAAGGGGCGGATCACGTTCCGCCATCTGGAGCGCCGGGGGCCGCCAATGCCGGCGCGCGCGCCGCGCTGAGCGCGCCGGGCCGCCGCCGAGGCGGCCCGCGCATGACGGGCGGCACGTGATGGGCGGCGCGTAACGGGCGGCGCGCACGCCGATTGCCCATGGGCGAGCTGGAGCACAGGATCGCCCATGAAAATCGCCCAGGTAGCCCCCTTGTTCGAGAGCGTGCCGCCGCAAGGCTACGGCGGGACCGAGCGCGTGGTGTCCTACCTCACCGAGGCGCTGGTCGAGCTGGGCCACGACGTCACGCTGTTCGCCAGCGGCGACTCGCGCACCCGGGCGCGCCTGGTGCCGGCCGTGGAGCGCAGCCTGCGCCTGGACCCTCGCCAGCCCGACTGGCTGGTCTGGCACACGATGATGCTGGACCGCGTGTTCTCGCTGGCGGCCGACTTCGACGTCGTGCACTTCCACGTCGATTTCCTGCACTACCCGCTGGTGCGCCGCTGCCTGACGCCGTGCCTGACCACGCTGCACGGCCGGCTCGACCTGCCTGACCTCGCGCCGCTGCACCGCCATTTCCGCGAGCAGGCGCTGGTGTCGGTGTCGAACAGCCAGCGCGCTTCGCTCGCCGGCCGCTGGCTCGCAACGGTTCCTCACGGCCTGCCGACGCAGCTGTACCGCTTCCACCGCAGACGCGGTCGCTATTTCGCCTTTCTCGGCCGCATCTCGCCCGAGAAGCGGCTCGACCGCGCGATCCGCATCGCCCAGGCCGTCGGCGTGCCGCTGCGCATCGCGGCCAAGGTCGATCGCGTCGACAGCGCCTACTTCGAGCGCGAGATCAAGCCGCTGCTCGACAGCCCGCTCGTGCGCTTCGAGGGCGAGCTCGGCGAGGCCGACAAGGATGCCTTTCTCGGCAACGCCCGCGCGCTGCTGTTTCCGATCGACTGGCCGGAGCCGTTCGGGCTGGCGATGATCGAGGCCATGGCCTGCGGCACGCCGGTCATCGCGTGGCGCTGCGGCTCCGTGCCCGAGGTCGTCGAGCACGGCGTCAGTGGCTGGATCGTCAACGACATGGACCAGGCCGTCGACGCGGCGCGCCGCATCGGCGAGATCGATCGCGCCGCCTGCCGGCGCGCCTTCGAACGCCGCTTCACGGCGCACCAGATGGCCGAACGCTATCTCGCGGTCTATGCTGCGCTCAGCGCCGCCCGCCGCAGCGAGCCGGACAGCGACGAGGCCGAGCGCGCGCCCCACCGGGAGCCGCGATGACGAACAGCCCGATCCAGATCGACGGCCGCTGGTACGTGCTGGCGACCGGTGCCCCGGTGCAGGAGCAGCCGTACGCCCTCAAGCGCGACGCCTTGTTCGCGTGCTTCGACAGGCAAGGCGACATCGTGCCGTGGGAAGGCACCGACCTGGGCCTGTATGCCGAGGACACGCGCTATTTGTCGAGCCTCGAGCTGCGCCTCGACGGGGCTCGTCCGCTGCACCTGAACACCACGGTGCGCGACGACGGCAGCGTGCTGGCGGTGGAGCTGATGAACCCCGACCTGCAGCGCGGCGACCGGATCGCGGTGCCCAAGGGCAGCGTGCACCTGCTGCGCCGCAAGCTGCTGCTGGACGGCGCCTGCCACGAACAGGTGCGGCTCGCCAACCACGGGATGGAGCCGGTCGAGCTGACGCTCGAACTGAGGTTCGATGCCGACTTTGCCGACCTGTTCGAAGTGCGCGGCACGCCGCGCCGGCAACGCGGCCAGCGGCTGGAGCCGCGCGTCGACGACGGCGCGCTCGTGTTCGGCTACGACGGTGTCGACGGCCGGCCGCACGCCACCCGCGTGCGCTTCGACGGCGCGCCGAGCGACCTCGAGCCCGGCCTGGCGCGCTATCGCCTGCGGCTGGCGCCGGCCGCGCACGTGACGCTGCAATGGCAGATCGACCTGCTGCGCCCGGGCATGGCGGTGCCGGCGGCGCTGGCCTACGACGACGCGCGCCGTCGCCACGAAGAGCGTCTGGAGGCCCGCGTCGGCGGCTGTCGGCTCACGAGCTCCAACCCGATGCTCGACCGCTGGCTGCAGTGCTCCGCGTCCGACCTCGACATGCTGACCACCGCGCTGCCGACAGGGCCCTATCCCTTTGCCGGCGTGCCGTGGTACTGCACCACCTTCGGCCGCGACGGCCTGATCACCGCGCATCAATGCCTGTGGCTGCGGCCCGAGCTGGCGCGCGGCGTGCTCGCCTTCCTGGCCTCGACGCAGGCGACGGCGCGCGATGCGGCCACCGACGCCGAGCCGGGCAAGATCCTGCACGAGGCGCGCATGAGCGAGATGGCGCTGACGCGCGAGGTGCCGTTCGCGCGCTACTACGGCTCGGTCGACGCGACGCTGCTGTTCGTGGTGCTGGCCGCCGCGTACTGGCGGCGCAGCGCCGACCTCGCGTTCGCCCGCGCGCTGTGGCCCCACGTGATGGCGGCGATGCAGTGGGCCGCGCAGCACGGCGACCGCGACGGCGACGGCTTCGTCGAATACGCGCGCCAAAGCGGCGACGGCCTGATCCAGCAGGGCTGGAAGGACTCGCACGACTCGGTCTTCCACGCGGACGGCCGCGCGGCGCCGGCGCCGATCGCGCTGTGCGAGGTGCAGGGCTACGCCTACGCGGCGCGGCTGGGCGCGGCCGAGCTGGCCGAGGCGCTGGACGAACCTCAGGCCGCCGCGAACTGGCGCGCCGAGGCCGAGGCGCTGCGCGCGCAGTTCCAGCAGCGCTTCTGGAGCGAGCGGCTCGGCCTGTACGCGCTGGCGCTCGACGGCGCCAAGCAGCGCTGCGAGGTCGCTTCGTCCAACGCCGGCCATGCCCTGTGGGCCGGCATCGCGGCGCCGGAGCACGCCGCGCGCATTGCCGCGCGCCTGCTCGAGCCCGATCTCTTCTCCGGCTGGGGCGTGCGCACGCTGGGCAGCGGCGAGGTCCGCTACAACCCGATGTCGTATCACAACGGCTCGATCTGGCCGCACGACAACGCGCTGGTCTGCGAGGGCCTGGCGCGCTACGGCGAGGCGGACGCCGCGCTGGCCCTGCTGGGCGCCGCGTTCGACAGCAGCCTGCACTTCGACCAGGCGCGCCTGCCCGAGCTGTTCTGCGGCTTCCCGCGCCGCCGCGGCGAAGGGCCGACGCGCTACCCGGTGGCCTGCTCGCCGCAGGCCTGGGCGGCCGGCGCGGCGTTCGGCATGCTCGCCGGCTGCCTGGGGCTCGAGTTCGACGCCAGCCAATGCCGCGTTCGCCTGCGCTCGCCGCGGCTGCCGGCCTTCATCGACTGGCTGCGCATCGAAAGACTCGAGGTCGCGGGCGGACGCGTCGACATGATCCTGCAGCGCTACCGCGACAGCGTGGGCGTCGACATCACGCGCCGCGAGGGGCGGATCGAGGTGTCGGTGGTGGTGTGAGGCTCTCGGCGGATTGCTCCGGCACCGTCGGCTCGGCCGCTGGCGACCAACTTGGGATTGGGAGCAGGTGGACGTGGCGCTTGCGCCAGCTCTTGATGCCATGCCTACACGCCGGCGGAATCGGCGGTGATCAGGCGGTCAGATCGCGGGAGTCTCAGCATCGTGTCTCGGCCGGCAGACGGGAGGCTCCTCGAGTTCTGCAATCTCCGATGCCGTGGCTGGCCGTGCAACGGCGCATTAGCCGCCGTGGAGGGCCAACTCCGCAAGCTCCTGCGCCCGATCAACCGAAATCCCGCTTGCCTGGTCGATCACAAGCGGGTCATCTTCAGGGCTACCTCGATGAAGTACCAGCTTTGGGCGGTAGCCCTTTGGTTGAAGGACCACGTCAGTTGGGCGTGGTTGCTTGTATGGGTAGATCGAGATCTCGTTACACACCCACCCAAAGAAACCCTCCCCTTCAATCGTTGCATGAGGCTCAGTGGTATAGCGAACAAAGCTCTTCTCACTTACCGAAACCCACAAGCCCAACGAGAAGGGTTCTTCCGTTCCGTGAATTGGTATTTCCAAGATTGAGCGAACGAAGTAATGAGTCTCGCCGGGGTAGGCGATCGTACAAGAATCGTCCGCAAGACTTGCGATCTCAGACTTCTGCTCATCGGATAAGGATGCGTACTCATCGGGCGCCATGTACGCGAAGCTTGGCGCCCCTTCATGAGTTTTGCCGCAACGGTCGCATTTAAATGCAAAGATGGCAGCCATGGTGATACTTCAAAGGGCAGGTGCGTTGGCGCGCCAATAGTTGATGACGAAGAGGCGCTGCTTGCCGGAGTTGCTTGTCAGTTTGACCGGGTCGAACCGACCTCGGGGTCGATCTTTACGTAGATCCATTTGCTCCATCAACCGGCGCTGAGCAACGCGGAGGCCTCAGTGCCTCTGAACGAAGCCGCCTCGGGCCTCGGATGTTGGCGCACCTAGCTCCTTAACGAAGCTGTCGCGGATCTTTGCAGCGACTCGGCTGCATTGGTCGCATGCCAAATGTCTAGCCACGTCTGCCAATATGGTCCCTCATGCCTTCTCCTCGGAGACATTCATCGTCTCGCGGTACATGCCAACCTTCATGGAGCAGTGAAGCTTCTTCCAACGAGGCGGCCGCAGCAGCCGGTGAACCAGAGAGCGCCTGAGCAACACGTGCCGGCCGCGTGCCTCCCACGCTACTGCTCATGCTAGGTCCCGAACGGGTGATTGCCCCTATCGCGGAGACTGTCAAACTCTGCTTGATGTTGCTGCCTGTGAGAGATTGCGTGCATGTGGTCGATCCACCGGATGTGCTGCAGCCGTCACGCCCGCGGGGGCGATTCAGATCGACGGTCCCGTCGTCGCCGAGGCCGGTGCCGGTTAAGGCGGCGTGGGTTGTAGGTGCAGGCGCCACCTTGGCGGTGTCCGGCACGCTGACCTCGTCGCCACCTGGCGGTGCCGACACACCGCGCTCACGCGTCAATCTATACCAGAGCGGCTTTGAGGTCGGCGAGAAGCTTCGCACGGTCAAACGTCTTCGGCATCGCATAGGCTGGCGCAGTTAGCTCGTCTAATAGCGAATCACGCATCAGTCTCGCGAGTGCTTCACCAGTTGAATCCAAGACCACCTTCGGGTCGACTGGGACAGCAATTCCAACATACTTGACCATTTCTCCGGAGACCGTGTCCTTGTACTTGCCGGTGTGGTTGTTGGCAACGCAATATCGTTCGTTCTCTATCGGGTCCGTGTCAACCGAAACAAAGAACACCGCAAACTGCTTAAATCCACCGCCGTAATGGCGAGAATCGAATAATGGTTGAAGCTTATCCTCCATGTCCGTTGTAACCGCACGGATCAACTTTCCGACTTCTGAGTTCACGATGCTTGTAATCCGAATGTTCATGCTGCAGATTCACTTGAAGATCTTGTTGCCAGGGGGCAAGGAGCCGTTGGACATCACGTAATTAATTAACTGAATCTTCTCAGCCACGTAGACCTGAGGCAAGGTCCCGGAAGACTGGATCTCCATCTGCAAGCCCAGCGACTTCAAGACATGCCCTGAGTAGCGATCTGCCGCGTTGACGCTGATTCCGTACTTCCAGACGTCGCCCGCATTGAGGAAAACGGACTCGCCGCGCACTGTCGGATAGAGCCCGCCCCGTTCAGCGACGAGGGCGTACTGAACGGCCTGCGGGCCAGATTGCGTCGCCTTTTCCAGCAGACTCCCAAGCTGACCCCATGCCTTTTCTAAGCCGGCACCGGCGGCGGCGCCAGCGGCGGCCCCACCCAGAATGCCCGCCCCAACGATGGCCGGTGCGGCGGGTGCACAGGTTCCACCCGTCGTTCCAACGCAGGCCGTTGCGGCGACAGTGCCGAGCGATCCACCAATCGCACCTCCGACCACTGCGCCGGCGGCAGATACTCCTGAAAGCGTTAGGCCGCTGCCCCCAGTCGGCTGGCGGGCCCGTTCCATCCCGCGGGCGATGCCGGCACTGTCCGTCGTGAAGCCGCCAGTGGAAGCGCAAGTGCCATCCTTATTGGTGATATTTGACCCCGTGCACATCCCATCGGGATCAATGTAGCGGTAGGGGTTGTTGTTTGCATACTCGTACCGGTTGAACATCAGCCCGGTGTTGGCATCCGTCGTGATTGGATCAACCGACAAGAACCTCCCCGCGATCGGATCGTAATACCGCTGCTGCATGTACACGAGCCCCGTCGGTGCATCGTTCACATGCCCCGTGAACCCGACGCCCACGAACCCGTCGCTGCCCGGATTCGTTCCCGCCGCCGTCTTGCCATACGGCTCATAGCGCGTGCGGCTGGTGACGGCCTTGCTCGCATTCGTCCACGCCACCGGGCTGCCCAGCGCGTCGGTGTGCGCGTAGCGCGTGCCCAGCGTGGAGTCGGTCTCGGCGATGAGCTTGTCTTGCAGGTAGACGTGGCGCGTGCTCCAGCTCTTGCTGCCTTGCACGGCCTGGCCGTAAAGCAGCTGGCCGTCCTGGCTGTAGACGCTGGTGCGGTAGGTGCCGCCGGCGTTGCTGCTGATGCGCCGGCCCCAGCCATCGTAGGTGTAGGTGGCCACGCCGCTCGCCGCGGTCAGCCGGTTGCCCAGGTCGAAGCTGAAACCCTGACTGCCGCGCGTGCTGACGTTGCCTCGCGGGTCGTGCGCGTAGGCGGTGGCCACGCCGTTGCTGGTGACGCTGGTCAGCAAGTTGGTGCTGGCGCTGTAGGCGTGGGTGGAGCTGCGGCTGCCCACGATGCTGGTGCGCACATTGCCCAGCGGGTCGTAGCCGAAGCTCGCATTGCCCCACACGCCGGCGGAGTTGGCGGTGATCAACCGGTCCAGCCCGTCGTAGGCCATCGCGCGGGTGGCGATGCTTTCTTGCAGGTCGGTGATGCCGGTGACGTTGCCGTTGGCGTCGTAGGCGTACTGGTCCTTGAGCACGCCCACGTCCTGGCTGACCAGCGGCAGGCCGCGGGTGTTCTGGCTGAGGGTGTGGACGATGCCGTTGCCCAGCGTGTAGCTGGCGACCGCGCCGTTGGGGTGGTAGGTCACCCCGGTCGCGTAACTGCCGACCTGGGTCGGCTCGCCCAGGGCGTTCGGTCCGAACGCTACCGCCGCACCGTCGGGATAGGTGAGCTGAGCCAGGTGGCCGTAGACGTCGTAGGCGCGGCCGATGCCGAAGCCGGCGCCGTTGTCGTTCAGCGTCTCGCTCGTGAGCAGGCGGCGCGCGTTGTAGCCGTAGGTCCAGGTCGAACCATTGGAGACCACGGTCAGCGGCAGGCCGTCGGGCGTGTAGCTGCGCCCGATGGCGGGGCTGCCGTCGCCGAAGCCGGTGCCGGTCAGGCGGTGGCGGGCGTCGTAGGTGTAGGCCACCTTGGCGGTGTCCGGCACGCTCGCGATATCGCAGGTGGCGGCGTTGTACAGGGCCAGGCCGGTGGCGCGCCAGGTGACGTTGTTGGCACCGTCCAATTGCTGCACCGTCGCGCCGGTCTCGGGCTCGATCGTCTTGCACAGGCGCTGGAAGCTGTCGTAGACGTAGCGGCGCGTGGCGCTGACGCTCGCACCGGCGTACGTGCCGCTGCGGGTGATGGCGGTGGGCTTGCCGAGCAGGTCGCGCGTGATGGTGACGTTCAGGCCCTCGGGCGCGGCAATGCTGGTGATGGCCGACTCGTCGGGCTCGTCGAAGACCTGGAAGCCGGTCGTGGTGACCTTGCCGCGCGCATCGGTGACGCGCCTCTGGAACCCGGTGAGGTAGTCGGTGGTCGTGGTCAGAGCGCCCAGTTCGCTGTCTACGCGCGTCTGCGTCACGCGGCCCAGCGCGTCGTAGGCGGTGGTCGTGCCGGGCACCGGTGCGGTGATCGATGTGATCGAGCGCGCCGGGTAGGAGGCGAAGGTGGTGCGGTTGTAGGTGTCGTAGTCGAAGCGCTGCATGCGCTGCGTGGCGCTGACGTTGCCGTTGTCGTAGGTCACCGTCATTCGCTTGCGCCAGCGCGCATCGAAGTAGTGGTTCGTGACCGCGTTGCCGGTCATGATGGTCTGGCGCCAGTGGTTGGGCTCGAGACCGTATTCGGCGGTGGCGACGGGAACGAACCAGATCACCGTGGGGTGGTCGCCGGCGGTGGGCGGCGTCTTGCGTGTCAGGCGGCCGATCGCGTCGTACATGAACGTCCACGTGTGGCCGGCCTCGTTGGTGACGCTGTTGATGGTGCCGAAGTTGTTGACGACGGCGCTGATCGAGGTGCCGTCGGCGAAGGTGACCTGCTGCGGCAAGCCGCGCTTGTAGGCCGTGAACGTCGTGCTCTTGTTCAGGGCGTCGGTCACGCGGTAGAGCGTGCCGTCGGAGCTGTAGGTGTAGGTCGCTTCGAGCTTGCCGAACTTGGCGACGGTGCGCACGGTTGCCGTCGCGGCGTCGAACGTACGGCTCACCGGAACCTTCTGATCGACGGTGCGGCTGGCGACTTGGCCCAGCACCCACAAGCCCGTGTGATCGTGGTAGGCGACCGATTCGTTGCGGCTGGCGCCCAGGCTGTTGGTGCGCGACAGGCCGAGCGGGCGCGCGAACCTGTCGAAGGCGGTCACGGTCTGCGTGAAATCGACGCCTTGCTGGTTGATCGTGCGCTGGCTTTGCGGCGCGTAGAAGCCGCTCATCGAGTCGGCCGGCAGCATGGCGCTGCCCAGCGAGGCAGGGTATGGTCCGGTCGTCGTCGGCGCGTAAGCGTAGGTGGTGGTGCGAAGGCTCGTGGAGCCCGAGACGCCTTGGCGGCTGCTCAACAGCAGCCCTTCGTTGAGGCGGAACTGCGTGCCATAGGTATTGACCGTGACGTCGCCCTCGGGATCGGTGATCGTGACGGTCTTGTAGTTCACGCAGCCGTTGCACGGGGCCATCAGCCCCACCGGCGCGCTGTAGGCGTAGCTCCACGTCTGCGTTGGCATGCCCGGGCCGCTCAGGGTCTTGGCCGTCAGCGAACGCGTCGAGAAGAACCTCGGTACCTTGTTGTACGGGTGGCAATAGCTGCCTCCCGTGACCGGGACCGCGGTTCGCCCGTGGATCGTTCGCCGCAGCGTGAACGTGCCGAGGGCACCCGACGGATGCGTCATCGAAAACGTGGAAATCGGCAGATCGCTCCAGTTGTCGTTGTCGCACATCGGATCGCCCGCCGAGCGCGGCGCGGCTTGCTGGACCGCGTCGAACGAGAAGCGCCATTGCGACTGGTCCGGCTGCGTCACGGTCTGCAGCGTCGTATAGGTGCCACCGTACGCGTAGGTCCAGGTGCGCGTGCCGTCGGTGACCGACTGGATGCGGTTGCCGATGCCGTTGTAGGTGAAGCTGATCGAACGCCCGTCGCTGGACGTGATGGAAGCCACCCGCCAGCCGTCCGTGCCCGTGTACGTGTACTTCACCCAGTTGCCGAAGCGGTCGGTGATCTGCGTGGGCAGCAGCCAGACTTGCTTGCGCTGAATGGAAGGCGTCGCGCCGGTCGTGGCGCGAACGCGCACCGGCTCGTGCGCGCGCACGACCAGGTGGTTGAAGCGGTACACGACGCCATCGGGCGAGACCGCTTCGAAACCTTCGCCGGCACCGTTGTCGATCGCAGGAAGACAGCGGATCGCCCAGTTCTTGTTCGTCACGATCGGGTACGCGGCGCCGTCGCTCGGGATGTTGGCATTGGCGCCCGCGCGGGCGAGCAGGGTCTGATCGCCTGCCCCGGGGACATAGAGGTGGTAGCCGTCCCAGAACGTGTAGGACAGAAACAGCTGTGGCGTCCCGCCGCTGACGGCTACGGTCGTGGAAGGAGGATCGGCGAACTGGCTGCAGCGATTGAAGTTGGTCTTGCTGTTGCCGCCATACCAGTTCGGCTCGGCCGCGGTGGCCACCGTGTACAGGTGCGGAATATCCAGATCCCAGTCACCGAACAGCCCGCTGCGTTCGAACACCTGCCGGGCACTGGCGATCAGCCGGCGACCGACGCGCACTTCGAGCTTGTTGTTGCCGGGCAGCGAGACGTCGGTCTGGTTGAACTCGATGCTGCCGACGGACTCGTTGATGCGATCGCCCATCAGGTCAGGCCCCAACGCCTCGATGACCTCGCCCGAGCGCACGAGGATGTCGTCCTCGAAATAGGCGTAGGTCGGCGCCGGATCGGTGTCGGGCGGATCCTCGATGGCCGCTTGTGCGGTCGACGCCGCGAACGATCCCCACACCGCCAGCACCGTCACCACCAGCACGGCCGCAGCCGAGCGGCCGAGCCTTCGGCAGGCTTGATTCATCGAGAGGTCCCCCTGGTCTTTGATCGCCCGCCGCTCGTGCGGCGGTGCGGCGCGACCTTAGCCAGGCACCCAGCGATGAACCACTGACAACTCTGACAGGGTTCTTGCCAGAGCCCTCAAAGCTTGGGAGGGGTTTTCCTTAGCTGGGCGTCAGTCCGGCGGCCCTAGACAAACTGCTCCCACGGCCGCGACAGCCTCATCGCGCCGTTGATCAACCCGACCATCGAATAGGTCTGCGGGAAGTTGCCCCACAGCTCGCCGCTGACCGGCGCCGTGTCCTCGGACAGCAGGCCCAGGTGGTTGCGGCTGGCCAGCAGCTGCTCGAAGATCGCGCGCGCCTCCGATGTGCGGCCCATGCGCGCGAGCGCGTCGATGCGCCAGAAGGCACAGACGTTGAACGCGGTCTCGGGCCGGCCGAAGTCGTCAGCCGCTTCGTAGCGGCGCATGTAGGGGCCGTCGCACAGCGTCGCCTCCAGCGCCGCGAGGGTGCTGACGAAGCGCGGGTCGCGCGGGTCGATGAAGCCGACCTCGGCCATCAGCAGCACGCCGGCGTCCAAGTCCTGGCCGCCGAAGCTCTCGACGAAGGCCTGGCGCTTTTCGCTCCAGCCGGCCTCGAGGATCCTGGCGCGCACGGCAGCCGCGCGCTCGGACCACGACTGCGCGCGCGTCGGCAGGCCCAGCTGCACCGCGATCTTGGCGAGCCGGTCGCAGGCGGCCCAGCACATCAGCGACGAAGAGGTGTGCACGCGTGCGCGCGTGCGCAGCTCCCACATGCCGGCGTCGGGCTGGTCGTGCAGCCGCCAGGCCTGCTCGCCGACGCGCTCGAGCAGCTCGTACTCGTCGACGCCTGCGGGCCGGAACAGGCGCAGGTCGTGAAAGGCCTGCGATGCGCCGAGCACGACGTTGCCGTAGACGTCGTGCTGGTCGTGCTCGTAGGCCTGGTTGCCCACCCGCACCGGCCCCATGCCGCGGTAGCCGGCGGGGGCGTCGAGCGTGCGCTCGACCAGCTCGCTTTCCAGGCCGATGCCGTACAGCGGCTGCAGGCGCCCGCCGGGGCTGGCGCGCACGACGTTCTGCAGCCATTGCAGGTAGTTCTCCATCGTGCCGACTTCGGACAGGCTGTTGAGCGCGCGCACGACGAAGAACGCGTCGCGCAGCCAGCAGTAGCGGTAGTCCCAGTTGCGCCCGCTGTTGGGGGCCTCGGGGATGCTGGTGGTGATGGCCGCGACGATGGCGCCGGTCTCCTCGTACTGGCACAGCTTGAGCGTGATCGCCGCGCGGATCACCGCCTCCTGCCACTCGAACGGCACCGCGAGTCGGTGGACCCAGCCGAGCCAGTACTGGATGGTCTCTTCCTCGAAGCGCCGCGCGGTGTCCTCGATGCCGCCGGCCAGCGTTTCGTCGGGGCCGAGCAGCAGGCTCATCGGCCCGTTGAGCGAGAACCAGGTCGAGGCCATCACGTAGGTCAGCGGCACGTTGGTGTTCAGCCGCAGCGTCTGGTCGGGCAGCTCGAAGCGCAGGTGGTTGCTGCCGCGCGTGGTGGACGGCTGCTGCGCGCCCCACTCGCCGCGCGGGCGCACGATCACGCGCACGCGCGGATGGCCTTGCAGCGGGCGCAGCCGCCGCACCAGCTGCGCGGGCCGGAACATGCGGTCGTGGTGGCGAAAGCGCGGCGCGAAGTCGGTTACCTCGACCGCGCCGCCCTGGCCGTCGTAGAGCCGCGTGCGCAGCACCGCGGTGGAGCGCTCGTAGTGCTGCTCGCTGCGCACGAAGCCTTCGAGCTCGACCGCCATGTAGGCGGCGCGCTCGCGGTCGCCGGGGCCGCACAGCAGCGACTGGAAGGCCGGGTCGCTGTCGAAGCGCGGCGTGCAGAACCACACCACGCGCGCGCGGGCGTCGACCAGCGCGCTGATGCTGCAGTTGCCGATCGCGCCCAGCGCGAGGTTCTCGGTGTCGGTGGTTGCGCTCATCGGATCCCCTTGGCGCTGCACGAATCGAGGCTACGGCACGCCGTATGCCCACGCGACGGCGTGAGAAGAAATCTTTACAGATCCGGGCGCGGGTGTCACGCTGGCGCCGGCCGCGGCAGGCACGCGCTGCCGGCCGGCCGGCCTCCCCACCGCCCATGAAGACCTTTCGGCTTCAGCTGCGCTTTTTCCTGCCGATGGTGCTGGCCATCGTGGCGTTCGGTTACGCGACGCGCCCCTTGACCGAGCGGTTGGCGTTCCAGTGGTTCGCGCGCGACCTGCAGGCGCAGGCGCGCCTGATGGCCAGCGCGCTGGCCGACTCGATCGGCGAATCGGTCGACAGCGGCAGGCCGGCGCGCCTGCAGCAGCTGTTCGACGGCGCCCAGCGCGACGAACGCCTGTTCGGCATGCTGCTGTGCGGCGCCGACGGGCGCTCGCTGCAGCGAAGCGAGGGCCTGCCGAAGTCGCTCGACTGCCGCGCCGCGAAGGCGGCGGCCGGCAAGCGCGAGCCGGTGATCGAGCTGCCGCGCGGGCGCGCCTACGTGACCTGGAACGAGGTGCGCGGCGACGGCAGCGCGCTCGGCGAGCTGGTGCTGCTGCACGACATGCGCTTCGTCGAGGAGCGCACGCGCGACGCGCGCGAAGCCCTGCTGATGGTGATCGCCGTGCTCGGCGCCTCGCTGGCGCTGATCACCGCGGTCGTCGCGCAGCTGAGCTGGCGCAGCTGGGTCAGCGGCGCGCTGGCGCTGCTGCGCGGCGAGGGCGTGATGCGCCCGGCCTCGTCGGCGCCCGAGCTGGCGCCGCTGGCGGCCGAGCTGCGCACGCGGCTGCGCGACCTCGAAGACGAGTTCCGCCGCGTGCAGGGCCCGCAGGTCGAGTGGGACGCGCAGCGCCTGCGCGCGCTCCTGAAGACCCAGCTCAGCGGCGACCAGGTGATCGTGGTGTCCAACCGCGAGCCTTACATCCACGAGCACGCCGACGGCCGCATCATCGTCAAGCGACCGGCCAGCGGCCTGGTCACCGCGGTCGAGCCGGTGATGCGCGCGTGCTCGGGCACCTGGGTCGCGCACGGCAGCGGCGACGCCGACCGCGAGGTCGTCGACTCCCACGACCGCGTGCGCGTGCCGCCCGGGCACGACGACTACGCGCTGCGCCGCATCTGGCTCAGACCCGAGGAGGAGCAGGGCTACTACTACGGCTTCGCCAACGAAGGCCTGTGGCCGCTGTGCCATGTGGCGCACGTGCGGCCGGTGTTCCGCGAGAGCGACTGGCAGCGCTACATGGAGGTCAACCGCCGCTTCGCCGACGCGGTGGTCGAGGAAGCGCGCGTCGAGGACCCGGTGATCCTCGCGCAGGACTACCACTTCGCGCTGCTGCCGGCCTACGTGCGCGAGCGGCTGCCGCGCGCGACCATCCTGACCTTCTGGCACATCCCCTGGCCGAACCCGGAGTCCTTCGGCATCTGCCCGTGGCGGCGCGAGATCCTGCGCGGCCTGCTGGGCAGCACGATCGTCGGCTTCCACACGCGCTACCACTGCAAGAACTTCCTCGAGACGGTGGACCGCTACCTCGAGGCGCGCATCGAGCACGAGCACTCGACCGTGACCATCGGCGGCGACGAGACCCTGGTCGAGAGCTACCCGATCTCGATCGCCTGGCCGCGGCCCGAGGTCAGCGCGCAATGGCCCTCGGTGGCCGAGTGCCGGCGCGAACTCCTCGAGGCCTACGAGCTGCCCGACGACCAGGCGTTCGCCGTCGGCGTCGACCGCTTCGACTACACCAAGGGCATCCTCGAGCGGCTGCACGCGGTCGAGCGCCTGCTCGAGAAGCATCCCGAATGGGTGGGTCGCTTCACCTTCGTTCAGGTGGCCGCGCCCTCGCGCAGCTCGCTGGAGGAATACCGCGTGTTCCAGCAGCGCATCGACAGCGTCGTGCAGCGCATCAACGACCGCTTCGGCAAGAACGGCCGCCCGCCGGTGCGCCTGATCGCCGAGCACCGCGAGCCCGAGCAGATCACCCGGCTGTTCCGCGCCGCCGACGTGTGCCTCGTGACCAGCCTGCACGACGGCATGAATCTCGTGTGCAAGGAGTTCGTCGCCGCGCGCGACGACGAGCGCGGCGTGCTGATCCTGAGCCGCTTCGCCGGCGCGGCGCGCGAGCTGAGCGAGGCGCTGATCGTGAACCCCTACCACGTCGAGGAGACCGCCGATGCGATCCACCAGGCCCTCACGATGCCGCCGGCCGAGCAGCGCGAGCGCATGGCCGCGATGCGCATGACGGTGCGCGAGTTCAACGTCTACCGCTGGGCCGCGCGCATGCTGGCCGACGCGGGGCGCTTCCGGGCGCACCAGCGCATCGAGGCGCGTGTGCTGAGCCACCAGCCCAACGGCTCGTCCAACGACCACTCGAACGGCGCATGAGGTACCTGTTCTCGCCCGAGGGCAACGAGGCGATCGACGCGCTGCTGGCGCGCCGCCCGCTGCTGGCCTTCGACTTCGACGGCACGCTCGCGCCCATCGTCGGACACCCCGACGACGCCTGCGTGCCGCAGGCCGTGTCCGACGCGCTGAGCGGCCTGGCCGCGCTGCGCCCGGTGGCGGTGATCACCGGCCGCAGCGTGAACGATGTGCAGCGGCGCCTGGGCTTCACGCCGGCCTACGTGATCGGCAACCACGGCGCCGAAGGCCTGCCCGGCGCGCCGGCCGACCGCCGGCACCTGCTCGATCCGCTGCGCCAGCAGCTGCGCCGCCGCACGCGCTACCTGCAACGCCATGGCGTGATGGTCGAGGACAAGGGCGGCTCGCTCGCGCTGCACTACCGGCTCGCGGCCGACCGGCCCTGCGCGCTGCGCGCGATCGAGGCGGTGCTGGTCGGGCTCGACGAGCAGCTGGAGGTGTTCGGCGGCAAGCTGGTGATGAACGTCGTGCCGGCGTCCTCGCCGGACAAGGGCGACGCGGTGATCCACCTCGTTGCGCACGCCGGCTGCGATGCGGCGCTGTTCATCGGCGACGACGTCAACGACGAGGCGGTGTTCCGCGTCGCGGCGCCCGACTGGCTCACCGTGCGCATCGGCCGCGACGAGCCGGCCTCGCTGGCGCGCTTTTTCCTCGAGTCGAGCGACGAGGTGGTGGAGCTGCTGGAGCGGATGCGGGGGCGGCTGGAGGCGCGGGGCGCCTGAGGCTGGACCCTCACCCCTGCCCTCTCCCGCACGCGGGAGAGGGAGCAAGTCGAGCCACTCCCTCGCCCCCGCCAGGGGACAGAGGGCCGGGGTCAGGAGGCAACGCGCGAGCACAGCTCGGGCACACTGCGCGCGCCAAGAACAAGCACCCGAGCGCCATGCCCAACACCACCACCGTCACGCCCCTCGCTGCCGCCGCCGTGCTCGGCCTCGCGCTCGCGATCGGCGCGAGCACGGCGATCGCTGCGTTGTGCGCCGTGGCCCTGTTTGCCGCCGTGACCGCGGCGGTCCACCATGCCGAGGTGATCGCGCACCGCGTCGGCGAGCCCTTCGGCACCCTGGTGCTCGCGGTCGCGATCACGGTGATCGAGGTTGCGCTGATCGTCTCGATGATGATGGCCGGCGGCGACGACAAGGCCACGCTGCCGCGCGACACGATCTATTCCGCGGTGATGATCATCTGCACCGGCGTGGTCGGCATCTGCCTGGTGGTCGGCGGCCTGCACCACCACGAGCAGTCGTTCCGGCTCGACGGCGCCAACTCCGCGCTCGCGGCGCTCGTCGCGCTGGCCGGTCTGTCGCTGGTGCTGCCCAGCTTCACCACCAGCTCGAGCGTCGGCACCTACACCGTCTCCCAGCTGGTGTTCGTCGCGTTGTCGTCGCTGGCGCTGTGGGGCGTGTTCGTGTTCGTGCAGACGGTGCGCCACCGCGACTACTTCCTGCCGCCTTCGCACGCCGAGGACGAGGAGGTTCACGCCGCGCCGCCGACCAACGTGCAGGCGCTGGCGAGCTTCGGCCTGCTGCTGGTCGCGCTCGTGGCGGTGGTCGGCCTGGCCAAGCAGCTCTCGCCGTCGATCGAGGCCGGCCTGGCCGCCGTCGGCGCGCCGCAGGCGGTGGTGGGCATCGCGATCGCCGCGCTGGTGCTGCTGCCCGAGACCTGGGCCGCGGTGCGCGCCGCGCGCGCCGACCGGCTGCAGACCAGCATCAACCTCGCGGTCGGCTCAGCGCTGGCCAGCATCGGCCTCACGATCCCGTCGGTGGTCATCGTCGCGGTGCTGCTCGACCTGCCGCTGGTGCTGGGCCTGGCGATGAAGGAGCTGGTGCTGCTGGCGCTGACCTTCATGGTCGCGACGATCACGCTCGGCACCGGCCGCACGAACGTGATGCAAGGCGCGGTGCACCTGGTGCTGTTCGCGGCGTTCCTGTTCCTGTCGCTGGTGCCTTGAGGCCGACAGGCCGTGCAGCGATGTTCAGCGCTTCGCCGGCGTTGGCCGCCGCACCGCACGCAGCTTGCCGCTCGATCCACCGCCGCAATAGAAGAGATCCGCGCCGTCCGACTCCAGGCCGCTGACGCCGGTGCCGCGCGGCATCTCCAGCCGTTCGAGCACCGCGCCCGTGTGCGGGTCGATGCGGCGCAGCTCGCTCTCGTCGCTCTCCCAGGTGCCGTGCCACAGCTGGCCGTCGACCCAGGTCACGCCGGTGACGAAGCGGTTGGACTCGATGGTGCGGCGGATCGCGCCGGTCTCGGGGTCGATCTGGTAGATCTTGCGGTCGCGGTACTGGCCGACCCACAGGCTGCCTTCGGCCCAGGTCAGGCCCGAATCGCGGCCGCCGCCCGGCGCGGGGATCGACGCCAGCACGTCGCCGGTGGCGGGATCGATCTTGTCGATGCGCGCCTCGGCGATCTGGTAGAGGTGCTTGCCGTCGAACGCGGTGCCGGCATCGCCGGCGTGCTCGAGCGTGCGCGCGATCTCGCCGCTGTGCGGATCGATGGCCACCAGCCGCGCGCCGATGGCGGCCCACACGCGCTGGCCGTCGTGCGTGACGCCGTGCACGTGCTCGGCGATCGGGCCGTACTCGCGCACGATCTCGGCCGCGCGCACGGCGGGAGCGCGGGTCTTGCTGCTGCTGTCTTGAACGGTGTTCATCGCTTGGCTCCATGATGCGGCGCGTCGTGCGCCGTGAAGTCAATCTACGTGAGCGGCAGCGCGGCGGGGAGTAACAAGATCGTCGTGAATTCCGCCAGCGGCGGCGCCAGCCAGCGCTGCGCGCGGGCGCGCCCGATCGAGCGCACGCGCGACTGCGCCTGCAGCTCGGCCAGCGCGCGCTGCACCGTGCGCTGGCTGGCGCCCAGCGCCAGCGCGAGCGCCGAGGTGGACCAGGCGGCGCCGTCGGCCAGCAGCGCGAGCAGCGAGGCCTGCTCGCCGTCGATCGGCGGCTGCAGCAGCACGACCTCGCGCGCGCCGTGCGGCACGAGCGCGAAGCCGCGCGCGCTGGCCTCGATGCGCGCCATCGGCGCGGCCAGCGCGCGCAGGCGGCCGATCTCCACGCGCAGGCGCGCGCGGTGCGTCTCGTCGGGCCGCCGGGTCCGAAAGGCGCGCGCGATCAGCGCATCGCGCTCGACGTCGCCCGGCCAGGCCTCGGCGAGCGCGCAGGCCAGCACGAACAGCACCGGGCGGCGCGCCAGCGAGCGCCAGAGATCGCCGGCGCGCAGGCCGTGCCGGCAGGCGTCGACCACCAGCGCGCCCGAGGCGAGCAAGGCCTCGACCTCGTCGAGCCGCAGCGCCTGCTGCACACCGCCGCTGGCGCGGCGCGCGGCCGGCCGGTCGAGCGCCGCCAGCGCCTCGGCCACCTCGGCGATCAAGGCCGGCACGCGCGCCTGGTCGGCCGCCTCGCGCGCGCGATCGAGCGCCGCGCGCGCCGTCGCGGTGCGCAGCGAACGCAGCGCCACTTCGGCCTCGGCCAGCCCGGCCACCGCGCGCAGCGACGGCGGCAGCGTGCGCGCATCGATCGCGGCGAGCGCCGCGGCCGCCTCGTCGAGCCGGCCGAGCAGCAGCAGCCGGCGCGCCGCGATCAGGCGCGACTGCTGCGCATTGGCGCGGTCGGCATGCGCCTCGAGCGTGGCCGACGCGGCCAGCAGCGCGCGCGGCGAACCGCCCAGGTCGCGCATCGCCAGCGCCACCTCGGCCTCGGCGACGACGCAGCGCGCGCGCGACAAGGCCTCGTGCGCGCCGAAGCCGCGCGCGGCGCGCCGCAGCAGCTCGCGCGCACGGGGATGCTCGCCGAGCTGGGCCATCGCGATGCCGCGCAGCGCGAGCGCCGGCGGATCCTCGCGCAGGCTCACGCGCTTGAGCGCGCCGAGCGCGTCGCCGCCGGCGAGGGCGCGTGCGGCGGCGGCGACCATCGAGTCCATGGCGGCACGGGGTGGGCTGCGATCAGCGCGTCGCCGTGAGCCGCCACAGCGACGTCACTTCCTTCGCACGCGCCGCATGCAGCGCATCGTCCGGATCGCTGGCCTTCGGGTGGCGCGGGCGCGCATCGAGCCGGCCGGCCACCGCGAGGCCGGCCTCGTCGATCCAGCCCAGCAGCTGTTCGCGCGTGCGCAGGCCCAGGTGCTCGGCGAGGTCGGACAGGATCAGCCAGCCTTCGCCGCCCGGGCTGAGGTGTTCTGCCAGGCCGGCGAGGAAGCCGCGCAGCATGCGGCTGTCGGGGTCGTAGACGGCGTGCTCGATCGGCGAGCTCGGGCGCGCCGGCACCCACGGCGGGTTGCACACCACCAGCGGTGCGCGGCCGGCGGGGAACAGGTCGGCCTCGAGCAGCTCGACGCGGCCTTGCAGCTTCAGGCGCTGCAGGTTCTCGCGCGCGCAGGCCAGCGCGTGCGCATCGGCGTCGGTGGCGACGACGCGCTTCACGCCGCGTCGCGCGAGCACCGCGGCCAGCACGCCGGTGCCGGTGCCGATGTCGAACGCCAGCTCGCACGGCGTGGCGGGCAGCGGCGCGTTCGCGACCAGGTCGACGTACTCGCCGCGCACCGGCGAGAACACGCCGTGGTGCGGATGGATGCGCGCGCCCAGCGCGGGGATCTCCACGCCCTTGACGCGCCACTCGTGCGCGCCGACCAGGCCTTGCAGCTCGCGCAGCGAGGTGACCGAGGCCTCGCTCGCCGAGCCGTAGACCTCGGTGCAGGCCGCGCGCAGGTCGGGCGCGCGGCGCAGCGGGATGCCGAAGTCGGAATCGAGCGGGATCAGCAGCATCGCCAGCGTGCGCGCGCGCTGGCCCTGGGCCTGGCGGTGCAGGTGAAAGGCCTCGGCCGGCGTGGCGGGCTTGGGCGGCGCGCGGCCCTTCTTCGGCTTGTCGGCGCGCCGCGCCAGCGCCTGCAGCAGCTGGCGCGCGTTGTGGAAGTCGCCGCGCCACAGCAAGGCCGTGCCTTCGCAGGCGAGGCGATAGGCGGCGTCGGCGCTCAGCGTGTCGTCGGCGAGCACCACGCGCCTGGGCGGCGGCGTGGCGGTCTGGGAGCGCCACAGCGCCGAGTGCGGCTGGCCGTCTTCGGTCCAGTGCAGGCGGGGCGGCTCTTCGGTCGTGCTGGGGGCGCTCATCGGGCACCGAGTATCGGTGCTGGGCGCGCCTTGGCTCGGCGCTGTCGGGATTCAGATCGACAGGAGGCGCCGGCGCTTTTGCGTGTTGTCGATGTAGCGCTGCAGCGCGCGCGCGGCATCGCCTGTGAGGCTGGCCAGTTCGCAGCCCAGGCGGGCGCCGGGCGCGCCGGGATTCATCTGCGTGACGTGCATCACCGTCAGCGAGGCCTCGAAGCGCGTGTCCGAATCGAGCTCGACCGTCACGCCGCGCACCATGACCCCCGGCGGCACCGGCGGCACGTTGTCGGGCACGAAGAGGGCGATGCCGGAAATGCTCACGTCGACCACGCGCAGCTCGAGCTGCATCTCCGGCAGGGCCGGATGACGAAGGCGCGTGACCGGGCGCGTGTTGAGCAGCGGCTTGACGCGAAAGCTGCCGCGGCGCTGGAAGCGAAACAGCTCGCGCGGGAAGCGTGCGTTGAGCGCGCTGTCGCGCCCGCGATGCACGAGCAGCAGGTCCTGCAGGTCGAACTGCAGCTTGATGCTGTCGAGATAGCCGACGGCGACCGCCTCGTCGCTGTCGACCAGGGCCGCGAGGCGCGCGTCGGTCGGGTCGGCGGCCAGGCTGATCAGGCCGCGCGCCGGGTCCAGCGCCCACAGCGTGGTCATGTAGCCGTGGCCCGCGGGCGTGGACAGGTGCAGCAGCGTGTTGGTGTCGGCCAGCTGGCGCAGCAGCGCCAGCACCTCGGCCGGTGCGCGCACGCGGAACTCGTCGAGACCTGGGTCGCTTCGGCCCCCATCGAGCGGCATCGGCAGCGTTTCCATCTCGTCGCCTTCTTTGCGGTGGTGTGCCGGCGCGATGGTAGGCGTCGGCAGCGCGTCAGTGAAGCAGGGCGGGGCGGCCGTGGAGCAGGCGGTCCACGTCCTCGAGCCAGGGCTCGGCGAGGTGGCGTATCTGCGCGTCGTTGACGAGGATGCGCTGCATGATGCGGGTCTTCAGCTGGCGCTCGTCGCGACCGAGCTGTTCGGCCGAGGCGGCAGCGTGCTTGAGCTGCGAAATCAGCAGCGCGCAGGCGCCTTCGAGCTTGACCACCTGGTCCCAGTCGCCGCTGCGCGCGGCGCCCAGCATCTGCTCGCTGGCTTGTTCGATCGCCTCGTAGTAGCGAAGCAGGCCTTGCTTGTCCATGGTTCTTGTCCCTCCCTGGTGCGTGGCGTTCGTCGGCATCGGCTTCAGCCGCGGCCGGCGGCGTCGGCTTGCGGACGAATGCTCGCCCAGGCCTCGCGCAGCGGTTCGATCAGGCGCACGCATTCGTCGATGGCGGCCTCGTCGTTGCGCAGGTTGGCCTGCGTGAGGCGCACGCTGATGTAGCCGTACAGCGCGTCCAGGTTCTGGCTGAGTTCGCCGCCGGCCGGGCTGAGCGCGGCCTTGAGGCCCTCGTCGACGATGCGCACCGCGCGCGTCAGGGCGTTGCCCTTGGCCTGCACCTGGCCGGCGCGCATCGCGCCGCGCGCTTCGGCCAGCGTGTCGAGCAAGCCGGTGTAGAGCATGGCGACGAGCTGGTGCGGCGTCGCGCCGCCGATGCCGGTCTCGACGCCGACGCTGCGGTAGGTGCTGGCGAAGGCGAGGGCGGAGCGGGAGGCCATGAACGCGGAAGGCGAAGCGGTCTGCATGGTGCGGGACACTCGGTTCGTTGTGTGCTTGTCCCGTTATCGGCCCCGGCCGGGCCGGGCTTGAGCGTTCGAATCGCCGAATCGGCCCCGGAAGACGGGGGATATCAGCGCATCACGACGAGCTTTGCTTGGCCAGCGCGGTCATCTGCGCGCTGACGTAGCTTTGCAGGCTGTTGAGGCTGGCGAGCTGGGTGTCGAGCGCGGTGTACTGCTTGAGCAGGCGCGCCTGGATGCGGGTGATGCGCTCCTCGAGGCGGTCCTGCTCGGCCGTGTTGCGCTTCAGGCTCGCCTTGAGGCCGTCGGTGCGCGTGGTCAGCAAGCCCTCGCTGCCGGTCAGGCCGTCGGCGAAGCTGCGCCAGCGTCCGGCCAGGCCGTTGTTGCCGGGCACCGCGTCGTCGACCGAGGTGAACAGCTTGGTGATCTCGGGCAGGTTGGCCAGCGCCGTGTCGAGCTTGCTCGCGGTGACCGTGACCGAGCCGTCGCGGGCCACCGTCATGCCGATGTCGCCGAGCGTCTTGAACGTGCTCGACGCGCCGTTGCTCTCGCGCAGCAGGTTGCGCATCTGGTTGCGCAGGCCCACCGCGGTGCTGTCGCCTTGCAGCGAGCCGGCGGTCTTGGTGCTGTCGTCGTACTTGGTCTGATCGTTGACGTAGGCGTTGAGCGCGTTGTAGGCGGTCACGAAGTTCGTGATCGCGGTCTTGATGCTCGTCGTGTCGCTCGCCACGCTCACCGCGACCGGGCTTGTCGTGAGCTTGGACAGCGTCAGCGTGACGCCCTCGACCACGTTGGCGAGCGTGTTGCTCGCCGACTCCACCGCCAGGCCGTTGATCGTGGCCTTGGCATTGGCCGCGGCCTGCGTCTGCGTCAGCGCGTTGACGCCGTTCTCGGGGTCGTAGCCCAGCGCGGCGAAGCCCGCGCCGCTGGTCTGCACGCGCAGCGCGTTCTCGGCGCCGGTGGCCTTGGAGGTCAGCGTCAGGCGCGCGCCGTTGGCGTCGGTGACGATCGACGCGGTGACGCCGGCGTTGGCGGCGTTGATCTTGTCGCGCACCTGCGCGAGCGTGGTGTTCGGGTCGGTGAAGTCCAGCACCAGCGCCGTGCTGCCGCTCTTGGCGGTAAAGCTGCCGGCGTTCCAGGTGCCGAGATCGATCGTCATCTGGCCCGCGCCGACCACCGCGCTCGAGCTGGCGAAGGCCGGCAGGCCCGAGGCCAGGCTGTGCGCGCTGGCGAGCTGGGTCACGGCCACCTGGTAGCTGCCCGAGGCGGCGCCGCCGGTGCTGCTCACGCCCACCGAGGCCGCGTCGGCCGAGGTGGCTGTCGTGCCCTGCCACAGCGTCGACTTGTTCAGCGCCGCGGCCGCGTCGCGCAAGGTCGACATCAGGCTCGCGACCTTGCCGTAGGCCGAGATCTGCGTCTGGATCGAGCTGGCGGCGGTCTCGAGGTTCTCGATCGGCTTGCGCTCGAGCGAGACGAGCTGCTCGACGATGCTTTGCACGTCGAGGCCACTGCCGATACCGGGGGAGCTGATGTTGGCCATGGAAGAGGCTTTGAAGGGATCTCGTCCGGCTTATCGGCCGGGCGCAGAAGGACTTGAGCCCCGCGGACGGCGCCGTTCGTGAAGCACGACGCAGTCCGCGGGGCTCATGGCCCGGCGTTTCCGGGGCGAGGCGTCAGCGGCCCAGCAGCGACAGCACCTGCTGCGGCAGCTGGTTGGCCTGCGCGACCATCGCGTTGCCGGCCTGCTGCAGGATCTGCGCGCGGCTGAGCGCGGCAGTCTCGGCGGCAAAGTCGGCATCCATGATCCGGCTGCGCGCGGCGGCCTGGTTCTCCGAGGCCGTCTGCAGGTTGCCGATCACGGCCTCGAAGCGGTTCTGCACCGCGCCGAAGATCGCGCGCTTGTCGTTGATGATGTTCAGCGCGCGGTCGATCACGTTGATCGCGTCGTCGATCTGGCTCACGGTCGCCACGGTCGTCAGGCCGGTCGCGGTGCCGCCGATCGACACGCCGTTGGTGCCGTCCCAGCCGGTGAACACAGTGCCCAGCACCATGTCGTCGGTGATCGTGGTGTCGGCGGTGTCGATCGCCGAGGCGGCCGTGATCGCCGTGCCGAGCAGGTCGATCGAGTTGATCGCGATGCGGTCGTCGGCGGTCGCGTTGGCGCCGACCTGGAACTCCAGCGTGCCGGCCGAGCCGTCGAACAGCGGCTTGGTGTTGAAGTTCGACGACTTCACGATGCGCTGCATCTCGCTTTGCAGCTCGCCGAACTCGCGCTGCAGGTTGGCGCGGTCGCCGTCGCTGTTGGTGGCGTTGCGCGACTGCACGGCCAGCTCGCGCATGCGCTGCAGCATGTCGCCGATCTTGCCCAGTGCGCCTTCGGCGGTCTGCGCCAGCGAGATGCCGTCGTTGGCGTTGCGGATCGCGACGTTCATGCCGCGGACCTGCGAATTCATGCGCTCGGCGATCGCGAGGCCGGCGGCGTCGTCCTTGGCGGAGTTGACCCGCAGGCCCGACGACAGGCGCTGCATCGCGACGCTGAGCGCGCTTTGCGAACCGTTGAGGTTTCGCTGTGCATTCAGCGAAACGATGTTGGTGTTGATGGTCTGCGGCATGGCAGCTCTCCTTCTCAGAAATCGATGGACTCCCGGCCTGAGAGCCGGCTGTACCTGCGCGGTGAGTCGAATTCTTGAGGAGGGTCCAGCGCCCGCAAGGCCCGATTAAAGGCGCGTTTGCCTGCCTAATCAAAACAAGAAGGCGCCGCGCCCCTTGCGGGACGCGGCGCCTTGCGCGTGGGCCCGGCGCCTGGCGGCGCCGGCCTTCGATCAGCGCAGCAGCGACAGCACTTGCTGCGGCAGCTGGTTGGCCTGCGAGACCATCGCGGTGCCGGCTTGCTGAAGGATCTGCGCCTTCGACAAGTTGGCGGTTTCCGCGGCGAAGTCGGCGTCCATGATCCGTCCGCGCGAGGCGGCGGTGTTCTCGGCGTTGACCTGCAGCGTCGCGATCACGTTCTCGAAGCGGTTCTGCACCGCACCGAAGGTGGCGCGCTTGTCGTTGACGACGTCCAGGGCGCGGTCGATCACGTTGATCGCATCGTCGATCTGCGACACGCCGGCGACCGTGGTGCTGGCCGACGAGGTGCCGCCGATGGCGACGCCGTTCGTGCCGTCCCAGCCGCCGACCACGGTGCCGAGGATGTCGGCGTCCGAGATCGTCGTGTCGGTCGCGTCGGCAGCCGAGGCGGCCGTGATCGCCGAGCCTTCGAGCACGCTGGCGGCCACCGTGATGCGGTCGTTGCTGGTGGTGTTCGAGCCGACCTGGAAGTCCAGCGCGGTGCCGTTGGCGTCGAACAGCTTCTTGCCGTTGAAGGCGGTGTTCTTCACCGTGCGGTCGATTTCCGACTGCAGTTCCTTGAACTCCTTCTGCAGGTTGGCGCGGTCGCCGTCGCTGTTGGTCGCGTTGCGCGACTGGACAGCCAGTTCACGCATGCGCTGCAGCATGTCGCCGACCTTGCCCAGCGCGCCTTCGGCGGTCTGCGCCAGCGAGATGCCGTCGTTGGCGTTGCGGATCGCGACGTTCATGCCCTTGACCTGGGCATTCATGCGCTCGGCGATCGCCAGGCCGGCGGCATCGTCCTTGGCGGAGTTCACGCGCAGGCCGGAGGACAGGCGCTGCATGGAAGTCGCCAGCGAGTTCTGCGAACCGCTCAGGTTGCGCTGCGCATTGAGCGACGAGACGTTGGTGATAACAGACATGGCCATTTCTAGCTCTCCTTGCGATTGAGTGACACCCGGCTTGAGCGCCGGCATTGCCTCGGCAGTCGCTCCAGTTGCCTTTCGCTTCTGCCGCGCCGTGGGACCGGGGTCCTTTGGCTGCGCCCGGGGTCGTCATCCCGCGAGATCGGTGGAGGGACTTAGGTTGGTTGCTGTCCCCGTCGAACCCTTGGTCGGCTACTCCGGACCACGTGCCTCTTTCGGAAGCGACGTTGGGGAGGTTTTCGACGAGGAGCCGGGGAACTTTAGGGCCGAACTTTCAGATTTCTGCCAGCCCCTCTCACGCGCGCGCGGGGGTGGTGCGGCAAATTGCCGGTGCTTTTGCCTACTTACGGGCGCTTGGATGCCTGGGCTCGGCTGGCAGAGTCGGCGCAGCGGGAATCCTCCCGAGCACCGACTGCGCCCATGAGCCAAGCCTTTGCCCCTTCCAACGCGCGCCGCCCCGGCATCTCGCCGCGCCTGGCCGCGGGTCGCGAGCACCTGCGCAACCTGCGCTGGCGCGAGGCCGAGCGCGACCTGTGCGCCGGCATCGCGGCGGTGGGTGCGACGCTGCACGACTGGATGGGCCTGGCGATCGCGCGGCTCAAGCTCGAGCGCGCTGCCGAGGCGGTGGAGGCCGCTGAGCGCGCGGTCGCGATGGCGCCGGCCAGCGTCGAGGCGCGCGAGATCCTCGCGCAGGCGCTGCTTGCGCAACAGCGCCACGCCGACGCGGTGCGCGTCTACGAAGGCGCGCCCGAAGGCTCGCGCTTCGGCCACGACTCGCTGTTGAACTGGTCGATCGCGCTGGTGAAGGCCGACCGCCCGGCCGACGCGATCCCGCGCCTGATGGAAGCCATCTCGCTGAAGATGGATTCGGTGCCGGCCTATGTGCGGCTCGGCGCGGCGTTTCGCCAGCTCAAGATGTTCGAGGAGGCCAACGAGTGCTTCCGCACCGCGGTCGCGCTCGAGCCCGACAACCTCACCGCGCACGGCTACCTGGTCCACCTCGACCAGTTCGCCTGCCGCTGGGACCGCTTCGGCGAGGACGTGGCGGCCTTCATCGAGGCCATCGAGCGCAACCCGCGCGAGATGCCCGAAGGCCAGGAATGCACGCCGTTCGCGCTGGTCGCGATTCCGCACGACCCCAAGGTCATGCGCCACGCGGCCGAGCTGGAATCCAAGCGCCAGGCGCGCGGCGTCGTGCCGTTGCCGAAGCAGGCCTGGCGCCGGCGCGACGGCGAGCGCATCCGCATCGGCTACCTCTCGGCCGACTTCTACCAGCACGCCACCGCGATGCTGATCGCCGAGGTGCTGGAGCGCCACGACCGCGCGCGCTTCGAGGTCTTTCTCTATTCGCACGGCAAGGACGACCGCTCGGCGATGCGCGCGCGCCTGGTGCGCGCCTGCGAGCACTGGATCGACGCGCGCGCGATGGGCGCCGAGGCGATCGCGCGGCGCGTGCGCGACGACGGCATCGACATCCTGGTCGACCTCAAGGGCTACACGCAGGACCACCGCTTCAAGACCATGGCCTACCGACCTGCGCCGGTGCAGGTGTCGTGGCTGGGCTTTCCGGGCACGACCGGCGCGCCCTACATCGACTACTTCATCGGCGACCGCATCGTCACGCCGCTCGAGCACGCGCCGTACTTCGGCGAGAAGCTCGCGCAGATGCCCGCGAGCTACCAGCCCAATGACCGCCAGCGGCCGCGTCCGCGCCCGGCGACGCGCGCGCAATGGGGCCTGCCGGACGACCGCCCGGTGCTGGCTTGCTTCAACAACGTCTACAAGATCACGCCGCAGGCCTTTGCCTGCTGGCTGCGCATCCTGCGCAGCGCGCCCGAGGCGGTGCTGTGGCTGCTCGACGCCAACGACCAGGCCTGCGCCAACCTGCGCCGCGAGGCGCAGGCCGCGGGCGTCGATCCCGAGCGGCTGATCTTCTCGCCCTCGGTGCCGCCGGAGATCCACCAGTCGCGCCTGCCGCTGGCCGACCTGATGCTCGACACCTGGCCTTGCAACGCGCACACCACCGCCAGCGATGCGCTGTGGGCCGGGCTGCCGCTGGTCACGCTGCCGGGCCAGACCTTCGCGTCGCGCGTGGCCGCGAGCCTGCTTGGCGCGGTCGGGCTGGAGGAACTGGTGGCGCGCGACGAGGCGCATTACGAATCGATCGCCTTGGAGCTGCTGGCCGACCGCGAGCGCCTGGCGTCGATGCGCGAGCATCTGGTGCAGGGGCGCGACACGCTGCCGCTGTTCGATGCCGAGCGCTTTGCGCGGGATCTGGAGGCGCTGTACGGGCGCATGGCGGCGCGGGCGGCGCAGGGGTTGGCGCCGGAGCATTTGCCGGCTTGACCTTCACCCCAGCCCTTGTATGTAGGCCAGTAGCGCCTGGCCGCAGCAGACCGATTGGCCCGGGGTGAAGTTCGAACCTATACCGTGGGAGAGCGAAGGTCGCTGCGGCCGCTTCGGGGACGATGAGCGAGCCGCCCGAACAGTTGCGAGGTCACCAGACCGTATCGACCACAAGGAAGGGCGCGGCTCATGAGCGAAGAGGTCTTCGTCGGCATCGACGTCAGCAAGAACTGGTTGGACGTGGCGGCCACGGCGCAGTTGCAGCCCAGGCGTGCCACCAACGACGAGCCGGGGCGTGAGGAGTTGGTCCAGCAGTTGGTGAAGCTGAAGCCGACGCTGGTGGTGCTGGAGGCCACGGGCGGGTTCGAGGCGACGCTGGCCGCGCAGCTCAGCCGTGCGGGGCTGGCGGTGGCGGTGATCAACCCGAAGAAGGTGCGCGACTTCGCCAAGGCGGCCGGCATCGCGGCGAAGACCGATCGGCTGGACGCGCAGGTGCTGGCGCGCTTCGCGCAGCAGATGGGCCCGCAGGTGCACCCGCTGGCCGGCGACCAACAGCGAGAGATCGTGGAACTGGTGGACCGCCGGGCGCAGTTGGTGGCGATGCGGGCGCAGGAGAAGACACGGCTGAGCACCGCTCAGCCGGTGGCCCGCAAGAGTGTTCGCCAGCACATCGACTGGTTGGATGCGCAGATCAAGGACATCGACAGCGAACTGCATGGGACGATCGGCGTGCCAGGCAGGCGTGGTGGGTGCGGTGAGGGGCGGACATCGTGGCGGGGCGATCCCAAGCCAGCGCCCTGCGTCGGGAGAGCGCGACAACCCTAGCGCGGGCGGCGCAGGAATCGCTGCGGCATGTGCAGTCGGCCACGCGTGGCAGGCGACGGAGGTTGGCGGGCGCGGACAGAATTCGGCGCATTCAAAGGAAGCGAGGGAGTCTGGATCATGAGTCAGCGAGGCTTGGGCCTGCGCGTTGTGGCCGCCGTGGCCACCACAGCGCTGATCGCCGGATGCGCTGCACCGGTGTCGAAGGAGATCAGCTGGGTCAAGCGGCCCGGGAGCGCGTCGAAGGTCGACGTGGTCTGGACCGGCACCTATGAGGCCGCAAGCGGCAAGGTCCACCAGGACGTCAACTCGCTCGGCGGCAAGCACACCACGTTCGAGTCGTACCGCAAGACGGCGACCACGACGAACATCCCGTTGACCCTTGGAACGAGGTTCGGCGTCGCCTACAGCTGCCCCGACCTCGGGCCTGATGAGTACATCGAGGTCCGTCGTCTTTGGACCTTCGCCGATCCGGGCCTCAAGGATCCTCGCAACGGAAGGCTCGCCATCGCCATCGCCAACACGGCACCGTGCACGCGCGACGAGACGATGTCGGGCTATCACCTCGGCGAACCCTGGGAACTGGTGCCGGGCCTCTGGAAGTTCGAGTTGCAGGTCGACGGCCAGACGGTGCAGACCGTCTCCTTCGAACTGCAGCCGCCGACGCCGTCAGGGTCTGGAGTGCGGCGACCGGAAGGGTCCGCCGAACGCAAGCAGGACGTATTCGAACGGCGCCTCGCGGAGCTAAAGTTACTCGCCAAGACACTCGAAGCGCGCCAGACTGCCGCGGTCGAGTCGCTCAATATCGACGAGGTGGCCAATCCCAAGGCGCTGCTGACCGAAGAGGGAATTTCGAGGCTGCGCGCCATGCTCGCACGCTTGCGCGAGATCAATGGGCAGGGCATGGGCATGGTCGACGAACTGGCCGCGCATGCAACCCAGTTGTTCGTCCATGCCCCCAGGGAAGGGAAGTGGCGTGCCGCAGAGGCGCTGACCCAGCGCTTCTTCGCGGACGTGAAGGACATCGGCACCCGCGCGACGGCCTCCCTCGAACAGGCCCTCGACCGAATATCGAGCTTCGCCGACTGGGTGCACCTGCACCGCGATCGCTTTCATGTGGTCGATGGCGTGCTCAACCACGATCTCGGTCCCGACGAACAGGAGGAATTCGATGAACTGGTCAACGGAGTCCAGGTCAGCATCGACGAGCTCCAGGCGGCCGTCGACGAGCTGACGAGCGCCCAGAACGACTACCTGCGTCGTCTCGAGGTGTTGGACGGCAAGCCGATGGACGTCAAGGCCGTCGCTGACTCCGCAAAGATCTGGATGCCCCGCCCCCGGCAGCCCTCGTAGACTGCCCGCGCCGCGACCGCGCGAGGAGGCGCGTCCCCGGCCGAGACCACAACCGATCCGGGCCACAGGCCTGCACCGAGCCCGACGCGGCTCTTACGAGGGAGGATTCATGCACATCGCCAAGCGATGGGCCACGTTCGCCGTGGCCTTCATGTTCGCGCTCGCCGCCGGCGGCGCGTTCGCACAGAACGCCCACACCGACGCCGCGGCGGCCAAGGCCTTCGAGGACGCCAAGGCCGCCGCCAAGACCGGCCCGCAGGACATCGAGCTGATCGACCAGGCCGTGCTCAAGCTGCCGGCCGGCCACGTCTTCGTGCCGCAGCCGCAGGCCACCGCGCTGCTCAACGCGATGGGCAACCCCGGCAAGGACGATCGCCTGCAGGGTCTGGTCTTTCCGCAAGGCGACGGCGAGGGCTGGTTCATGACGGTGCGCTACGAGAAGTCGGGCTACATCAAGGACGACGACGCCAAGGACTGGAATGCCGACGACCTGCTGAAGTCCTACCGCGAGGGCACCGAGGCCAGTAACGAGGAGCGCGTGAAGATGGGCGGGCCGGCCATCGAGATCGTCGGCTGGGCCGAGAAGCCGGCCTACGACGCGGGCACCCATCGCCTGGTGTGGGCCATGTCGTCGCAGGCCAAGGGCGCGCCGGCCAACGAGCCGCAAGGCGTCAACTACAACACCTACGCGCTGGGCCGCGAGGGCTACTTCAGCCTCAACCTCGTGACCGACCTGAAGGACCTGCCGGCCCACAAGGACAGCGCGCGCACCATGCTCGCCGCTCTGAACTACAAGGACGGCAAGCGCTACGCGGACTTCAACGCCTCGACCGACAACGTGGCTGCCTACGGCCTGGCCGCGCTGGTGGTGGGCGTGGGTGCCAAGAAGCTCGGCATGTTCGCGCTGATCGCCGCGTTCTTCGCCAAGTTCGCGAAGGTGTTCATCCTTGCCGGACTGGCCTTCGGCGGCGCGATCATGAAGTTCCTCCGCCGCAAGAAGAGCGCCTGAGTCCGGCCGCGCGATCGCGATGAAGCTGCTCTTGATGCTCCTGTCGGGCGCGAAGTTCGGCAAGCTATTCACCACTGGCGGCACGATGCTGGTCTCGCTGGTGGTCTATGCCTTCGTCTACGGATGGCGCTACGCGGCGGGCTTCATCGCGCTGCTGTTCGTGCACGAGATGGGCCACTACGTCGCCGCGCGGCGCAAGGGCCTGGCGGTCGGCGCGCCGACCTTCATTCCGTTCGTCGGCGCGTGGATCGACTTGAAGGACATGCCGAACGACGCGCAGACCGAGGCCTACGTAGGCCTGGGCGGACCGCTTGTCGGCACGATCGGCGCGACGCTGTGCTATTTCATGGCGCGCGACAGCGGCGCGTCCTGGCTGCTGGCCGTGGCCTACGCGGGGCAGCTGTCGTTCTTGTTGAGCGTTCGGCCTTTGCGAGCCCACGCCAAAGCGATGTCGTTGCGACCGAGCTGCTGTGCGCACACTGCGCCGCACCACAGGACATTGATGTACGGGTAGTTGTCCGCGCCGTTGCCAACGAGCTTGGGCTCAATCGATTGCCTGAACCCTCTGATCAAGGCCATGTACGAGCGGCTGCGCCGCGCAGGCAAGCCGTTCAAGGTGGCCTTAACCGCCTGCATGCGCAAGCTGCTGACCATCCTGAATGCCATGCTCAAGCACAACACTTCCTGGAACTACGTCCAGGCTTGACACGGTTGCTCTCCCGCACGCGGGAGAGGGCGGGGGTGAGGGGGAATCAGGCCGCGGCCGTCGCGCAGTCCGTCGACTCGCGTGTCCACACCCGCCCTGCGCGCACCACGATCTCCAGCTTGAGCCGCTGCGCCGCATCGACGCGCGCCCAGAATCGCTCGCGCTCGTCGGCCGGCACTTCGGCAAAGCCGCCGCGCGCCGGATCGTCCAGCACCGCGATCTCGCCCAGCCGCCGGTCGATCGCCTCGATCGCCTGCGGGATCTGCCCGCGCGTCGTGCGCCGGATCAGGCCCGCATGGTGCGGGTCGGCGAACTTCTCGACCACCAGGCGCGCGTCGTCGCACTCGGCCACGCGCGCGACGAAGCGCGAGAACGCACAGCGGTCCGCCGTCGCGCTGCCGACCGTGTAATACAGCGGTGCGCGCGCAAAGGCCTCGCGCGGCAGGTCCTGAAGGTGCACGCGCTCGGCCTCGCCGTGGATCAGCGCACGCTGCATCGGCCGGTAGGCGGCCCACAGGTCGAGATCGACCTGCGGGTTGAAGGCGATCGCGCGCAGGCCGAAGTGCAGCGCGAAGCGCAGCGCCGCGTAGCCGCCCATGCTGCCGAAGTAGCAGGCCACGTCCTCGCGCGCGAAGCGCGACAGCACGCGCGCCTCGATCACGCGGCAGGTCGCCTCGAAGGCCGTGCCCGAGTACCAGTTCAGCTCGGGGTTGTTGACGAACAGCAGGTGATGGCCGCGCAGGCCTTGCACGAGGCTCGGCACGCTGGTGAAGCTGTGGTGCGAGTCGACGCAGGAGAAGACGATCAGCACGCGCTGGGCGCCCGGCGTCTCGAGCCAGAGATGCTCGCGGCCGCCGGCGTCGCCGTGCGGCCGGGACAGCAGCCGCGACATCAGCGCGAAGGGCACGCTGCGCAGCCGCTCGTCGGCCAGCGCGCGCCAGGGCGCATGCGCGGCGAGCGATTGCCACAGCGCCTTCGCCTCGGGCAGGCGCTGGCGGCGCGCGGTCTGGCAGGGCACGAGCGCGCCATCAGTCCACAGCGCGGCGAGCTGGGCTTGCGCGACGCGTGCGATGCGCGGCGCGGCGCTGTCGGCAAGGGCGCGCCAGCGAGCCTCTTCGTCGTCGACGGCACGCGCCGCGGCGGCGTCTTGCGGCGCCTGCGCTTCGAGCAGCGACCACAGCGCCGCCTCGGCGCCGGCGTGGCCGTCGAGCCGGCGTGCGGCGGCGAAGGCGATCGCGGCGTCCTCGACGCGCCCTTCGGCCGCAGCGCGTTCGCCGTGCGCGTGGTGGAGCGCGGCTATCGCGGCGTCGGCGAAGCGCGCGTCGTTCGCATCGGCATCGAGCTTTGCGTAGCCGCGGTCGAGCGCGGCCAGTGCGTTCAAGGCCTCATCGGCCGGTGCGTGTTCCGCGGGCGTTTCGCCGAGCGCGGTGCTCAGGGCCGCGAGTCGCTCGTGGGCACCGGGGCGCGACAGCGCTGCCGCGAGCGCCGCGCGATGCGCGCTCTCATGCCAGCGCGCCGGCGCGATCGCGCGCGCTTCGGCGCCGCCGGCCAGCGCGAGCGGCTGCTCGTGGCGACCGGCTTCGAGCCAGGCGCGCAGCATCGAGACCGGCAGCCGCGGCTGCAGCCCGCAGCGCAGGCACTCGGCCAGCGCTTCGGTCGAGGCGAGCGCGTCGTTCGCGCGCACGCCGATCTCGAACAGCGTCAGCAGCGCACGCGCGACCTGTTCGCCGTCGGCCTCGGCCAGCGCGAGGCTGGTCTGCTGGAGCGATGCGGCGCGCCGCGCATCGAGCGCGCCGGGCGCGGTCAGCCGCAGCTCGGCTTGCACCAGCGGCCAGGCCAGCGCGGCCGGCAGCTGTTGCGGCTCGTCGAAGGCCGGCTCGAGTCCGTGGTGGCGATAGAGCGCGAACACGAACCCGGGGCAATGCAGCTCGCCCTCGGCCAGATGTGCTTCGGCCAGGCGCACCAGCGTGGCCGGGTGGTCGAACGGCGTGTCGAGCCAGCCGAGCACGGTGCGAAAGCGCCCGTCGAGCAGGCGCGCGGCCTGGGCGCGATCGTCGGTGTCGAGGCCGGCCCATTGCGACCACAGCGCGCGCCACAGCGCGACGCGGGCCTCGGCGTCGAGCGCGGATTCGAGGTGGACGAGCAGGTGCTCGAGCGCCGCGCGCGTCGGCGGCCCGGACGCGATCGCGCCGAAGTGGCGTGCGTAGTCGCCGTGTCCGGCAAACCTAGGCTGCACGCAAGCGCTCGAGGGTCTGGTTGATCAGCGTCGACGAGGTCGACTTGGTGTACGGGAAGTACAGCAGGCGCACGCCGAGCTCGTTGAACTGCTGGTCGTACTCCTTCCAGCGCTCGTTCTGGTACCAGTCGTCGCCGACGAACATCACGTTGAACTTGTAGCGCTGCCAGGCGTCGAGCTTGTCCATCGAGTTCTGCGGCACCGCGAGATCGACGTAGCGGCTGGCGCGCACGATCTCGATGCGTTCCTCGAACGGGATCACCGCGCGCTTGTTCTTGTACTGCACCAGGTCGTCGACGGTGACGCCGACGATCAGCCGGTCGCACATCGACTTGGCGTTGCGCAGCACGTTGACGTGGCCGACGTGGAAGAGGTCGAACACCCCGGTGGTATAGCCTACGACCATGACAGCTCCTGAAGCACGTGGTCCTGGAACCGGCGGTACTCGGCCTGCCGGCTCTGATGAGGGTCGACGCGGGCGCTGAAGCCGATCTTGCGGCGCTCGAGCGGCCCGGTGAGTCCGCGGCGCGCGAGCAGCCGGCGCAGCGGGATCTTGGATTCGCGCTCGTCGAGCTTGTCGCTCGCTTGCGCGCGGTAGCAGTAGTCGACCAGGCGGCGGTCGGCAAAGGGAACGCGCGCTTCCTTGGAGGCGGCCATCGAGGCGAAGTCCATGCGTCGCAAGAGCCCCGGCAGGTGCACGCGGTAGAAGAAGTCCTCGACCCATTCGAGCGTCGTCTTGCCGAAGCGCAGGTCGTCGAGGTAGTCGGCAAGGCGCTGCGTCGGCGCGACGCTGTCGCTGTAGCCGTAGTGGCGGTAGAAGGCCGCCGCGTCGAACTGCTCGGCGCGCTGCGCCCAGCGGAACACACCGTCGTAGCCGAACATCAGCTCGTCGGCGCCCTCGCCGGTCAAAACGACTTTCTCGTCGGGCTCCATCGCCGCGCAGGCGGCGTGGATCAAGGCTTCATTGGGCACCGACAGCGGCTCGCCGCGCAGGCGCGCGAGTTCCCCCCAGCGTGCGTGCAAGGCGTCGGCCTCGAGCGTGACGCGACGCATCGCGCGGCCGAGCCGGTCGGCGGTGTCCTGCGCATCGTCGAACTCGTTGCTCTGCGGCAGGCCAACCGAGTAGACCTGCGGCACCTCGGACATCGCGAGGATCAGCGTGCTGTCGATGCCGCCGGACAGCAAGGCGGTGTTGCGCACGTCGCTGAGCTCGTGTTCGCGCACCACGTCCTGCAGCAGGGTCTCGAAGGCGTCGAGCTCGAAGCGCTCGTTGCGGCGCGCGAGCTGCCAGAGCGCTCGGCGCGTGCCGTCGCTGCGCAGCAGCTGGCCGGGCAGCAGCTCCTCGACGCCGGTGAAGAAGGTGGCGCCCGGCAGCGGGCGGCGGATCAGCCGCCACTCGGCGAGCGCGCGCGCGTCGATGCCGGCGTCGGTGAGCCAGGCGACCACCGCCGGTTCGGAGGCGATCACGACATCATCGCCGCGGCGCGCGAGGTGCAGCGGCTTGATGCCCAGCGCGTCGCGCGCGGCGACCCAGCCGCCGCTGTGCAGGTCGTGGATGACGAAGGCGTACATGCCTTCGAGCGCCTCGAGGAAGGCCTCGCCGTGCGCGGCATAGCCTTCGAGCAGGGTGCGGGTGTCGGAGCGGTTGGCCGTGTCGAGGCCGAAGCGGCGCTGCAGCGCGCGGTGGTTGTAGATCTCGCCGTTGAAGACGATGGCGTAGCGCCCGCAGCCCGAGCGCATCGGCTGGTCGGCGCTGTGCGCGGTGTCGATGATCGCCAGGCGGTTGTGGCCCAGGTGCACGCGGCCGTCGGCGAGGCTCAGGAGGCCGGTCGCGTCGGGCCCGCGCCAGCGCTGGCGCTCCAGCGCCGCGCGCGCGCGCCCGGCGTCGATGCGGCGCGCGTCGCGCTGGGCGATGAAGAGGATGCCGCACATGGGCCGCGGTTCCTCAGGTCCAGCCCTGCGCCTGCCGGGCGAGCGCGGTCTCGAGCTCGGCGCCGATCAGCTCGACCACGCGCTCGGCGGCCCGGCCGTCGATGTGGTCGAACAGCTGGGCGGCGAGCTGGTCGCGCGCCGCCTTGAACGGCGCGCCGCAGCGCTTGTCGCAATGCTTGAGCACTTCGACGAGCGCCTGCGCGGTGGCCACCATCGGGCCCGGCAGCTCGGCCAGCTTGGCGTCGTAGAGCTTGCGCGACTTGGCGATGTAGCTCGCGTGGTCGGGGCGAAACAGCACGATCGGCCGGTCCAGGTGCAGGTAGTCGAACATCAGCGACGAGTAGTCCGTCACCAGCGCGTCGGTTTCGCGCATCAGCGGATAGATGTCGCTGCGCGGTCGCACGAAGACCACGCCGGGCAGGGCCTGTTCGAGCTGCGGCTGCATCGACTGCTCGACCGGATGCAGGTTCATCACCAGCAGGTCGCCGCTCGCGGCCACGCCCTTGGCGACGCGCTCGAGCCCCGCGTCGAGCAGCCAGCGGCCGCGGTCGGCGTCGCGAAAGGTCGGTGCGTAGAAGAACACGCGCTGGCCGGCGCGGCGGGTGGCGCGCATGCGTTCGAGCAGGGCCTCGTCGACGTTGACCAGGTCGGCCGCGCTCGGCTCGCGGTGCATCACGTCGTTGCGCGGGAAGCCGATCGGCGCATAGCGCTCGAACGAGAACCAGCGCCGCCAGTTGCCTTCGTCGGCGCGCGATCCGCCGACGAAGCTGGCGAAGCGCCCGCAGGTGCGCAGGATGCGCGCGACGCGCGGCGAGAAGTTCTTCAGCGGCGGCAGGTTGCGCAGGCCCACTTCCTTGATCGAGATGCCGTGCCACAGCTGCACCACGCGCGCGCCGGCGAACAGCGAGGGCGCGAGCGGGTTGGGATGCAGCAGGTGGTCGTGGATCACCAGCACCGCGGTGCCGAGCGCGCGCGTCACGTCGGCATCGCTCCACTGCTCGGGCGCGCCGGGAAAGCAGTCGCCGCCGAGGCCGCGCACCAGCGCTTCCTGCGCCGCGTCGTGCGGCATGAACCAGCACTCGACGCCCATCGCGCCGGCGCGCTCGCGCAGCGCCTGCCAGGCGTACTTGGTGTTGTCGCCGAAGTGCGCGCCGCCGACGAAGACGACGCGCCGCTCCTTGGGGTGGATCTGCGAGATCTCGGCCAGCTCGCGCGCGGTGCGCTCCTGGTTGAGCTGCTGCTCGATCTGCGCGAGCTTCGTGCGCAGGGCCTCGACCTCGGCGGATGCGCCGTCGCGCGCCTTGAGCTCGAGGATGGTGTCGACCAGTGAGTTGATCGCCTCGTTGACGTGGGCGCCGAAGGCCTCGACCTGTTCGAGCCGGGCCTCGACCGAAGCCGGCGGCAGGCGGTGCTCGGGCGCGAGGTCGGGGGCGGTCGCGGCGGTGGCGCTCATCGGTGTCCTTGTGTGTTTGCGGGCCAGTCTAGGGAGACGGCCGCAGCGCGAAGGCTCGAAAAGCGCGGTCGGGGTCGGCTTGTTGCGCGTCGGGCGCCCAGCACCCTTGTAGGAATTTGCCTGACAGGCGGCGTCCGATGGCGATGACAGACGCAACAGCGTGCAACCTATTCAGAACCCGAAATGCCGACCCTACAGTTCTTCACACGGCAAACGCGAAAGCAACACCGTAAACACCTGCCAGACCCCGAACGAGACAACGACCCGAGGACCGACGAGATGAACACCGAGCAGATCCTGATGGAGATCCGTGAAGCCAACCTGTCGTACCTGATGCTGGCGCAAAGCCTGATCCGCGGCGACCGCGACGAGGCGCTGTTTCGCCTGGGCATCTCGGAAGAGACCGCGGACCTGATCACGACGCTCTCGCCGGCTCAGATGATGAAGATCGCCTCGGGCAACACGCTGCTGTGCCGCATGCGCATCGACGACGACGTGGTCTGGGGCCTGCTGACCAACCACGGCAAGAGCGCCTCCAACGACAGCGTCAGCCGCCTGCACGCGAGCATCCTGATGGCCGGCCGCCATCAAGAGGCCGCCTGACTAGATAGATAGAACAGATCGAACCGCCGGAGCCTTCTCATGCGCAACAAGAGCATCCTGACCGAAGCCAAGCAGATCGAGCGTGCGGTGACGCTGATCCAGCTCGGTGCCCGACTCCAAGTGCTCGAGTCGGAGACGGATCTCTCCTACGAGCGCCTGCTGCGCCTGTACAAGGAAGTGGCCGGCAAGTCGCCGAGCAAGGGCCAGCTGCCGTTCTCGACCGACTGGTTCATGACCTGGCAGCCCAACATCCACGCCAGCCTGTTCCTCAACATCCACGAGTACCTGAACAAGGTCGCCGCGCTCGACGAGATCGACACGGTGATCAAGGCCTACCGTCTCTACCTCGAGCAGACGCAGGCACAGGGACTCGAGCCGCTGCTGTCGGTCACCCGCGCCTGGCGCCTGGTGAAGTTCATCGACAACGGCATGCTCACCATGACCTCGTGCTCCAAGTGCGGCGGGCATTTCGTCACGCATCCGCACGAGATCGCCAAGCACTTCACCTGCGGCCTGTGCAACCCGCCGGCGCGCGCCGGCAAGGGCAAGGCCGCCGGTGCGCTGTGCATGCACTGAAACAAGGCCCCTACGCTCACTGCGTTCGCTGCCCCCGGGGGCCCTTGCGGCGGACCGTCCTGAGCGTGTCGAAGGGCGGATCCGCGCAAGCTCTCGAAGGCTGGTGGCGAAGCTCGACGGCTTCTCGTTTGTCTCCTCCGGGGCACCCCGCGTGCCGTTCAGGGCCTCGCTGGCGCGAGGCCCTTCTCTTTGGTGCCTGTTTGCGGTGCTGTTCATCGGACCGCGTGAGTGCGCACGCACCGACACTGTCCTTCGCCCTCGGTCCTGTCGGGAATGTTCAAGTGCCGCCTTCAGCGGCCGATAACCCCGTCAATCCCCGCGGCCCGTTGGGCGCGGACCCGTCCATGTAGCCCCCAAGCACCATGTTCGTCCTCATCGGCTGGCTCGTCGCCCTCGGTTGCGTGTTCGGCGTCTTCATCGCCCACGGCGGCAACATCAGCGTCGTGCTGCACGCGCTGCCGTTCGAGATGATCACCATCATGGGCGCGGCGCTCGGCGCCTTTGTCGCCAACAACCAGCCCAAGGTGCTCAAGGCATCGCTGGCCGGCTTCGGCGCGTGCTTCAAGGGCAGCAAGTACACCAAGTCGCGCTACATGGAGCTGATGGCGCTGCTCTACGACCTGCTGCAAAAGGCCCGCAAGGAGGGCCTGATGGCGATCGAGAAGGATGTCGAGGATCCGCACAACTCGGCGCTGTTCCAGAAGTACGCCACGGTGGGCAAGGATCACCACGTGGTCGAGTTCATCACCGACTACCTGCGCATGATGGTCTCGGGCAACCTGAACCCGCACGAGATCGAGACGCTGATGGACAGCGAGATCGACACCCACCATCACGAAGGCCACCAGCCGGTGGCGGCGATCCAGCGCCTGGCCGGCGGCCTGCCGGCCTTCGGCATCGTGGCCGCGGTGCTCGGCGTCGTGAACACCATGGGCTCGGTCGGCCAGCCGCCGGCCGTGCTGGGCGCCATGATCGGCTCGGCCCTGGTCGGCACTTTCCTCGGCATCTTGCTGAGCTACGGCATCTTCGAGCCGCTGGCCGGCCTGCTCGAGCAGAAGATGGACGAAGGCACTAAGGAACTGCAGTGCATCAAGACCACGCTGCTGGCGAGCATGCAGGGCTATGCGCCGGCGATCGCGGTCGAGTTCGGACGCAAGGTTCTCTACTCCACTGAACGTCCCGCGTTCAAGGAGCTGGAGGATCACGTGAAGGGCAAGAAGTGAGTCTCGGCTTCGTCGAGGGGCGGTGCGGGGCGCAAAGGCTTGCCCGGGCGCGGCCTCGCCCGGTCACCCACCCCCTCACGTCAAACGCAGCGGCGTCGGCCTGCTCCCGAACGGCCATGGCCTTGCCTGCCGAGCCCCCCGCGCGAGCCATGAAGGACCACTGACATGGCCGGCGACGCCAAGAAGCTCCAGCCCATCATCGTCAAGCGCATCAAGAAGGGCGGCCACGGCCACCATGGCGGTGCGTGGAAGATCGCCTATGCCGACTTCGTGACCGCGATGATGGCCTTCTTCCTGCTGATGTGGCTGCTCGGCTCGACCACCGAAGGCGACCGCAAGGGCATCCAGGACTACTTCAACAACCCGCTGAAGATCGCGCTGCAGGCCGGCGGCTCGGGTTCGGGCGACAGCTCGCACGTGATCAAGGGCGGCGGCCAGGACCTGAGCCGCACCAGCGGCCAGGTCAAGAAGGGCGACATCGAGGCGCCCAACAAGACCTTCAACCTGCAGGCGCTCAAGGACCAGCAGAAGGCCGCCGAGGCCGATCGCCTCAAGGCGCTGAAGGAGCGCGTCGAGGAGGTGCTGTCGAACAGCCCGCGCCTGACCGAGTTCAAGAGCCAGATCCGCCTCGACATGACGCGCGACGGCCTGCGCATCCAGATCGTCGACGAGAAGAACCGGCCGATGTTCGCCAGCGGCAGCGCGGTCGTGCAGCCCTACATGCGCGACCTGCTGCGCGCGATCGGCGGCGTGCTGACCGAGGTGCCCAACAAGCTCACGCTCGAAGGCCACACCGACGCGGCGAGCTTCTTCGGCGGCGTGGCGGGCTACAGCAACTGGGAGCTGTCGAGCGACCGCGCCAACGCTTCGCGGCGCGAGCTGGTGGCCGGCGGCCTGCCCGACGAGCGCGTGCTGCGCGTGCAGGGCCTGGCGGCCAGCCAGCTGTTCGACCGCAGCGACGCGCTGAACCCGATCAACCGGCGCATCAGCATCATCGTGATGAACCGCGAGGCCGAGGACCGCTTCCACCAGGCCGCCGAGGGCACCGAGGCGCTCGACGTCGACCAGACCCACCCGGCGCCTGCGCCGGCGGCGATCGCCGCGTCGGCCGCCGCGGTGCCTGCGCTGCCCTCAAGTCCGCCGGCGAAGAGCCGATAGAGCATTCAATTGCATCCGCAGGGGCCAGGCCCCGACCGAGGAAACCGAACATCATGAGCAACCCCACCGACCTCAAGTTCCTGATCGTCGACGACTTCTCGACCATGCGCCGCATCGTGCGCGGCCTGCTCAAGGAAATGGGTTGCAACAACGCCGACGAGGCCGAGGACGGCGCGGTCGCGCTGCAGATGCTCAAGGCACAGAAGTTCGACTTCGTCGTCAGCGACATCAACATGCCCAACATGAACGGCTTCGACCTGCTCAAGGCGATCAAGGCCGACGACGGCCTCAAGCACCTGCCGGTGCTGATGGTCACCGCCGAGGCGCGCAAGGAAGACATCGTGCTGGCGGCCCAGAGCGGCGCGGCCGGCTACATCGTCAAGCCGTTCACGAAGGCCACGCTGGAGGAGAAGGTCCAGAAGATCATGCAGAAGCTCGCCACCGCCTGACCATCACATTCAGCCAAGGACGAGCTCATCATGAAGATGGACCAGATCGACGCGCTTGCGCCGCAGATGGCGGCGCAAGCCTCTCCCGAGATCTTCCAGCAGCTCGGGCACATCACCCGCCAGTTGCACGACACGCTGCAGCAGCTGGGCGTGATGCCCAAGCTGCAGAACGCGGCCGACGGCCTGCCCGACGCGCGCAGCCGCCTGAACTACATCGCGACCAAGACCGCCGACGCGGCCAACAAGGTGCTCAACTCGGTCGACCAGGCCAAGGTCGAGCACGAGCACATCGCCTCGGAGACGCGCCGCCTCGGGCAGGCGCTGGTCAAGGACCCGGTCAAGGCCGTGGCCAGCGGCGCCGTGATGAACTTCGTCGAGGACGTCGAGCGCGCGACCGCACGCATCGACCAGCACCTCACCGACATCATGATGGCCCAGGACTTCCACGACCTGACCGGCCAGGTGGTGACCAAGGTCGTGGCGCTGGCCTCCGACCTCGAGGATTCGCTGGTCAAGCTGCTGGTCCAGGCCGCGCCGCCGGAGCAGGCCGAGAAGGTCGAGTCGACCCTGCTCAACGGCCCCGTGGTCTCCTACGAAGGCCGCACCGACGTGGTCAAGAACCAGTCGGAAGTCGACGACCTGCTGGCCAGCCTGGGGTTCTGATCTTCCAGGGCCGGCCGCAGGGCGGGCCCTACACGAGTTCCACCCGCTCGGTCGTCTCGTAGACCAGAAAGCGCAGCGCGGCGGCGCCGCCGCCGATGCCGTCCGCCGGCGCTGCAGCCTGCGCGACGAGCCGGTTCTTCGCGAAGTAGCTGTGCGGGCCGTAGAGCCACCAGTCGACGCCGCGCTGCGTCGGCGCGCGGCCGCAGCCATGTGCGATGCGATGCGCGGTGCGCCAGTCGGCGGTGACCAGGCCGCGAAAGCGCCGCGCCAGTGCCAGCGAGCGTCCGTGCGGACCATTCGGACCATGCGCCAGGCGCCCCGCGGCGTGCGCGGGCGCGTCGCCGGCGGCGCGGCATTGCGCGAGCAGCGCGCCGTGGCGCTCGAACGGCCGCTCGATGGCGTGCGCATAGCGCGTGTAGACCAGGGTCGGGCGCAGGCGCCGGCCGATGCGGCGAAAGGTCGCCTCGTCGAAGCGCGGCGGTGCACCGCCGTGCCGCGCGCCATGGATCACCGTCAGCACCTGCGGGTTGTGGCGCACGACGACGCGCGCCAGGCGCATCAGCGCCTCCAGCTTCGCGGCCACGTCGTCGGTGGCGGCGCGCTGCCACGCGCCGCGGTGCGCCAGCGGCGCCAGCATGCCGGCGGCGATGGGCTCGAACACCTCGGGCAGGGTCTCCAGCGCTCGCAGCAGCACCGCGCCTTCATCGCCGCGTTCGGCCGCCGCATGCAGGTAGGCCATGAAGCGCGCGTCCTCGAGCGGGCCGAGCAGGTGCTGCTCGGCAAGGATGGCCTGCGGCCGCAGCGCTTCGGCCAGCGCCGCGAGGATGCGCGGGCCGTCGGACAGGTCGTCGCCGTCGCCGACCCAGATCAGGTGGTTGGGCGGCTGGGGCGAGACGTGGCGGTAGAGATCGGCGGCGTCGATCGCCGGGCAGCGGTGGGCGTGGATGCGCCGGGCCGGCTGCGGCGGCGGGCCGTGTTGCCGGCCCGGTGCGGCGGTGGTCGGGTTGTGCGGCGTGCGCAGGCGCTGGCTCAGGACTTCGAGGGCGATGCGGGCGAGCGCATTGGCGTCGCGGGGGGGCGGCATGAGGTGGGCTTCGTTCCTCGGTGTGCCGGGGCATTCTTGGTTGGGGGTGGGGAGGGGCCAATCGATGGGGGGCTGAGGGGAGGGGGACTGGATTCCTGTTTGGGGGTGGGCTGTGATGCCGTCCTGCTTGAGGCTGGAGCTGCCCCTGCGGGGCGAAATCCCGGCATCGAGCCTCGCAGAGACAGCACGCCGCCAAGCACGCCGCCAAGCACGCCACTAAGGCACGCCGCCAAGCACGCCGCTGCGCCGTGGCCTCTTCCACGGAGATAAGCAGCCCTCCACGCCCGCTTATCTCGCTCAAGTTTCCCGGCCCCCCCGGAAGAATCCCGTTCAACTGGAAACAACAACGGGCATTCCGTCACCATGGCCGATCAGGACGCGCAAGACCGCAACCTGCCCGCCTCGCAGCGCAAGCTCAAGAAGGCGCGCGAGGACGGCCAGGTCGCGCGTTCGCGCGATCTCGGGCATTTCGCCGCGATCGCGCTTGCGCTGGCCGGCCTGGTCGTCTGGCTGCCCAATGCCGCGCGCTCGCTGCAGGCCACGCTGGCGGCGTCGCTGCGCTTCGATTCGAAGCTGGTTGCCGAGCCGGCCGCGATGGGCGAGCGACTGGGCGCGCTGACGCTGGAGTTCCTGGCCCTGGTGCTGCCGGTCGGCGCGGTGTTCGTGCTGGTCGGCGTGGCCGCGGGCCTGGCGCTGGGCGGCTGGAACTGGACCTTCAAGCCGCTGTTTCCCAAGTTCGGCAAGCTCAACCCGATCACCGGCCTGCCGGGCCTGATCTCCAAGGACAAGCTGGTCGACACGCTGCGCGCCTGCGGCCTGGCGCTGCTGCTGATGGTGGTGGGCGGCGTCTACCTCGCCGGCCACCTGCAGGGCTTTGCCTCGCTGCTGTCGCTGCCGCTGCCGGCCGCGCTCGGGCAGGCCTCGAACGACGTGCTGGGTGGCCTCGCCTTGCTGCTGGTGACGCTGGCCGTGTTCGCCGCGATCGACGTGCCGCTGCAGCGCTTCATGCACGCCAAGCGCCTGAAGATGAGCCACCAGGAGGCCAAACAGGAGCACAAGGAGGTCGAGGGCAACCAGGAGGTCAAGGGCAAGATGAAGGCGCGCATGCGCGAGTTCGCCAAGCGCCGCATGCTCGCCGCCGTGCCCAAGGCCGACCTGGTCGTGATGAACCCGACCCACTACGCGGTCGCGCTGAAGTACGACGAAGGCTCGATGGGCGCGCCGCGCGTGGTCGCCAAGGGTGCCGACCTGCTGGCGATGCGCATCCGCGACCTCGCCAAGGAATCGAAGGTGCCCGTGCTGCAGGCGCCGCCGCTGGCGCGCGCGCTGTATGCGCACGCCGAGCTCGACCGCGAGATCCCGATGGCGCTGTACGCCGCCGTCGCGCAGGTGCTGGCCTATGTCTACCAGCTGCGCGCCGCGATGGCCGGGCGCGCGCCGATGCCGGGCGAGCTGCCCGTGCTGCCGGTGCCGCGCGAGCTCGATCCGCACAACGCCTGAACGACTGACCGACGCCCATGAACCCGCTCGTCGCCAAGCTGCAGGCCGCCCTCGGCCCCAACGCCCGCCTGCTCCAGGGGCTGGCCGCGCCGCTGCTCGTGATCGTCGTGCTGGCGATGATGGTGCTGCCGCTGCCGGCCTTTGCGCTGGACCTGCTGTTCACCTTCAACATCGCGACCGCGCTGATGGTGATGATGGTCGCGGCCTACATGGTGCGACCGCTCGACTTCGCGGCCTTCCCGGCGGTGCTGCTGCTGACCACGCTGATGCGCCTGTCGCTCAACGTGGCCTCGACGCGCGTCGTGCTGCTCGAGGGCCACACCGGCCCGGGCGCGGCCGGCCAGGTGATCGAGAGCTTCGGCCACTTCCTGATCGGCGGCAACTTCGCGGTCGGCCTGATCGTGTTCGCGATCCTCGTGGTCATCAACTTCATGGTGGTGACCAAGGGCTCGGAGCGCATCGCCGAAGTCAGCGCGCGCTTCACGCTCGATGCGATGCCCGGCAAGCAGATGGCGATCGACGCCGATCTCAACGCCGGCCTGATCGACGAGAAGGAGGCCAAGCGCCGCCGCCGCGAGGTGGGCGAGGAGGCCGAGTTCTTCGGCTCGATGGACGGCGCGAGCAAGTTCGTGCGCGGCGACGCCATCGCCGGCATCCTGATTCTGTTCATCAACATCGTCGGCGGCTTCGTGATCGGCGTCGCGCAGCACGACCTCACGGTCTCGCAGGCGGCCAACAACTACGTGCTGCTCGCGGTCGGCGACGCGCTGGTCGCGCAGATCCCGGGCCTGTTGATCTCGGTCGCCGCGGCGATGGTGGTCTCGCGCGTCGGCAAGGAGCAGGACGTCGGCCAGCAGATCATGGGCCAGATGTTCAAGACCGCGAAGTCGGTCGCGATCACCGCCGGCGTGATCACGCTGCTGGGCGTGATCCCGGGCATGCCGCACGTCGTGTTCCTGCTGCTCGGCGGCCTGCTCGGCTGGCTGGCCTGGTGGATGCACCAGCGCGAAAAGAAGGCGGCGGCCAAGCCGGCGATCGAGCCCAAGCCCCTGGTCGACCCGAACGCCGAGGCGAGCTGGGACGACCTGCAGCCGGTGGACACGCTGGGCCTGGAGGTCGGCTACCGGCTCATCACGCTCGTGGACAAGGAGCGCGGCGGCGACCTGCTCGCGCGCATCAAGGGCGTGCGCAAGAAGTTCGCGCAGGACGTCGGCTTCCTGCCGCCGGCCGTGCACATCCGCGACAACCTCGAGCTGCGCCCGAGTGTGTACAGGCTCACTCTGCGCGGCGCGGTGATCGGCGAGGGCGAGGCCTTCCCCGGCCTGTTCCTCGCGATCAACCCGGGCCATGCGCAGACCGCGCTGCCCGGCACCAGGACCACCGATCCCGCGTTCGGACTGCCGGCGACATGGATCGAGGAGCGCCAGCGCGAAGCGGCGCAAATGGCCGGCTACACGGTCGTTGATTGCTCGACCGTGGTGGCGACCCACCTCTCACACTTGATGCAAGTGAATGCAGCCAAGCTGCTGGGCCGCGTGGAAACGCAGCAGCTGGTCGAGCATGTGACGAAGTTGGCACCCAAGCTGATCGAAGACGTGGTCCCCAAGATGGTTCCGATCGCCTCGCTGCAGAAAATCCTCCAGCTGCTGCTGGAAGAAGGAGTGCACATCCGCGACATGCGTTCGGTGATCGAGGCGCTGGCCGAGCATGCGGGCGCGACGCCGGCCCTGGCCAACGACCCCGCCGAACTGGCGCGTCGCACGCGCATCGCGCTGGCGCCGTCCATCGTGCAGCAGATCTACGGCCCGGTGAAGGAACTCGACGTGATCGCGATCGAGCCCGAGCTCGAGCGCCTGCTCGCGCAAGCGCTCACCTCGCACAACGGCCCGGTGCTCGATCCGGGCGTCGCCGACACGCTGACCCGCTCGGCCGCCGACGCCGCCAAGCGCCAGGAAGACCTCGGCCATCCCGCCTGCCTGCTGGTGCCCGATGCGATCCGCGTGCAGATCGCCCGTTTGCTCAAGCGTGCAGCTCCGCGGCTGCGCGTGCTCGCTCACAGCGAGATCCCTGATACCCATTCGATCCGCATTGGATCCGTCATCGGAGCCGCCGCATGAACGTTCAACGCTTTACCGGCCGTACCTCGCGCGACGCGATGGTGAAGATGCGCCAGGCCTTGGGCGACGACGCGGTCGTGCTCAGCACCAAGCCCTGCGCCGAAGGCATCGAGATGCTGGCGATGGCGCCGGGCGCGCTCGCCGCGGTCGAGCGCAGCATGGCGCAGCCGCCGGCTCAGCCGGCCGCGGCGCCTGCCAAGTCCGCCAAGCTGGCCAGCAAGCTGCCGCCTCCGGCGCAGGCCGAAGTGGAAGAAGACGTCGCCCAGCTCGCGATGAGCACGCTGTCGTTCCAGGACTACGTGCGCGAGCGCATGCTGAAAAAGCGCGAGGCCGCGCTGCGCGAAGCGCCAGCTGCGCCCGCGCGCCGCGCCGAGCCGCCCGCCGAACCGCAGCGCGCGCCGATCGCGCGCACCGACGATGGCGTGCGCGAGCCGATGTTCGCCGATGACGAACTGAGCTACGCGCGTCCGACCCCGGCCGCCGCGCGCCGCGCCGAGGCGTCTCCCGCGCCGCGCCGCGAGGCGCCGGTGCTGCGCGAAGAGCTGGCCTGGCGTGACGAGCCCGCCTACGCGGCGCCCGCGCCGGCGCAGCCCGACCCGGCGATGATGAACGAGCTGCGCGCGATGAAGGGGCTGATCGAGGAGCGCTTCGGCGCCCTGGCCTTCATGGAGAAGCTGCAGCGCCAGCCCGCGCAGGCGCGCCTGACGCAAAAGCTGCTCGACTGCGGTTTCTCGACCGCGCTGATCCGCAAGCTCGTCGACGGCCTGCCGCAAGACAGTGCCGACGAGCTGGCCTGGGCGGCCGGCGTGCTGGAGCGCAACCTCGCGACCGGCGAGAACGAATCGGCGATCGAGGACCAAGGCGGCGTGTTCGCGATGATCGGCTCGACCGGCGTCGGCAAGACCACCTCGACCGCCAAGCTGGCCGCGGCGTTCGCCACCAAGCACGGCGCGGCCAACCTCGGACTGGTCACGCTCGACGCCTACCGCCTCGGTGCGCACGAGCAGCTGCGCGCCTACGGCCGCATCCTCGGCGTGCCGGTGCACACCGCGCACGACCGCACCGCGCTCGAGGACCTGCTCGACCTGCTGTCGGCCAAGAAGCTGGTGCTGATCGACACCGCCGGCGTCGCGCAGCGCGACAGCCGCACCAAGGATCTGCTCGAGATGCTGTCGCACCGCTCGATCAACAAGCTGCTGGTGGTCAATGCCGCCGCGCAGGGCGAGACGATCGAGGACGTGATGATTTCCTACCGCGCCGCGACCTGCCGCGGCATCGTGCTCAGCAAGCTCGACGAGGCCGTGAAGCTGGCACCGGCGGTCGACGCGCTGATCCGCCACAAGCTCAAGGTCGTCGGCGTCGCCAACGGCCAGCGCGTGCCGGAAGACTGGCATCGCCTGAGCGCGCAGGCGCTGGTGCACCGCGCGCTGCGTGGCGGCGGCAGCGCCGCCTACCGCTACGACACGAGCGAGATGAACCTCGTGTTCGCCGCGCCGCTGCCCGCCAACGCTGCCCGCGGCGCGCGCCGCACCACGGCCTGATTTGCGCGAGGACCGCCAAGCCATGCGCCACGACGTTGCCCCCGCCATCGACAGCTGGTTCGACATGCTCGACGACGTGCCCGCCGTGAAGGCTCGCCGCGACGCCGGCACGTCGAGCCGGCCCGCGCCGCTCGACCAGGCCGCCGGCCTGCGACGCATGTTCACGACCCACACGCTGCGCTTCGTGCCGGTGGTGGCCAATCCGCACCTCGCCTTCGGCGGCGCGCTGCTCGAACGCCTGGTGACCTGCTACGCCGGCATGGGCCTGCGTACGCTGATCGTCGATGCCGGCGAGAACGCGCGCACGCCCGGCGAGCTGGTCGCGCTCGACCTCGCCGAAGGCATCGAACGGCTCGATGGGCAAGTGGCCTACCTCGCCGCGCGCGGCCTGCCGCTGCGCTACGTGGACGCGAGCGGCTCGACCGACGGCTTCCTGGATGCGATCGCGCAGGCGGCGCCCCAGACCGACGTGGTGCTGCTGCATGCCGGCGCCTCCGACCTCGTGCGCCTGCTGGTGCGCCGCGCGCGCGAACTGCAGGCCGACGCGCTGCGCCCGGTCGTGATGGCCGATGCGCGGCCGGAAAGCATCACGCACGCCTATGCGGCGATCAAGCTGTTCGCCAGCCGCGGACAGCTGATGGCGCACGACCTGCTGCTGGCCTGCGCGCCCGACGCGCCGGCGAGCGCGCAGATCGCCGAGCGCCTGGCGCGCTGCGCCGATGACTTTCTCGGCGCCGTGCAGCACGACTGCGTGGCCGTCGATCCCGCCGAGGCTGCGACCGAGCGCCCCGGCACCGCCTTGCTGCGCCTGGCGCGCGAACAGCTCGCCGCCGCGCTGCCGATGGGCATCGGCGACAGCGTGTTCGGCGCGCTGGACATGCTGCCGCCCGAGCGCGGCACGCCGCGCGCCCATCGCTGAACGAACAACGAAGCACAAGCGAAACCCGCCTGGAGCCGCCATGTACACCGCCACCGGCCGACTCGATGCGAACACCACGCTGAAGCAATTCAGTCCGCTGGTGCGACGCCTCGCGCACCAGATGATCGCCAAGCTGCCCGCCAACGTCGAGCTCGACGACCTGATCCAGGTCGGCATGATCGGCCTGGCCGACGCGGCGACGCGCTTCGACGCCGCGCAGGGCGTGCAGTTCGAGACCTTCGCGACGCAGCGCATCCGCGGTGCGATGCTCGACGAGCTGCGCGGCAGCGACTGGATGAGCCGCGGCACGCGCCGCCAGCAGCGCGAGATCGAGGCCGCGGTGCACAAGCTCGAGCAGCAGCTCGGCCGCGCGCCGCAGGAAAGCGAGATCGCCAAGGCCATGGGCCTCACGCTCGCCGACTACCAGGAACTGCTCACCAAGGTGCGCGGCACGCAACTGGTCTACCTGGAAGACATGAGCGGCGACGACGGCGATGCCGACTACCTCGACCGCCATGTCGCCGACGCCGACGAGAACCCGTTCGCGCAGCTGCAGGACCGCCGCATGCGCGAGGCCCTGGTCGAGGCGATCAAGACCTTGCCCGAGCGCGAGCAGTACGTGATGAGCATGTACTACGAGCACGACATGAACCTCAAGGAGATCGCCGCGGTGCTGGGCGTCACCGAGAGCCGCGTGTGCCAGCTGCACAGCCAGTGCATCGCGCGCCTGCGCGTGAAGCTGCGCGACTGGTAAGGACAACAGGAACAACGGCAGGAGCAGTACCGATGTTCTCGGCCTTCGCGAAGAAGCATTCCCCGAACACCCCGCCCAGCACCGAACCCGCCGCCGCCGCGCCCGACCTGCATCAGGCCGTGCAGTCGATCGCGCGCCAGGCCTCGCGCCTGGGCAAGGATGCCGCCGAGGTGCGCGGCCTGATCGACGACAGCGCCCAGGTCAGCCAGCGCGAGGCGCAGGCGCTGCAGGCGCTGGCGCAGCAGGTGCACGAGGTGCAGCGTGCGCAAGACGGCATCGCGGCGCGCACCGGCGCCAGCCGCGACGCGGTGGAGCGCGCGCGCGGCGCGGTCGAGCAGATCGGCGACGAGGTCGGCGCGATCGTCGACACGCTGCGCGAGGTGGCCGGCGCGGCCCAGCAGATCACGCAGATCGCGCTGCAGACGCGGCTGGTGGCCTTCAACGCCAGCGTCGAGGCCAAGCGCGCCGGCGAGGCGGGCCGCGGCTTCGCGGTCGTGGCCGACGCGGTCAAGGACCTGTCGGCGCGCGTGGAAACCTCGTCCAAGGACATCATGCGCACCGTTGGTGCGCTCGACGAGCGCATCGCCGCGCTCGCCAAGGAGATCCGCACCCAGCCCGGCGCGCAGCGCGAACAGCAAGGCGGCTTCCACCGCGCGCTCGCCGAGGTGCAGGACGGCGTGGGCGAGATCGCCGCGGCGGCCGAGCAAAGCCGCGGCATCTGCGCGGGCCTGAACGACAGCATGCGCTCGATCGAGCGCGAGATGCAGCAGGCGCTCAAGACCTTGGGCGTGGCGACCACGCGCAGCGAGTCCTTCCTGAAGGTCAGCGAGGAGCTGATCGAGATCGTGGCCGACTGCGGCATCGATACCGAGGACAGCCCCTACATCCGCGGCGCGCAGCAGGCCGCCGCGCAGATCTCGATGCTGCTGGAGGACGCGGTGCGCACCGGCACGATCTCGCAGGCGCAACTGTTCGACGAGCAGTACCGCCCGATCGAGGGCAGCAGCCCGCAGCAGCACACGACCGCGTTCAATGCCTTGACCGACCGGCTGTTCCCGCAGGTGCAGGAAAAGCTGCTACAGCTCAGCTCGAAGGTCGTGTTCTGCATCGCGGTCGACCGCAACGGCTACGTGTCGACGCACAACCGCCGCTACTGCCAGCCGCAGCGCGCCGGCGACACCGCGTGGAACACCGCCAACAGCCGCTGGCGGCGCGTCTTCGCCGACCGCACCGGCCTGGCTTCGGCGCGCAACACCAAGCCGTTCCTGCTGCAGACCTACCGCCGCGACATGGGCGGCGGCAACTTCGTGCTGATGAAGGAAGCCTCGGCGCCGATCGTCGTCAACGGGCGGCACTGGGGCGGGGTGAGGCTGGCGTTCCAGTTCTGAGGGCCGCGCTCAGCGCCGCCCGACGGCCCCCAGCCAGTCGCAGCGCAGCCGCCCGCTGACGGCCAGGCGCCGACGCAGCGCGCCATAGAGATCGGGCGCGAGCCAGCCGGCCAGGCACAGGGGCATCAGCCACAGCGCGTCGAGCAGCAGCAGCGCCGGCAGCGCCGCCCAGCTCAGCACCCAGGCGGTGATCACCAGGTGGCAGACCTCGGATTCGAAGGGGTGGTCGCGTTCGTGGGCGACATGCCAGCGGTGAAGCCGGCCAAGCTGCTGCAGAGTCATCTGGACCTCCCCCCGACAGGGCGCGTGCAGGAGCACGCGACGAGGCCAGTGTAAGTTTCGAGTAAGCGCAGGGAAAGGGGCACGCAGCCCCTTTTTTGCGTGCTCAGGCGACCGTCAGGCCGCCGCTGGCGGGGCGGGCGCAGGCGCCGGCCGCGGTGTAGCCGGAGGCGGCGCGCGGGATCAGCGATTCGATCGCGCGGTCGAGCGCCGCGGTGGCGCGCGCGAGGGTGTCGCGCTGCGCGGCGACCTGGCCGCTGGCGCGCACCAGGCGCTGGCGCAGCGGCGGCGGCACGTGGCCGTGGCGCGAGGCGGCCTGGAAGCCGTCGAGCGCCTGGGCGAGCGCGCGCTGCAGCTCGTTGGCGCAGTTCTCGATCGCGCGGATGTCGTTGTCGAGCAGGGCTTGCGCGAGCGCGGCCAGGCGCTGCTCGATCGCGCCGATCTGCGCGTCGAGCGCTTGCGTCTGCTCGGCGTCGAGCATGCGCGGCGCGGCGAAGCTGGACGGGCCCATCAGCGCAAGCCGGTGCGCGCGACGCTGTCGAGCACTTCCTGGGCGTTGGCGATCAGCTTGTCGGCGATCGCCTCGGCGTCGGGCTTGAACGTGCCGTCGGCGATCTGCTGCTGGATGCGCGCGACCTTGGCGGCGTCGAAGTCGGCCGTCGAGGCACCGGCCAGCAGGCTGGCGGCGGTGCTCGAGATCTGCACCGTCGAGCCGGGCGCGGCGTTCGCGCCGGCCTGGCTCGCCGCCTTGCCGGCGGCGGCGCCGGCCTCGGCGTTGGCTCGTGCCAGCGCGGCGGCGTCGGCGGCCGGGGAGGAATGGGGTCCGATCTTCATGATCACGGGCTCCGGTGGCCCGCGGCCTGGAGGGCGCGCGGGAGATTCGTCATGCAAGCGCTATCGGCGCCGCGCGACGGGACTTGAGCGGGAATTTTGTAACTGCAGTTGTAGCAGTAGCGCAGCAGGAAGGCTCGGATCACAGTCGCACCTCCACGCGTCGTTCGGACACGGCCACGCCGCTGACGATGCGCCCGGTCTCGGTGCGCACGCGTACGAGGTTGCCGTCCAGCCCGGCCGACAGGGCCTGGCCCTCGCCGTGCACTTCGAAGCCGCGCCCGAGCGCGACCAGCTTGACCGTCTCGCCGGCGGCGAACCACTGGCGCGCGCGCAGGTCGGCCTGGCGCAGCGGCTGGCCGGGCGCGACGGCGCGCGCCAGCGTGCGGCCGGCGGCGGCATCCAGTTCGGTCAGCGCCGCGCTCGCGGCAGCGGCGAGGTCGATCTCGGCGCTGCGCACATCGGCCTCGTTGAGTTCGGCGCCGGCGTCCAGCGGCCGCACGGCCACGAGTGCCGGGCCGAAGACCTTCACGGTGACCGGCAGGTAGACGTTCCATCGCACCGGGCCCTGCGCGCAGCGCAGCCCGACGCGGCTCTTGCCCCAGGCACGAAAGCCGGCGGGCAGGTAGGGCTCGACGCGCTCGCACGGCGCGAGCTTCAGGCGCGGGTCCAGCGAACCGGTCTCTATCTCCACGCGCGTGACGGCCGCGCCGGCCAGCGTGCCGAGCTGCTGCTCGACCAGCTCGCGCGCCTGCGCGGCGACATCGGCTTGTTCCTCGCCGCGCGCGATGCCGACCGCCAGCACCGCGGCGATCAGCCCGCCGATCCACGGCGTGGCGCGCACCCAGCGCGCGCGGCGCGGCGTGGGCGCCTGTGCGGCGGACGAACGCGTCGCGGCCGGCGCGCGCACGACGGCGCGCGCAGCGGCGGGGTGGCTGCGCGGACGCAGCGGCAGCGTCAGCTGGCCGTGCGCGGTGCGCTTGGGGGGACGGTTCATCACGCCGTCACTTTAGGGCGCGGCCCGCGCGGCTCAGGGCCGGAAATGCGCGCGGACTGCCCTGCTATTCCCGCTAATGTTTTGGTAACCAGCCGCAAACAATGCCCTTCATCCGCCCGCAAGGGCCTGGCGTTCGCGCCGGGCGTCCGCCGCGGCGACCCGATCGAAAGGCACGCGATGCTGGACAAGCTGACGAACTCGCTGGACTTCCAGACCCAGGCCCTGGTGCTGCGGTCCGAGCGCCAGCGCCTGATCGCGAGCAACATCGCCAACGCCGACACGCCCGGCTACGTGGCGCGCGACATGGACTTCGCCAGTGCGCTGCGCGAGGCCACCGGCGCGCAGCAGCCGGCCGATGCGATGGCCGCCACGCAGCGCGGCCACATCGCGCCGCCCGCGGGCGCGCGCGCCGAAGCCAACCTCAAGTACGCGCTGCAAAGCCAGACCAGCCTCGACCGCAACACGGTCGACATGGACCGCGAGCGCGCCAGCTTCGCCGACAACGCGGTGCATTACGAGGCCACGCTGCGCTTCATCAACAGCAGCGTGAAGACGCTCACCAGCGCCATCACCGGCCAGTAAGGAGGGCAGCGATGTCGATGCTCAACATCTTCAATGTCAGCGGCAGCGCGGTCAGCGCGCAAAGCCAGCGGCTCAACGTCGTGGCCTCGAACCTGGCCAACGCGGACACCGTGGCCGGCCCCGACGGCAAGGCCTACAAGGCGCGCCAGGTCGTGTTCCAGACGGTGCTGATGGGCGAGCAGGGCGCGGCCGGCGTGCAGGTCGCCCAGGTGCAGGAAGACACCACCGAGGGCCGGCGCGTGCACGACCCCAAGAACCCCGCGGCCGACGCCGACGGCTACGTGACCTACAGCAACGTCAACGCGGTGGAGGAGATGGTCAACATGATCTCGGCCTCGCGCTCGTACCAGAACAACGTCGAGGTCATGACGACCGCGAAGAGCCTGCTGCAGAAGACCCTGCAGCTCGGCAACTGAGATGTCCTCCCCCACGCTCGCTTCGCTTGCTGCCCCCCGAGGGGGCGCGCCGGCCGCTTGGGAGCGGCCCTGCGCTGCCGGCGTCGTTCTTTCCCCTGAGAGCAAGTCATGAGCACCTCCGGCGTCAACAACGACAGCGGCCTCGCCGCGCTGGCCGCGCAGACGGCCAGCCAGTCCACCAAGAAGGAAGACGCCTCCGAGCGCTTCCTCAAGCTCCTGGTCACGCAGATGCAGAACCAGGATCCGCTGAACCCGATGGACAACGCCCAGGTCACGAGCCAGATGGCGCAGATCAGCACCGTGACCGGCATCGACAAGCTCAACGACTCGGTCACCGCGCTGGGCGCGCAGATGGTCTCGCAGCAGGCGCTGCAAGGCGCCGCGCTGATCGGGCGCACCGTGCTGCTCGAGGGCAACAAGCTGCACCTCAACGACGAGCGCGTCGCCGCCGCCGGCTTCGAGCTGAGCTCGGCGGCCGACAGCGTGAAGATCGAGGTGCTCTCGCCCGCGGGCCGCGTGATCGACACGATCGACCTCGGCGCGCAGCCGGCCGGGCGCGGCGGCTTCGAGTGGAAGCCGGCCGCGAACGTGAGCACCGACGGCGCCACGTTCCGCGTCGTCGCCAAGAGCGGGGCAACCACGCTGTCGGCCACGCCGCTGACCGCCGACCTCGTCAACGCCGTGTCCACCGGCGGCGACGGCCTCACGCTGGAGCTGCTGTTCGGCGGCCCGGTGGCCTACAACAAGATCAAGGCGTTCTCCTGAACGCGACGTTCTCCTTCAAGAAGGAATCACCATGAGCTTCCAGCAAGGTCTGTCCGGTCTGAACGCCTCGAGCAAGAACCTCGAGGTCATCGGCAACAACGTCGCCAACGCGAACACCTTCGGCTTCAAGAACTCGCGCGCCGAGTTCGCCGACGTCTACGCCAACGCGATGAACGGCGCCGGCTCCAACAACATCGGCATCGGCGTCACGCTCGCCAAGGTGGGCCAGCAGTTCACGCAGGGCAACATCACCACCACCGAGAACTCGATGGACCTGGCGATCAACGGCTCGGGCTTCTTCCAGGTGAGCGACGGCAAGAACCCGACGATGTACACCCGCAACGGCCAGTTCAAGATCGACCGCGACGGCTTCATCGTCAACAACCAGGCGCAAAAGCTCCTGGGCTACCGCGCCGACGGCCAGGGCGTGATCCAGCCCGGCCAGGCGGCGCCGATCCAGCTGCCGACCGCCGGCATCAACCCGCAGGCCACCGCCAACATCGGCATCGAGATGAACCTCGACGCGCGCGCCGCGGTGACGCTGCCCGCCGCCGGCGACCGCATCGACTTCGACGACCCGACCACCTACAACAACGCGACCTCGGTCACCGTCTACGACGCCAAGGGCCAGGATGTCGCGCTGACCTACTACTTCCAGAAGGCCGGCACCGACCAGTGGAATGTCTATGTCGCGGTCAACGGCGACCCGATCGCCACCGACGCGAGCGGCGTGCCGACGCCCCTGACCACGCTGCAGTTCCCCAGCAACGGCAGCAACCCGACCTCGCCGGCCACCGCGATCAACCTCGACATCCCGGCCAGCGTGCGCCCGGGCGGCGGCGACACGCTGCCGATCACCGGCATCCAGCTCGACCTCACCAACGCGACGCAGTACGGCGCCGGCTTCGGCGTCACCGACCTCTCGCAAGACGGCTACGCGCCGGGTCAGCTCTCCGGCATCACGATCGAGGCCAACGGCATCGTGATGGCGCGCTACAGCAATGGCCAGTCCAAGCCGGCCGGCCAGGTCGAGGTGGCCAACTTCCGCAACCCGCAGGGCCTGCAGCCGATGGGCGGCAATGCCTGGTCGGCGACCTTCACCTCGGGCGACCCGGTGGTGGGCGCGCCGGGCGACGGCAACTTCGGTGTGCTGCAAAGCGGCGCACTCGAGGAGAGCAACGTCGACCTGACCGGCGAGCTGGTCAACATGATCACCGCGCAGCGCGTCTACCAGGCGAATGCGCAGACGATCAAGACCGTCGACTCGATCATGCAGACGCTCGTGAACCTGCGCTGATGTCGGCCCCCACTCGCCTGCGGCTCGTCGCCCCCCGAGGGGGCTGGCGCCGCGGCTTGGGGCGGCCCGGCGCCGCGGCGCTCGCGCCCCACCTGCACTGAACGGAGCTTGTGCGATGGACCGCATGATCTACCTGTCGATGTCCGGCGCGAAGGCGACGATGCAGCGCCAGGACACGCTGGCCAACAACCTCGCCAACGCGACGACGACCGGCTTTCGCGCCGAGCTGCAGGCGTTTCGCGCCGTGCCGGTGCGCGGCGACGGCGCGACGACGCGCGCCTATGCGCTCGAGACCACCACCGGCTACGACGCGAGCGCCGGCCAGGTCAGCGCCACCGGGCGCAACCTCGACGTCGCGATGAAGGGCAATGCCTGGCTCGCGGTGCAGGGGCTCGACGGCACCGAGGCCTACACGCGCTTCGGCTCGCTCGACATCGACGCGCAAGGCCAGCTCGTCACGACCAACGGACTCACCGTGCTCGGCGACGGCGGCCCGATCCAGGTGCCGCCCGACACCGTGCCCAGCATCGCGCCGGACGGCACGGTCAGCGTGCGCCAGCAAAACGGCACCACCACGCCGATCGGCCGCCTCAAGCTCGTGACGCCCGAGGCGCCGCTTCAGCGAGGCGCCGACGGCCTGTTCCGCGCCGCCGACGGCGACCTGCCGGCCGATGCGAATGCGCGCGTGCAAGACGGCGCGCTCGAAGGCTCGAACGTCAACGCGGTCGAGGCGATGATCTCGATGATCTCGGCCGCGCGCCAGTTCGAGGCGCAGATGAAGATGATCCAGACCGCGCAAAGCGACGAACAGGCGGCGGCAAAGCTGTTGTCGGCGAACTGATCCTCGGCGATGTGCCGGGCGTGATCGGCGCCTCCCGACCAACCCGCAAGGCCCAGGAAGCGGCATCCGGCATCGTTCTTGCGGATCACCTCGATCTTGCAGGAACCGAGGGGCGGGGGCGCTTGCTCGCGAGGACCGAGGCTGCGCCTCAGGCGTGCGGCACCCGCCCGCCGGCCGGTGACCAGTTCTCCCAGGCCACGTCCTGGAAGCACACCATCAGGTTCTCGGGATCGAAGCCCGCGGCCTCGAGTCGCTCGACGAGCGTGGCGAGGATCTGCTTCTTCACCTTCACGCTGCGGCCGGCGCCGAGCAGGATCTCGACCAGCACGAAGTCGTCGGTGCGGCGCGTGCGCACGTCGGGAAAGACGGCATCGAAGCGGAAGTCGTCGGCATCGAGTTCGAGCACGCGCTGGAAGCGGTCGTTCGGATTCACGCCCGCGCCGACCAGCGCGGCGTGCACGGCGTCGAGGACCATGGTCTTGAAGGCCGGCGTCTTGGGGCGGCGCAGGGTCAGGGTCACGATGGGCATGGGGGCCTCATGAGAAGGGGAGGTTCTGCGCCACGCGCCACAGCACGCAAAGCGCTTTGACAGCGCGAAGTCGCGCGCGGGTACGAAGGCCCCGATCTCGACGGTGGCGAGGTTCGTCTCAAGCCGCCGTCGCGTGAAGCTGCAGACCGAGCGCGCGCGCCACTTTCAAGACGGTCGCGAAGCTCGGGTTGCCGTTCTCGCCCAGCGCCTTGTAGAGACTTTCGCGACTCAGGCCGGTCTCGCGCGCCACCTGCGACATGCCTCTGGCTCGCGCGATGTCGCCCAGGGCCCGCGCGATGCCGGCAGCATCATCGGGTGCTTCCACGAGCCAGGCATCCAGGTAGGCGGCCATCTCTTCGGGCGTGCGCAACTGCTGTGCGACGTCGTACTCGACGGTTCGAGTCCTGGGACTGGCGGTGCCGGCCGTACGGGTCATCGGAATGCTCCTGTTCAGTCTGTCTAGAGATGCCGGGCCAGCGCCAGCGCTTGTGCAATGTCGCGCTGTTGCGAAGCCTTGTCCCCGCCTGCGAGCAGGATGATCAGCGCCTGGCCGCGCTGCGTGTAGTAAACGCGATAGCCGGGGCCCACATCGATCTTCAATTCGCACACGCCTTCGGTCAGTCGGCGGTGTTGGCCGGGATTGCCGTGAACCAGCCGGTCGACGCGCACCTGAATGCGTGCGCGTCCCGCTCGGTCTGGCAGTTCGTCGATCCAGTCACGGTACGCCTCGGTCATCCGGACGCGCATGGCACTGTGTATCCTTTGGGCTACACAGTCAAGTGTGCCGCTCCTGGGCACCCAGGCTTGATGGATCCCTGCGCAGCGCTTGCAACTGGCGGGCGTTGCTGCCGCTTATCCGCGGCTGCCGGGCCTCAAGTTCGTCCGAACATCGCCGGCAACTACCGCCCAAGGACCTTGGCCATGATGCGTTCGCTGTGGATCTCGAAGACCGGCATGGAGGCCCAGCAGACCCAGCTGGACCACATCTCGAACAACCTCGCCAACAGCGCGACCAACGGCTACAAGCGCTCGCACGCGGTGTTCGAGGACCTGATGTACCAGAACCTGCGGCAAGCCGGCGCCAACAGCTCCGAGCAGACGCAGCTGCCCACCGGCCTGCAGGTCGGGCTGGGCACGCGCGCGGTCGCGACCTCGCGCCAGTTCAGCCAGGGCAACCTGCAGCAGACCACGAACACGCTGGACGTGGCGATCAAGGGCCAGGGCTTCTTCCAGATCCAGATGCCCGACGGCACCACCGGCTACACGCGCGACGGCTCGTTCCAGACCGACGCCAACGGCCAGCTCGTCACCAACAACGGCTACGTCGTGCAGCCCGGCATCACGATCCCGGCCAATGCGCAAAGCGTCACGATCGCCGCCGACGGCACGGTCAGCGTCGCGCTGCCGGGCCAGGCCGCCGCGCAGCAGGTCGGCCAGCTCCAGCTGGCCACTTTCGTCAATCCGGCCGGCCTCGAGCCGCGCGGCCAGAACCTCTACGCCGAGACGGCCGCCTCGGGCACACCGAACGCCGGCGCGCCCGGCGACAACGGCACCGGTTCGCTGGCCCAGGGTTTCGTCGAGACCAGCAACGTCAACGTGGTCGAGGAGCTGATCACGATGATCCAGACCCAGCGCGCCTACGAGCTCAACTCGAAGGCGATCCAGACTTCGGACCAGATGCTGCAGCGGCTCGGCCAGCTGTGAGCGGGAGACGCGCGATGAACTCGCTGCTTCGCTTCACGTCGATCGCGATGGCTGCGGCTGCGCTCGCCGCCTGCGGAACGCTGTCGCCCCAGGTCGACGTCGGCGACACGCAGCCGGTGCGCCCGGTCGCGATGCCCGCCCCGGCGGTGAACAACGGCTCGATCTTCCAGGGCGCCAGCTACCGCCCGCTGTTCGAGGACCACCGCGCGCGCCTGGTCGGCGACACGATCACGATTGCGATCGTCGAGAAGGTGCAGGCCAGCCAGAAGTCGACCAGCTCGGTCGACAAGTCCGGCAGCGTCGACGCCAGCATCACCGCGATGCCCTTCTTCAAGTCCAGCGCCTTCAGCCGCGGCAGCGCCGCCGGCAGCTCGACCAACAGCTTCGAAGGCAAGGGCACGACCGAAAGCGCCAACACCTTCAGCGGCACGATCACCGCGACCGTGGTCGAGGTGCTGCCCAACGGCCACCTGCTGATCGCCGGCGAGAAGCAGATCGGCGTGCACGAGCACGTGGACGTGCTCAAGTTCACGGGCCAGGTCGATCCGCGCACCATCCAGCCGGGCAACCAGGTCGCCTCGGCGCAGATCGCCAACGTGCGCATCCAGCAGCGCGGCCGCGGCGCGCAGGCCGAGGCGCAGCAAATAGGCTGGCTGGGCCGCTTCTTTTTGAACGTTCTGCCCCTGTAAAGAAAAGAAAAATGGTGTCGACAGGGGCGTCGTCCGTGACGCCTCGCCGCCGGATCGACACCGCGATGAACGACCTCCCCGAGCCCTTGCCCGATGCCCCGCCGCCCGCGCTGCGGTGGCTCATCGCGCTGGCCTGGCTGATCGCCAGCGCCGCTGTGTGGTGGCCCGCGACGGCGGACGCCGCGCGGCTCAAGGAAGTGGCCGCGGTGGCCGGCGTGCGCAGCAACCAGCTGGTCGGCTACGGCCTCGTCGTCGGCCTCGACGGCACCGGCGACCAGACCACCCAGACCCCGTTCACGACCCAAAGCCTGTCGGCCATGCTGCAGCAGCTGGGCATCACGGTGCCGGCCGGCACCAGCGTGCAGCTGCGCAACGTCGCCGCGGTGATGGTCACCGCGACGCTGCCGCCTTTCGCGCAGCCGGGCCAGCCGATCGACGTGGTGGTGTCGTCGATGGGCAACGCCAAGAGCCTGCGCGGCGGCACCCTGGTCGCAACGCCGCTCAAGGGCGCCGACGGTCAGATCTACGCGATGGCGCAGGGCAACCTGATCGTCGGAGGCGCCGGCGCCTCCGCCGGCGGCTCGAAGGTGCAGGTCAACACGCTCAATGCCGGGCGCATTCCGGCCGGCGCGACGGTCGAACGCGGCGTGCCGACGCCGCTGGCGCAAGGCGACAGCATCCAGCTCGACCTCAACGCGGCCGACTACTCCACCGCGCGCACGGTGGCCCAGGCCATCAACGCGAAGATGGGCGAGGGCAGCGCCTACGCGCTCGACGGACGCAGCGTGCGCGTGCGCATGCCGGCCGACCCGAACGCGCGCGTGAGCTTCCTGGCCGAGATCGAGAACCTGCCGATCGCGCTCGCCGCGCCGGCCGCCAAGGTCGTGATCAACGCGCGCACCGGCTCGGTGGTCGTGAACCAGGCGGTCACGCTGGGCGCCTGCGCGGTCGCGCACGGCTCGCTGAGCGTGACGATCAGCAACGAGCCGGTGATCAGCCAGCCCGGCCCGCTCTCCAACGGCCAGACGGTGGTCGCCAACCGCGCCGACATCTCGGTCAAGCAGCAGGCCGGCTCCCTGGTGCAGTTGCCCGCGGGCACGCAGCTCACCGACGTCGTCAAGGCGCTCAACTCGCTGGGCGCGACGCCGCAGGAGCTGCTCGCGATCCTGCAGGCCATCAAGTCGGCCGGCGCATTGAATGCCGAGCTGGAAGTGATCTGATGGCGGCGCTTTCCTCCATCCCGGCCGGCAGCTCGATCGAGGCGCTGCGCGGCACCGCGGCCAAGGATCCGAAGGCGGCCATCCAGGCCACCGCGAAGCAGTTCGAGTCGCTCTTCATGCAGGAGCTGATGAAGAGCATGCGCGCGAGCACGATGCAAAGCGGCCTGCTCGACAACAACGCGACCGCGATGGGCACCGAGATGCTCGACCAGCAGTTCGCGACCAAGCTCTCCGGCATGCCGGGCGGGCTGGCGGCGCAGATCGCCCGCCAGCTCGAGCGTCAGCTCGGCGGCGCGGCCGAAGCGGCCGCGAAGGGCAGCACATCCGCCACCGCTGCCGGCGCCGCGACGCCGCGCAACCTGCCGCGCATCGCGCACGGCGGCGGCGCACAGGGCTTCGTGAGCCAGCACCGCGAGGCCGCGCAGTCGGCCGCGCAGGCCACCGGCATTCCGGCCGATTTCATCCTCGCGCAGGCGGCGCTCGAAAGCGGCTGGGGCCGCCGCGAGATCCGCACCGCCGAGGGCGGCAACTCGCACAACGTGTTCGGCATCAAGGCCGGCGCCAACTGGCGCGGCAAGACCACCGAGGTCACGACGACCGAGTACATCGGCGGCCAGCCGCGCAAGGTCAAGCAGACCTTCCGTGCCTACGACTCCTACGGCGAGGCTTACGCCGACTACGCCAGGCTGCTCAAGGACAACCCGCGCTACGCCAAGGTGATCGAGCAAGGCGGCAGCGCGCACGGCTTCGCGGCCAACCTGCAGCGCGCCGGCTATGCCACCGACCCGGCCTACGCCAGCAAGCTGTCGCGCGTGATCGAGACCACGCAGCGTCTCGCGCGCGCCGCCAATGCCTCGCCGAATGCGGCGCAGGCCTGATCGAGGAAGCTGACCCATGTCCGGCCTGATGTCCCTCGGCACCCGTGCGATGTTCGCGAGCTACGCGGCCTTGCAGACCACGGGCAACAACATCGCCAACGCCAACACGCCCGGCTACTCGCGCCAGCAGGTCGATCTCGCGACGGCGGGCGGACAGTTCACCGGCGCCGGCTTCTTCGGCAAGGGCGTCAACGTCGAGACCGTCTCGCGCGTCGCCGACGCCTTCCTGACCAAGGAGTCGCAGCTCGCCGCCTCGCAGGCCGCCGGCGCGCTCACCAAGCTCGAGCAACTGCAGCGCCTGGAGAAGGTGTTCGCCTCGGGCGAGAACGGCATCGGCTTTGCGGCCGGCAACCTGCTCAACGCCTTCACCGACGTCGCCAACAAGCCCACCGACACCTCGGCGCGCCAGGTCGTGCTGGCGCGCGCCGAGGAGCTGGCCTCGCGCTTTCGCTCGGCCAACGAGCAGATCGACAGCCTGCAGGCGGGCGTCGTGTCGGACATGAAGAACTCGGTCGCCACCGTCAACGCGCTGGCGCAGAAGGTCGCGCAGATCAACCAGCAGATCGCGGCGGTGCAGGGCATCGGCCACGTGCCCAACGACCTGCTCGACCAGCGCGACCAGCTCGTCACCGAGATCAACCAGTACATCCAGGTCACGACCATCCCGGCCGACGACGGCACGCTGGGCCTGTTCATCGGCGGCGGCCAGCGGCTGGTGCTGTCGAACCAGGCGCTGCAGCTGGCGGTCGTGCCCGACGAGTTCGACCCCGCGCGCGTGCAGCTCGCGCTGAAGGAGTCCGGCGGCACGCGCATCGTGCCGGCCGATCAGATCGCCGGCGGCTCGATCTCGGCGCTGATGTCGTTCCAGAACGAAGACCTGGCCGATGCGCGTACCCTGGTCGGCCAGCTCGCCAGCGCGATCGCCGGGCGCCTCAACCAGCAGCAGGCGCTGGGCCTGGACCTGCGCCAGCCGGCCGGCGCGGGCGCGCCGATCTTCTCGCTCGGCGCGCCGCGCGTGCTGCCCGCGCAGAACAACAGCGCCGCGGCGCTGAACTCGGTGTCGATCACCATCAGCGACGCCACCCAGCTGCAGGCAAGCGACTACGAGCTCAAGGGCGATCCGTCGACGCCCGGCCAGTACATCCTCACGCGCCTGTCCGACGGCACGACGCGCACCGTGGTGCCGGGCGACACCGTCGACGGTTTCACGATCGGCGTCGGCATCCCGGCGCCCGGTGCCAACGACCGCTACCTGCTGCAGCCCGTGGCCATGGCCGCGAGCAGCATGCAGCGCGTGCTCGACGATCCCAAGGGCATCGCCGCCGCGTCGGCCGTCTCGGCCACCGTCGGCGCGGCCAACACCGGCACCGCGACGGTCGGCTCGCTGCGCACCGTGAGCGCGTCGCTGGACCCGACGCTGACCGCGGCGATCAGCTTCACCGACAACAGCGGCAACTACAGCTGGAGCCTCACCGATGCCGGCGGCACGGTGGTCGGCAGCGGCACCGGCAGCTGGTCGGCCGGCACGCCGATCGCGCTCAACGGCTTCGAGCTCAGCCTCAACGGCGTGCCGCGCTCGGGCGACACGATCCAGGTCGCGGCGACCCAGTTCCCCGAGGCCAACAACGGCAACGCGCTGGCGCTGCTCGACCTGCGCGACGAGGGCCTCGTCGGCCGCCAGATCCTCGGCAGCGGCGCCGTCGTGCCGGGCGAGACGATCACCGACGCCTATGCGCGCGCGATGGCCGATGTCGGCGTGCGCGTGCAAGGCGCCAATGCCGCCAGCAAGATCTCCACCGCGGTCGCCGAGAACGCCAAGGAAGTGCTGACCAGCAAGGTCGGCGTGAACCTCGACGAGGAAGCCGCGCGGTTGATCCAGTACCAGCAGGGCTACCAGGCCGCGGCCAAGGTTCTTCAAGTGGCACAGACCATCTTCGACACCCTTCTCCAGGCTGCTGCATGACGACGACCCCCACGCTCACTTTGTTCGCTGCCCCCCGCGGGGGCTGGCCGGCCTTGGGGCGGCCCGGCGGCCGGCCGGGCGCTGCCTTTCGATAGGACTCGACGATGCGTATCGCCACCGCCAACACCTACGACGCCGCGATCGCCTTCCTGCAAAAGCGCCAGCAGGAGATGAGCGAGAGCCAGATCCAGCTCACCAGCGGCAAGCGCGTCAACAACGCCAGCGACGATCCCACCGCCGCCGCGCGCGCCGAGCGCGCGCTGGCGCAGGAGGCGCGCGTCACCGCCAACCAGCGCGCGGTCGATGCAAGCCGCAACGCGATGACGCTCGGCGAATCGGCGCTGGGCGACAGTGTCGACCTGCTGCAAGAAGCGCGCGAGGCGCTGGTCAACGCCGGCAACGCGACCTACACCGATGCCGAGCGCAAGAACCTGGCGCAGTCGCTGCGCGAGATGCGCAACCAACTGTTCGCGATCGCCAACCGCACCGACGGCTCGGGCGGCTACCTGTTCGGCGGCCAGGGCGCCAGCAGCCCGCCGTTCGTCGACACGCCCAGCGGCGTGCAGTACCGCGGCACCGGCGGCCAGACCAACGTGGCCTCGGGCGAGTCGCTGCCGATCACGCTCGACGGGCCCGCGACCTGGCTGGCCGGGCGCACCGGCAACGGCGTGTTCGAAACCCGCGCGGTGACGCAAAACGGCAGCGGCTGGATCGACTCCGGCCGCGTCTCGGACCCCTCGGCGTTGACCGGCGATCCGTACACCATCGACTTCACCGTCACCGGCGGCACCACGACCTACACCGTGCTGCGCAACGGCAACCCCACCGCGCTGACCAACGTGCCCTACGTGAGCGGCCAGTCGATCGAGATCGACGGCATGGCCGTGGCCGTGACCGGCGCGCCGGCCAACGGCGACCAGTTCGCGCTGGCGCCCTCGACCGCCTCGCTGAACGTGTTCGAGGTGCTCGACCGCACCGCGGCGGCGCTCGAGACGCCGCTGCTCAACAACGGCCAGGTCTCGCAGGCGGTCAACAACGGCCTGCGCGACATCGACGCCGCGCTGGGCCAGCTGCAGCAGGTGCGCGCGGCGGCCGGCGAGACGCTCAACCGCATCGACGGCGTCGAGAACCGCCTGTCGGCGCTGAAGCTGGGCGCCAAGACCGAGCGCTCGAACGCCGAGGACCTGGACATGGTCGACGCCATCTCCCAGTTCAAGCAGCAGCAGTCGGGTTACGAGGCGGCGCTGCAGTCGTACTCGATGGTGCAGCAGCTCTCGCTGTTCAAGTTCATTTCGTAGCCCCCACGCTCGCTCGCGCTCGCTGCCCCCCGAGGGGGGCGAGAGCCGCGGCTCCAAGCCGCCCCGCGGCGGCTTGGACGGCTCGAGCGCTCGGCGCGTCTCGCGACGAGCTCTTGCTGCGGACCGGCAGAGCCGGATCCGCGCAAGCTCTCGGACCCCACGCGGTGGTATCGGCGCCATGGTCGGGGAAACGTGCGCAACTGACGCGCTGACGCATCGACCCCGCGCAGCCACGCGCCGCCCAAGCCACAATCGAGTCGCCGGCGGGCAAGCCGGCAGGCAAGCCGGAAGGCGAGGAAGTACTCCGTGAACGACAGCAGTATCTTCGGCCAGGTCGCGCTCAGCTATGCGCCGATGGTCGATCGCAACCGGGCCGTCAGCGCGACGCGCCTGACCGTGTTTCCGCTGCGCCCCGGCGAGCCGCTCGATGCCGCGGCGCTGCTCGCGGCGGTCGCGACGGTGTGGCCCGCGGGCGGGCCGCAGGTGTCGCTCAACGTGCTCAGCGAGTCCTTGCTGCACGACCTGATCGAGGCCAAGCCGGCCACCAATGTGATCGTCGAGGTGCCGGCCTTCATGGCGGCCGACGAGCAGCACTCCGAGGTGATCCGCGCGCTGCACGACAACGGCAACACCTTGCTGATCAAGGGCCGGCCGCTGCGCGAGCTGCCGCGCGACGTGCTGCCGTGCTTCAAGTACTCGATCGTCGACCTGGCCGACGACCGGCGCATCGACGAGTCGCCCGAGGTCGCGGCCAGCATGCCGCGCAAGATCGGCTTCGTCCAGTCGGGCGTGCGCAAGCTGGTCGAGATGGAAAGCAGCTTCGGCCGCGGCGCCGTGGCGGTGCTGGGCTGGCCGATGGACGACGCGATCTCCTACGCCAACGCGGCGGCGCAGTCGGGCGGCGGCAAGCAGGCTGCACCGGACCTGCAGGTGATCGTCGAGCTGATCCATCGCGTCGACCAGGCCGAGCCGATCGACCGCCTCGAGCAGACGCTGCGGCGCGACCCGACCCTGGCGTTCAAGCTGATGCGCTACATCAACTCGCCGGCCTTCGGCCTGTCGGTGGAGATCAGCTCGTTTCGCCACGCGATCATGCTGCTGGGCTACAACCGCCTCAAGCGCTGGCTGGCGCTGCTGCTGGCCACCGCCAGCAAGGACGCCAACATGAAGCCGGTGATGTTCGCGGCCGTGCGTCGCGGCATGCTGATGGAAGAACTGGTGCGCGGCTCGAGCGACGAGGAGATGCGCAACGAACTCTTCATCTGCGGCGTGTTCTCGCTGCTCGATCGCATCTTCCGCCAGCCGTTCTCGGAACTGCTGCAGTCGATCCCGGTGCCCGAGCGCGTCTACCAGGCGCTGGCCGACAACCGCGGGCCCTACCAGCCCTACTGCGACCTGGTGCGCGCGGTCGAGGGTGACGAGCTCGACGCGATCCGCGAGGCCTGCGACGCGCTGATCATGGACCCTGCCGGTATCAATCGAGCCCTGCTCACGGCGCTGGGCCACGCTGCGCAGCTCGACTGAGACGAAGCTCCCCCGTGCGATGCGGGAGGCGCCCACCATGACCGGTTCCGCCGCTTCCGCTCTGGCCCAGTGGCATGGCTTCCTTGATGCGCTCAACGATGCGCTGCTGGTCGTCGATGCCGCAGACGGCCGCATCGTCTTCGCCAACCTGGCGGCGCTGCGCGCGCTGCCCAGCGCCGAGCCGGGCCAGCCGCTGGTCTCGCTGGCCGACCTGCTGCCGCAAGGGCTGACGACCTGGGCGCTGGCGCAGCTGCGCGGCGCGCACACGCCGCCGCCGCCCGGCGCCGGCAGCGCCGCGATGCTGCCGCTGTCGGACGACCGCTGGGCCCTGCGCCTGCCGCCGATGCGCACGGCAGCGCGCGCGCCCCGGACGATGCTGCCGCCGGCGCTGCCGCCCGGGCGCACCAACCCGCTGCAGGAACTGCGGCGCATGTTCTGGGCCTCGCCGTTCCCGGCCATCCTGCAAGACGATCACTTCCTCGTCGTCGACGTCAACGACGCCTTCGTCGACTTCTGCGGCGTGCCGCGCGAACGCCTGATCGGGCGCGACCCGATCGCGCTGGCGCCGCGCGAGGACCACGCCGCCTGGCGCTCCGCGCGCGAGGTGCTGCGCGGCGAGCACGCCAGCGACGAGGTGCCGGCGCTGGTCGAGCGCCGCCTGATCGACGCGGCCGGGCGCGAGCGCTGGTATCGCGCGGCGCGCCGCAGCGTGTCCGACGACGAGGGCCGCTCGTTCGGCCTCACGGTGCTGCAGGACTGCACCGCCGAGCACGCGCTGCGCGACGAGGTCGATCGTTCCGCGCGCGAGCTGGACCAGTGGTTCGACCTCAGTCCGGTCGGCCTGCTGGCCTTCGACGCCAGCGGCCTGGTGCTGCGCAGCAACCCGGCGCTCGAGGCCCTGCTCGGGCGCGCGCCGCAGTGGCTGGGTGATGCGCCGGCCGCGCTGCGCGAGCTGCTGGCGCTCGATTCACCGCAGGCGCTGGCGCTGCTCGCGCCGGCCGGCGGCGTGCTCGAGCGCAGCCGCTGGGTGCCGGGCGACGGTGCGCGCCGGCCGCGCCGGCTCCATGCGCGCATCCGCGCCGCGGCGCACAACCAGGACGCCGCCCACGACGGCGCACCGGCGCCGGCGCGCCGCCGCTACCTCGCGGCGATCGACGACCTCACGGTCGGCGATGAGCGCGACCTTGCGCGCGCGCAGCTCGACGCCCTGGTCGAGGCCGCCGGCGCCGGCCTCGCAACCTGGGACGGCGCGCAGGGCTGGGTGGTCGGCAGCGTCGTGCGCGGCGCTTCGCACGGCGGCGAGCCGACCTCGCTGGCGGCGATCGGCCGCGACGTGGTCGAGCCCGAGACGCTGGCCGAGTTCGAGCGCGTGCAGCGCGCGCTGCGCGCCGGCGAGCGCGCGCAGGCGCGCTACGCGGTGCGCGACCCCGAGCACGGCACGCGCTGGCTGCTCACGCGCGTCGAACCGCAGACCGGCGCGAACGGCGAGCAGCGCAGCGCGGTGATCACGCTCGACATCACCGAGCAGGAGCGCGCCCGCGAGGCGCAGGAAGCGCTGCTGCGCGAGCTGACCAGCATCATGGAGGCCTCCAGCGCCGGCATCGCCTACGTGCGCGACGGCGTGCTGGTGCGCAGCAACCGGCGCTTCGAGGAACTGCTGGCGCTGCGGCCCGGCCAGGCCGTCGGCCGCGCGCTCGACGCCTTGTTCGAGCGCCTGCCGGTGGCGCTCGAGCGCCTCGACGCGACGCGCGGCGCGCTCGACCGCGACGGCGTCACCGAATCCGAGTTCGAGTACGCGCTGCCCGACGGCGGCCGGCGCTGGGTCGGCGTCTCGGCGCGCCGCATCGACGCCGCGCCGGGCCATGTGGAAACGATCGCGGTGCTGACCGACATCACGCGCCTGAAGCTGCAGCAGGCCGAGCTCGAGCGCCTCGCGCGCGAACAGGCGCGCGCGCAGCAGGCGATGGCGCGCCAGGCCGAGCTCACGCGCGCGATCCTCGACTCGGTGTTCGTCGGCATCGTCACCGTCGGCCCGCTCGGCATCGAGTGGATGAACCGCTCGGCGCGCCGCATGTTCGGCGGCACGCTGGCCGACTTCTTCCACCAGCCGCTCGAGACGGTGGCGACGTCCGAGGTCGACCATCCGTTTCGCGCGGCGCCCCGGCTGCTCGAGCGACCCGAAGGCGCGGAGCAGGGCACGGCCTCGTTCGAATGCCGCGTGCAGGCGCGTGACGGCCGCCGATTCTGGGTGGTCGGCAATGCCGTGGCCACCGGCGTCGCCGACGACGCCGGCGCGCTGCAGCCGCAGCTGACCTATGCGCTGCTCGACATCGATCGCCGTCGCAGCGCCGAAGCGCGCACCGCGCAGGCGCAGGCCACGCTGCAGCGCATGATCGACCTCGCGCCGCTGGCGATCACCCTGTTCGACGCGCACAGCGGCCGCGTGCGGCGCATCAACCCGGTGGCCGCCGGCGCGATGGGGCTGGCGCCCGAGCAGGTGGTCGGCCAGCGGCCGGCGCATTTCATGGCCGACGCGCCGCTGGGCGCGCGCGTGGCGGCCGACCTGGCCGACACGCTGGCGCGCGGCGAGGTGCAGCGCCGCGAGTACCGCTTCGCGCCGCGCACGCCGGGCGGCGAGGGCGTGCCGCGCGTGTGGGATGCGCGCTTCCTGCCGCTGTCCGAGCCGGGCCGCGCGCCCGACGAGGTGCTGATGGTCGCCACCGACGTGACCGAGCAGCGCGAGGCCGAGGCGGCGCGCCTGGCCGCGGCCGTGGCGCAGCGCGAGGCGCTGGTGCGCGAGGTGCACCACCGCATCAAGAACAACCTGCAAGGCGTGGCCGGTCTGCTGCAGCAGGTCGCGCAGCGTCGCCCCGAAGTGGCCACGGTGCTGCAGGACGCGGTGGCGCAGGTGCAGGCGATCGCCCAGGTCTACGGCCTGCAGGTGGGGCAGCACGGGCCGGTGCGCCTGGTCAGCCTGGTCGAGGCGATCGCGCGCGCGGTGCAGCGCGGCGAGCGGCGCGTCGAGGTCGGCGTGAGCACCGACGGCGCCGCCGCCCCCGACTGGGCCTTGCCCGAGGCCGAGGCGATCCCGCTGGCGCTGTCGCTCAACGAGCTGTTCGGCAACGCGCTGCGGCACGGCGGCGGCGCGCCGGTGCATTGCGCGGTGCGCCTGGGCGAGGCCGATGCCGCCGTCGAGATCCGCAACCCCGGCCGCCTGCCGGACGGCTTCGCGCTCGAGCGCGTGGCCCCCGGCGCGACTGCCCTGGGCCTGGTGCGCGCGCTGATTCCGCGGCGCGGCGCGGCGCTGGCGCTGCGGCAAGACGGCGACCAGGTGTGCGCCTCGCTGCGCCTGGCGCCCCCGACGCTGGCGCGCATTGCCGCCGATCCGGCTGCTGTGGCGCCGTAGGCACGAAGCCGCCGAAAACCCGCCCGGCGCCCGGTGACTTGCCGAGTCGAAGTGCGCACAATCGTGCGATTCAGCGTCGGACCTGACGCCACCTCCAGCCATCCCACTTCGATGGGGCCGCCCGCGTGAGCACGTCCAAGGGAAGAATCCTGCTGGTCGATGACGACCGCCTCGTGCTCGTGACGCTGAGCGATGGGCTGCGGCAGGCCGGCTACGAGGTCATCGACACCGACAACGGCGACGATGCCATCCTCCAGGCGCGCGCGCAGCGGCCCGACCTCGCGCTGCTGGACATCCGCATGGAAGGCAAGAGCGGCTTCGACGTCGCCGCCTACCTGCGCGACCAGGGCGGCGTGCCCTTCATGTTCCTGTCGGCCTTCACCGACGAGGCCACCGCGCAGCAGGCGCGCGACCTCGGCGCGCTGGCCCACCTGGGCAAGCCGCTCGACATGGAGCGGCTGCTGCCGGAGGTCGAGCGCGCGTTCGCCAAGGTGCGCTCGGGCGAGATCGCGGCCGTCGCGCCGCGCCTGCCGGCGGCCAACGAGGATCCCCGCTCGCAGACCGTGTCGATCGCGCTGGGCGTGCTCATGCACCGCCACTCGCTCGACCGCCATCAGGCGCTCGAGCGTCTGCGTCGGCTGGCCCAGGCCGAGGGCCGCACGGTGATCGCCGAGGCCGAGCGCGTGCTCGAGGCGGTCGAGCTGCTGTCGCTGCCCAAGACCATCTGAGCGCACCGGGGCTCGGCAATCGAGCCCTGCGAACCCGGTTCGTTGCACCTGTGGGCGCCGCGCCGGCGTTCCTAGAGTCGACAGCGCGTTCGACTCTTGGGGACCCGTTCGATGGCCACCTCGCTCAGCTTTCATCGCCGCGCTCGCGCTGCGACCGTGCCGTGTCCCGCCGGCCCGGCGGCCGCGCCTGCCGCCGCGGGAGGTGCCTCGTGGAACTGAACCGCACGGGCGCGGACCACGGCATGAAGAGCACCACCGCGCTGCTTGCGGCGTGCTGGAGCAGCCGCTCCAGTGCCGAGCAGCAGAAAGCGGCCTACCGGGAGCTCGTCCGGTGCAGCAAGCTCCCCGATCAGCAGAAGGAGCTCACGGATTGCCTGCAGACGAACGCCACCGAGTGGCGGATCGACAGGCTGCTGGCGCTCATGTACGAAAGCGACCAGCCCTTGCCGACGCTGTGGCAGGCCCTGCTCGCGGCGCGGCGGCCGCCGAAGGGCGGCACCGACGACCTGCTGCTGTGGATCCTGCGCAAGATCTGCCAGCAAAAGAAGCTGCCGCCCGGCGCCACGATCGATGCGGTCATGAAGCGGTTTGCCGGCAACCTGTGCCTGGCCGCCACCGACGAGCTGTTCGTGCTGCTGATCGCCGCGCTGCGCGCGACGGAGCAGTTTCGCAACGCCGTCGCGCAGATCCGCGGCTGGCTCGTCGTCGGCCGCGGCTTCGACAAGGACGCCATTCTCACGGCCCAGTGCCTGTTCCTGCTGCATTGCGGGGAGCAGGCCACACAAAAGGACTTCGCCGACGCGATCGAGGCCTTGCCGTTTCGCGACGCCGGCCAGGTCCATGCGGCCGAGCACCTGGCGCGCGCGCTCGGCACCGACGCGTCGAAACCCGTGGTCACGGCACCCATGGTTCGACGCTTCCTCGTCGTGCTGGCGCGAACGCCCCGGCAACTGGTCCAGGACCGGCGGGCGGTGATCTTCCTGCTGGAGGGGCGGCTGGGCCCGCTCGCCTGCCAGCAGTTCCTGTACGACACGGGCGACGAGCTGCCGATGTCGGCCTTCATGGGCGTCCACGGATTCACGGCCTGCCTGGCGAGGTCCGAGTTCGGGCCGAACGGCCTGCGGCGCCTGGAAGTGTTCCTGCGCCTCATCGACGCGCCGCAGGTCGTGCCGGCGCTGGCGCTGGCCGAGCTGTGCGAAGTGCTGCTCCAGACGCGCTACGGGGCCGGCATGACGTGGGTGTATCTGTTCAACCTGCTCGACCGCGTGAACGACGACCGACTGCTGCTGCGCGCCATGAATGCCATCGTGGCGGCGCATGGCAGCCAGCTGATCGACGTCGAACAGCAGTCGTCGTGGCTGACCGGCCTGAAGGCTTTCCGTCCGCGCAGCCGGCTCGGGCATCTGGCCTTCGCCGCGGCGCTGCTGCGCCGGTCGCCGCTGCGCGACGAGGTGGTATGGCAGATCGTGGAGCGGGCACTGACGAGCAGCACCACGGGCGGCTACCTCGGCTTCGCCGAAAGCGACTTGCTGATCATGATGATCCGCGGGCTGCTCTTTCCCCGCGTCGGCATCGCGCCAACGCCGGTGCCGCGCATCGAACAGGCGCTCGATGTCCTGGTGAACGTGCTGGGCGAAGGCCGCACGCGCCAGCTGTTCGAGGAGATCGACCGCTACCTGGCCGTCGACGACGCGCAGCCGGGCACCGTCGTGTGCGAGGACGACTGCGTGCGCACGATCTGCGCCGGCCTCCTTAGGGCGGCCCTGCGCTCGAACAAGGGCCTCGCCGCGCTCTTGCCGCACAGCCGCTTGCTGGGCCAGCTGTGCCTGCAGGCCTTCCACGAGGCGCCGAACGATCCGCAGGTGCTCGCGCTGCCCAAGCCGGCGACCGACGCGCTGGCCTGGGCCCAGCAGCTGGTGGAGCTGAGCCTGCTGCGCTGCATCGCCGGCTTGCCCACGGATTCGCCGCAGCGCCCGCCGCTGCAGTCGCTGCTGCCCTTGCTGCGCACGCGCGCCTCGGAGTTCACGGCCGCCGCGCTGGCGCTGGCGTATCCCGGCACGCCGTGCGCATTGCACCTCGAGCCGCTGACGCAGCTGCGCGGGCGCGCGAGCGGCTTCTTCGATGCACTCGTCGCGGCCATCGTGCCGGGGCTGGTCGAGCGCCAGGAGGTCTACGCGCAGATGCTCCTCAACGGGCTGATGCACGGTTCGCTGAAGATCGCCGGCATCCATGCCGTCGCCGGCTGGCGTTCGGCCTTGCGCGCTGCCGATCCGAAGCCGGCCCAGCACGTCGGCGAGCCGAAGTGCGATCACTTCGACCTCGTCTTCTGCGGCGATACGCTGCCGGCCGGCATCGCGCTCGACGCGTCGCCCACGTGGACCTCGCCCGAGCTCGGCGCCTTGCTGTCGGAATGGCGGGGCACCTGGCGTGCGGCGCTTCACGCCCTGGCCGCCCACGCGAAGGCGTCGACCCCCGAGGCCAAGGAGCTCGACCTCGTGCTGCGCGCCCACCTCGCGGCCATGCTGCATGCGGTCTTCGGGCCGCAGGCGCCGGTGGCGGCGATCTCGGGCACGCACGCGATCGACGTGGTGCAGGTGCTGGCCAGTGCGGATCCCCATCCGTCTGCGCCGTTGCCGCCGGACGCCGACGGCCTGGCGCGAGTGGTCCAGCGCCGTGTCGACGCGGTGTCGTTCGGCTTCGTCGCCGACGTCGAGCAGGCCTGCAGCGCGCTGCTGGCCATCGCGCCCAAGCTGCTCGACAAGGACGCCGAGGCGGCGCTGCTCGAGACGCTGCAGTCGGTCCACCAGCGCCTGTCGGCCGCGATGACGCAGGCGGACTTCGGCCATCGCCTCGCTGCGCTCGACCTTTGCCGGTTCGAGCTGCTGCCCAAGGACCGCTTCGACAACCTGTTCATCGGCCTGGCCCTGGGATGCGAACTCTCGCCCTGGCGTCGCGGCGGCCCCTCGCTGGTCGAATGGCTGGCCGGCCCGTTCCTGCTCGTCGGGGCCCACGGTGCCGGCGGCGAGCTGCTGGCGGTGTGCGCGCTGCTGTTCGGCCATGACCCGAAGACGGGTCAGCGCGTGCTGGCGATGGACGCCTGCTATGCGGCCCCGCCGTTCCTGCTGCCGCTCGGCGACACGCAAACCATCAGCGGCGCGGCACTGCTGGACGGTTTCGTCGCGCAAGCGCAGGCGCTGGCGCACAGCTTCGGCGCCGCGCGGCTGTACGTGCCCTGCGTGGTCGGCAAGGGTGCGGTCGAGTTCTGGAAACCGGCGCGGGCGCCGGCCCAAGCGCTGGCATCGGCGTTCACCCGGCCCGTGCCATGGAACGGCTCGCCGGTCACTTTGCTGGGATTCGACGAAGACGCCTGCAGCTGCTGGTCGATCGATCCGGCCAGCGAGGCCGACACCGTCGCCAAGGCGCCCGACGACTGACGCGCCGTGCGGCCACAGGCCGCGCTCAGCCCAGCGTGAAGAAGAAGCGCGCGCCGCGGTCCGGTTCGGCCTCGGCCCAGATGTCGCCGCCGTGGCGCTGCACGATGCGCCGCACCGAGGCCAGGCCCACGCCGGTGCCGGCGAACTCGCTCGCGCTGTGCAGCCGCTGGAACACGCCGAACAGGCGGTCGGCGTAGCGCATGTCGAAGCCGGCGCCGTTGTCGCTGACGCGAAACGCGCGCCGGCCGTCGAGCGCGACCTCGCCGAACTCGATGCGCGCGAGCTGGCGCGTGCCGGTGTACTTCCAGGCGTTGCCGAGCAGGTTCTCGAGCACCACGCGCAGCAGCGTGGGGTCGCCGGTGGCCTGCAGGTTGGGCGCGATCGAGACCTCGACGCGGCGCTCCGGCGCGTGGCGGCGCAGGTCCTCGACCACGTAGGACGCTAGCTGCGACAGGTTGACCGGCTGGCGCGCCAGCGGCTGCGTCGACAGCCGTGCCAGCGCGAGCAGCGCGTCGATCATCGTGTTCATGCGCGCCGCGGCGCCGAGGATGCGGTCGAGGTGGTCGTTGCCGATGCGGTCGAGCACGCGGCCGTAGTCTTCCTTGAGGATCTTGGTGAAGCCCTCCACGACGCGGATCGGCGCGCGCAGGTCGTGCGAGACGGTGTAGCTGAACGACTCGGCCTCGCTGCCGGCGTCGGCCGCAGGCGGCGGCGCCGCTTCGGCCGCCGCGCAGGCCGGCGCCAGCGGCACCGCCGTGCCCTCATGGCCGGCGAAGCGGCCATCCTCGTCGGTGCAGGGCAGGGCTCGCAGGCGCCAGCGAGGCGCGCCGCCGTCGGCGCCGGGCAGCAAGACCTCGACATCGTTGAAGGCCGCCTGCGACACCAGCCGCTCGCGCAGCGTCTGCGCCGACTCGCCATCGAAGGCGGACCAGAACTCGCGGCCGGTCGCGGCAGCGGACAAGCCCCCGCCGGACGGCGCGCCGTCGGGTGCGCGCACCAGCGTCAGGCGGTGCTGGGCGTCGGTGCGCCAGACCCAGGCATCGATCAGCGACAGCAGGCGCTGCGAACGGGCGCGCTCGGCGCGCAGCGCAGCCCGCTCGCCGCGCCGATGCTGCTGCCAGGCCAGCACGAGCAGGGTCCCGAGCAGGCACAGGCCGGCACCCAGCAGCAACCAGCCGATCGGGCCGGTTGGAAGGTCTGGGGAAGTGGCTTGCGCGAGCACGGGCGCCGGCAGCGCGACCGCGGCCAGCACCGTACGTCGACGCGGCGACAGGCCGGCGCATGGCGCGCAAGAAAGGCGAAAGCCGCGAGGCATGTGAGGGATTGTAAGAAGGCGGGTGTGGCTTTCGCGCTGAAACAGCCGGCGCGCGCGCGTGAAGAGGGCGCACCGTCGCTGGGAAATCCGTCGCACGAGGCCTCAATCGGGTCGAAACATCGCCGAAATTGCTGAGGCGAAGCGGCCCGCGAAGGAGCAGCATCGCGCTCACCGTGCCTGACCGTTGCCGTTCATGTCTGCCGCCCCCGCGACGCTAGCGAGACCGCGCCGACAATGGCTGCGCCCGCTGCACGATCTCGCGGTGGCCCACAAGCTGTCGCTGATGACGCTGCTGTTCGGCGCCTCGGTGGTGCTGGTCGCGACGGTCGCGGTGATCGGCGGCGCCATCCTCACCGGCATGCGCGCCTATGTCGCCGGCGAGGGCTACTGGGCCAAGGGCAACCGCGACGCGGTCCACTACCTGGTGCGCTACGCGCGCAGCCGCGACCCGGCCGACCACCGCCAGTTCGAGCAGGCGATCGCCGTGTCGCTGGGCGACCGCGAGGCGCGCCTCGCGCTCGACCGACCCGACCCCGACCTCGAGGCCGCGCGCCAGGGCTTCCTGGCCGGGCGCAACCATCCCAACGACATCGGCACCCTGGTCTGGATGTTCCGGCACTTTCGCCACCTGAGCTACATGGAGCGCGCGATCGACCTGTGGACCGAGGCGGACGAGACCGTCGTGCGGCTGCGCGGGCTCGGCGCTGTGCTGCATGCGCAGGTCGTGACCGGGGCACTGACGCCCGAGCGGGCCGAGGAGCTCGTGCGCGAGATCCACGCGGCCCACGAGACCATCAAGCCGCTGGCCGACGAGTTCTCGGCCACGCTCGGCGAGGCCAGCCGCTGGGTCCAGGGCGTGCTGCTGCTCACGCTCAGCGGCGCGATCGTGCTCAGCGGCGCGATCGGCCTGAGCCTGGCGGTCTACCTGTCGCGGCGCATCAGCCGCCAGATCGCGGCGCTGCGCGCGGCCGCCCAGCGCGTCGGCGCGGAGGACTTGTCCACCCCGGTGCCAGTGCAGTCCGACGACGACCTCGGCCGACTGGCGGCGAGCTTCAACCAGATGCAAAGCCGCCTGCGCGAGCAGCGCGACGAGGGCGAGCGCCACCGCGCCGCGCTCGAGGCCGGCGCGCAGGAACTGCGCCGCGCGATCGAGTCGGCCCAGGCGCTGACGCTGCAGGCCGAGGCGGCCAGCCGCGCCAAGAGCCAGTTCATGGCCAGCATGAGCCACGAGATCCGCACGCCGATGAACGGCGTGCTGGGCATGACCGAGCTGCTGCTGGGCACCGCGCTCGACGCGCGCCAGCGCCGCTGGGCGCAGGCGGCCTACCGTTGCGGCGAGGTGCTGCTGGACATCATCAACGACGTTCTCGACTTCTCGAAGATCGAGGCCGGCGGCCTGCAGCTGGTCGAGGACGACTTTTCTCCGCGCACGCTGGCCGAGGACGTGCTGGAGCTGCTCGCCCCGCGCGCGCACGAGAAGCGCCTCGAGCTCGGCCTGCGCGTGGCCGAAGGCACGCCGCAGGCGGTGCGCGCCGACGCGCTGCGGCTGCGCCAGGTGCTCACCAACCTGATCGCCAACGCAATCAAGTTCACCGAGTCCGGCGAAGTGGTGGTCGACATCTCGATGACCGACGACGCGCGCCTGCGCATCGGCGTGCGCGACACCGGCATCGGCATCCCGGCCGAGATGCTGCCGCGGCTGTTCACCGCGTTCACGCAGGCCAGCGTCGGCAACGCGCGCCAGTACGGCGGCACCGGCCTGGGCCTGGCGATCTCGCGCCAGCTCGTCACGCTGATGGGCGGCGAGATCAGCGTCGAAAGCCGTCCCGGGATGGGCTCGCTGTTCTGCGTCGTGCTGCCGGTGCGCCCGGCCCAGGCCCAGCCGTTTGCCGGCGGCGGCGAGGACGCGCCGCTGCCGCCGCTGCGCGTGCTGGTGGTCGACGACAACGCCACCAGCCGCGAGGTGCTGTCCGAGCAGCTGGGCCGCTGGGGCCTGAAGGTCGAGACCGCCAACGACGGTGCGATGGCGTACGAACGGCTGAGCGAGGCCTTCGACGCCGGGCGCCCGCTCGGGCTGGCCCTGGTGGACATGAACATGCCGGGCGGCGACGGCTTCGCGCTGGCGCGCCGCCTGCGCAGCGAGGAACGATTTGCCGACCTGAGCATGGTGATGCTCTCGTCGGTGGCCAGCCCCGACGAGGCCTGGCGCGCGCGCGAGGCCGGCTTCCAGCGCTTCCTGTCCAAGCCGGTGCGCCAAGGCGAACTGCGCCAGGCGCTGGCGGCGATCCTGAGAGAAAGCACCGATCCAGGCCCTGTTGACGGCTTGACGCCCCGGCTGGAGGCGAACATCCTCGTGGTCGAAGACAACGCCGTGAATCAGGAAGTCATCGGCCAGATGCTGCGGCAACTGGGCTGCCGCGTGCGGATGGCTTCATCGGGCACCCAGGGGCTCAAGGCGCTGACGGAGGAGCGCTTCGACCTGGTGCTGATGGACATCCAGATGCCCGGCATGGACGGCATCGAGGCGCTCGGCTGGCTGCGGCGCGGCAAGAGCAGCCGCTACGCTTTCCAGGTCGGGCCCGACGTGCCGGTCATCGCGGTGACCGCCAACGCGATCGAAGGCGACCGCGAGCGCTTCCTCGGCCTCGGCTTCGACGATCATCTACCCAAACCATTCCGACAAAGCCAGCTCGCCACCATGCTGTCCGACCATCTCAAGCCGGGCGTCCTCGCCATGGCCGCCGCCGCGCCCCCGCCCGCGGGCACGCCTGCCGCCGCGCCGGCCGAGGACGGCATCCTCGATCCGCACGCGCTGGCCAAGCTGCGCGAACTCGACCCGGGCGGTCGCAGCAACCTGCTCGAGCGCGTGGCCGCGGCCTTCGAATCCTCGCTGGCACGCCTGGTGCCGCAGCTGGTGGACGCGCAGGCATCGCTCGACGCCGAATCGGTGCGCATGGTGGCGCACACGCTGAAATCTTCGTCGGCCTCGATCGGCGCGCTCAAGCTATCGTCGCTTTGTGCCGAAACCGAGGCCATGATCCGCCAGGGCCGCGTTGACGGCCTCGGCGAACGCATCGACGGCCTGCGAGCCGAGATCGACAGGGTGCGCGCAGCGTTGGGTGTTCTGCGTTCGTCCTGATCCGCCGGCAAGAACGAACAATCCCGCTTCCATCCATGGCGAACACCCGTCCGTCCGTCAGCGCCGATCCCGACAGCGTGGCCGACGATCCGCAAGACAGCCCCAAGGTCCTGCTGGTCGACGATGACGAGGTCAACCTGCTGGTGACCGCGGCCGCGCTGCGCGAGCGCGGCTTCGCCGTCACCGAGGCCGGCGGCGGCGAGCAGGCGATCCGGCGGCTGGCCGACTTCCTGCCCGATGTCATCGTGCTCGATGCGCAGATGCCGGGCCTGGACGGCTTCGCGACCTGCCGCGAGCTGCGCACGCTGCCGGGCTTCGAGTCGGTGCCGGTGCTGATGCTCACCGGCCTGGACGACGACGCCTCGATCACGCGCGCCTACGAGGCCGGCGCAACCGACTTCTTCGTCAAGAGCACGCAGTGGAGCCTGCTGGCCGGGCGCCTGCGCTACCTGCTGCGTGCCTCGCGCACGCGCCAGGAGCTCGAGCGCAGCAAGCAAAAGCTCGCGCGCGCGCAAGACCTCGCGCGCATGGGCAGCTTCGACTGGTGGCGCGAGCGCAGCCGGCTGGTCTGCTCGATCGAGGCGCTGCGCGTGTTCGGCCTCGGGCTGGGCGACCCGGTCTCGCTGCACCGGCTGGCGCGGCTGATCCCGGCCGAGGACCGCCGCGCCTTCATGTCGCTGCTGCGCGAGACGGCGCGGCACAGCACCGTGCTGGCCTGCGACCTGCCGGTGACCCTGGCCGACGGACGCAGCCGCATCGTCCACGTCGAGGCCGAGCCCGAGTTCAACGAGCACGGCAACCTCAGCGGCTACACCGGCATCGTCCAGGACGTCACCGACCGCCGCATCGCCGAAGACAAGATCCGCCACCTGGCGAACTTCGACGCGCTGACCGGCCTGCCCAACCGCCGCCAGCTGATCTGGCGCGCCGAGCGCGCGGTCGAGCACGCCAAGCGCTACGACCACCTGGTCGGCCTGCTGCTGATCGATCTGGACCGCTTCAAGGGCATCAACGACACGCTCGGCCACAGCGCCGGCGACGAGCTGCTGATGGAAGTGGCGCGCCGGCTGCGCTCGTGCGTGCGCCATTCCGACCAGGTCGTCGAGACCGCGATCGACGCGCTGGGCACGCGCTCGCACCGCTCGCTGGAGGCCGTGGGTCGGCTCGGCGGCGACGAGTTCGTCGCGCTGCTGCCCGAAGTGGGCAGCGAGCAGGACGCCGAGCGCGTCGCGCTGCGCATCCTCGAGCTGATGCGCGAGCCGATCATCGTCGGCGGGCAGGAGTGCTTCGTCACCGCCAGCGTCGGCATCGCGCTGTTCCCGCGCGACGGCGCCACGGTGGCCGACGTGCTGCGCAACGCCGACGTGGCGATGTATTCGTCCAAGGACGCCGGCCGCAACGCGGCCACGCTCTACCGCCCGCACCTGGCCGGCAAGGGTCGCGCCAAGCTCGAGCTCGAGAGTGCGCTGCACAAGGCGCTCGAGCGCGGCGAGCTGGTGCTGCACTATCAGCCCAAGGTCGACGTGCGCGCCTCGCGCATGGTCGGTGCCGAGGCGCTGATGCGCTGGAAGCGCGGCGACCGGCTCGTGCCGCCGGCCGAGTTCATCCCGCTGGCCGAGGAGACCGGCCTGATCGTGCCGATGAGCGAATGGGCGATCGGCGAGGCCGCGCGCCAGGCCCGCGCCTGGCAGCAGCGCATGGGCATCGAGACCTCGATCGCGGTCAACCTGCCCAGCCGGCTGTTCGAGCGCACCGACCTCGTCTCCCACATCCACCAGGCGGTGTCGCAGCACGGCCTGTCGCCGCGCTCGATCGAGCTCGAGATCACCGAGACGGGCCTGATGAAGGACCTGCAGAACGTGATCCCGTCGCTGCACCGGCTCAACGAGATCGGCGTCGAGATATCGATCGACGACTTCGGCACCGGCTATTCGTCGCTGGCCTACCTGACCACGCTGCCGATCTCCGAGCTCAAGGTCGACCGCAGCTTCGTGCGCGACCTCGGCAACACGCTGCAGAGTTCGGCGGTGGTCACGGCCATCATCGCGCTGTCGCGCTCGCTGGGCATCCGCGTGATCGCCGAAGGCGTGGAGAACCTGCGCCAGATGGAGGTGCTGCACCGCCTGGGCTGCAGCACGATGCAAGGCTACCTGTTCAGCCGCCCGCTGCCGCCCGAGGAGCTCGAGCAGTGGATCGGCGAGACCGTGCTGCCGCGCAAGGCGCCATGGATCGGCCGCGTCGAGGGCGCGACCGAGGCCACCGAGGCGGTGCCGGCGCGCGGGCGCGCCGGAACGGGGCTGCTGCCGCCGAACTGAGTTTCGTCGCCATGGCCATGAAGGACGCGCCGACGCAACCGGCGCCGCTCGACGACACCGGCTCGCCTGCACAGCATGCCAAGGCGGCGCTGCGGCGCCTGGCGCTGCAGCGGCTCGAGCCCACGCCCGACAACTATGCGCGCGCCTATGCCGCCGAATCGGGCCAGCCGGCCGCCGAGGCGGCCGCGTCCGACGCGGGGCCGGACGGCGAGGCCTGGGCCCGTCTCATCGAGCGTGCGCTGCGCGGCCTCGAGCGCAGCGGCCGCGGCTGGACCGCCGCGCGCAAGAAAGACAGCCTGCAGCGCGTGCTGACCGGCAGCCGCAGCGACGCCAGGCGCCTGCACCAGCGCCTCTCGCAGCTCGTTGCGAGCTGGGACGGCGCGCCCGACGACGCTCCCGCACTCGATGCCGAGGCGCCGGTGCCCGCCGATGCCGCGCCGACCGCGCCGGTGCCGCTGGCCATGCTGGCGGCCGCGATCGAGCCGCGCCCGAGCGCCGTCGACGCCAACGAGCTGCTCGGCTGGCCCCGCGTCGTCGACGCGTTCGCGGCCACCGTGCAGACGGCCTTGCCGGGTGCCGAGCCGCGCGGTCGCGAGATCGTCGACACGCTGGCCGCGCTGCAGGCGCGCATCGTGCCGCCCGGACCGGACATGGCGCTCGTCGACGAGATCGCCGCGGCTTGTGCCGAGGCACGCCGCGTGCTGCAGCACCGCCATCACCTCGTCGAGCAGCTCGGCCGCCTGACGGGCGAGCTCACGGCCGGGCTGGCCGAGCTGGCCGAGGACGCGTCCTGGGCCGAGGGCCAGGCGGTCGCGATGCGCCACCAGATCGGCGACGGCCTCACGGTGCGCGGCGTGCGCCATGCGAGCGAACTGCTGCGCGACGTGCGCGAGCAGCAGGCGCGCTTGCGCAGCGAGCGCCAGCAGGTGCGCGACGCGCTCAAGGACTCGATCCGCCAGATGCTGCAAGAGATCGCCTCGCTGGGCGAGCAGACCGGCCGCTATGCCGAGCACATGGGCCGCTGCACCGACGCGATCGCGCGCGCCGACACGCTCGAGAGCCTGGCCGGCGCGGTGCGCGAGATGGTGGCCGAAAGCCGCGCGGTGCACGAGGTCGTCAGCCGCACGCAGGCCCGCATCACCGAAGAGCATGCGCGCGCGAGCGAGATGCAAGACCGCGTGCGCACGCTCGAAGACGAGCTGCGCCGCCTGTCGGCCGAGGTCTCGACCGATCCGCTGACGCAGGTGGCCAACCGGCGTGGCCTGATGCAGGCCTTCGACAACGAGCGCGCGCGCATCGACCGCGCCGCCGCCGATGGCCGCGAGGCGGTGCTCGCCGTCGCGCTGCTCGACATCGACAACTTCAAGCGCCTCAACGACCGGCTCGGCCACGCCAGCGGCGACGCCGCGCTGCAGTTCCTTTCGCAGCGCGTCACGCAGGCGCTGCGCCCGAGCGACACGCTGGCGCGCTACGGCGGCGAGGAGTTCGTCGTGCTGCTGCCCGACACGCCGATCGACGAGGCGCAGCAGGTGCTGGTGCGCCTGCAGCGCACGCTGAGCGCGGAGCTGTTCATGATGGACGGCGACGCCAAGGTCTTCGTGACCTTCTCGGCCGGGGTCACGCGCTGGCGCGAGGGCGAACGCATCGAGCAGTCGCTCGAGCGCGCCGACGAGGCGCTCTACGAGGCCAAGCGCACGGGCAAGAACCGAACCTGCGTGGCCTAGAAAGTGAATCGGCGCCTCGAAGGCGCCGATTGCGTATTGGCACTCGCACGAGCCGATGCCATTGAAGGCCCCGCCGCTCTACGTCCGAAACCGCATGCGAGTGAAGAAAGCTTATGCCTCGCGCGCTGCGGGCACCAGCGTACAAATCCCCGAATCTGGTGCCGCTGGTTCCCCTCGAACGCAGGTGCGCGAATTCGTTCACGTGGAGCGTCGCGCTCGATTGGCGGAAGAGGTGGGATTCGAACCCACGGAGGGGATGAACCCTCGCCGGTTTTCAAGACCGGTGCCTTAAACCGCTCGGCCACTCTTCCAATCGCTGCTCATTCTGCCGCCGCCGGTTTTGCCTTCACTCACATCGCTTCGCGATATGAGTTCCGGCGCAGCGCTTCGCGCTGACCAAGACCGGTGCCTTAAACCGCTCGGCCACTCTTCCTGCGACTTCGCATGCTCGAAGAGCGTGAATTCTAGAGGTCGCTCAGCCCGGCATCTGCGCCTGCTCGCACTCGACCTGGATCACCTCGCGCCGCCCACCGTCGACGCGCACCGCCGTGAGCGCGCCACCCCACACGCAGCCGGTGTCGAGCGCCAGGAGGTCGGGCCGGTTCACGAGGCCCAGCGTCGACCAGTGGCCGAAGGCGATCGGCTCGCCCGCGGTGCGCCGGCCCGGCAGATCGAACCACGGCATGAGGCCCGCGGGCGCCGCGCCCGCGCCTTCCTTGACCTTGAAGTCCATCGTGCCGTCGGGCGCGCAAAAGCGCACGCGCGTCAGCACGTTGACCGCGAAGCGCAGGCGGTCGTGGCCTTGCAGCGCGTTGTCCCAGCGCGCGGGATCGTTGCCGTACATGACGGTCAGGAAGCCGTGCAGGTCGGGGCTGCGCAGGCAGCGCTCGAGCTCGGCCGCCAGCTCGAGCGTGAGCGCGCGGTCCCACTGCGGCGGCACGCCGGCGTGCACCAGCAGCCAGCCGTCGCACTCGGCGGCCATGCGCTGGTGGCGCAGCCAGTCGATCCAGCACTCGCGGTCGGGTGCGTCGAGGATGCTCCCGAGCGTGTCGCTGCGGTGCGCGCGGCGCACGCCGTAGGCGACGGCGAGCAGGTGCAGATCGTGGTTGCCGAGCAGGCAGGTCGCGCTGTCGCCGAGGCCGGCCAGCCGCTGCAGCACGGCGAGCGACGCGGGCCCGCGGTTGACGAGGTCGCCGAGCGCGAACAGGCGGTCGCGCGAAGGGGAGAAGTCGATTCGTTCGAGCAGGCGATCGAGCGCGTCGCAGCAGCCCTGGAGGTCGCCGAGGAGGTAGTGCATCGGTCGATTCTGCTACCCTTCGCGTCCTCCTGCGGCCCGTCGCGGCGCCGCGTGCGCGAGGGCCCGTTCCATGGGTCTGCACACCGCCGGCCCGCCTTGCATGGACGTCCTTCTACTCGCGTTCCTGATCCTGCTCAACGGCGTGTTCGCCATGTCCGAAATGGCGCTCGCGGCCAGCCGCAAGGCGCGTTTGCAGGTGCTGGTCGAAGGCGGCGACGCAGGCGCGGCCGCCGCAATGGAACTCAGCGAGAACCCCACGCAGTTCCTCTCGACGGTACAGATCGGCATCACCTCGATCGGCATCCTCAACGGCATCGTCGGCGAGGCAGCGTTCTCGCAGCCGCTGGCGGCCTGGCTCAAGGCGACCTTCTCGGTGCCCGAGCGCGCGGCGGACATCGGCTCGCTGGCGCTGGTGGTGGTGATCATCACCTTCCTGACCATCATCTTCGGCGAGCTGGTGCCCAAGCGGCTGGGGCAGATGTACCCGGAGGCCGTCGCGCGTCTCGTCGCGCGGCCGATGCAGGGCCTGAGCTTTGCCGCGCGGCCCTTCGTGCGGCTGCTGTCGGGCAGCACCTCGGCCATCTTGCGCCTGCTCGGCCTGCGCGACACCGCCTCGCGCGCGGTGACGCAAGAGGAGATCGCTGCCAGCCTCGAGGAGGGCCTCGACGCCGGCGTGATCGAGGCGCACGAGCACCAGATGGTGCGCAACGTGTTCCGCCTCGACGACCGCCAGATCGGCTCGATGATGATCCCGCGCGCCGAGATCACCTGGCTCGACGCCAGCCTGCCGGTCGAAGAGGCGCTCAAGGTCATCGCCGAGCAGGACCACTCGCGCTACCCGGTGTGCCGCGGGGGGCTCGACGAGGTGCTGGGCGTGGTCGCCGCGCAGCAGCTGCTGCAGCAGGTCGCGCGCGGCCAGGCGCTGTCGATCGTCGAGCAGCTGCAGCCACCGGTGTTCGTGCCCGAAACGCTCACCGGCATGGAGCTGCTGGAGCACTTCCGTGGCTCGGACACGCAGATGGTCTTCGTCGTCGACGAGTACGGCGAGGTCCAGGGCGTGATCACCATCAAGGACGTGCTCGAGGCCATCACCGGCGAGTTCTCGACACCGACCGACGACGACGCGTGGGCCGTGCGCCGCGACGACGGCTCGTGGCTGATCGACGGCCTGATCCCGGTGCCCGAACTCAAGGACCGGCTCGCGCTCAAGGACCTGCCCGACGAGGACCGCGGCCGCTACAACACGCTGGCCGGCCTGATCATGCTGCTGCTCGGCCGCCTGCCGCGCACGACCGACTCGGTCGAGGCCGGCGGCTGGCGCTTCGAGGTCGTCGACCTCGACGGCAAGCGCGTCGACAAGGTGCTTGCCTATCCCGTCGGTGACCACGCGCGGCGCGCCACGAACGGCCGCGCGGGCCCGAGTCACCCCGCCCTTACCGAGAACCGAGGAGAACCTTCCCCATGACCGCCACGACGCCGCCGCCCGCGCTGTACAAGGAGCCGGCACTGCTCAACCGCGAGGCGCATCGCGGCCTTCGCTACAAGCCCACCGACGACGCGAGCGTGGCGCGCCATCTCAATGCCGTGCTGTGCACGATCGGCGAGTTCGCCGAGGCGGCCAAGGAGTACGTGATCGCCTTCGTGCCGACCAGCGAGGCCAAGGACGACAAGGGCCGCCCGGAGCTCTCGCCGGTGGTGCTGCTGGCGCTGCGCGACCAGGACAACCTCTTCGTCACGCCCGAGGGCCGCTGGGACGCGCGCTACGTGCCGGCCGCGGTGCGCCGCCTGCCGTTCGGCTATGCCAACACCGACAACGGCCAGCTGAGCGTGATGATCGACAACGCCGCGTCCAGCCTGGGCCGCGACGAGGGCGATCTGCTGATCGACGAGAAAGGCGAGGCCACGCCGCGCCTGAACGAGATCATCAAGTTCCTCGACCAGTTCGAAGCCGATATCCAGCGCACGCGCGGCCTGTGCCGCCGCCTGGTCGAGCTCGAGCTGCTCAAGCCGGTGCAGATCGACGTGACGCTGCCCGACGGCCGCCAGTTCACCGCCGGTGCGGTCAACGTGGTCGACGAGGACAAGATCCGCGCGCTGCCCGACGCCGCTGCGCTGGAGCTGGTGCGCAACGGCGCGCTCGGCCTGCTGCACGCGCAGCTGATCTCGATGTCCAACGTGCAGCGCCTGACCGATCGGCTCGGCAAGCGGTTGGAGAACTGATCATCGGCGCGGTGAGCCGAGCCGCTGGGAAGCGGCTCGCGCGGCGGCTCGCAGCAGCTCGGCGGGCGCGCCCTGCGGCGCCATGTCGAGCGTCGCGCTGGGGCCGATGACGGTCAGCGACAACGCCAGCTCGCCCCAGGGATCGAACACCGGCGCGGCCATCGCGTTGATGCCGGGCACCAGCGTGTCGGCCACCGTGGCGAGGCCTTGCAGCCGCACCTCGGCCAGCTGGCGCTCGAACTGCGCGAAGTCGATGCGCGCGCCCGGCGCGCCGCGCGCGCGCTCGGCATCGAACAGCGCACGCACCTGACCGCGCGGCCGGTGCGCCGCGAACAAGAGGCCGGAGGCCGTGCCGGCCAGCGACATCACGGTGCCCGGGCGCATCACGACATGGATCGGCGTCGGCGGCGTCTCGATGCGCACCATCGTCGGCCCCTGCGGGCCCCAGACCGCCAGCGCGGTCGTGTGGCCCAGCTCCGCGGCCAGCGCCGGCAGCGCCTCGCCGGCCACTCGCACCGGGTCGAGCTGCTGCTGTGCGACCAGCCCCAGCTGCAGCGCGAGCGGTCCGATGCCGTAATGGCCGGTTGCCTCGTCCTGCGCGATCAGCCCCAGCTTGCCGAAGCTCACGAGATAGGGGTGGGCCTTGGCGGCCGTCATGCCCGCTTCGGCCGCCAGCGTCTTGAGCGGCAGCGCGCGGCCCAGGCGCAGCAGGGCCAATAGCAGCTGGCCGCCGACTTCGACGCTCTGGATGCCGCGTGAGCCGCGCTCGGCAGCTTCGGCGGGTTCGGCGGGTTCGGCGGGTTCGGCGGGTTCGGCGTCGGGAGGCTCGGCGGCCATCACGGGATCGGGCGAAGACATGGTTCGGGTTTTTACTTAGACGAATGCATCTGACATTAGCGAATGAGATGACTAAGATCAAGCCTTGATTCGACATAGGCGAACGCGTTCGTCGGATCGATGATCTCCGTCAAGCCCGCCCCAAGGAAGCCACCGATGAGCAAAGCCTTCGCCTCCCAGGCCGATCTGCAGGAAAAGAAGGTCAGCTTCACCAAGCTGTCCGACAACGCCTATGCCTACACCGCCGAGGGCGACCCGAACACCGGCGTCATCGTCGGCGACGACGCTGTCATGGTGATCGACACCCAGGCCACGCCGGTGATGGCGCAGGACGTGATCCGCCACATCCGCACGGTGACCGACAAGCCGATCAAGTACGTGGTGCTGAGCCACTATCACGCGGTGCGGGTGCTCGGCGCCTCGGGCTACGCGCCCGAGCACATCATCGCCAGCCGCGACACCTACGACCTCATCGTCGAGCGCGGCGAGCAGGACAAGGCCAGCGAGATCGGGCGCTTTCCGCGCCTGTTCCAGGCCGTCGAGTCGGTGCCGCCGGGCCTGACCTGGCCGACCATCACCTTCAGCGGGCGCATGTCGATCTGGCTCGGCAAGCTCGAGGTGCAGCTGATCCAGCTCGGCCGCGGCCACACCAAGGGCGACACCGTGGCCTGGCTGCCCGAACAGAAGATCCTGTTCTCGGGCGATCTGGTCGAGTTCGACGCCACGCCCTATGCGGGCGACGCCTACTTCCGCGACTGGCCCCAGACGCTCGACAACATCGCCGCGCTCAAGCCCGAGAAGCTGGTGCCCGGCCGCGGCGCCGCGCTGACCACGCCCGAGCAGGTGGCGCAGGGCCTGGCCGGCACGCGCGCCTTCGTGTCCGACGTGTGGGCCAGCGTGCAGGCCGGCGTCGCCGCGGGCAAGGACCTCAACGCGGTCTACAAGGAGACCTTCGCCAAGCTCAAGCCGAAGTACGGCCACTGGGTCATCTTCGACCACTGCATGCCGTTCGACGTGACGCGCTGCTACGACGAAGCGACGCAGTACGCCGACCCGCGCATCTGGACGGCCGAGCGCGACCGGCAGATGTGGGAAACGCTCGAAGGCTGATCGTGGCGGCGATGGACTTCCAGCACGTGCACTTCGGCTACGCCCGCAGCGCCGACCAGGACGCCGCCGAGCCCGCGCGGCGGCCGGTGGTCGTCGTCGGCGCCGGACCGGTGGGCCTGGCCGCGGCGATCGACCTCGCGCAGCGCGGCGTGCCGGTCGTGCTGCTCGACAACGAGGACCGCCTGTCGGTCGGCTCGCGCGCGATCTGCTTCGCCAAGCGCACGCTCGAGATCTTCGACCGCCTCGGCTGCGGCGACCGCATGGTCGACAAGGGCGTGTCGTGGAAGCTCGGGCGCGTGTTCCTGCGCGACGAGCAGGTCTACAGCTTCGACCTGCTGCCCGAAGGCGGCCACGAGCGGCCGGCCTTCATCAACCTGCAGCAGTACTACGTCGAGGGCTATCTCGTCGAGCGCGCGCAGGCGCTGGCGAACCTCGAGCTGCGCTGGCGCCACAAGGTCGTGGGCGTCGACGCGCGTGCCGATCATGTCGCGCTGACGATCGAGACGCCCGAGGGCCGCTACGCGCTGCACGCCGACTGGCTCGTCGCCTGCGATGGCTCGCGCTCGACGGTGCGCCAGCTGATCGGCCAGGAGAGCCAGGGCCGCGTGTTCCGCGACCGCTTCCTGATCGCCGACGTGAAGATGCGCATCGAGCATCCGGCCGAGCGCTGGTTCTGGTTCGACCCGCCGTTCCATCCGAACCAGAGCGTCTTGCTGCACATGCAGCCCGACAACGTCTGGCGCATCGACTTCCAGCTCGGCTGGGACGCCGACCCGGAGCAGGCGAAGAAGCCCGAGAACATCGTCCCGCGCGTGAAAGCCATGCTCGCGAACTCGTCGCTGCGCGACGTGCCGTTCGAGCTGGAATGGGCCAGCGTCTACACCTTCTCGTGCACGCGCATGGAGCGCTTCCGTCACGGCCGCGTGCTGTTCGCGGGCGACGCCGCGCACCTGGTCTCGCCGTTCGGCGCGCGCGGCGCGAACTCGGGCATCCAGGACGCCGACAACCTCGGCTGGAAGCTTGCCGCGGTGCTGCGCGGCGCGGCGCCGGAGGCCTTGCTCGACAGCTACGCCAGCGAGCGCGAGGCCGCGGCCGACGAGAACATCCTCAACTCGACGCGCTCGACCGACTTCATCACGCCCAAGAGCGAGGTCAGCCGCCTGTTCCGCGACGCGGTGCTGGACCTCGCGCGCGAGCACGCGTTCGCACGGCGCATCGTCAACAGCGGCCGGCTGTCGACGCCCGCGACGCTCGCCGACTCGCCGCTCAACACGCCCGACGTCGACGTCTTCGAAGGCGCGATGCGCCCGGGCGCGCCGGCCGCCGACGCGCCCGTGCGCATCGACGGCCGCGAAGGCTGGCTGCTGCGCCAGATCGGCCGCAGCGATCGCTTCACGCTGCTGTGCTTCGGCGCGGCGCCTTCGTGGGCCGCGGCGCTCGATGTCGACGTGCTCGCGGTGAGCGATCTGGACGGTCTGGCCGCGCAGCGCTACGACGCGCGCGAAGGCACGGCCTACCTGCTGCGCCCCGACCAGCATGTCTGCGCGCGCTGGCGCGCGCCGGGCGCCGAGCTCGTGCGGGCCGCGATCGCGCGTGCGCGCGGTGCCGCGTCGCGCGCCGAGATGGAGATGAGCGCATGAACGCAAACGCCACGCTCGTGACGGCGCCCAACCTGGCAGCGCCCGACGACTTCTACGCCGCGCTGCTCGACGCGCACCGCGAGTTCACGACCGCGCAAAGCCACGCGCTCAACGCCAAGCTGGTGCTGCTGCTGGCCAACCACATCGGCGACCAGGCGGTGCTGCAGCAGGCGCTCGATGCCGCGCGCGCGAACACGCTGCGCGGCTTGCCTACCAGGGAGTGACCCAAGGAGTGACGATGACGCTTCGCTACCAGTCCGGCTTCGGCAACGAGTTCGCCAGCGAGGCGGTTGAAGGCGCGCTGCCGATCGGCCGCAACAGCCCGCAGCGCGTCGCGCACGGCCTCTACGCCGAGCTGCTGTCCGGCACGGCCTTCACCGCGCCGCGCGCCGAGAACCGCCGCACCTGGCTCTACCGCCGCCAGCCCTCGGTCGTGACCGGCGCGTTCGCGCCTTGCGCCCAGCCCTGGCTCAAGACCGGCGCGAAGGACGGCGTCGCCGCGCCGCCCGACCCGCTGCGCTGGCATCCACTGCCGGTGCCGGAAAACGAGCCGCTGGACTTCGTCGACGGCCTGCGCACCGTGGTCGTCAACGGCGACGCCGACGCGCAGACCGGCATCGCCGTGCACCTCGTGCTCGCCAACCGCTCGATGACGCGGCGCGCCTTCGTCAACGCCGACGGCGAGATGCTCGTCGTCGCGCAGCAGGGCCGGCTCGTGATCACCACCGAGCTCGGCGTGCTCGAGGTCTCGCCGGGCGAGGTCGCGCTGCTGCCGCGCGGCATGGCCTTCAAGGTCGCCGTCGACGGCCCCACGCGCGCCTACGTGTGCGAGAACTACGGTGCGCCGTTCCGGCTGCCCGAGCTGGGGCCGATCGGCTCCAACGGCCTGGCGAACGCGCGCGACTTCCTCGCTCCGGTGGCGGCCTTCGAAAGCGAGGCCGGCGACTACGAGATCGTCAAGAAGTACGGCGGCGCGCTGTGGGGCGCGCGCCAGGATCACACGCCGTTCAACGTCGTCGCGTGGCACGGCAACCTGGTGCCGCTGAAGTACGACACCGCGCGCTTCAACACCATCGGCTCGATCAGCTTCGACCATCCCGATCCGTCGATCTTCACGGTGCTGACCTCGCCGTCGGACACGCCGGGCACCGCGAACTGCGACTTCGTGATCTTTCCGCCGCGCTGGCTGGTCGCCGAAGACACCTTCCGTCCGCCCTGGTACCACCGCAACGTGATGAGCGAGTTCATGGGCCTGGTGCACGGCCAGTACGACGCCAAGCCCGAGGGCTTCAAGCCCGGCGGCATGAGCCTGCACAACTGCATGGTCCCGCACGGCCCGGACACCGAGGCCTTCGCCAAGGCCACCGGCGCCGAGCTCGCGCCGCAAAAGCTCGACGACACGCTGGCCTTCATGTTCGAAAGCCGCTGGCGTTTCCATCCGACCGCGTGGGCCATGGAGGGCGGCGCGATCGATGCGGCCTATGCCGAGTGCTGGGCCGGTCTTGCCGACGGGTTCAAGCCATGATTGCCAGCGCCATCCTCGACGAGACCCACGATGCCGGTCTCGAAAGCTGGGTCGCGTCGGCCAACGATCCGGCCAGCGACTTTCCGATCCAGAACCTGCCGTTCGGCCGCTTCCGGCGCGCCGCAGCGAAGGAGCCGTGGCGCATCGGCATCGCGATCGGCGACCAGGTGCTCGACCTCGCGCTGGCGCGTGAGCGCGGGCGCTGGGAGCCGCGCGTGCAGGCCTGGCTCGAGCCGCTGGCTGCCGGCGACTTGAACCGCCTCCTGGCCGAAGGCGGCGACGCGCGCCGCGCCGTGCGCCGCGCGCTGTCGCGCGCGCTCGCGGCAGGCAGCGAGCAGCAGGCCGCGCTCGGCGCCTGCCTCGTCGCGCAGGCCGACATCGAGCTCGGCCTGCCGTGCGAGATCCGCAACTACACCGACTTCTATACCGGCATCCATCACGCCACCGCGGTCGGCAAGCTGTTTCGACCCGACAACCCGCTGCTGCCGAACTACCAGTGGGTGCCGATCGGCTACCACGGCCGCGCGTCGTCGATCGTCGCGAGCGGTACACCGGTCGTGCGGCCCTGGGGCCAGCTCAAAGGCCCGAGCGACGAGACGCCGCGCTTCGCGCCGAGTGCGCGCCTGGACTTCGAACTCGAGCTCGGCGTCGTGATCGCGCAGGGCAACGCACTCGGCGAGCCGCTGTCGATGGCGCAGGCCGAGGACGCGCTGGCCGGCGTCGTGCTGCTCAACGACTGGTCGGCGCGCGACATCCAGCCCTGGGAGTACCAGCCGCTGGGCCCTTTCCTGTCGAAGAACTTCGCGACCACGATCTCGCCGTGGCTGGTGACGATGGAGGCGCTGGCGCCGTTTCGCTGTGCCTTCGAGCGGCCCGCCGGCGATCCGCATCCGCTGCCCTACCTCGACTCGGCCGACAACCGCGCGCAAGGCGCGTTCGACATCGCGCTGTCGGCACGGCTGCGCACGGCAGCGATGCGCGAGCGCGGCGAAGCGCCGGCCGTGATCTCGCGCTCCAACTTCCGCGAAGCGGCCTACTGGACCCTCGCGCAGATGGCCACCCACCACGCGAGCAACGGCTGCAACCTGCAGCCGGGCGACCTGCTCGGCACCGGCACACAGTCGGGGCCGCAGCCGGGACAGGGCGGCTCGCTGCTCGAACTGAGCGCGGGCGGGCGCGAGGCGCTCCGGCTGCCCGACGGCAGCGAGCGGCACTTCCTCGAAGACGGCGACGAACTCTGGCTCGAAGCGCATGCGATGCGGCCCGGCGCGCGGCGCATCGGCTTCGGGGCGTGCTGCGGCGAGATCCGGCCGGCGAGGCCGGGCGGCTGAACGCCAATCGCACAAACCAACGGTTCTGTGCGCGAACAATGATTCTTCGTTCGTACAAACCCGGTTCGCCCGTTCGAGCCGGCTTGTCATCATCGTTTGCACATTCAGGCGCCGCAGCGCGCCATAGCGGAGACCCCACCATGCTTTCAACCCGCCGCTCGCGCGCGACCCGCGCCGCGCTCGCCACCGCCGCGCTGCTCGCCGCGGCATTTGCCACCGCGGGCGCGCAGGCGCAGGAAGTAACGCTCAAGGTGCATCACTTCTGGAACCCGGCCGCGATGCCGCCCACGCGCATCCTGCAGCCGTGGTGCGACAAGATCGCCGCCGAGTCCAACAACCGGATGAAGTGCCAGATCTTCCCGACCATGCAGTTGGGCGGCACGCCGGCGCAGCTGATCGACCAGGCCAAGGACGGCGTTGTCGACATCGCGTTCACGCTGCCGGGCTACACCGCGGGTCGCTTCCCGGTGATGGAGGTCTTCGAGCTGCCCTTCATGACCAGCTCGGCCGAGGCCGCGGCCAAGGCCGCCTGGGACTATTACGGCAAGTACGGCCAGAAGGAGTTCGCGAGCGTCAAGCCGCTGATGTTCAGCGTGCACGACGAGGGCTACCTCCACACGCGCGACAAGCAGGTCAAGACGCTGGCCGACCTCAAGGGCCTGAAGCTGCGCGCGCCCACGCGCATGACCAACAAGCTGCTCGCCTCGCTGGGCGCGACGCCGGTCGCGATGCCGCTGCCGGCGGTACCCGAGGCGGTGAGCAAGGGCGTGATCGACGGCTTCCTGCTGCCGTGGGAGGTGATCCCCTCGGTCAAGCTGCAGGAGATGGTCAAGTTCCACACCGAGACCGACCAGGCGCACAACGCGATGTACAGCGCGCTGTTCATCCTCGCGATGAACCCGGCCAAGTACGCCAGCCTGCCGGCCGACCTCAAGGCCGTGATCGACCGCAACAGCGGCGCGGGCCTGTCGGCCAGCGCCGGCAAGATCTGGGACGAAAGCCAGGCGGTCGGCCGCAAGCCGGCGGTCGATCGCGGCAACACCTTCTACACGCTGCCGGCCGCCGAGACCGAGCAGTGGGTCAAGGCCAGCGCGCCGCTGTACGACGAGTGGGTCGCGCAGATGGACAAGGCCGGCCTGCCCGGCAAGCAGATGCTGCAGGACGCGCGCGACCTGCTGGCCAAGTACAAGAAGTAGTTCCCGTCGCCGGCACGGCGCCTGTGCCGCCGCAGCGCCCGCGCGCCGCGGCGGCTTTCGTTTGACCTTCGCTTCGAATCCATGAACGTCCTGCGCAAGCTGGCCGCGTGGTTCGCGATCCTCGCGGGCCTCGTGGCCGGCGCGGTCGCGCTGCTCACCGTCGCCAGCATCCTCGGCCGAAGCCTCGCCTCGCGGCCCATCGCCGGCGACGTCGAACTCACGCAGTTCGGCATCGCGCTCGCGATCTCGCTGTGCCTGCCGTGGTGCCAGCTGCACGGCGCCAACATCCTGGTCGACTTCTTCACGCAGAACGCATCGCCGCGCACGCGCCAGCGGCTCGACGCGTTCGGCGCCGCGCTGGTCGCGGTGTTTTGCGGCCTGCTGTCGTGGCGCGCCGCGGCCGGCGCGTTCTCGGTCGCCGAGGCCGGCGAGACCACGATGATCCTCGACCTGCCGATGTGGATCACCTACGCGGTGCTCTCGCCCGGCCTCGCGCTCGCCGCCCTGATCGCGCTGCTGCAGGCCATTGCGTTGTGGCGGGGGCGGATCGCGCAGACCGGCGATGCGGCCTTGCCGTCGCTGCCGCACGGAGACGCCCGATGAGCGCGACCACCATCGGTCTGGGCGTGTTCGCCCTGATGCTCGCGATGATGGCGCTGCGCGTGCCGATCGCCGCGGCAATGTTCATCCCCGGCGCGCTCGGCTACTGGGCGCTGACCAACGACATCGCGCTCCTGAACCTGCTCAAGGGCTCGGCGGTCGCGCGGCTGACGGTCTACGACCTCAGCGTGATCCCGCTGTTCCTGCTGATGGGCCAGTTCGCCACGCAAGGCGGCCTGAGCCGCGCGCTGTTCAAGGCGGCGGCGGCCTTCGTCGGCCACATCCGAGGCGGCCTCGGCATGGCGGCGGTGCTGGCGGCGGCGGCCTTCGGCGCGGTGTGCGGCTCCTCGGTCGCGACCTCGGCGACGATCTCGCAGGTGGCCTATCCCGAGATGAAGGCGCACGGCTACCACGGGCGGCTGTCGACCGCGGTGCTGGCCACCGGCGGCACGCTGGGCATCCTGATCCCGCCATCGGTGCCGCTGGTGGTCTACGCCATCCTCACCGAGCAGAACATCGCCAAGCTGTTCGCCGCCGCGCTGGTGCCGGGCCTGCTCGCGATGGCCGGCTACATCGCGGTGATCTGGTTCGTGTGCCGCCGCCACCCGGAGCTCGCCACGCGCAGCGAGCCGCTGCCGTGGTCGGCGCGCCTTCACGCGCTGTACGGCGTGTGGCCGATCGCCACCATCTTCGTCGTCGTGTTCGGAGGCATCTACGGCGGCTGGTTCACGCCCACGGAGGGCGCGGCGGTCGGCGCGATCGGCACGCTGATCGCGGGCCTGGCGCAGCGCGAACTCGGCCTCGAGGGCATCAAGCGCAGCTTCCTGGGCGCCGCCGAAACCTCGGCGATGGTGTTCATGATCTTCCTCGGCGCCGACATGATGAACTCGGCGCTCGCGCTGACGCAGATGCCGGCGCAGCTGGCGAGCTGGGTCGGCGGCCTCGCGGTTCCGCCGCTGGCCATCGTCGCCGCGGTGCTGGTGTTCTACGTGATCCTCGGCTGCGTGATGGACGAGCTGTCGATGATCCTGCTCACCATCCCCGTGCTGTTCCCGGCCGTGATGGGCCTGGAGCTGTGGGGCCTCGCGCCCGAGGCCAAGGCCATCTGGTTCGGCATCCTGGTGCTGATGGTGGTGGAGGTCGGTCTGATCGCGCCGCCGGTGGGGCTCAACGTCTACGTCGTCAACAGCATCGCCAAGGACGTGCCGATGTCCGACACCTACCGCGGCGTGCTGGCCTTCCTGGTGAGCGACTTCGTGCGCGTGATGGCGTTGCTGTTCTTCCCGGTGATCAGCTTGTGGCTCGTGGGGGTGCTGTTCACGTAAGCGGAGCGAGGGGGCTTGCTCCATCTCCCGCGTGCGGAAGAGGGGCGGGGTGAGGGCCGGCGCGGAGCTTTGCCGGCGATGATCCCGCCATGAAAGCCCTGCTGTGGATCGCGATCGGCTACCTGCTGCTGGTGGCGGCGGTCTTCCTGCTGCAGCAGCGGCTGCTCTACCTGCCGCAGCGCGCCAGCGTCGAGCAGCTCGCGCACGGACCGCTGCGCGCCTGGCCGACGGCCGCGGACTTTCGCGGCCTGCTGGCCGAGCCGGCCGGCGCCGCGCGCGGCACGGTGATCGTCTTCCACGGCAATGCCGGCCATGCCGGGCATCGCGCGTTCTATGCGCAGGCCCTGCTGCCGCTGGGCTGGCGCGTGATCCTCGCCGAGTACCCCGGCTACGGCCCGCGCGACGGCGCGCTCGGCGAGGCCAGCCTGGTTGCCGATGCGCGGGCCACGCTTGCGCTCGCGCAGCGGCAGTTCGGTTCGCCGCTGGTGGTGCTCGGCGAATCGCTCGGGGCGGGCGTCGCGGCCGCCGCGGTCGAAGCAGACACCGAAGGCGTGGCCGGCCTGCTGCTGATCACACCGTGGGACCGGCTCGCGCACGTTGCCGCGCACCACTACCGCTGGCTGCCGGTCGAGTGGCTGCTGCGCGACGGCTACGACAGCGCGCCGCACCTGGCCGGCTTCCAGCGCCCCATCGCCATCGTCGTGACCGAGCACGACCGCGTCGTGCCGACGCGCTTCGGCCATGCGCTGCACGAGGCGTTGCGCGGGCCGAAGCGGCTGCTCGTGATCGAGGACAGCGGCCACAACGACTGGCCCGATCGCGTCGATGCCGCGTGGTGGCGCGAGGCGATCGGTTTCGCGGCCGGCGAGCGGCCGCGCTGACGGCGCCGCCTCGCTTGGCAAACGCCGGCGTGGCGACGTAAGGTGCGCGTTCGCCGCTTCGCGCCGCAAGAGGAGACCCGCCATGCCGGTCCACCCCGATCTGCCGCCCGGTCGCTTGCCGATCAAGCTCGATGCCACGTCGAACGGCGAGTTCGCGCCGGTGCCGCTCGATGCCGCGGCGCGCCACGCGCGCACGCTGGCGCAGTCGGCGGTCGAGGAGGCGCGCCGCAGGCTTGGGATGTCGCGGCGCCGCTACCTGGTCTCGCTGCTCGGCGCGGCCGCGACGCTGGGCGCTTTCAACCGCGGCTTCGCGGCGGCCGGCCGGCGCGGCGGCGCCTACGAACTCGCGCCCGAGGCGCCCTACGAACTCGCGGCGGCGCAGGCCGCGATCGGCGGCGAAGAGCTCATCTTCGACGTGCAACTGCACCACGTGAACCCGCAAGGCGCATGGCGCCGGCGCGCCTCGCCCGAGGCGTTCAAGGGCATGCCCAACAGCGGCTGCGGCCAGGCCGACCACATCGAATGCTTCTCGAGCGGCGCGCTGCTGAAGGACGTTTTCATGGACAGCGACACCGCGATCGGCGTGCTCTCGCACGTGCCGGGCGGCGCGGACGACAACCCGCTCGACTTCGAGGCCGCGGCCGCCACCCGGCGCGCCGCCGCCGCGCTCGACGGCAGCGAGCGGCTGCTGCTGCACGGGCGCTGCATGCCCACGCTGGCCGGCGAGATCGAGGCCATGGCGGCGCAGGCCGAGCGATTCCCGGTGGCGGCGTTCAAGACCTACACGCAGTTCGGCCCGCCCGGCGGCGCCGCGGGCTTCCGGCTCGACGACGATCGCCACGGCACGCCATTCATCGACGCGGCGCGCCGGCTTGGCGTCAGGCGCATCGCGGTGCACAAGGGCCTGGCCTTCGGTGCGCGCGGCTTCGAGTTCTCGCTCGCCGACGACGTGGGCCCGGCGGCGCGCAAGCACCGCGACATGAGCTTCCTGATCTACCACGCGGGCTTCGACACCGGCACCAAGGAAGGGCCCTACGACCCCAAGGCGCGCGCCGGCGTCGACGTGCTGATCCGTTCGATGCGCGCGGCCGGCCAGCCGGACAACGTCTACGCCGAGCTCGGCAGCACCTGGCGCTTCGTGATGCGCGACCCGGACCAGGCCGCGCACCTGCTGGGCAAGCTTCTGCTGAGCTTCGGCGAGGACCGCATCCTGTGGGGAACCGATTCGGTCTGGTATGGCAGCCCGCAAGACCAGATCCAGGCCTTTCGCGCCTTCCAGATCAGCCGCGAGTTCCAGCAGCGCTACGGCTACCCGGCGCTCACGCCGCAGATCAAGCGCAAGATCTTCGGCCTCAACGCGGCGCGGGTCTACGGCATCGACCCGGTGCCGCTGCAGCGCCGCCTGGCGAGCGACGCGGTGCAGCGCCAGCGTGCCGAGTACGCGAACGATCCCAAGCCCTCGTTCGCGACCTACGGGCCGCGCACGAGGGCCGAGTTCCAGGCCTTGCGGCGCCTGGCCGGCGAGCGGCCCTGAGCTAGCGAGACGCGCCGCCCGCGCCCCCGGTCGGGCCGCCCTGCGCCGGTGACGACGACTCGTCCTCGATCGTCAACTGCCGCCCGCGGCCCTTCGGCGAAGGCGCGTCGAAGCTCACGTCGAGCACGCCGTCGCGGAACGAGGCGCGCGCGCTGTCGACATCGACGCCCTCCGGCAGCGGGATGCTGCGGTAGAAACTGCCGTAGCTGCGTTCGCTGCGGTAGTAGCCGTGGCCGCGCTCCTCGCCCGAGCTGCTCGCCTGGCGGCGCTCGCCCTGGATGGTCAGCTGGCCGTCGGACAGGTCGACCTTGATGTCGTCCTTGCTCATGCCGGGCAGGTCGGCGCAGACGTGCAGCCGGCCCTCGCGCTCGTGCATCTCGATCTGCGGCATCCAGGCGGCAGCGCCCTCGCTGCCCCAGGCGCGCCCGCCCATGAACTCGTTGAACAGGCGGTTCATGTCCTCGTCGAGCTGGTGCAGCAGCGCGAACGGGCCGCCTTGCGGCCATCCGAGGCCGTAGCTGCCGCGCGTGGCGAGCCCGCCGCCGCGTTGCTGCTGCGCAGGTTGTTGCCCGGCCGAGGGGGATTGACGTTGGGCCATGGCGTTCTCCTTGGCGTGTGGATCTCAAGCGTCCATGCGTTGCGAGTGCTGGCCGCCGGGGCGCGAGATGCCGCCGAGCGCCTGGCCGGCCTGCGGTTCGTTGTGGTGGGTCGCGATGTCGCCCAGCGAGACGATGCCCACCAGCCGCTTGTCGCGGTTGAGCACCGGCAGGCGGCGAACGCGGATATCGCCCATGTTCTGGGCGACCTCGTCGAGGTCGTCGTCCTCGTAGCAGTACTTGACCTCGGGGCTCATGACCTCCTTGACGGTTGTCTGCGGGCCCTTGCCCTGGGCCACGCCGCGCACCGCGATGTCGCGGTCGGTCAGCATGCCGACGAGGCGGTCATTGCTGCCGATCGGCAGCACGCCGGCGTCCAGGTCGGCCATCATGCAGGCGGCCTGCTCGAGGGTGTCGTCGGGACTCGCGACGCAGACGTCGCGCGTCATCGCTTCACTGACTTTCATGGTCCAGCTCCTTTGAAAGGGGGAGGCGGCGTGATCCGCCCGGCTGTATCCATGACGCGGCAAGCTGCGTGCCGGTTCGGTGATGTCCCGATGGCCGCGCCGGCTTGCCGGACCACACTCGGGCCCGTGGCTTCTTCGACGCTGATCGCCCAGTTGCGCGACGAGCTCAGGCGGCACCCGCCCTTCGCGCAGATGAACCCGGATGCGGTCGACGCGCTCGTCGGCGCCGCCGAGCAGCTCTATTTCGCGCCGGGCGAGCGCGTGCTCGGGCCCGAGGACGGGCCCATCGGCTACCTGCTCGTGATCCGCAAGGGCGCCATCTCCGGCCGGCGCGCGCAGGTCGAGGCGGCGGCCGGCTTCGAGTACGAGGCCGGCGACCTGTTTCCGGTCGGCGCGATGCTCGGCGAGCGGCCGGTCAGCGCGCGCTACGAGGCGCGCAGCGACAGCTTCTGCCTGCGCGTGCCGGCCGAGGCGGTGCGCCAGGTCGCCGCGCACGAGCCGGCGTTCGCCGACTTCCTCAACCGCCGCGTGATGAAGCTGCTCGACTACTCGCGCCAGGCGCTGCAGGTCGCCTACTCGGCGCAAACGCTGGCCGAGCAGTCGCTCGAGCGGCCGCTGCGCGAATGCCTGCGCCGCCCGCCCGTCACCGTTGCGCGGGCCACCCCGGTCGGCGAGGCGCTGGCGCTGATGCAGGCCCAGCGCATCGGCTCGCTCGTCGTGCAGGACGCCGACGGCAGTGTCGCCGGCATCTTCACGCGTCACGACGTGCTGGGCCGCGTCGCGCTGCCTCAGGTGCCGCTGGCCACGCCGATCGAGGCCGTGATGACCACGCCGGTGCACACGCTGGCATGCGACGCGAGTGCGCAGGACGCGGCCCTGATGATGTCGCGCCATGGCATACGCCATGTGCCGGTCACCGAGCGCGGCCGCGTGGTCGGCCTGGTGTCCGAGCGCGACCTGTTCGCGATGCAGCGCCTGTCGCTCAAGCAGGTCGGCAACGCGATCCACGGCGCGCGCGATGTCGCCACGCTGGCCTTCGTGGCCGACGACATCCGCCGCTTCGCGCGCAGCCTGCTCGGCCAGGGCGTCGGCGCGCGCCAGCTCACCGAGCTGGTGAGCCGTCTCAACGACGCGCTGACCGAGCGGCTGGTCGCGCTGCTGGCGGCCGAGTGCGGCGTCGACATGGGGCGCGCGTGCTGGCTCGCCTTCGGCTCCGAGGGCCGCAGCGAACAGACCATCGCCACCGACCAGGACAACGGCCTGGTGTTCGAGAGCGACGACGCGCAGCGCGACCGTCCCGCCTGGCTGGCCTTCGCGCGCCGCGTCAACGACGCGCTCGACCGCTGCGGCTACCCGCTGTGCAAGGGCAACGTGATGGCCGGCAACCCGGAGTGCTGCCTCACGCCCGCCGAATGGGCCGTGCGCTTCACCGACTGGATGGAGCACGGCGCGCCCAAGGACCTGCTGGCCGCGAGCATCTACTTCGACCTGCGCCCGATCGCGGGCCGCGCGGCGCTGGCCGACGGCCTGCGCGAGCTGCTCGCGCGCCACGCGCCGCGGCTGCCGCGCTTCATGAAGCAGATGGCCGGCAACGCGCTCGAGCGCCGCGTGCCGCTGAACTGGTACGGCGGCTTCGATGCCGAGCGCATCGACCTCAAGCTCTACGGGACCGCGGTCTTCGTCGACGCGGCGCGCGTCTACGCGCTCGCGCACGGCATCGTGCACGCCAACACGCGGCGCCGCTTCGAGGCGCTCGGGCCCGTGCTGGGCGTGCCGGCGCAGGAGCTGGAGGGCTGGATCGGCGGCTTCGAGTACCTGCAGATGCTGCGCCTGCGCGCGCAGATCGACGCGGCCGCCGGCAGCGCGCCCAACGAGGTGGCGGTGGACGCGCTCAACGACATCGACCGTCGCGTGCTGAAGGAGTCGCTGCGCGTGGCGCACCGCCTGCAGCAGCGGCTCGAGCTCGACTACGAGCGATGAGGTGGCCGCCTTGGCAGCGGCGCGCCGGCGCCGACGAGCAGCGCTGGGTCGTGCTCGACGTCGAGGCCAGCGGGCTCGATGCCCGGCGCGACCGCCTGCTGGCGATCGCCGCCATCGGTCTGCGCGTGAACGCGCGGCAGGCGCGCATCGACGTGCAAGACAGCTTCGAGGCCGTGCTGCGCCAGGCGGTCGAGACGACCGACAAGGCCAACATCCTGCTGCACGGCATCGGCGTCGGCGCGCAGCGCGCCGGCAGCCGACCGGCGCAGGCGCTGCAGGACTTCGAGCGCTATGCGGCCGGTGCGCCGCTGGTGGCGTTTCACGCGGTGTTCGACCGCACGCTGATCGAGCGCGGCTTTCGCGCCGAGCTGGGCCGGCGCTGGCGCGCGCGCTGGCTCGACCTGGCCGACCTGGCGCTCGCGCTCGACCCGGCGGCGCGCGAGCGCTCGCTCGACGAATGGATGGAGCGCATGGGCATCCGCTGCGCGCAGCGCCATCAGGCCGTGGCCGACACCTTCGCGACCGCCGAGCTGCTGCAGGCGCTGTGGCCGCAGGTGCTGCGCCAGGCCGGCAGCGGCACGTTCGATGCGGTGAGCGACCTCGCGGGCCAGCGGCGCTGGCTGGGCGGCTGAGCCTGCGCGCTACGCCAGATCGATGATCACGTTGCCGATCAGCCCGCCGCGCTCCACCGCCTCGTGCGCCGCGGCGATCTCGTCGAGGGGGAAGCGCGCGCCGATCGTGTGCTCGATCTCGCCTGCGCTCATCAGCCGCGTGAGGCCGTCGACCGCCAGCCGGCGCTGCGCCGCGGTGAGGTCGTAGACCAGGAAGAAGTGCAGCGTGACCGAGCCGAACAGCAGGTCTCGAAACGGGATCGGCGCGTCGCCGTAGGCATTGGAGCCGTAGCTCACCAGCGTGCCGTGGGCTTTCAGCACGCCTTGCGACAGCAGCTGGCTCGTGGTGGAGAAATCCATGTCGACGATCGCGTCCACGCCCTGGCCGTGGGTGAGTTCCTTGACGCGCTGCGCGACCGGCTCGCGCTTGTAGTCGATGGTGGCCTCGACGCCGGCGTCGCGCGCGTGCGCGGCCTTCTCGAGCGAGCCCACCGTGCCGATCACGCGCGCGCCGCCGAGCGCGGCGATCTGCGCCGCGTAGTGGCCCACCGCCGACGACGCGCCGATCACCAGCACCGTCTTGCCGTGCAGGTCGCTCAGCAGGCGCACCGCGTTGAAGGCGGTCAGGGCCGGAATGCCCAGGCAGGCGCCGGCCGCGAAATCCACCGCGTCCGGCAGCGGCACCGCCTGCGCCTCGGGCAGCGCGATGAACTCGGCCGCGGTGCCCATCGGCCGCTGCCACTGGCCGTTCCAGATCCACACGCGCTCGCCGATGCGGTGCGGCGAGACGCCGGGGCCGATCGCGTCGATCACGCCGGCGCCGTCACTGTGCGGCACCACGAGGTCGGTGCCGAGCGGGCGCGTGCGGCGCGCCTTGACGTCCGACGGGTTGACGCCGGAGGTCGCCAGCCGCACGCGCACCTCGCCGGGCCCCGGCACGGGCGTGGGCAGCTCGCCGACCGTCAGCACCTCGCGGGCCTCGCCGTTGCGCGAATACCAGGCTGCTCGCATCTCGACCTCGCCGCGTTCGGCGCCGCCGACGGGCGGCGCAACGCGCGAATGGTGCGCCAGCCGGCGTGGGCGCGCTACTGCGGCGTCAGCGCGCCGGCCGCGCGGTGGCCGGCCGAGTGCGGGCGCCACAGGCGCACCGCCAGCGCCGCGAGCGAGGCCAGCGTCGCGAGCGCCAGCACGCCGAGCCAGCCCCAGGCCGCGAGCAGCAGCGCGCCGAGCGCCGAGCCGATCGCCATGCCGATGAAGGTGCCGGTCATCAGCAGCGCGTTGAGCCGGCTGCGCGCGGCCGGCTCGAGCCCGTAGACGATGGTCTGGTGCGCGACCAGCGCGGCCTGCACGCCGAGGTCGAAGCCGATCGCACCGGCCACCAGCAGCGCCAGCTGCGCCGAAGCGGGCAGCAGCGGCGCCAGCGCCATCGACGCGAACGACAGCGCCGCGAGACCGGCGGCCAGGCGCGTGACGAGCTGCGGCCCGCGGCGGTCGGCCAGGCGGCCGGCCAGCGGCGCGGCCAGCGCGCCGGCCGCGCCGGCCAGGCCGAACGCGCCCGCCGCCGCGGCGCCGAGGTGGAAGGGCGCGCCGTGCAGCATCACCGCGAGCGTCGACCAGAACGCGCTGAAGCCCAGCGCCAACAGCCCTTGCGCCAGGCTCGCGCGGCGCAGCTCGGCATGCCGGCGCCACAGCGGGCCGAGCGAGGCGAGCAAGGCGCCGTAGGACAGCTGCGTGGTGGGCCGAAAGCGCGGCAGCCCGCGCCACGCGGCGGCGCCGATCAGCGCGATGCTGGCGGCCGCGGCGACGAACACGCAGCGCCAGCCGAACTGCTCGGCGACGAAGCCGCTGGCCACGCGCGACAGCAAGATGCCCAGCAAGAGCCCTGTCATCACCGTGCCGACGACCTTGCCCCGGCTGGCCTCGGGCGCCAGCGTCGCGGCGGCCGGCACGATGTCTTGCGCCATCGTCGCCGCCACGCCGATCGCCAGACTGGCCGCGAGCAGCACGCCGATGCCCGGCGCGGCGCCGGCCAGCAGCAGCGCGGCGCACAGCACGGCCGCCTTGGCGAGGATGATGCGGCGCCGGTCGATGCGGTCGCCCAGAGGCGCGAGCAGTGCAATGCCCAGCGCATAGCCGAGCTGCGTGAGCGTGGGCACGAAACCCACGCTGCGCGCCGAGGCGCCGATGTCCGCGCCCAGCACGCCGAGCATCGGCTGGCTGTAGTAGAGCGCGGCGACCGCGAAGCCGGCACCCGCGGCGAGCAGCAGGATCAGCGGGCGGGAGAGCGCACGGCCGGGCGCGGCGTCATGCGCAGGTTGAATGTTGGACATCGCGTAAACCCTTGGTGTTGAAGCTTGGCCGCGAGTGTGTGCCTGGGAGATTCGGCTTGGTAGTAGCGCCGGGCGAACAATGGCTATACGCTGGGTGCATAAATGAGGCGCCCAAATGAACGCATGGAACGACCGCCCTGCCGCCGACCGATGAACGCCACGCCTGCAGCCACCCATGCGCCCGCCGCCAGCGCGGCGCTCGACCGCGTCGCGCTGATGCAGACCTTCGTGCACATCGTCGAGGCGGGCAGCCTCTCGGCGGCCGCGCAGCAGATGAGCGCGACGCAGCCCACCGTGAGCCGACGCCTGCAGGCGCTCGAGCGATCGCTCGGCCTGCGGCTGCTGCGCCGGTCGACGCATTCGATGCAGCTCACCGAGGACGGCGAGCGCTGCTACGCGCGCGCCAAGGAGCTGCTCGCCAGTTGGGCCGCCTTCGAGGCCGACCTGCGCGGCGCCGGCGATGAGCCCGAGGGCACGCTGCGCGTGGTGGTGCCGCATGCGCTGGGTCAGCACCTGCTGGTGGGGCCGATGGCGGATTACCTGCGGGCCTATCCGCGCGTGCAGATCGACTGGCTGCTCAATGACCGGCGGCCCGACTTCATCTCCGACGGCATCGACTGCGCGATCCAGGTGGGCGAGGTGACCGACCCGTCGGTGGTGGCGGTCAAGCTCTCCGAAGTACCGCGCATCGTGGTGGCGGCGCCTTCGGTGCTGTCGGGCCGAAGCGTGCCCGCGCAGGCTGCGGAGCTGGCCGAGCTGCCCTGGCTGGCGCTGCGAACCTTCTACCGCACCGAGGTGCTGCTGACGCATGCGAAAGGCGGCGAATCCCACCGCGTGGCGATCCGCCCGCGCATGAGCACCGACAGCCTCTACGCGTTGCGCAGCGCGGCCACGATGGGGCAGGGCGCGTGCCTCATCTCGACTTGGCTGGTGAGGGAAGACCTGGCGCAGGGGCGGCTGCTGCACCTGGTGCCCGACTGGCAGCCGGCGCCCCTGCCGGTGTACCTGGTGTATCCGCATGCGCGGTTCTATCCGGCGAAGTTGCGCCGGTTTGTGGAGACGATGCGAGGGGTGATGGGCGAGAGGGTGGAGGCGTTGTCGCTGGTCGGGGGTGGCGCTGATCGATGAGGCTTGTCGAGGCCGCCCACCGCGCGCCACGCGCGGTACCTGGTGGGGCGCTCCCTTGCGATGAATCAAGTCGGGCCGACCGCCGCGCTCCAAGATGCAGCGTGCTCTGTGCGTTCGACCCACGAAGGAAGGAGACGCATCATGAGGACCGCCGTTCGCGCCTTGGCTGTGCTGGTCAGGATCCACCGCGCCGGCGAGGGCGCGCCGTACACGGGCCTCAAGCCTGCCGGCGCGGTCGAGCCGCCGGTGGCAGCGGCCGACAAGGCCATCGAGGCCGGCAGGCTTCAAGGGCTCGCGACGACCATCTCCGAGCGGGCCGAGAGGGGGCTGCGCGAGCATTTCGCGCAGGTCATGGCGACGAAGAGGTACGAACCCAACGATGTGGAAGCCGGCCGTGCCCACTCGAGTGCCTACGTCGAGTTCGTGCACTACGCCGAGCGTCTGTACGGCGCGGCCGAGACGCTCGCCCCCGAGGCGCCGGCGACGGCGCCCGGTCATCACCACTGAGGATCACGCCATGGGCTTTGTCATTCCCACCTCCTTGCAGCGGGAGCACGAGTCACTGCACGAGGAACTGCGCCGCGCCACGCAGGCCGGCGGCGAGGTCGGCGAGGCGGCGAGTGCGCTGGCGCGGCTGATGCACCCGCACTTCGTCAAGGAAGACCAGATTGCGCTGCCCCCGCTGGGGCTGCTGGCGTCGCTGGCGCGCGGCGAGGTGAGCGCGGCCATGGCCGAGGTTCTGACGTTGACCGACCGTCTCGAGGCCGACTTGCCTGCCATGTTGCAGGAGCACCAAGCCATCGTCGGCGCGCTCCAGCGGCTGCATGAGGCCGCCACGCGGGCCGGCAGGGAGGAGATCGTCGAGTTCGGGCGCCGGCTCATGGCGCACGCGCGCATCGAGGAAGAGGTCATGTATCCGGCCGCCGTGCTCGTCGGGCGCTACGTGCGCCTGCGGCTCGGTCCGACGCCGCAGGGGTGAGGTCCGCGGCGTCAAGCCGGCGAGTGCATCGGCGCGTCCGAGGGCATGATCTCGTCTCGCCCTTCTCGAAGGAACGAGCCATGTCCCTCTCCACATTGCAGTCGCTGTTCGCCTACAAGGCCTGGGCCAACGAAGAGCTGTTCGCGCGGCTGGCGCAGCTGCCGCCCGAGCGGGCCGAGCAGTTGCACGCCTGCGTGCGCACGCTCAACCACATCTACGTCGTCGATCGCATCTTCCGCGCGCACCTGAGCGGCGAGCCGCGGCCGTTCGACGCCACCAACACCAAGGAAACGCCTTCGCTCGGCCAGCTGAGCGCCGACGTGCAAGCCACCGACGCGTGGTACGTTGGCTACCTGGCGCGGCTCGGCGAGCCGGCGCTGGCCGAGGTGCTGGCGTTCCAGTTCACCGACGGCGACGCCGGGCGGATGAGTCGCGAGGAGATCTTGCTGCACGTGATCACGCACGGCGGCTACCACCGCGGCAACGTCGGCCAGATGCTCAAGGCGATCGACGTCGCACCGCCGCGCGACCTCTACACCAGGTTCCTGCACCTGCGCGAACCGCAGCGCCGAAGGGCCTGAGGCGGCCACGGCGCGCCGCGGCGGCATGGCGCCGTCCTTGCTTGGACCCGGCCATGGCCGACATGCTGAGCCTTTGCGCCCACCTGCCCGAGGTCGCCCTCGCGCCCGGCGAGACGCTCGTGCGCGAGGGCGAGCGCGGCGATGGGCTTTGGGTGCTCGTTCGCGGTGCACTGCGCGTGTTCAAGGGCGGCGTGCCGGTGAACACCGTCACCCATCCCGGTGCGCTGATCGGCGAGATGTCGCTGCTGCTCGACAGCGCCTACGGCGCCACCGTGATCGCCAGCGAGCCCTGCGTGCTGCGCCACGCGGCCGACGGCCGCGCGCTGCTGGCCGGTGACCCGCAGATCGCGCGCCATGTCGCGGTCGGCCTGGCCGAGCGGCTCAACGTGGTGACCAGCTACCTGGCCGACCTGAAGCACCAGTATGGCCACGCGCCCGGCATGGCGATGGTGTCCGACGTGCTCGACGAACTGGCGCAGCGGCACGTGCCGGCGGCGCGGCCCGGATCGCGCCGCGATCCCGAGCCCGACTACTGAGCGCCCGGGCGGCGCCCGGCCCGGCGTCACCTTGCGAGCGCCGATCAGAACACGCTGCGCGCCGGTGCCGCGGCCGCGGCGAGCGAGAGGCTTTCCTCGCCCATCAGCGAGCGCCATGTCGCCGAGCCTTGCGCGAGGTCGATCTCGACGAAGCAGGGCACGCCGCCGATCTGCCGGCCGGGATTGAAGACCCAGGTCTCGCCGATGCGGTCGGCCCACGCGCCGGCCGGCCTGAACGGCGATTCGTGCACGTGGCCGGTGAACACCATGTCGGGTTTGAAGCGCGCGATCCAGCCGCCGAGGTCCGCGTCGCCGTACTCGCGCCGGCCGTTCCAGCAGGTCGGCGAGCCCAGCGGCGGCCAGTGGTAGACCCACAGCCAGCGCGCCGGGCGCTGCTGCGCATCGCGCGCGAGCTGCGCTTCCAGCGCGGCGCGGCCCAGCGGTCCGTCCCACCAGGGGCACACGCTGACCAGCGTGTCCTGGCCCACGCGCAACGCGTCGCCATCGCTCGGCACGCCGGCGCGGCGCGCCTCGGCCAGCCACAGCGCGGCTTGCTCGCCTTGCGCGTCGGGGCCGGTGAGGTCGTGGTTGCCGGAGCTCGCGACCAGCGTGCCCGCCTGGTGAATCATCGACAGGTAGCGCAGCAGCACGAGCGACTGCGCGTGCAGCGGCACCGCGGAGCCGATGTCGAGATGGTCGCCGGCCATCACCACGAGGTCGTAGCGCGGCGCGGCGTGCACCAGCCAGTCGAGCTGGGGCAGCGTGTAGTGGAGATCGGAGACCAGCAGGATGCGCATGGGGCCCTCGCGACAACGGATCGCCGCGCGAGGGTCTCGCCAGCACGTTTCGAGCCAGCGACGGGCGTGCTCACGCGGCGGGCGAGAACGCCAGCCTGAACTGCGCGACGGCCTGCGCGAGCCGGGCCGCCTGGTGCGTGAGGCTCTGCGCCGCGGCGGCGCTCTCTTCGACCAGCGCCGCATTGCGCTGCGTGACCTGATCGAGCTGGGCGACCGCCTCGCCGATCTGGCCGATGCCCGCGCTCTGCTCGGCGCTGGCGGTGCTGATCGTGGCGATGAGGTCGCTCACGCGCCTGACCTGCGCGACGATGTCGCCCATGGCCCGGCCGGCGTCGCCGACCAGCGCGCTACCGGCATCGACCCGGGCCACGCTTTCGCCGATCAGGTCCTTGATCTCCTTGGCCGCCAGCGCGCTTTGCTGCGCCAGCGCGCGCACCTCGCCGGCCACCACCGAGAAGCCGCGGCCGTGCTCGCCGGCGCGCGCGGCCTCGGCGCCGGCATTGAGCGCGAGGATGCCGGTCTGGAAGGCCAGCCGGTCGATGACGCCGACGATGTCGGCGATCCTGCGCGACGACGTGCTGATGTCGTCCATCGTCGAGACGACGCCGTCGACGACAGCGCGGCCGCGACCGGCTGCTTCGCAGGCGCTCGATGCCAGGCGGACCGCCTCGTGCGCGGTGGCGGCGTTGCTCTTGACGGTCGCGGTCAGCTCCTCCATCGACGCGGCCGTCTGCTGAAGGTTGCAGGCCTGCTCCTCGGTGCGCTGGCTCAGGTCGACATTGCCGGCCGCGATCTGCGACGAGCCGGTGGCGATGGAGTCGCTGCCGACGCGAACCTGCGCGACGATCGCGCTCAGCTGGTCGTTCATGCGCTTGAGCGCGGCCAGCAGCCGGCTCGTCTCGTCGCGCCCCCGGACCTCGATGTGCGAGGTCAGGTCTCCGTCGGCCACGGTCTGGGCGACCTGCACGGCGCGCGCCAGCGGAACGGTGATGGAGCGCACCAGCGCCCACGCCAGCCAAGCTGCGCTGGCGATGACCACGGCCGCGGCGGCGATCGCGCGCTGCAACGCCCCCCGGTACGTCTCCTGCGCCTGCGCGAACTCCTGCGCCACCACTTCGAGCTGGACGGCGGACAGCTGGTTGACCACCTCCGAGACCGGATCGACGGCCGGGTACAACTGCGTCGCCGCGAACACGCGGATGCCGTCGACATCGCGCGCCGCCAGCAACTCCAGCAGCCGCGCGCCGGCTTCGTCGGCGCGGCGCATCAGCGGCTCGGCGCGCGCCACGAGCTGCTTCTCGGCGTCGATCAGGAACGTTGCCTTGTAGGCCTGCCACTCGCGTGCGACGCGTTCGCGCGCGGCCAGCACGGCCGCCGAGCCTTCGTCGGGCGTCATCGCACCGTCGCGCACCTTGTGCGCCGTGTCGACGATGGCCACGCTGTAGCCGTCGCCCACGGTCTTGAGCTGCCGCAACGGGACGACGCGGTCGTTGTAGACCGTCTCGAGCACGGCGTTGGCGCCGCGCAGCCGCAAGAGCCCGAGCGCGAACGACGCGACCAGCATGGCCAGCAGCAGGGCGACGAGCAGGAGCAGGCGGGCTTTGATGCTGATGCGGTTCATGAGCGAGGGTGGCAACGAGGAGGTGGAAGGCGACTGGGCCCCCTCGGGGCTGGCGAACGAAGTGAGCGTGGGGGTTCGGATCACGCCGAGACGATCTTGCAGACGGCGGTGGCGCTCGCCACCGGCCGCCCGGCCTGCAGCAGTTCGGCGCTCACATGGCAGACCTCGCGCCCGCGCCGCACGAGCTGCGCGCGGCCGTCGATCGCGCCGGCCGCGGCCGGGCGCAGGAAGGCGAGGTTGAGGCTGAGCGTCGCGACCGCTTCGCCTTCCGCCACCGTCGCGTCGACGAGCCCGGCGGTCAGCGCGTCGAGCATCGCGCCGAGCATGCCGCCTTGCACGCCGCCGGCCGGGTTGAGGAAGCTCGGCGCCGCGATGTAGCGCGCTTCGAGCAGGCCTTGCTCGAGGTCGACCTGCGTGATCGTCTCGCCGAGCAGCTCGGCCACCGCGGCGCGCGGGACCTCGCCGCGGCGCATGCGGGCGAACCAGTTGTCGGTGATGGTGGCGCTCATTGGGCACCCTCCGTGCTGCGCATGCCGGAGTTCGCCTTGGGCGCGGCCCGGCGGCTCATGCCCATGCCGCCTCCTGCAGGCGATGTCGCGCCAGCAGCGCGTCGAGCGCTTCGGCGCTGTCGGCCACGCCGGCGACATAGCGGTCGGGCCGCAGCAGCGCGGCCTCGGTGCCCAGCGCGGCCAGCCACTCGCGCAGCGCCGGCTCGGCGGCCGGCAGCACGGCGAGGCGCTCGCTGTCCAATGCCTGCGCGGCGAGCGAGGGCGCGGCGATCAGCGCGAAGCGCGGGCCGATGCGGTCGTCGGCGCGCCTGCCGTCGGCGAGCACCGGCTGCGCCGCGATGCGCCCGCCGAAGACGCCGCCGTCGTGCGCGCCGGGGCCCAGTGCCGGCTGCGGTGTCGTGAAGACCTGCGGGTTCGAGGCCATCTGCGCGTCGCGCTCGCGCACCACGACGGGATCGGTCGCCTGGATGATGCCGCCCAGGCGGACCGCGGTCTCGATGAACTCGCGCGCGTGCGGCGCGCGTTCGGACTCGTAGCTGTCGAGCAGTGAATCCGGCGCGTGGCCGCCGATCACGTCGGCCAGCTTCCATGCCAGGTTGGCGGCGTCGCGGATGCCGGCGCACATGCCCTGGCCCATGAAGGGCGGCGTCTGGTGCGCGGCGTCGCCGGCGATCAGCAGGCGGCCGCGCCGCCAGCCGCGCGCCACGACCGAATGGAAGGTGTAGACGGCGGGGCGCTCCAGCTCGGCGTCCGCGGGCGTGAGCCAGCGCTCGAGCAGCGGCCACACGGCCTCGGGCCGCGTGATCGCCGCGGCATCGTCGCCCGGCATCAGCATCAGCTCGAAGCGCCTGCGCTCCCCCGCGCCGCGCACGTAGGTGGCCGGGCGGCGCGGGTCGCAGTACTGGATGCTGTGGTCGCCGAGGTCGGGGCGCTCGCGCTTGAGCAGCACGTCGAGCACCAGCCAGCGCTCGTGCGCCTGCAGGTCGTCGAGCTGGCTGTCCATCAGCCGGCGCAGCAGCGAGCGCGCGCCGTCGCAACCCACCGCGTAGCGCGCCTTCGCGCGCAGCAGCCGGCCGCAGCGCATGTCCTCGAGGCGCAGCTCGACGTGGTCGTCGTGCTCGTCGACCGCGTAGACCTCGTGGCGCAGCTTCACGCTCACGCGCTGGTGCCCGGCCAGGCGCGCGCGCAGCGCCGTCTCGAGCTCGGGCTGGTGGAAGCGGTAGCTCGGATGCCACGCGTGCGGCCCCGGCAGCTGCGAGCGGGTGTAGTCGATCAGCACGCGCCCGGCCGCGTCGACGAACTTCATGCCCGGCGAGACGAACAGCCGCGGCAGCAAGGCCTCGGCGATGCCGATCGACTGGAACACGCGCATGCACTCGCCGTCGAAGTGGATCGCGCGCGGCAGGCGGTAGATGTCGGCCTCGCGCTCGATCACCAGCACCGAGAGGCCGCGCAGCGCGAGCAGGTTGGCGAGCGTGGCGCCGGCCGGGCCGAGGCCGACGACGGCCACGTCGTAGAGGTCTTCGCTCATGGGACGGTCAGGACTTGAGGAGGGTGGGCAGCCACAGCGACAGCGCCGGGAACGTCAGCAGCAGCCCCAGGCGAACGAGGTTCGAGGCGACATAGGGCGCGACGCCGCGGTAGATGTCGGCCAGCGGGATCTGCGGCGCGACGCCCTTGACGACGAACACGTTCATGCCCAGCGGCGGGATCAGCATGCCGAGCTCGATCACCACCACGTTGATCACGCCCCACCACACCGGATCGAAGCCCCAGCTCCTGATCAGCGGCAGCACGAAGGGCAGGGTCACGACCATCGCGGCCACCTCGTCGAACACCGCGCCGGCCACCAGGTACAGCGCCATCAGCGCGAGCATCGCGGCCCACACCGGCACGCCCGAGGCCTGCACCGCCTCCACCAGCGCCTGCGGCGCCTGCGTCACGGCCGTGAAGGTGCCGAAGAGGGACGCGCCGATGATGAGCACGTAGATCATCGCGGCGGTCGATGCGGTGCCGCCCAGCGCCTGCGAGAGCGCCGCGCGCGTCACGCTCCTGCGCAGCAGCGCGAAGCCGAAGGCCATCACCGCGCCGACGGCCGCGCTCTCGGTCGCGGTGAACACGCCGCCGGCCATGCCGCCGATCACGGTGGCGGCCAGCGTGAGCACCGGCGCGCTGCGCCGCACGGCCTGCCAGCGCTCGACCGCCGTGGCGCGCGGGCCCACGGGCGCCAGCGACGGGTGGCGCCGCGTGTGCAATGCGATCGCGGTGATGTGCAGCGCCACCGCGATCGCCGCGGGCACCAGCGCTGCCACGTAGAGGCTGATGATCAGCTCCTGCGACAGCACCGCGTAGATCACCATGATCGACGACGGCGGAATCAGGATGCCCAGCGTGCCGCCCGAGGCCACGGTGCCGGCCGCGAAACCCGGCGCATAGCCGCGCGAGAGCATCGACGGCAGCGAAGCGCGGCCGAAGGTGGCCGCGGTGGCGACCGAGCTGCCGCACACCGCGCCGAAGCCCGCGCAGCCGCCGATGGTGGCCATCGCCAGGCCACCGCGGCGGTGGCCGACCAGCGCGTAGGCGAGACGGTAGAGGTCCTCCGACAGGCCGGCCATGCCGGCGAACGCGCCCATCAGCACGAACAGCGGGATCGTCGCGAGGTCCAGCGAGGCGAGCTGGTTCGCCGCTTCGGAAGCGATGGTCGCGAGCGCCGGCGCGAGGCCCGACAGCGCGGCGAAGCCGGCCACGCCGGCGATGCCCATCGCCACGCCCACTGGCACCTGCAGCGCGATCAGCGCAAAGCAGCCGGCCAGCCCGGCCAGCGTGAGCAGCACCGGCGCGTTCATGCGTCGACCTCGTTCGCGGCAGCCGGCGCGCGGCTCGCGGTCGCCAGGCCCGCCAGCGCCGCGAGCGCGATGCATGCCGCCACCGCGAGCCACCACGGCCACACCGGCCAGCGCAGCACCGCGGTGGTCTCGCCGGTGCCGCGCGCCTCGAGCGCGAAGCCGAGCATCTGCCAGGCCATCGCGGCGAAAAAGGCGGTGGTCGCCAGCGCCGCCAGTCGGTCGAGCGCGCGCTGCGCCGCGGCGGGCAGCCGCTTGCCAAGCAGGTCGATCGCGATGTTGCCGCGGCTGGCCACCACGTGCGGCATGCAGGCCGCGAGCAGCACCGCGCCGGCCAGGCCCAGCACGTCGATGAAGCCGCGGATCGGCGCCGCGAAGGCGTAGCGCAGCAGCACGTCGAGCACCGTCGCCCCGGCCAGCGCGAGCAGGCCGAACGCGGCGGCGCCGGCCAGCTGCTGCGCGCAGCGGCGCGTGGTGGCGGCGAGGTCCATGTCAGGCCGAGCGCAGGCGCGCGAGCTGCTCGGCGAAGGCCGCATAGGTGCGCTCGTTGCGCGGCTTGGCACGACGCCACGCCTCGTTGAGCGGTTCGATCTGGCGCTTCCAGTCGGCCAGCTCGGCAGCGCTGGGCTGGGCCACGCGGTTGCGGCCCGACTTCGCGACGCGCTCGCGCACCTCGGCCTCCTGGCGGTCGAAGGCCTCGCCGAGCCGGCGCGCGAGCGCCTCGCCGCCGAGCTTGTCGATCGCCGTGCGCGCCGCGGGCGGCAGCGCGTCGTAGCGGTCCTGGCGCATCGCCACGCCCACCGCCACCGCGCCGAGCGCGAGGTCCAGGTGCTGCGAGCTGACCTCGTTGACCTTGAAGTCGCCGACGAAGCCCCAGTTGTTGAGCGTCATGTCGACCACGCCGCGCGACATGGCCTCGGCGATCTGGCCGCCGCCCAGCTGGACCGGCGCGCCGCCCAGGGCCTCGACCACGCGCGTGAGGTGGTCGCCCGACACGCGCACGCGCTTGCCTTTCAGGTCCGCGGGCGCACGCACCGGCTGGTTGGCATGGATCGCCACCGGCGGCGTGGCCGCGAGCGCGAGCATCTTCAGGCCGTCGAAGCCGACCAGGCTGCCCGCTGCGTAGAGCCGCTGCAGCGCGACGCTGGCCTCGGTGGCGTTGGCGGTCACGAAGGGCAGGCCGACGACCTCGGTGTCGTCGAAGCGGCCCGGCGTGTAGGGCAGCACGACCCACGCGAGATCGGCCACGCCGTCGGTCACGAGCTTGAGCTGCTGGCTGGGGTTGCGCCCCAGCGTGCCGCCGGCGAACACGTCGATCTGCAGCGTGCCCCCCGAGCCCTGCGCGGCCTCGCGCGCCAAGGGCGTGAGCACGTTGGCCGTGATGTTGGCCATCGGCGGCTCGAAGCTCGCGAGCTTGAGCTTGACCGGTGCCGCCGCGCGCGCCGGCACGGCGCAGGCGGCGACGACAGCCGCGACGGCGCGGCGGCGGGTGATGCCATGGCTCATGGTGTTCTCCTGGTGGCGTGCGGGTGCAGGGCCCGCGGGCGTGTCGGCAAGAACGGGTGCAGGCTCAGGCGGCCTGCTCAGCGAGCAGCCCGCGGCCGCGCTCCCACACGACGGGCAGCGCCTCGTCGTCGGCCGGATAGGCGCCGGGCGCGACCTGCGGGTCGCGGCGCAGCGTCATCGTGTGAGGGCGCGGATCCCAGCGCACGTCGGCGCCGAGGTAGCGGATCGACCAGCCGATGCGCGTGGTCGTGGCCGAGGCGTTGCCGGCCGCGCCGTGCACGGTGAGCGGGTGGTGGCACAGGACGTCGCCGGGCTGCATGTCCCAGCTCAGCACGCGCGCCGACGGATCGCCCTCGCCGGCGCCGTAGTCGGGGCAGACCTCCATCGACTCGTCCATGAAGCGCGGGTCGTAGTCGGGCGTGATGGCGCGGAACATCTTGTTCCAGCGGTGCGAGCCGGCAACGTACTGCACGCCGCTGGTGGCCGCGTTCACCGGCGACAGCGCGACCCAGATCGAGACCAGGTCGTTGCCGAGGAAGGGCCAGAACGGCAGGTCGTTGTGCCACGGCGTCGGCGCGACCGTGCCGGGCGCCTTGATGAAGAGCTGGTCGTAGAAGAAGCGCACGCGCTCGGCGCGCATCAGCCGCGCGGCGATCTGCGGCAGGGCCGAGGCGTCGCGGGCCCGCGCGAAGCGGGCGTCGGCGTCCGAGAGGTAGACGCTCGAATAGAAGCGGCCCTCGCCGGGCTTGAGCTTGGCCTCGCGCGTGCGGCCCTGGCCGGAGGCCATCGCCGCGAGCGCGGCGTCGCGCAGTGACTCGCACCATTCGGCGTCTAGCACGCCGCGCAGGCACACGACGCCGTCGCGCTCGAAGTCGGCGACGTCCTGCTCGCCGACGATGCCGTGGTTCTCGTTCATGCTTGTCTCCTCGTCGCCTCGGTGGCGATCTGTGGGCGATCCGTTCAGGCGGTCTCGTCGGCGATCGTGTTGCGCAGCACGCCGATGCGGTCGACCTCGATCTCGACCACGTCGCCCGGCTTCATCCACACCGGCGGCGTGCGGCGCGCGCCCACGCCACCCGGCGTGCCGGTGACGATGACGTCGCCGGCCTCGAGCGGCGCGATCGTGGACACGTAGGCGATCTGGCGCGCGATGCCGTGGAGCATCTGCTCGGTGGTCGCGCGCTGCATCTCCTGGCCGTTGAGCCGCGTGACGAGCGTCATCACGGCCTGCGGCGCGATCTCGTCGGCGGTGACCAGCCACGGCCCGAAGCCGCCGGTGCGCCAGAAGTTCTTGCCCGGCACCCACTGCGAGGTGTGGCGCTGCCAGTCGCGCACGCTGCCGTCGTTGTAGCAGGCGTAACCGGCGATGTGGTTCCAGGCCTCGTCTTCGCCGATGCGCCGGCCCGGCTTGCCGATCACGACCGCGATCTCGGCCTCGTAGTCGAGCTGGGTCGACTCCTTCGGGCGCACGATGGCCTGGCCGTGGCCGACCTGCGAATCGGCCACGCGCAGGAAGAACGTGGGCTGCTCGGTGACCTCGCGATTCGTCTCGCGTACGTGCTCGCCGTAGTTCAGGCCGCAGCACCAGATCTTGCCGGGGTTGGGGATCACCGGAAGCAGCGTCACGTCGGACAGCGCGAGCTCGCCACTGCGCCCGACGAGTGCCGCAGCGGCCTCGGGCAGCGCGTTGGCAGCGAGCAGCGACTTCAGGTCGGCAAAGCGCTCGCCGAGCGCGGCCTGCAGGTCGACGATGCGGCCGTCGACGACGGCGCCGAAGCGCCGGCGGCCGGCGTGTTCATAGCTGATGAGTTTCATCTCGGGGTCTGCGCAAGCGGGAAGGGAGCGCTGGAAAGCGCGAATTGATAAATCTCAATATTTGAGATTCAATGACATGACACGCCGAATGTCAACCCGAACCCTTCGAGGGGAAACCATGAGTCCATCGTCCCGCCGCGGCTTTCGCTTCAGCCACTTCGGCATGTTCGTCAGCGACATCGCCCGCATGGAGCGCTTCTATGCCGGCGTGCTCGAGTTCACCGTCACCGACCGTGGCCAGCTCGCCGGCGCGTCGGGGCCCGTCGACCTCGTGTTCCTGAGCCGCGACCCCGACGAGCACCATCAGATCGTGCTCGTCAGCGGCCGGCCCGCGTCGCTCGCGTTCAACCCGATCAACCAGATCTCGCTCGCGGCCGACAGCCTCGCGACGCTGCGCGCGATGCACGCGCGCCTGCTCGAAGAGGACTGCAGCGAGATCACGCCGGTCACGCACGGCAACGCGGTGTCGATCTACGTGCGCGACCCCGAGGGCAACCGCCTCGAGCTGTACTTCGACCTGCCGTGGTACGTCTCGCAGCCGATGCGCCTGCCGGTGGATCTCGCCGGCGACGAGGCCGAGCTGATGGCGCGCTTCGAGGCGCATGCGCGCAGCCTGCCGGGCTTTCGGCCTCGGACAGAATGGCGCGCCGAGATGGCCCGCCTCATGGGCCTGGCCTGAACGACCCCACGCCCCATGACCAGCCCGTCGCGCGTCCTTGCGATCCTCGACCTCTTCACCCGCGAGCGGCCCGTGTGGCAGCCCGACGAGATCAATGACGCGCTCGGCTACGCGCGCCCCACCGGCTACCGCTACGTCAAGGAGCTGGTCGACGCGGGCCTGTTGCAGAAGGTCTCGGCCGGCCGCTACGCCTTGGGCGCGCGGATCATCGAGCTCGACTACCAGCTTCGCCAGGGCGACCCGCTGCTGCTGGCCGCCGTGCCGGTGATGGAAAGGCTCGCCGCCGACACCGGCTACGACGTCGTGCTCAGCGTCATGTTCGCGGGACCGGCCGCGGTGCCCAAGGTGATCGACGTGCACCGCGTCACGGTCGAGAAGACGCTCGCGCTGGCCTACGGCCGCGGGCGCCCGCGCCCGCTGTTCCGGTCGGGCGCGCCCAAGGTGCTGCTCGCCGCCATGGCGCGTGCGCCGCTCGTCAAGTTGCACGCGGCCCGCGCCGACGAGATCGCCGCCAGCGGCATGGGCCGCGACTGGACCGAGTTCCGCGCCTACCTCACGCAGGTGCGAAAGCAGGGCTGGTACCGCTCCAGCGGCGAGCTGGAAAAGGGCATCGGCGCGATCGCGGTGCCGGTGCCGGGCGCCGACGAGGAAGTGGTCGCGGCGCTGGCCTTGGTGGGCCGCGCTGCGCGCATCGACCGCGAAGACACGGCACGGCTCGCCGGACGCCTGCAGGTGGCGGCCGAGACGATCCGGCGCAAGCTGGGCTCGGTGGGGCGCGGTAGCGCGGCTGCGTGAGGAGCCCAAGCGGGACCGCCTGCCGCAAAGGCCACGCTGTTCTTTTGCGAAGAGGCTGGTGCGGGGTTCCGCTGCGAACAGGCGCGCCTTTGCCCGCCACGCCTGTCATGAACGCGAGCTGCACCAACAGCCCCAATCAACGCCTCACCTGGCCGCTCAGCTCGACCACGCGCCCTGCACGCAGCACCTGCATGCGCAGCGACTGCCCGGCCGCGCGCACGTCCATCAGCCGCCTTCGGATGCGCTCGTAGGCCTCGGGTTCGCCCAGCGCGATGCCTTCCACCGCGAGGATGATGTCGCCCCCCAGCGTGAGCTGCTCCTCGCCCACGTTGACCGGCACGCTGCCGCCGCGCACGCCCAGCATCTCGGCCGGCGAGCCGTGCGCGACGCGCTGCACGAGCAAGCCGGTGCCGGGCGCCGGCACGTTGAGCGCGCGCGCCAGTTCGCCGGCGAGCAGGTAGCCCTCGAGGCCGCTCCAGACCGTGGGCTCGTCGAACAGCAATCGCTTGGCCATGTTCGAGGTGACCACGAAGCCCAGGCCGTCCGAGCCGCCGGACAGCGAGACGATGTGGCTCACGCGGCCCGCCCGAATTGCCCTGGTTGATCGCGGCGTCGGTCTGGAACAGCTCGGCCGTGACCAGGCCGCCGTAGGTCGCGTTGGGCTGGCGGCGCGCGCTCACGTGGCCCACGGTCAGCGTGTGCGTGATGCCCAGCGGCGCGCCGACGATGAAGACCGGATCGCCGACCTCGGCGCGGTCGGAGTCGCCCAGCTTCGCCGGCGTCACGCCCTTGGGCACCTGTTGCAGCTGCAGCAGCGCCACATCGGCCGGCTGGTCCGAGGCGATCACGCGCGCGGGCACGACCACGCCGCCGGGGAACTCGACCTCGACGTCGTCGGCGATCTGCACCACGTGGGCGGCGGTGACCACCTTGCCGTCGGTGCTGACCAGCACGCCCGAGCCGATGCCGCCGGCGCTGGTGCTGCGCTCGCCGCCGGGGCCGCGCACCGCCACGTGCTCGCGCGTGCGCACCACGACGACCGCCGGGCCGACGCGCTTGAACACCTGCGACAGCGTCGGCGCGGCCGGCGATGCAGATGGCGCCGCGGCCTGCGCGGCGGTGAGGCCGAGCGCGAGCAGCGCGGCGGCGAAGAAGCGTTGCAGTCTCATCTCACTTCCCCTGCTGCCGGCCGTTTGGAAAGCCTTCGAAGAGCTCGGCCACCGCGGCCTCGATCGCCGCGCCGGGCTCCTGCATCGCCTTGGCATCCACGCGCCCCTCGGCGACGCCGCGCCAGACCAGCGCATTGCGCCGTGCGTCGACGAGATCGACGACCAACGTGCCGTCGCGGTAGTTCTGCGTCTCGAGCTGGCTCGCGCCCGACCACGCGCGCCAGCCGTGCGGGCCCGCCGCGCCCGAGGGCGACGAACGCAGCTCCTGCTTCTGGTCGACCTGCAGCGCCACGTTGACGCGCAGGTCGGGCTGCTGCGGCGGCGCCACCTGCACGTAGCCCTGCTTCTCGAGCTGGGCGCGTGTCGACTCGCGCAGGCGCTGCGTTGTCAGCGTGGCATAGCGCGCGCCGCGGCCGGGCGCGGGCTCGTAGAACGCGAAGCTCTTGTAGCTGCGCAGGTCGGCCGCCGGGTCGAGGTCGATGCGCGTGTGCGGGCCGCTGCTCGCGCAGCCGGCGGCGATCAGCGCGGCCACGAGGGCCGCGGTGCGAACGGGGATCAGGGTGGTCATCGTCGGTCTCCTTGCACGGGTGGGGGCGGTCATGCGGCCATGAGGTCGGCCGCTCGGGGCTGTTGGAAAGGCGGCAGCGGCGGCAGCAGCCCGCACTGCGCGCGCGCCTCGTCGAGGCTCAGGTTCATCAGCGGCCAGAAGTCCCAGCCGTGCGTCATGTCGATCGGGCATTTCGCGCCGCGGTGGATCGCCCACAGCACGCGGCGCGGATCGAACTGGCCGGTCACGCCGGGCGTCGCCGGCGTGATGCGGATGCCATGGTGGAACTGCAGCAGCACGAACTGCAGGAAGAAGAAGCCGTCCTCGCGCCGGTTGCCGGCCTGGAAGCTGCCTTGCTGGATCTCGCCGAGCGGCGTGGCCGCGTGTCCGGCGAGCACGTGGCCGAGGTCGTGGTAGACCAGGGTGGCTGGGATGCCGCCCGGCTCGCCGGGAAAGCCGAAGCCCTGCTCGGTCATCAGCGTCCAGTAGGCGCGGCCCAGCGTGCCTTCGGGCAGCAGGCCCAGGCGGCGAAAGCGCTGATGCTGGTCGCGGTTGACCGGCGCCTTCAGCGCCAGCGCGGCCACGTAGCGCAGCACGCCGCGCAGGCCTTCGCTGAACCAGGCCTCCTTGAGCATCGCGCGCATTCCGCGGCGCATCGCGAGAAAGCGCACGCGGCCGGTGCGGCCCTGCAGCAGCGCAGCCAGCACGTCGACCACGCCGTCGCGCGTGCCGATCGCGCGCGAGAGCTCGCGCACGAAGGCCACCGAGCCGGGCTTCAAGGGGCAGCTCAGCAGCGCGGCCACCGCGGCAAGCTGCACCAGCCGCTTGCGCGCGTGGGCGTTGCCGATGCGCACCTCGCGCGCGTCGATCGGTGCCGGGTCGCCGGGCGGCAGCGGGTGAGCGGTGATCAGCGCATAGGTGTCGAGGAAGGCGCGCTCGCGCGCGTCGAGCGGTGCTTCCGGCTCGAGCGCGGTGCGCAGCACGCGCAGCACGGTGTCGAGCTCTTGTGGAGGAAAGACGTCGATGTCCATGGCGGTTCGGATGGGGTGGAGACTCAGCGGGCGAGGTAGGCGTTGAGCGCCTGCAGGTCGCCCTCCTGCAGCTCGCCGGCGGCCAGCGCGAGCCGCACGCGGCCGAGCAGGTGGTCGTTGCGCGCTTGCGCGAGGTCGCGCTCGGCGGCAAAGACGCGCTGCTGCGCGTCGAGCACGTCGAGCTCGGTGCGGCTGCCGACGTCGCGTCCGAGCGTCGTGGCTTCGAGCGCGGTGCGCGCCGAGCGCAGCGACTGCTCCAGCGAGGCGATGCGCGAAACGCCGGTCTTGACCGCGAGGTAGGCGTCGTTGGCGGCGAGCCGCGCGTCGCGGCGCGCGGCGCCGAGCTCCTGCTCGGCCTGGCGCTGCTTGCTCATCGATTCGCGCTCGCGCGACTGGATCGCGCCGCCGGCATACAGCGGGATGTTGATCTGCACGCCCACCGTGGCCTGGCGGTTGCTGTCGGGCGTGAGCGACGACGACGTGCCGCTCTGGTGGCGCGCGCTGTAGCCGGCGACGAGGTCGAGCGTCGGCCGCCCGCTGAGCTTGTGCTTCCCGATCTCGGCGCTCGCGATCGCGAGCTCGCGCTCCTTGGCCAGCACGCGCGCGTTGTTCTCCTCGCCGCGGCGCTGCCAGGCCGCGAGGCTGTCGGGCTGCGGCGGCGCGGGGCGAAAGTCCTCGCGCAAGGGCGCCAGGCCGGTCGCGGGCGCGCCGGTCAGCTCCTCGTACTGCGCCTGGCGCGTCGCCAGCGTGCTTTGCGCCGAGACCTCGCGCGTGAGCACGCTGTCCAGGCGCGCCTGGGCTTCCTGGAGGTCGGTGATGCGTCCGCGGCCGACGTCGAAGCGCGCCTGCGCGCGGTCGCGCTGCATCGTCACCGCGGCCAGCTCGCCTTGAACGCTGCGCAGCGTCTCCTGCGCCAGCAGCACGCCGAAGTAGGCCTCGCTGACGCGCTGCATCAGCTCCTGCTGCGCGTGGCGGTGGCTGATCTCGGACAGCTCGCTTTGCTGGTGCAGCTGCTCGCGGTTGGCGCTGCGCTGCGCGTCGTACAGCGGCTGCACCAGCGTCACGCCGGCCTGCGCAACGTTGTTGCCGCTGTCGCTGCGCACCAGGCCGGCGAGCGCCGGCGGCAGCTCGGGTTGGGAGGAGCGGTCCTCGACGCGCGTGACGCCGGCGCTCAGCGAGATGCGCGGCTTGAGCAGCGCATCGCCTTGCACCGCCTGCTCGCGGCCGGCGGCGGCCGCCTCGTGCGCGGCGCGGATCGTCGGATCGTGGTCCAGGGCTTTCAGGTACGAGCCCATCAGGTCGAGCGCGTGGCCGTGCGTGCTCATCAGGACGAGCGAGGCCACGGCGGCCGCCCGTGCGACCGGCTTGAATCGGAACATGGAGTGCTCCCGTGCGTGGATGCGCGCGCCTCAGGCGGCGCGTGGCGGCTTGGCGCCGTAGCAGCTGGCGTACAGCGCCGGCAGGAAGAGAAGGGTCAGCAGCGTGGCGACGAGGAGCCCGCCCATGATCGACCAGGCCATCGGGCCCCAGAAGACCGAGCGCGTGAGCGGCACCATCGCGAGGATCGCGGCCAGCGCGGTCAGCACGATCGGGCGCACGCGCCGCACGGTGGACTCGACGATCGCGTCCCACAGCGCCGCGCCGGCCTGCACCTCGTGGTCGATCTGCACCACCAGGATCACCGAGTTGCGGATGATCATGCCGGCCAGCGCGATCACGCCCAGCATCGCGACGAAGCCGAACGGGATGCGAAACGCCGCCAGCATCAGCGCCACGCCGATCAGCCCCAGCGGCGCGGTCAGGAGCACCAGCGCCATCTTCTTGATGTCTTGCAGCTGCAGCATCAAGAGCAGCAGCACGGCCACCAGCATCAGCGGCATCACCGCGAAGATCGAGGCCTGCGACTTGCCGCTCGACTCGAGCGCGCCGCCGACCTCGATGCCGTAGCCGATCGGCAGCTTCGCGCCGATCGCGTCGATCTGCGGCTTGAGCGCCAGCGTGACGTCGGGGCCCTCGGCGCCGGACACGTCGGCGCGCACCGTCAGCGTCGGCACGCGGTTGCGGCGCCAGATCACGCTCTCTTCGGTGTCGATCGACAACCTCGCGACCTGCGACAGCGGCACGAACTGCCCGTCGCGCAGGTACAGCCGGGTGTCCTTGAGCGTGTTGAGGTCGCCGCGCTCGTGCGCGACCAGGCGCGCGACGACGTCGATGTTCTTGTCGGCCTCGCGGTAGTCGGTGACGCTGGTGCCGGAGAGCGCGGCCTGCAGCGCCTGCTGCACCTCGCGCGAGCTGATGCCGAGCTGGCGCGCCTTGTCCTGGTCGACCTCGACGCGCAGGCGCTTGAGTCGCTCGCCCCAGTCCTGGTTGACGGCGCGCACGTGCGGGTTGGCGCGCATCGCCGCGGCAACCTGGTCGGCGATGGTCTGCAGCTTGGCACCGTCCGGGCCGTAGACGCGGAACTGCACCGGATAGCCCACCGGCGGCCCGTTTTCGAGCCGGTTGACGCGCCCGCGCACGAGCGGAAAGCCGGTGTCCAGCGCGTTCTGGATCCTGGCCAGCACGCGCTCGCGCGCCTCGCCGCCCTTGGTCATCACCATCAGCTCGCCGAGGTTGAGGTTGGGCGTCTGCACGTCGAGCGGCAGGTAGAAGCGCGGGCTGCCGTTGCCGACGTAGCTGGTCACGGCGAGCACGTCCTCGTCGTTCTTCAGCAGCGCCTCGAGCGCATGCACCTCGCGCAGGCTGGCCTCGAAGCTCGCCGCCTGCGGCAGCCACAGGTCGACCATCAGCTCGGGCCGGTCGCTGGCCGGGAAGAACTGCTTGGGCACCGCGCCGAACAGCGCCATCGAGCCCGCGAACGCCGCCAGGGTTGCCCCGATCACCCAGCGCCTTCGCGCCAGGCACCAGCCCACCAGCGTGCGAAAGCGCGCGTAGAAGCCCTTGGCATAGACCGCGTCCTCGTCGACGTGGCCGCCCGCGTGCTCCTTGAGCAGCTTGAAGCCGATGTAGGGCGTGAACAGCACCGCGACGATCCACGACAGGATCAGCGAGATGCCCACCACCTGGAACAGCGAGAACACATACTCGCCGGCGCCCGATTTCGCAAAGCCCACCGGCAGGAAACCGGCCGCGGTGATCAGCGTGCCCGTCAGCATCGGGAACGCGGTCGCGGTGTAGGCGTAGGTCGCGGCGCGGAACTTGTCCCAGCCCTGCTCGAGCTTGAGCGCCATCATCTCGACCGCGATGATCGCGTCGTCGACCAGGAGGCCCAGCGAGATGATCAGCGCGCCCAGCGAGATGCGCTGCAGCTCGATGCCGAGGAAGTACATCACCAGGAAGGTCATCGCCAGCACCAGCGGGATGCACAGCGCGACCACCAGGCCGCTGCGCACGCCCAGCGAGAAGAAGCTCACCACGAGGACGATCACCACCGCCTCGAGCAGGCTCTTCTTGAACTCGTGCACCGACTCCTTCACGACGCGCGGCTGGTCGCTCACCGCGTGGATCTCCACGCCCACCGGCAGGCCGGCCTGCAGGCGCGACACCGTGGCCGAGAGCTGCTCGCCCAGGCGGATCACGTCGCCGCCCTTGCGCATGCTGACCGCCAGGCCGATCGCGTTGTCGCCGTTGAAGCGCATGCGCTGCGTGGCCGGGTCGGCGATGCCGCGCTTCACCTCGGCGATGTCGCCGAGGCGGAACGTGCGGTCGCCGGCGCGGATGCCGATGTCGCGGATGCTCTCCACCGAGTCGAACGCGCCGCTCACCGCCAGGCGCACCTGTTCGCTCGCGGTCTGCACCGTGCCGGCCGCGCCGACCGCGTTGGTCTGCGCCAGGGTGACGGCGATCAGCTGCGGATCGATGCCCAGCGAGGCGAGCTTGGCGTTCGAGGTCTCGACGTAGATCGTCTCGTCCTGCGCGCCGACGAAGTCGACCTTGTTGACGTCGGCCACGCGCAGGAACTCGCTGCGCGCGGCATCGGCGATCTCGCGCAGCTCGGCGTCGGAGAAGCCGTCGCCGGTGATCGCGTAGAGATTGCCGAAGGTGTCGCCGAACTCGTCGTTGAAGAAGGGGCCCTTCACGCCCTGCGGCAGCGTGTGCTGGATGTCGCCGAGCTTCTTGCGCACCTGGTACCAGACCTGGGGCACGGCCTCGGGCGAAGTCGCCTCGCGCAGGTTGACCTTGACCTGCGCGACGCCGGGCTTGGAGAAGCTGCTGGTGTAGTCGACCTCGGCGATCTCCTGCAGCTTCTTCTCGAGCTTGTCGGTCACCTGCTCGGCCATCTGCTGCGCGGAGGCGCCGGGCCAGGCGGCCTGCACCACCATGGTCTTGACGGTGAACTCGGGGTCTTCCTTCTGGCCGAGCTGGCCGTAGGCGAGCACGCCGCCCAGGCTCAGGAGCACCAGCAGGAAGGCGATCATCTGCGTGTGCTGCAGCGCCCACGCGGAGAGGTTGAGGCGGTTCATCGCTGGGCTTCCTTGGCGGCGAGCGGCGCGTTGGCGATCGCGACGCGCTGGCCTTCGTGCAGCCGGTGCACGCCGGCCGTGACCACGGTCTCGCCGCCGGAAAGACCCTTGGCGACCAGCACCTCGTCGTTGTGCGCGGCGCCGAGCTCGACGGCCTGCGTGCGCACCTGCGAGGTCTTGGCGTCGACCAGCCAGACCAGCGTGCGGCCGTCGCGGCTGTAGACCGCCGACAGCGGCACGCGAATCGCGCTCGCGCCGGCCACGTTGGGCGTGAAGACGGAGGCCGTCATGCCCAGCATCAGCGCGTCGCCGGCGTCCTTGACGGCGATGCGCGCGGCATAGGTGCGCGTGAGCCGGTCGGCCTCGGGTGCGAGTTCGCGCAGCGTGCCCGCGAAGCGCTTGCCGGGCGCGGCCCACAGCGAGACCTCGAGCGTCTTCGCGCGGCGCAGCTCGTCGACGCGCGACTCGGGCACGCTGACCGCGACCTCGCGCTCGCCGTCGGCCGCCACCGTGACCACGTGCTGCCCGGCCGACACCACCTGGCCGGCCTCGGCGTTGATCGCCGTGACGACGCCGTCGCGGTCGGCCACCAGCTCGGTGTAGCCGCGCTGGTTGAGGTTGATCTGCTGGCGCGCGCGGGCCGACTTGAGCTGCGACTCGGCCTCGGCCAGCGCCTGGCGCTGCTGGTCCAGCTCGGCCTGCGAGGCGAAGTTGCGCGCCAGCAGCTGCTCGGTGCGGCCGAGGTCCACGCGCAGCTGCGCGACGCGGCTGGTGGCGGCATCGACGTCGGCGGTGGCCGAGACGACGTGCAGCGACTCCTGCGCCGGGTCCAGCCGCATCAGCACCTGGCCGCGCTTGACGCGGCTGCCCAGCTCGACGTGGCGCGCGACCAGCTTGCCCGAGGCCTGGAAGCCGAGCTTGCTTTCGTGGCGCGCGGCGATCGTGCCGGCATACGTGGCGCCGACCGAGCCCGCGCTCGCGCCGACGACGATGCTGCGCACCGGGCGCAGCGGCTCGGGCGCGGGCTCGTCGCGCGAGCCGCAGGCGGGCAGCAGCGGCAGCAGGGCCAGCGCGAGGAGGGAAGGGCGAAGCGGCGTGATCATGGGTTCCTCGACGTGGTCGTGGTCGTGTTGGAGCCGGCCGCCGTGCAGCCCAGCCGGGCCGACTCGGCGTGCAGGTCGCCGAGCTGCTTGTCGGCCTTGGCGAGGCTGGCCTTGGAGAACGCGTAGCGGCCGGCGCCGATCAGCGGGATCGGGATGTCCCAGGCCTTGTCTTCGTTCTCCTGCGCCTCGCGGCGGCCTTGCTCGGCCAGCGCGATGTCCTGGTCGAGCCGGGTGCAGTCGCGCGCGGCGGCGTTCGTGGAGGGCTTGCTGGCGCAAGCGGCGCACAGCGCCGCGGCGAGGGCGGCCAGAAGGATCGGATGGCGTGTCGGCATGGCGAACCTGTCTCGAACGAGGGTGGAAGGCTCACGCCGCCGGCTTGGCCGGTGCGTGGTCGGTGGTGCGGCGGCGCGGAAAGGGCTTGCGGCCGGCGAGCAGCTCGCACAGCTCGGCAAGCGACTGGAAGGGCGCGACGCGGCTGGTGCCGACGTCTTCCACCAGGCCGGCGACGGCGTCGGCGTCGCGCCGGTAGACGCGGATGACGTAGCTGTGGATCTCTCGCACGGTGACTCCCGGAAAACCTTGGGAGGCACTGTAGGAATGGGGGTCCTACTTATTCGCTACTTATTCGCGAACTGGCCGCAGGCGCGTCGTCCCGACGCGTTGCCTGGTGGACGCCCGACAGGGCTCGTTGGAAACCTGCCGTCGGCTGGATCTTCAAGGAGATGCGGCACGCACCGATTCACGGGCGCCTGCCTGTGCGGCGGCGTGCAGGTGGTGGCATCGGGCCGCCGATTCCGGGTCGGCCTTTGTCACTGTCTCGACTGCCGCAAGCATCATGGGGCGCTCTTTCACGCCAGCGCGGTGTTCCCTCAGGATGCGGTGACGATCGACGGCGAAGCGCGCGACGACGCCGGGGGGCACTTCTGTCCGCGCCGTGGGTCGCCCGTCTTCGCGCGCACCACCGCTGACGAAATCGAAGTGAGCCTGGGATCCCTCTGGACGCCCCTGATCAACTGATGCCCACCTACGAAAGCTGGATCGTCCGTCGCGAGTCCTGGTTGCCGACGTTTCCGCTTACGAGACGGCGCGAGCGCGATCGCGACGCCGCGGGGCGCTTTGAGGCGTAGGTCGCGCGAAGGGCGGGAAGGCGCCGGCGGTGGGAGGGCGCGGCCGGGACTGGAGGCGGTCCTTCAAGGCTGTGGGCTCTTGTCGGCCAAGGGCAAGAGCCGGCCAGGAGCGGCCTGTGGGCCGGACACCCGCGAAGCGGTCGTTGCTATGCCCCGTTGTTCAAACAACTCCTGGATCTGCTGCAAGTCGCTCGATCAGATGCTCCCGGACATCGCGGATCCGCTCGTCCGTGTAGTAACCACCGAACTCGGTATAGCGCAGAAACGGTCGACCGCAACCGATGCACCGCCAGACGTCACAGCGGTTGTACGGGAACCACTCGATGGCGATCGGTGCGTCGGCGGACCATCCATGCGTTCCAGCCGGGTGGTACTCCGCAAGCGTGGGGTTCTCGTTGGCGGGGTCACGCAAGGTGCCGACCAAACGCAGCTTTGACCGATCAAAGCCACCGGGAACCGACTCCCATCCCGGGCACACGAGCGACGAGCAGTCCGGACAATCGGCCTGGGCGTGGAACGAGCGCGCCAGGGCGATGAGGTCGTCGGCCGTCATCGCCGGGACTTCAGGTGCCGTCACAGCGCGACTCCGACATGCGTGGCCGGTGCGCGCTGTTCAGCCGCGATCTGGCCCGTGACGTGAAGAAAACGATCGATGTCCGATGGGGCATGGCAGTGCAGCGGCGAGACGCGGATGGCGCCCGTCATGCCGAACGATTCGAGCATGCGGCGCGAGTAGATGCTCGAGGCAACGCGTTCGTAGACGATGATGCCCCTCTTCTCGTATTCGCGCACGGCCTGCGTGTGCTCCAGCCCTTCGATGCCGATGGCCAGGATCAGGTCGCGCCGTGCGAGGTCTGGGTGGTCGAGATGGACCGTCACGCCGCCGAGCTGGCGCAACCCTTGGACGCCGTCGGCGCCGTCGAGCAAACGATGCAGAAGTGCCCGTTCGTGCAGTTCGATGGCTTCGATGCCCTGCTCGAACTGCGCGCGGCGGTCCGCGCTTTCCGTGGAACGCCTGCCCAGCCAGCAGACATAGTCGACGATCTCGGTCACCGCGGCGAACTGCCAGGGTGCTGCGCTGCCCAAGTCCCAGAAGTCCGCCTTCTTGCCCGACAGCTTGTCGTGGCGCAGCACGGCAGCACGATCCGACAGCCAGGTGAAGCCGGATCCACGGGCGCCGAAGAACTTGTACGGAGCGAAGTTCATGGCATCGACAGGCGTCTTCTGCAGGTCGATGAGCCCGTGCGGCGCGTGCTGCACCGCGTCCACGACGATGAACAGGTCCGGCTTGATCGCCCTTGCCTTGCGGACGATGGCATCGACGTCCACCTTCGCGCCCGAGATGTTGGATGCGTAGATCACACTGAGCAGACAGGTGCCGGCATCGATGCGCTTCACCACTTCGTCGGCGTCGATGCCGCCGGTCTGCGGGTTGCTCGGCACGACGCGAAGCTCACGGCCGGTGCGTTCCGCATACTGGCTGATGGCGTCGTAGGCCGACGGGTGCTCCAGAACCGTCGTCACCATGTTGGTGCCGGGCACGTTCTCGGCGATGGCGCGAACCACGGCGAACATGCCGCCGGAGGCCGTCAGCGAAGCATAGACGGCGCCACCGCGGGCATTGAGAACCGTGCGCACATCGTCGGTGCCGCGCTGCTGGATGTCCTGCAGTTGCACAGCGACCGCATGGATGCGCTCCGGGCAGTCGGGGATGGCATCCACGGCCGCTGCCCTTGCGGTGACCGACTTCAGCCGCAGGGACCCGCCCGCGTTCTCGAAGAACAGGCGTTCGCGGCCGCTCGGGTCGTGGTCGACGAAATGGAAACGGTCCTTGATCTCCCGCTGCAAGGCATCGGGGAACAGCCGGCCGTGGGGATGGTGCATAGGGTCCTTAGAAGTTTCGACGGCGAATGACGCCCTCGCGTATGGAGGCGGTCGCCATCGGTGGATCGGTTCGACGTTGTCCGTCAGTGCGAGCGCAGGTCGGACAGGAACTTGCGCGCCCGGTCGCTGCGCGGATGGGCGAAGAAGTCTTCGGGCTTGCCGGTCTCCACCAGCACGCCGTGATCCATGAACCAGACCTCGTCGGCCACCTCGCGGGCGAAGTTCATCTCGTGGGTGACGCAGATCATCGTCATGCCGTCGCGTGCCAGGCTCTTCATCACCTGGAGCACCTCGCCGACCATCTCTGGGTCGAGCGCGCTCGTCGGCTCGTCGAACAGCATGGCCGGCGGGTCCATCGCCAGCGCCCGTGCGATCGCCACACGTTGCTGCTGCCCGCCGGAAAGTTGCCCGGGATAGGCGTCCGCCTTGGCCGCCAGGCCCACTCGGGACAGAAGCTGGAGAGCCCGCTCGCGTGCCTCCTTGCGCGACTTCTTCAGGACGTTCACCGGTGCCAGGGCGATGTTCTCGGCCACCGACAGGTGCGGAAACAGGTTGAAGCTCTGGAAGACGAAGCCGACATGGCTGCGGAATCGGTTGAGGTCGAGTGCAGGGGCGTGCACGTCCTGTCCGTCGAACTCGATGCGGCCGTTCTGAATGTCCTCGAGCCGGTTCACCGTGCGGATCAGCGTGGACTTGCCCGAGCCCGAAGGCCCACAGACCACGACGACCTGACCTTTGCGCACCTGGGCCGTCACGTCGTTGAGGGCGTGGTACGGCCCGTACCACTTGTTGACGCCCTGGAAGGCGATCATGGCCCCATGGGCCGGCGAGAGGGTTGCGCTCATGGCGGAAGAACTCCGATCACAGGTGCGTTCGACGACGGTCAGACGACGGGTTGGGGCTGCGGTGCGGGTTCTGCCTTGGCCGACACGACGCCGGCCCGACGCGCGGCGATGCGGCGCTCCAGCATCCGGGCCACCTGCGTCAGCGAGAAACAGAGCACGAAGTAGATGGCCGCGAGGATCACGTAGACCTGGAACGGCTTCGTCAGCAGAGTGTTGTTGATCTGGTTCGCGGCGAAGGTCAGCTCGTTGACGCTGATGACGTACCCCAGCGAAGTCTCCTTGATCGTCGAGACGAACTGGCTCAGCATCGCCGGCACCATGTTGTAGAGGGCCTGAGGAAGGATCACCTTGGTGGTCGTCTGCATGTAGCTCAGGCCGACCGCCCGGGCGGCTTCGGTCTGGCCCTTGGGCAGGCCTTCGATGCCGGCGCGCACGATCTCCGCGAGGTAGGCGGCCTGGTAGATGACCAGCGTGACCAGCATTGTCGTGAAGCCGCTCACCGTGTGGCCGGTCATCACCGGCAGGAAGAAGTACACCCAGAAGATGAACATGATGAGCGGCACGCCGCGCACCACGTACACCAGCACCGTCGCCGGCCTTCGCAGCCAGGCGAGTGGACTGACCCGCGCCAGCGCGATCAGCACGCCGAGCGGAAAGGCCAGTGCCAGGCCGAGCACCGACAGGATGAACGTGATCGCCAGGCCGCCCAGCGGGCCGCTCGGGTACTGCCCGACCAGCAGCAGCACCCAGTTGTCGGCGAGGATGGAAACGAAGTCACCCATGTCGGCTCACCGTGTCTTCAGGCGGAAGCGAGCTTCCAGCATGGAGCCGCCGGTCATGATCAGCAGCGAGATGCCCAGGTACACCGCCGTCGCGAGCAGGTAGATCTCCACGGTCCGGAACGACTGGCTCTCGATCTCGCGCGCCGCGTAGGTCATCTCCGCGACGCCGATCGCCATCGCCAGGCTCGTGTTCTTGAAGAGCAGGACCGTGTGGTTCACCAGCGTCGGAAGTGCGATGCGGATCGCCTGCGGCAGAACCACGAGACGGGTGGCCTGCAGGTAGCTCAGGCCCAGGGCACGTGAGGCCTCGAGCTGCGACTTCGGGATCGACCGGATGCCGCCGCGCAGGTCCTCCGACATGTACGCACCCATGCACAGGCCCACCGCGATGAACGCAAACAGGAACTCGCTGTGGTGCGCGTTGACCCAGTGCTGCACCCCGGGGGGCAGCAGCGCCGGAACGCCGAAGTACCACAGGAAGATCTGCACCAGCATCGGGACGTTCTGGTGCACCTCCACATAGGCGGCGACGAACCCTTCGGCCCAGCGGTTGCCGCTCATGCGAAGCGTGGCCAGGAGCGTGCCGACCGCCATCGCGAGCAGCCAGGCCAGCGCCGTGAGCTCCAGCATGGTCACGACCCCGTTCAGGATCTGGGCCGTGACGTCCGGCTTCGCCAGGATGCTGAAGTCCAGCTTGAGGCTCATCGAGGCTCCTCGTGATGGGCCGTGCCGCGCTCAGCCCTTGATCGGCTCGATCTTGAAGCCGCGCTTCAGGCCGTAGGGCGTGCCGGCGCCGAGCCACTTATCGAAGATCCTGGCGGCCTCGCCCGATTTCTCCATCGACTCGAGCGTCGCATTGACGTGCTTGATCAGCGCCGTCTCTTCCTTGCGCATGCCGACGCCCCAGTATTCCTGCATCAGGGGCGGCTCGAGGATGTCGATGGGCGTCGTCGACTCGACCTGCTGCTTGAACTTCACGAGCATGATCTCGGAGATCGCGAAGCCTTCGACCTTGCCCTGCTGCATGGCCAGGAAGGCCGCCGGCGGATCCTGGAACGTCATGGTCGTGGCCGTCGGCAGCGTTTTCTTGACCGCCATCTCGGACGTGGATCCCTTCGGTGCGCTGACACGCTTGCCTGCCAGATCGTTCACCGCCTTCAGGCCCAGATCGCGCCGGACACCGACCTTCTGCAGGCTGGAGTAGTAGCCGTCGCTGTAGGCGATCTGTTCCGCGCGCTCCGGCGTGTAGCCGAGGTTCGCGGCGATGACGTCGACGCGCCCCTGCTGGAGCTCGGGGATGCGGGCGGCGACGGCGATCAGCTTCAACTCGAGCTTGACGCCGAGGCTCTTCGCGATGGCGTTGCAGAAGTCGACGTCGTAGCCCTGGACCTCGCGCGTCTGCGGGTTCGGGAAGCTGAACGGTTCCGCGGTTCCGAGCGTGCCGCAGACGAGCGTGCCGCGTGCCTTGATGTCGGCGAGCTGGTCGGCCTGCGCGGCGCCCGATGCGGCGACCAGTGCGACAGCGGCCAGGCAGGAGGCGAGGGTCTTGTTCATGAAGAACTCCGGGGATGAACGGTTGGCAGAGGGTCGGGTCCGCATGGGACTGGACGAAGTTTGGGTGGACCGACAGGAGAAAAAAAGCGATATTTCCGAATCGAAGCGCATGCCGACGCGGCATGTGAACCGGGTTTTCGCGGAGGCGGTGCACCGTGTTGACGTTCAAGCAGATCGAGGCCCTGTACTGGGTGGTGCAACTGGGTGGTTTCTCGCCCGCCGCGCAGAAGTTGCACACGACGCAGTCGGCCGTCTCCAAGCGGGTGCAGGAACTGGAAGCCTTGTTCGACATCCCGCTCTTCGATCGGTCGCTGCGTGCCGCACGGCTGACCGAGAAGGGCGAAGAGATGTTCATGGTCGCCAAGCGCCTGCTGGAGCAACGCGACGCGGCCGTCGAGCGGTTCCAGCGGCCGGAGGTCGTCGAGCGCCGGGTGCGCATCGGCGTCACCGAGCTCACCGCGATGACCTGGCTGCCGCGCTTCGTCAACGTGATCCAGCAGTGCTATCCGCGGGTCGTGATCGAGCCCGACGTCGACATGAGCACCGCGCTGCGCGACAAGCTGCTCGCCGACGAGGTGGAACTGATCATCGTGCCCGATGCCTTCGACGACAGCCGCTTCACCAGCAAGCGGGTCGGCACGGTGGAGAACGCGTGGATGTGCAAGCCGGGCATGGTGAGCGCGAAACGGCCGCTGCGCATCCACGAGCTCGCCACGCACCGGCTGCTCACTCAGGGCGACCGCTCCGGGACAGGCCTGCTGTACGAGCGGTGGTTCAAGTCGATCGGCGTGCGCCCGGCCAACACGCTGACCAGCAACAGCCTCGTGGCGCTGCTGGGCCTGGCCGTTTCGGGATTCGGCATTGGCTACATGCCCCGCAAGTGCCTGTCGCCGATGGTGGACGCCGGCCTTCTCGAGGTGGTGGAGGTGACGCCGGATCTGCCGGAGGCGCCGTACGCGGCGCTCTACAAGAGCGAGCGGCGCAGCACATTGCTCGCGTCGCTGGTCATGCTGGCCCAGGACAGCTGCGACTTCGGCTCTACGTTCCAGACGGACGCCGTGGCGTGACGCCAGCTGGCTGCAGTTCGAGCGTGCGCAGCGTGGCGAGCATGGTGGCGGCCGGCGCGCTCTGCTCACCCTCACGCGACACGGCAACGATCCGAGCGACGGACTTGATCTCCGGCAGCGACAGATACCTCACGTCCTGCGGCCCGCGGGTCGCCACCGACGCGCCGACCACGGCGTAGCCCAGTCCGGCCGCCACGAGCCCCAGCGCCGTGTGGATCTCGATGGCCTCGTGGCCGATGCGTGGGCGCGCGCCGTGCTCGCGCAGCAGGGATTGCACATACGAGGCATAGCCGCTGGTCCGATCCCTGGGAAAGCTGATCAGCGGCAGCGCCTCCAGCTGCGCCAGCGCCGCGGTCTTGCGCCTGCCCAGCGGATGATGCATGGGCACGGCGGCCACGAACGGGTCGTCGAACAGCGGCGTGTAGTGCAGCCCCGCCTGGGGCTCGAAGGCGCCGACCAGGCGCGACAAGCCGATCTGGATGCGCTCGTTGCGCAGATGTTCCGGCTGCACCTCCGACAGCAGTTCGACCAGCTCGAGCTTCACGTCCGGGTGATCGCGCCGGAAGGCCTGCACCGCCGCCGGCACGACGGAGTAGATCAGCGAGCGCACGAAGCCGATGCCGAGCCACCCGTGCTTGCCGGCAGCCATGTCCTGCGTGTCCTGCTCGAGCCGTTCGGCTGTCGCCAGGAACTCGCGGGCACGCGGCAGGAAGAAGCGTCCCAGCGCGGTCAGCGCCATCGGCTTGACGCGGCGGTCGAACAGTTCGCCGCCGAACTCCTGTTCCAGCTGCGCGATCTGCATGCTGATGGCGGTGGCGGCAATGTGCAGTCGTTCGGCCGCACGCGCCAGGGTGCCCGTGTCGACAACCTCGCAGAAGCACCGGACCTGGTTGATCTTCATCGTTTCTGAATATACGTCCAGAAAGAAGCGCTTTTATCCATGGATTCACTGCACGACACTGCGCGGATGACCTCGACACGACCCACCGACGCCCAACTCGCCGCCCTGCGGGATCTCGGCTCCGCCACCGTCTACGAGGCGCAAGGCGCGTTCGGCGCCCTCGACCACGGCATCAAGCCGCTCGACCCGCGCTCACGCGTGGCCGCACCGGCGCTGACCGTGGACATGCGTCCCGGCGACAACCTGATGCTGCACTACGCCTTGCTGAAGGCACGGCCCGGCGATGTGCTGGTCGTCGACGTGAAGGCCTTCGTCGAAGCAGGCCCCTGGGGTGACGTACTCACCGCGATGGCGCAGAGGATCGGCATCGCTGGCCTGGTGATCAACGGCGCCGTGCGCGACGCGCAGGCCATCGTGGACGCCGGCTTTCCGGTGTGGTGTCGTGGCCTGTCGATCAAGGGCACTGCGAAGAACCAGCCCGGTCGCATCAACGTGCCGATCAGCATCGGTGAGGTCGGGATCCATGCCGGCGACATCGTCGTGGGGGACCGTGACGGCGTCGCGGTCGTTCCGGCCGATCGCGTCGATGCCGTGCTCGCCGCTGCGCTCGAGCGGGAAGACAAGGAAGCCCGCATGCGTGAGGCCATTGCCCAGGGCGCAACGACGGCCGACCTGCTGGGCCTGATGCCGACGCTGCGCCGCCTCGGCCTCGATTGACTTATTGAACCTGACAACCCAACGGAGACTTCCATGGCTGACCTGAACCGCCGCTGCGCGGCGATCCTTCTCGCCGCTGCCGCCTTCGCGCCCGTCGCGCACGCGCAGGGCTACCCCGAAAAGTCGATCCGCCTCGTGGTGCCCTGGCCGGCCGGCGGGGGCGCCGATGCGGTCGGACGCGCCGTGGCGCAGGCCCTGACGACCGAACTCGGCCATACCGTCTACGTAGAGAACGTCGCCGGTGCCGGCGGCAACATCGGCACCCAGCAGTTCATCCGCTCGGCACCCGACGGCTACACGTTGCTGCTGGCCACGAGTTCCACCAACGTGGCGAATCCCTACCTGTACAAGAAGACGGGCTTCGATCCGGTCAAGGACTTCACGCCGGTGGCGTCGGTGGCGCTGATTCCCAGCGTTCTGGTGGTTCCGGCGGCGTCGAAGTTCAAGTCGCCGCTGGAGATCATCGCGGCGGCCAAGGCGGCCCCGGGCAAGCTCTCGTATGGCTCGGGTGGCGTCGGGGCGTCCGCGCACCTGGCCGGCGAACTGTTCAAGTCGGTCGCCAAGGTGGACATCACGCACGTGCCGTACAAGGGTAGCGGCCCGGCCCTGACGGACGTGATGGGCGGTCAGCTGGACCTCATGTTCGACACCGGCGCGTTCTCCCACATCAAGGGCGGCAAGATCCGCGCGCTGGCCGTCGCCGCCGACAAGCGCCAACCCTTGATCCCGGACGTGCCGACCTTCGAGGAGCTGGGCATCAAGGGCATGGTCATGAACGCGTGGTACGGCGTCGCCGCTCCGGCGGGCACGCCGGCACCGGTCGTCACGAAGGTGAACCAGGCAGTCAACAAGGCACTCAAGTCGGGTGACCTCGCCAAGCGCCTCGCCGACATCGGCGCCGAAGTGCGCAGCGGCAGTGCGGAGGACTTCTCGAAGTTCTGGCGCAGCGAACTCGTGCGCTACGAGGGCCTGGTGAAGCTCACCGGTGCCACCCTCGACTGACCACCCGAGCGGCGTCTTCTCGATCGTCCGGTGACCCATGCCGCACGTCCGGATCGACTACTCGTCGAACCTGGATCGCATCGTGCAGGCCGAGCGCTTGGTCGGGCTCGTGCACGAGGCGGTTCTCGCCACGGGCCATTTCCCGCGCTGGGGCGTGCGGACCTTTTCTCGGTCCGTCGAACAGTTTCGCGTCGCCGACGAAGTCGAGGATGCGGCGTTCGTCCAGGTCGTCGTGCGCATCTCACCGGGACGCGATCTGGCCACCAAACAGGCCATCGGGCGAGCCGTGTTCGACACGCTCTGCGCGCCGCTCCAGCCCCTGTTCGCGCAGCGCCGGCTGGGCTGTCAGGTCGAGGTCCGGGAGTTCGATCCGGCGCTGAGCCACAGCCGCTTCGAACTCGGCACGCGCTCGGCCGCACCGTGACTCGCGCCATCGGCCTAATCCAACAACCAAGAAGGAGACAAGAGATGAAGCGTTCACGTCGCGCTGCCTTGCTGGCGTTGTGCTGGGGCATCGCGGCCTCGGCCGCGTCGGCCCAGGAGTTCAAGCAGCCGATCCGCTTCGTGGTGCCCTTCGGCGCCGGCGGTGCGACCGACGTACTGGCCCGCCTGGTGGCCACGCGCATCGGCAAGGACCTCGGCCAGACCGTCATCATCGAGAACAAGCCCGGTGCGGGCGGGCAGATCGGTGCCCAGGCCGTCAAGGGCGCACCCGCCGACGGCAGCGTCTTCCTCGTCACGACCGAACACCCGCTCGTCGTGCTGCCGCACATCACGCCGAACGTCGGCTACTCGCCCGAGAAGGACTTCGGGATCATGGGCAAGATCGCCAACCTGCAGTGGGCGCTGTCCACGCCGGCGAGCACTGGCGTGAAGACCATGCCGCAGTTCATCGATTACGTCCGGCGCGATGCGACACGCGGCAACTTCGGCATCCCGCTGACGGGCGGCATCCCGACCATGATCGGCTCGGTGATCGCGAAGAAGGGCGGCGTCGAGATGACGCCGATTCCCTACGCCGGCGGGGCCCCGATGGTGACCCACTTGCTGGGCGGCCAGCTGTCGACCGGCGTCACGGGCACCCCCGAGGCCGCGGCCATGCAGAAGACCGGCAAGGTCGTCGTGCTTGCGCTGGCTGGCAGCCGGCGGTCGGCCTACCTGCCGGACGTTCCGACGTTCAACGAGCTCGGCTATCCCGATCTCGACGTCGACAGCTGGATCGCCGTGTTCGCCCCCAAGGGCCTGCCCTCGGCGATGGCCGAGAAGTTCAACGCGGCGCTGCGCGCGGCGCTGGCCGAACCGGAGGTGCGAACCAAGCTGGCCGACCTGTCGCTGGAGGCCACGCCGACGACGCTGAGCGAGGCCTCGAAGGAGTACGCATCGGCCCTCGCATTCTGGGCACGGGCCTACAAGCCGTAGCGATGGGAACCACAGTGCCGGCCGCCGACCCGGGCGACGCGGATCATTCGGCGGGTTCGGGCCCGCCGTCGATCGCGGTGCCGCGCGGCGCGTGCGACTGCCACATGCACGTCTTCGACGATGCGTTCCCGCCAGCGCGGACTGCCGTGTTGACCCACGCACCGGCGCGTCTGGCGGCCTATCGTCGGCTGCAGGCCCGCCTGGGCTTGCAGCGGCACGTGATCGTCCAGCCCTCCGTGTACGGTCTGGACAACCGCCTGCTGCTGCAGTCGCTCGCAGCGGCCGGAACCAGCGCGCGCGGTGTCGCGGTCATCGACGACCGAGTGACCGACGATCAGTTGCAGGCCCTCTCGGCCCAGCGCGTCGTAGGTGTGCGGTTCAACCTGGTCCAGCGCGGCGTGACGCAGATCGGGATGCTGTCGGCGGTGGCCTCGAGGATCCAGTCGTTCGACTGGCACGTGCAGCTGCACCTTCCTCCCGACGAACTGCTGGCGCACGAAGACCTGATCGCGGCGCTGCCCGTGCCGGTCGTGCTCGACCACTGGGGCCGGGTGGCGAGCCAGCCGTCGAAAGAGGTGATGGTGGCCGCCAGCATCCAGCGACTGCTGGCGCGAGGCAACACCTGGGTCAAGCTGTCCGGTGCCTACCTGGCCTCGCACAGCCGACCGCCATATGCCGACCTCGCGGTCCACGCCCAGGCCTGGGCTACCGCGCGGCCGGATCGGCTGCTGTGGGGGACCGATTGGCCGCACGCGACCGAAGCAGAGAAGCCCGACGACGCCGAACTGATGGATCTGCTGGCGCAGTGGCTGCCGGATCCCGGTGTCCGGAACGCGGTGCTGGTGACGAACCCCGAACGACTCTATGGATTCGAACACCGCGCACCCGGTGGCTGACGCCCCGAAGACCCACTCGGCCGCGCGTGCGCGCGCGCCGCAGCCGCCGCGCGCGCTGCGCAAGGTCTTGTGCCTCGACGACTTCGAACGGGCCGCCGCCGCCCATTTGCCGCGTCCCCTGTTCGGCTACATCGCGGGCGCCGCCGAGACCAACCTCTCGCTGCGCGGCAATCGCGAGGCCTTCGACCGGTACCGCTTCGTGCCGCGGGTTCTGGTCGACATTTCGCGGCGCAGCACGCAGCGCAGCGTGCTCGGGCAGGCCTACAGCGCGCCGTTCGGCATCGCGCCGCTGGGCCTGTCGGCACTCACGGCCTACCGCGGCGACATCGTTCTCGCCTTGGCGGCTGCACAGGCCGGCGTGCCGATGATCATGAGCGGCTCGTCGTTGATCCGGCTCGAAGAGGTTGCGGCCGTCAACCCACAGGCCTGGTTCCAGGCCTATCTGCCGGGCGATGAACCCGCCATCACGGCATTGATCGAGCGCGTCGCGCGGGCCGGATTCAGCACGCTGGTGCTGACGGTCGACACACCGGTGGCCGCCAACCGGGAGAACAATGTACGGGCAGGATTTTCGACGCCCTTGAGGCCGACGCTTCGCCTTGCGTGGGACGGCGCCACGCATCTACGCTGGTCGCTCGGAACGTTCGCGCGAACCATCCTGCGCCACGGAATGCCGCACTTCGAGAACAACTACGCGACACGCGGCGCGCCTATCCTCTCGCCGAATATCGAGCGCGACTTCTCCGACCGCGGCCACTTGAACTGGCGGCACTTCGCGCTGATCCGCAAGCAGTGGCGCGGCCGTCTCGTCGTCAAGGGCATCCTCAGCGCCGACGACGCGAGGGCCGCTCGAGAGCAGGGCGCCGATGCGGTCATCGTGTCCAACCATGGCGGGCGCCAATTGGACGGCGCCGTGTCACCGCTTCAAGTGCTCGCCGACGTGGTCGCCGCATGCCCCGGGTTTCCCGTCATGCTGGATGGCGGCGTACGGCGCGGAAGCGACGTGTTGAAGGCGCTCGCCCTGGGCGCCCGGTTCGTGTTCGTGGGGAGGCCGTTTGCCTATGCCGCCGCCGTCGCAGGACACGCTGGCGTGAGCCACGCCATTCATCTGCTGGCAAGCGAGATCTCCCGCGACATGGCGATGCTCGGTGTGAACGGGCTTGACGAACTGGACCCGGCGAAGCACCTGATGCGCGACCGATCGCTGTTGATATAGGCCGAGTGGCCGGATTGGGTCGATATCCGCTGCTTGCCTGAGCCACCCGGGTGACCGCTCCCGCAAAGCAGCCGCTCGTTGCCCATCGGCCACTGCGGCGGCACCGCCAGCGGGCCTTGTCGCTGCGCGCAGCCCCGCGCTGAACTGAGCAGCACCCCGCGCGACATCCGAGCCGTTTGCCCCGTCGGCTCGGCCTTCGTCAGTCACCCCAGCCGCAAGCTGCGATACAGCCTCTCGGTCCCATCCGACGGCGCCAGGCTCAGCGTGATCGACAGCGTCTGCTTGAGCCGGCGGTAGGCGCTCACCGCCTCGGGCAGGCGGTCGAGCCGGTGGTAGCAGCGCATCAGTCCTTGGTAGAAGGGCTCGACCACGTTGTCGGCGTCGAGGCCGCGCAGGTACCAGGCGATGGCCTCCTCGTCGCGCTGCTGCGATTCGAGCCGCGCCGCGTGGCCGGCCACGGCCTGGATGAACTTGCTGCGCAGGCGCTCGCGCGTCGTCGTGGGCCAGGCCTCGCCTTCTTCCTCGGCCAGGAAGGCGCCGCGGTACAGCGCCAGTGCTTCGTCCAGTGCCTGCGGACCGGCGGCGAGCGCGCGCTCGAAGGCCCAGGCATCGACCCACACGCGGCTGCGGTCGAGCGTGACCTGGCCGCCTTGCTGCGACACCGCGTCCGACTCGCCGAGCAGGCCGCGCAGCCGGTGCACCGCGGCGGCCAGCGAGCGCGCGGCGGCGTCGCCGTCCTCGTCGGGCCAGAAGCTGTCGATCAGCGTGCCGTCGGATGCGCTGCCGCCGCGTGCGATCAGCGCCTTCAGCAGGGCCAGGGTCTTGCGCGGCGTCTTGCGGCCGAACTCGATCGGCCGCTCGTCGACCAGGACCTCGAAGCCACCCAGCGTGCGCACCTTGAGCGGCCACGGCCAGATTGCCGGCGCGTTGGGCGGCGGCGCGACGCGCCAGCGCTTGGCGAGCGCGCGCACGAACTCGACCTCGATGCCCGCTTGCAGCGCACGCAGCAGCAGCTCCGGCTTGCGCGCGATCACGCGGTGCACATAGGCCGCGCGCGCCGGCGCGCTGGCGGCCAGCGTGAAGGCCTCGCGCAGCTTGGCCTCGGCGCGCGCGGCGTCGCCTTGCGCGTTGAGCGCGTGCGACTCGTCGAGCAGCAGCTGCGCCTCCATGTTCTCGAGGTAGCTGCCGCGCGCGATCTCGCGCGAGCGCTCGACGAGCGCCAGCGCGCGCTCGGGCTGGCCGGCATCGGTGAACACGCTGGCGATCACCGCCGGGAACACCGCGACGAAGTAGGCCGCGCCGATGCGCTCGGCAAGTTGCACCGCGCGCTCGGCATGGGCCAGTGCGCTGCGGAAGTCGCCGCGCCGCTGCGCGAGCATGACCTGCGCCTGCGCGAGGTTGAGCTCGGCGTCCGCGTGGCCGCGCGCAGGATGGACCTCCATGCGCGCCAAGGCCTGCTGCGCGGCGTCGAGGCGGCCCCACAGCACGTCGAGATAGGCGTGGAACTGCAGCGCGGCAAACTCGGCGTGCGCGAGGCCCTCGTCGTGCGCCAGCGCCTGCGCGCGCCGAAAGCCCTGCGAAGCCTCGTCGTAGCGGCCGGCGCGCACCTCGTGCATTGCGCGAAAGATGAACCAGAACGCGCGGTTGAGCGCGCTGGCCGGCAGGCGATCGACCAGCGGGTCGACCTTGGCGATGAGCTGCGTCGCGAGCTCGTACTCGGCCGCGTTGTGCAGCCAGGTGATCAGGTGCGTGGCGGTCGACAGTCGCTGGTTCCAGTCGATGCGCCGGTCGTCGAGCAGGCCCAGCAGACGCAGGCCCAGGTCGCGCAGGGCCGGATGCGCGAGGCGGCAAAAGCCCAAGGCCGCGTGCAGCGCCGAGATGCTGAGCAGCTCGACCGCCGGCGTCGGAAAGGCGAGCGGCTGGCGGATCAGCGATTCGAGGCGGTCGACCCAGGGCGTGATCTCCGACCAGCCCAGCCGCGCATACCAGAGCGTCTGCACCACCGCGGCGCCGCAGGCCAGCCGGCCGGCGTCGTCGCCCAGCGCGTCGAAGCGCGCATGGCCGGCCTGCAGGCAGCGCAGCGCTCGCTCGGCGGCGGTGGCCATGCAGGCGCGGCCTTCCCAGTAGGCCAGCCAGGGTTCGCGCTCGCGCGCCTCGGCCGGCAGGCGATCGAGCCAGTCGAGCAGGGTCTGGCGGCGGCCCTGCAGCAAGAGCCCTTCGGCATGCGCGAGCAGCAAGCGGCCGATGGCCGGCGCGTCGCCGAACTGCGCATACAGGCCCAGCGCCGGTTCCCACTGGCCCGCCTCGTCGAGCGCCTGCGCGGTGCCAAGGGCGATCTGGCGGCAGCCGTCGGTGCCGAAGGCGTCTTGCGCGCGATGCTGCAAGAAGGTGCGAAACAGCGCGTGGAACTGGTAGACCAGTTGCGAGGGCACTTGGGCGCCGGCGGGCGCGGCGATGCGGCGGCGGTCGGTGAAGAGCTGGCGCTTGTGGAACTGCTCGAGCAGGCGCGGCGCGTCCGGCAGGCCGCTCAGGCGCTCGGCGAGCTCGGCCGTCAGGTTGGGCGCGAAGGCCATGCGCATCAGCGCCTCGCGCTGCGCCTGCGGCGTGCCGTCGAAGACGCGCTGCGCGAAGTAGCCGAACACATGCTGCAGCGACTCGGCGTCGTCGGCATCGGCGGCATGCGCCGCGCGCGTGCGCGTGAGCAGCAGCGTGAGGCCGGCGGCCCAGCCGTTGGAGCGCTCGTGCAGCGCGGCGACCTGGGCCTCGTCGTCGACGCCGCGCTTGCGAGCCAGCGCGCGCGTCTCGGCCAGCGTGAGCCGCAGCGCGTCGGCGTCGAGCAGGGCGATCGCGCCGTCGGCGATCAGCGGCGCGTAGTCGGCGCCGGGCTCGCTGCGGCTGAGCACGAGCAGGCGCATCTCGCCGGGCAGCTGCGCCGCGGCCTCGGCAACCATGCGGTGGAAGGCGGACTCGGGCGGCGCTTCCTGAAAGTTGTCGAGGACCACGACGCAGTCGGGCTCCAGCCTCGCGAACAGCGCGCGGAAGAAGCGGCGCGAGAAGCCGGGCAGGTCTTGCAGGTACTCGGGCGTCAGCAGCGGCAGCGGCTCGCGTGCACGCTTGGTGTCGGCGCGCTCCTCGGCGGCCAGCGACAGGTGGTAGACGAAGGAGGCCGCGTCGGCGTCGCCGGCGTCGACCTGGTACCACAGCAGCGGCCGCTTGCGCGCTTGCAGCCAGCTCGCCGCGAGCGTGGTCTTGCCGGCGCCGGGCTGGGCGCCGAGCCAGACCACGGGGTGCTGCGCGGCCTTGTCGAGCAGCTGGAGCAGGCGCGTGCGCGCCAGCACGTCGTGCAGGCGCGGCGGCGAGAGCTTCGCGAGGGCGTGCTGCTTGCGGACCATGCGTGGCCTTTGGCGGCGATCATAGGTCGGCAATGGCCGTGACGGACCCTCACACCGGCCCTCTCCGCACGCGGGAGAGGGAGCTGTCCGACTGCCGCACGCGGGAGAGGGAGCAGGTCGCACTGTGCTCCCTCGCCCCCGCGAGGGGGAGAGGGTTGGGGTGAGGGGGTAACGCGGCGGAACTCGATCTCTTCGACCGCCCAGCCCCCGCCCCGCTACGCCCGCGCCACCACCATCTCCCTCAACTGCCTTCGCAACACCTTCCCCACCGGACTCTTCGGCAGCTCGTCGAAGAAGTGCACGTGGCGCGGCATCTTGTAGCCGGTGAGATGCTGGCGGCAGTGCAGCAGCACCTCGCGCGCGCCGAGCTTCGGGTCGCGGCGCACCACGCACAGGTGAACCGCCTCGCCGCTGGCGGCGTCCGGGCGGCCGATGGCCGCGACCTCGGCCACGCCGTCGTGCAGCGAGACCACGTCCTCGATCTCGTTGGGGTACACGTTGAAGCCCGAGACCAGGATCATGTCCTTGAGCCGGTCGACGATGCGCAGGTAGCCGCGCTCGTCCATCGTCGCGATGTCGCCGGTGCGCAGGAAGCCGTCTTGCGTCATCACCGCGGCGGTCTCGTCGGGGCGTTGCCAGTAGCCCTTCATGACCTGCGGGCCGCGCACGCACAGCTCGCCGGCCTGGCCGATGCCGACCTCGCGGCCGGCGGCATCGCGCAGCGAGACCTCGGTTGACGGCAGCGGCAGGCCGATGCTGCCGCTGAAGCCCTTCTGGTCGATCGGGTTGACCGCCACCGTCGGCGAGCATTCGGTCAGGCCGTAGCCCTCGCACAGCGCCACGCCGGTCAGTGCCTGCCAGCGCCGCGCGACGCCTTGCTGCACCGCCGCGCCGCCGCCCAGGGCGACGCGCAGCGAGGAGAAGTCGATGCGCTCGAACGCCGGCTCGGCCAGCAGGTTGTTGAACAGCGTGTTGACGGCCGGCAGCGAGACGAAGCGGTGGCGTGACAGCACCTTGACGAAGGCCTTGGTGTTGCGCGGATCGGCGACCAGCACGTTGGTGCCGCCCACCGTCATCACGTTGAGCGCCATGCCCAGCGCGAACACGTGGTACAGCGGGATCGCAGTGACCGTGACCTGTTCCTGGGACAGATCGAGGAAGGGCTCGGACCACGCCTGGCCCTGGCGCGCGTTGGCCAGCACGTTCAGGTGCGTGAGCATCGCGCCCTTGGCGACGCCGGTCGTGCCGCCGGTGTACTGCAGGAAGGCGAGGTCACCCGGCGCCACCTTCACCGGCCGAGGCGCGCCGAGCCGGCGGGCGAACAGCGCGTCGCGAAGCCGCACGCTGCCTGGCAGCGCATAGGGCGGCACCGCGCCCTTGACCTGCATCACGGTGCCGGCGACGAGACGCAGCGGCAGCCGCAGCAGGTCGGCCGCGCCGGTCACGACGACGTGCCTGAGCCGCGCGGCCTGCGCCACCTCCTGCAGCACGTGGGCAAAGTTCTCCAGGATCACGATCGCCTCGGCGCCGGAGTCCTTGATCTGGTGCTCGAGCTCGCGCGGCGTGTACATCGGATTGACGTTGACGACCACGCAGCCGGCGCGCAGCGCGCCGAACAGGCACACCGGGTACTGCAGCACGTTGGGCATCATCAGCGCGACCCGCGCGCCGGGCGCCACGCCCTGCTGCTGCAGCCAGGCCGCGAAGCGCGCCGACAGCGCGTCGAGCTCGCGGTAGCTGATCGCATGGCCGGTCGCGCCGCTGACGAAGGCGCGCCGCTCGGGATAGCGCGCCACCTGCTGCGCGAGGAAGTCGCCGATCGAGCCGATGTCGTCGAGCGCGATCTCGTGGGGAACCTGCTTGGGGTAGCTCTTGAGCCAGATCTTGTCCATCGTGTAGTGCTGTCGTCGAAGGGGCCGGGCCGCTTGGCCGACTCGGGCCAGGGGTCAATGAAAATGTATTGGCACTAACAGTGTCACAATATCCAGACTCGCGCAAGCGAGCGAGCCCGGGGCAGCCCGGCGCAGCGAGAGAGACAACGGAGACAAGCACATGAAGAGAATCTGGAAGCTGGCGCTGGCGATCGGCGCCTTGCTCGCCGCGGCTGCCGCGCTGGCCTGGTGGCAGCGCGTGCCGATCGGCCTGAGCCTGATGGCGCGCGAGATCGACGGGCGCGCGACCGCCGTGTCCGACCCCATTGCCGCGCTGCCCGACGGGCTGCACGTGGGCCTGTGCGGCACCGGCTCGCCCATGCCCGACGAGCGCCGCGGCGGACCGTGCACGGTCGTGATCGCCGGCAAGCGCATGTTCATCATCGACGCGGGCGCCGGTGCAGCGCGCAACATGGTGCTGATGCGGCTGAACGTCGGCCAGGCCGACGCGCTGCTGCTGACGCACTATCACTCGGACCACATCGATGGCGTGGGCGAGGTGCTGCTGCAGCGCTGGGTTCAGCGCAACTCGCAGGAGCCGCTGCCGGTGTACGGCCCGCAGGGGCTGGAGCAGGTGCTCGACGGCTTCACGCGCGCCTACACGCTCGACCGCGGCTACCGCATTGCGCACCACGGCGAGGGCGTGCTGCCGCCAACGGGTTTCGGCGCGCAGCCGCGTCCGTTCGAGATCGCGCCCAACGCGCGCAAGGTGCTGATCTCGGAGCCCGACCTCGAGGTCGTCGCGTTCGCCGTCGAGCACGACCCGGTCGACGCCGCCGTGGGCTACCGCATCCGCTACAAGGACCGCAGCGTGGTCATCAGCGGCGACACGCGCCGCTCCGACGCGGTGCAGCGCGAGGCCAAGGGGGTGGACGTCCTGCTGCACGAGGCGCTGTCGCCGTCGATGAGCGGCATGTTCCAGCACAGCTTCGAGAAGGTGGGCCGGCCTCACGTCGCCAAGGTGTTCCACGACATCCTCGGCTACCACACCTCGCCGCAGGAGACGGCCGAGATCGCGCAGGCGGCCGGCGTGCGCATGCTGGTGCTGCACCACATCATCCCGGTGCTGCCGCCGGGCTTCGAGGACGCCTTCCTCGAGAACACGCGCGACATCTACCGCGGCCCGGTTCACGTCGCCGTGGACGGCGACTGGCTCACGCTGCCGGCCGGCAGCACGAAGATCGACGTGGGGCACCGGCCATGACGAACGCCATCGCCCTGTGGGGCGGCGCCGTCGTCGCGGCAGCGCTCGCGCTGCGCTTCGGCCTGCCCGCGCTGCTGACGGCGCTCGGCCTGCATCCCGCGTACCACGGCCCGCGCTACGCGCTGCCCGGCAAGCGCGCGCTGGTGATCTCGACCAGCCACGCCACGCTCGATCGTCCCGGCCGCAAAGACGGCAAGCCGACCGGCGTGTTCGCCTCCGAGATGACCGCCCCGTACTACGCCTTCGTCGATGCCGGCATGACGGTCGACCTGGCCAGCATCCGCGGCGGCGAGATCCCGATCGAGCCGGTCTCGCTGCGCTGGCCGCTGGCCTGCGAGGCCGACCGTCGCTTCCTGCGCGATGCGGCGGCCCAGGACAAGGCGAAGCGTTCGCCGTCGATCGCCGAGATCGACTTCGCGCGCTACGACATCGTCTTTCTTGCCGGCGGCTGGGGCGCGGCCTACGACTTCGCGCAGACCGAGGCGCTGGGCCGCGGCCTCTCGGCCGCGTGGGCGGCGGGCGCGGTGGTCGGCGGCGTGTGCCACGGACCGCTGGGCCTGCTGCACGCGAGCGATGCCGACGGCGCGCCGCTGGTGTTCGGCCGGCGCCTCACCGCGGTGACCGACCGCCAGGTGGCGCAGCTGGGCATCGACTTCACGCCGATGCACCCGGAGCGCGACCTGCGCGCGGCCGGCGCCGTTTTCGAATGCCGCCACGCGCTGCGCGACATGTTCGCGCAGCACGTGGTCGACGACGGCCGGCTCGTGACCGGCCAGAACCAGAACGCCGGCACCGCGACCGCGCAGCGCATGCTGCGCGTGGCGGGCGGGCAGGAGATCGCTTCCCGATGAACAGCTTGCTTCGTTTCCTCGTCATCGCCGCCGGCCTTGCATTGCTGGCCGTCGGCCTGGCCTTCGCGCTGGTGCCCGAAAAGGTGTCGGCCGACTTCGCGGTCGCGAGCACGGCGGTGGCCGGCATGGGCACGCTGCGCGCCAACCTGGGCGGGCTGTTCGTCGCGATGGGGGCGTTCGCCCTCGCCGGCGCGCGGCGCGGCCGGGCGCACTGGCTGGCGGTGCCGCTGGCGATCGTGGCGCTCATCCTCGTGCTGCGCGTCGGGCACGTGCTGATCGACGGCACGAGCGAAGCTGCGATGCGCTCCAGCGTGGTCGAGCTGGTGCTGGTGGCGCTGTTCGCCGCGAGCCGGCGCCGGCTCGCCGCGGCCTGATCGCGGGACCGCGCGATGTCGCCCAAGGTCTGGATCAGCCGGCGCATGAGCCGGTTGCTGACGAGCCCGCGTCTGCGCGAGGCGCGGCGCCGCCGCGCGGCCTGGTGGCGGCGCCTGCGCGGCGCCGAGCGCGAGGTCCATTACTTCCACCAGGCCGACGACCCCTACAGCCACCTCGCGGCGCAGCTGCTGCCGGCGCTGGCGGCGCGCCACGGCGTGCGGGTGAGCGCACATCTGGTGCCGCCGCCGATCGAGGCCGCGGCGCCCGACCGCGCTCGGCTGGCCGACTGGTCGCGGCGCGACGCCGCGCGGCTGGCCGACGCGCTGGGCCTCGATGCCCAGGGTTTCGACCGCGCGCCCTCGCCGCAGGCCGTGACGCACGCCCAGCACGCGCTGCTGCGCTCGATCGACGCGGGCCGCTTCGTCGAGCAGGCCGCAGCGATCGGCCAGGCCCTGTGGCGAGGCGCCGAAGGGACCGCGCACGCGGACACCGGGGCCGCGCTCGCCTCGCACCTTGCCGCGTCGGCGCGGCTGCGCGAGCGCCTCGGCCACTACCTCGGCGCGACCTTCCACTTCGAGGGCGAGTGGTACTGGGGGCCAGACCGCCTGCACCACCTCGAACGCCGCCTGGGCGCGGCCGACGGACTCATCGCCGCGCCGCCGCCGCTGCGCTGGCACCTGCCGCAGCCAGGCGGCGCCGCGCCGGTGCTGCACTTCTACTGCTCGCTGCGCAGCCCCTACACCTACCTCGCCTGCGAGCGCGTGCGCCGCCTCGCCGAGCACTACGGCGCCGAGTTGCGCCTGCGCTTCGTGCTGCCGATGGTGATGCGCGGCCTGCCGGTGCCGCGCGCCAAGCGCCTGTACATCGTGCGCGACACCAAGCGCGAGGCCGAGCGGCTGGGCATCGATTTCGGCTGCATCGTCGACCCGGTCGGCGCGCCGACCGAGCGCGGCCTGGCGGTGCTGCATCGCGCGATCGCGCTGGGCCGCGGCCCGCAGTTCCTGGAGTCCTTCCTGCGCGGCGTGTTCGCCGACGGCATCGATGCCGGCAGCGCGCGCGGGCTCGAGGCCATCGCGGCGCGCGCCGGCATCGCGGCCGACGAGGTCGAGCGTGCGCTGGCCGACGACTCCTGGCGCGCGATCGCGCAGGCCAATCGCGACGAGATGCTCGCGCTGGGCCTGTGGGGCGTGCCGTCGTTCCGGGTCGACGAGCGGCCTGCGCTGTGGGGCCAGGACCGGTTGTGGATGCTGGAGCGCGACCTCAGCCGCGCGTGAGCGCGCGCACGGCCGCGCGCATCGCCGCGGCGGCCTCGGCCGGTTCGAGCGACTGGTCGCGGCGCAGGTGCACCCAGGCGTCCATGCTGAGCGCCAGCGACAGCGCGGCGAAGCGCGCAGGGTCGTTCGCGAGCGCGGCCGGCACGATGCCGAGCAGCATCTGGCGCTGCATCGCCGCGAAGCGGCGCGACTGCTCGTCGATGTAGGGCGATTCGCGGCGAAAGGTCTGCGTCGCCAGGTAGAACACGGCGAGCTTCTCGTAGTGCGGCGCGAGCAGGTCCACGCTTTCGAGCACGCGCGCCTGCCACGTCGGGGCCGCGAGCGGATGCCGCACGACCTCCTCGACCATGCCCTCGATCACGCGCAGCGCCTCGCGCTGCAGCGCCGGCATGTCCTCGAAGTGGCGGAACACCGTGCGCAGGCCGACCTCGGCGCGTGCGGCGACCTGCTCCGCGGTGGGCCTCAGGACGCCTTCGCCGAGCAGGCCGAGCATGGCGTCGACGAGCTTGCGGCGCGTGGTCACGCTGCGGTGGCGGCGCAGGTCGGTCGTCTCGACGGCATCGCCGCCGTCGTTGCCGCGAGGCTCGGCAGGCATCGTCTCGTGGGTGGTTCGGGCCATGTGCCGATTGTTGCCGCTCAGGCCGCGCTGCGCCACGGTGCCGTGAAGGGCATTTCCATAGTTTCGATTAAATTGACACACATAGTGTCAATACATAGCATGAAGCGATCCGCCATCGACCGTTGAGGAGTCCCTTCGCATGCCCCGCTACACGCCGCCACTGCGCGACATCCGTTTCGTCCTGCATGAGCTGCTCGACGTCGGCGCCGCCCTGAAGTCGATGCCTCGCCACGCCGAACTCGATGCGCAGACCATCGACGCGGTACTGGAGGAGGGCGCGCGCTTCGCGCAGGAAGTCGTGGCCCCGCTCAACGCGGTCGGCGATCGCGAGGGCTGCCGGTACGACCCGGCCACGCGCGCCGTCTCGACGCCCAGCGGCTTTCGCGACGCCTACGCGAAGTACGTCGAGGGCGGCTGGCCGGCGCTGGCCTGCGATCCGGCGTTCGGCGGGCAGGGCCTGCCGATCGTGCTGAACCAGTGCTTCTTCGAGATGCTGAACTCGGCGAGCCAGGCCTGGACGATGTACCCGGGCCTCGCCCACGGCGCCTACGAGGCGCTGCACGCGCACGGCACGCCCGAGCAGCAGGCGATCTACCTGCCGCGCCTGGTCAGCGGCGAGTGGACCAGCACGATGTGCCTGACCGAGCCCCAGTGCGGCACCGACCTGGGTCTCGTGCGCACGCGCGCCGAGCCGCTCGGCGACGGCCGCTTCGCGGTCACCGGCCAGAAGATCTTCATCTCGGCCGGCGAGCACGACCTGGCGGACAACATCGTGCACCTCGTGCTCGCGCGCCTGCCCGAAGCGCCGGCGGGGACCAAGGGGCTGTCGCTGTTCCTGGTGCCCAAGTTCCTGCCCGAACCCGACGGGTCGCCGGGCGCGCGCAACGGCGTTTTCTGCGCCGGCATCGAGCACAAGATGGGCATCCACGGCATCTCGACGACGCAGCTCGTATTCGAAGGCGCGATCGGCACGCTGGTCGGCGAGCCGCACAAGGGCCTGCAGGCGATGTTCGTGATGATGAACGCCGCGCGGCTGAGCGTTGGCGGCCAGTCGCTCGGTCTGACCGAGGCGGCCTACCAGGGCGCGGTCGACTACGCGCGCGAGCGGCTGCAGACGCGCGCGCTGTCGGGACCCAAGCGCGCCGATCTGCCGGCCGATCCGATCATCGTGCACCCCGACGTGCGCAAGATGCTGCTGACCGCGCGCGCCTACGCCGAGGGCGGGCGCGCGCTGGCGACCTTTGCGGCGCTCGAGCTCGATCGCAGCTTGTCGCACGCCGATGCGTCGGACCGCACCGAGGCGGCCGAGCTGATTGCGCTGCTGACGCCGATCGTCAAGGCCTTCCTCACCGACAACGCCTGGATCGCGACCTCGCACTGCATGCAGGTGTTCGGCGGCCACGGCTACATCCGCGAGTGGGGCATGGAGCAGTACGTGCGCGATGCCCGCATCAACATGATCTACGAGGGCACGAACACCGTGCAGTCGCTGGACCTGCTGGGCCGCAAGGTGCTGGCCGACAACGGCGCCAAGCTCAAGAAGTTCGGCAAGCTGGTGGCCGCCTTCGTCGAGGAAGAAGGCGTCAACGAGGCGATGCAGGAGTTTGTGAACCCGCTCGCCGACCTGGGCGACAAGGTCACCAAGCTGACCACCGAGCTGGGCATGAAGGCCAACGGCTGCGCCGACGAGGTGGGCGCCGCGGCGGTCGACTACCTGCGCGTGTGCGGCCATCTCGTGTTCGCCTACTTCTGGGCCCGCATGGCCAAGATCGCGCTCGAGAAGCAGGGCTCGGGCGATGCGTTCTACACGGCCAAGCTCGCGACCGCGCGCTTCTACTTCGCCAAGCTGCTGCCCGAGACCGCGGGCCTGATCCGCAGCTGCCGCGCCGGCCTGCAGCCGCTGATGGCGATGGACGAAGCCTGGTTCTGAAGACGGCGTCGGGTTTCAGTTGAAACGCAGCGCGCTGCGGCCGCAATGAAGCCCACACCCGCCGCCGATCGAATCGAGACCCATGGGCTGGAAGGAATGCGACAGGCGGCTGACGCGAGCCGTCGCCGGTGACGGCGCGCTGCGTCACGGCGCGGCGCGTGAGCGGCCGCCTTCATCGAGGTTCTTGAAGAAAGGCGACGGCGCTGCAACCAATCTCGTGCGGCATCGCACGAGCGCAGCGGCCGCCAGAGAGTGCTCGACGAGGGGCATGCATGTTGCACCCGCGGCCCCCATCGTCCTCACGTCCCGATCCCATGAACGAACCGGTCCTTTGCCGTACGCGCCGCCTGTGTGCGCTGTCGATCGCGATGCTGTGCGTCGCGGTGCTGTCCGCCTGCGGCGGCGGCTCGGGCGGCAGCGCGTCGTCGTCGACGCCGCCGCCCCCGGCACCCAGCCCGGAGCCGCCGCCGCCGCCGCCGGCACCGCCGCCGAGCACCTCGGGTGCGCCGGTGGCGGTGAACTGCGTCCACACCGGCAGCGGCACCGACTACCGCGTCGGTCCGGGCCAGAGCTACGCCTCGATCGGCGCGGTGCCATGGGAGAGCCTGCAGCCCGGCGACACCGTGCGCATCTTCCATCGCAGCGAGCCCTACCGCGAGAAGATGCTGATCGCGCGCAGCGGCACCGAGGCGCAGCCGATCCGCGTGTGCGGCGTACCGGGGCCGCAGGGCCAGCTGCCGGTGCTGTCGGCCGCCGGCGCGACGACCCGCCCGCAGCTCGCGGCGCTGTTCGGCGACTACCACCCCGACTGGGGCATGGAGCAGACCGGCATCGTCGTGATCTGGGCGCCCAGCTATGAAGGCATGGTGCAGCACGTGCACGTCGAGGGCCTGCAGTTCCAGGACGTCATGCATGCGCCCTACCGGCCGCAGGACATGAACAGCTTCGTCGACGCGCGCGGCACGACCCGCACCTACAACAACGGCGGCGCGGGCATCCGCATCCAGCGCGCGCGCAACCTCGTGTTCCGCGGCAATGCCTTCATGTTCAACCCGGTGGGCATGTACATCATCAGCCAGGCCTACGCGGAGAACTTCATGGTCCGCAACGTGCTGGTCGAAGGCAACTACTTCGCCCACAACGGCCTGCTGGACGATTACAACAAGCACCAGGCCTACCTGCAGGGCACCAACTTCACCATCCAGTACAACTACTTCGGCCAGCTCACGCCGGGCGCGCAGGCCAACAACCTGAAGATGCGCACGGCCGGCGACGTGGTGCGCTACAACTACTTCGAGAACGGCGCGCGCAGCCTCGACATGATCGACGTCGAGGACTTCACCGAGCTGCTGATGCCCTGGCAGTACGCGCGCTTCAAGGCCGAGAACGGCACCGGCACCACGCACGATGCCTCGCAGGCCGCCGACTGGGCCGCCTACCAGCGCAGCTACGTGTACGGCAACCTCTTCCACCTGCACGGCGGCGAGGCGTGGCCGAATCCGATCCACTACGGCTACGACAACAGCCCGCTCGACCGCCGGCCCGGCACGCTCTGGTTCTACTTCAACACCCTCGTCTACCAGACCGACCGCGCAGAGCAGGCCACGATGCGCCTGTTCGACTGCTGCTCCGACTTCACCGAGAGCTTCTACGGCAGCGACGCCTACCTCTCGAACGGCAGCTGGTACTACCGCCACGGCGGCAGCGAGTGGGGCCTGATCCACCCGCACGCGGCGTCGAGCTGGCCGGTCATGCAGGCGCACAACAACGCGATCTACTTGACCTCGGCCACGCCTGGCGCGGCGCCGTCGGCGTGGGAGTTCACGCGCTGGAAGGCCGACCAGCTGGTGCTGGGCCGCAACTGGATCTCCTCGCACTGGAACACCGCGGTGCCGGCCACCGGCAACACCGCGACGCCGGGCTTCGGCATCGCATCGATCCCGGACTCGGTGGTCTATCCGGGCGGCAACGCGAGCCATCACGTCACGGGCACGCAGAACCTGCTGACCGGCTCCGGCGCGCCGATCGACGTGACGACCTTCCGCCCGACCGCCGACAGTCCGCTCAAGCTGCAGGCGCAGGCGCTGCCCGCCGGCATTCCGATGTCGATGTGGCCGACGCACCAGGTGCGCCTCGTGCCGGGGCAGCCCGGCAAGCTGGAGGTCACGCCGCGCGCCGCGCTGACGACGCTGGGAGCGAGCGAATGAGCGCGCGTCTCTTGCAGGTCGCGCTGCTGATGAGCGCGCTGGTGGCAGGCTGCGGTGGCGGGAGCGGCGGCGGAAGCGGTGGCAGCGATGCCGGCTCGCCGCCGCCGGCTCCCGCGCCATCACCGGAGCCTCCACCGCCACCGCCTCCACCACCACCGCCGCCTTCGCCACCGCCGCCTCCGGCGCCCGGCGCCTGGTCCACCGCGGTCGTCGGCGGCGGGGGCGCCGCGCTCTACGGCTGCGACACCGGCGCGCCGTTCGAGGGCTTCTCGACCTACCGCTACGTGCGCGCCGGCGCCACCGGCGGCAACGGCTCTCGCGCGCAGCCCTTCGGCAGCGTGCAGGCGGCCTATGCCTCGGTGGGCTCGGGCCAGAAGGCCACGATCTGCGTCGAGGAGGGCAGCTACACGGAGAACGTCGGCGCCGAGCCCGACGACATGGCGCGCGGCTATCGCCTCGTCGGCGCCTTCGCCGCCGGCAGCGGCTTCACGCAGCGCAACCTTGCCGGGACGCTCTCGCGCATCGCGGCCGCGAACGCGTCGCAGGCGGTGCTGCGGTTCGGCAACCACGGCGAGATCGTCGTCGACGGCTTCGATCTCTCGGGCGGCCTGCGCGGGCTCTACGTCAACGGCTACGCAGCCAACCGCAAGCTGGTCGTGCGCAACAACGTCGTCCACCACAACGGCGTGGTCGTCAACAGCGGCGCCGACCTGCCGTCCGGCGCGAGCGAGAACAGCATCGGCGGCGTGGTGGTCAGCGGCAGCGACGTGCTGGTCGAGTACAACGAGATCCACTCGAACGACGGCGCGCACAACGGCGCCGGCCTGAACATCGGCGGCGCGGCCAGCAGCGAGTCGAACCGGCTCGACAACGGCGCGCTGTCGATCGGCAGCGCGCTCGCGCGCGTTCGCTACAACCGCATCCACCACAACACGCTGCGCTACGACACGCCGCACGGCGCGGGCGTCACGCTCAACATGAACGCGCGCGTCGAGCGCAACCTCGTGTGGGCGAACCAGGCGCTGAAGTGGAACGCGGGCGGCGGCGACGGCGTCGGCGGCGGGCTGATCGCGCAGTCGCCGAACGCCACGGTGACGCTGGCCGACAACTGGTTCGAGGGCAACCGCGCGCTCAAGGCCGGCGCCGGCTTCTTCTTCGACGAGGCCAGCATCGCCACGGCCTACAACAACGTGGTGGTCAACAACGACGGCGACAGCGCGATCTGCGTCGACGGCCGCGCCGGCGGCAACGCGGCCACCGACCGCAGCTGGCTGACCCTGGTGCACAACACCGTCGCGCTCAATGCCGGCGCGGGCGTGATGGTGCAAGACAGCACGCTGCACGCCTTCGACAACCTGTTCTGGCACAACGGCGCGGCCGCGGATCTCACGGCGTCGAACGGCGGAGCCCAGGCCGAGGCGCTCGTCGCCGACCGCAACGCGATGAAGGGCAGCTACGGCGGCTTGCCCGGCTTTGCGGTGACGGGCGCCGTGAGCCTCGAAGCGGCACTGCCGTTCACCGCCTCGGCGCTGATGCCGTTCGGCCAGCTCAGCGTCGCCAGCGTGGACCTGCGGCCCACGGCCGCGGTCGGCAGCGACACGCTTTGGAACTTCACGCCCGCCTTTTCCCATACCGGTGCCTTGACCCAGGCGCCGGCCTTCGATGCCGATGCGCAGGCGCGACCCGCCGGCGGACCGGTGCAGTACGGCGCCTACCAGCGACCTTGACGAGCCCCGAGCCTGAACGACGTGAACGACACGAGAGACAAGCTGGCCGAGCGGAAGCTCGAAACGAGGCCGGCCGGCGCGAAGAGCGCGACGAGACGCGATCCCCTGGCGCTGGCGCTGCGCCAGGCGATCGAAACCGACCGATTGACGGTGGCCTACCAGCCCGAGGTCAGCGAAGCCGGCGACCTGCTCGGCTTCGAGGCGCTGGCGCGCTGGCACTGGGCGGGCGTCGGCAACGTGCCGCCGTCGGTCTTCGTGCCGATCGCTCAGCGCAACGGCCTGATGCGCGCGCTCACCGTGCGCGTCATCGAGCAGGCGCTGGGCCAGCTGGCGGCGTGGCAGCGCGCCGGGCTGGCGGCGCCGCGCGTGTCGATCAACGTGGCGCCGTGCGATCTGGAGAGCGACGACTTCGTCGTCATGCTGATGTCGGCGCTGCGCCGCCATCGCGTCGAGGCGCGCCACATCGTGCTGGAGATCACCGAGAAGATGCCGTTCGCGCGCCACGCGCGGGCGCGCCAGGTGCTCGAGAGCCTGCGCCGCGCCGGCGTGTGCATCGCGCTCGACGACTTCGGCACCGGCTACTCGGCGCTGGCGATGCTCACCGAGCTGCCGCTCGACACGCTCAAGATCGACCGCGGCTTCCTCGCCGGCGTGCCCGGCGATGCGCGGCGCGAGCAGTTGATGCACGCGGTGATCGAACTGGGCCGCGCGATCGGGCTGCGCGTCGTGGTCGAGGGCGTGGAGCTTGCGGCGCAGTTCGCCTGGCTGGCCGGACGCGGCATCGACGGCTTCCAGGGCCACCTGTTCCACGTGCCGGCCACAGGCGAGCACTGGAGCGCGGTGCTGCGCGAGGAGCGCATGCGCCCGCGCGGCTGGGAAGCCACCGCGCCGCTGCCGCTGGGCTGAGGCCGCGCTTTCGCGCCTTTCGTTTTCTCGTGAAGTTGCATGTCTTGCCGCCGTCGGCGGCGCTGGCCGAGCACGTGCTGTTCTACGTCGCGCGCCGCCGCGAGCGTGCCGACGGCGTGGCGACCGGCGACGCGCCGCCGTGGGTGGCGCGCTTTCCGGCGCACATGTACTCGGCGCTGACCATCGTGCATCGCGGCGAGCTGAGCCATTCGCTCACGCGGCGCAGGTTGCCGGCGACCTCGCTGTCGGGGGCGATGTCGGTCGCGACGCTGTGCGAGTACGCGCAGGCACCCGAGACCACGGTGGTCGTGTTCAAGCCCGGGCGCCTGGCCGATTTCTGCCGCCTGCCCGCCTCGGAGCTGAGCGACCGCTGGGTCGACACCAATGCGGTGTTCTCGCTGGCCGAGCAGATGGAGATCGACGACCGCATGGCCGCGCAGCCCACGCTGGCGCGCCAGATCATGGTGCTCGAGCAGCTGCTCGAACGGCGCTTCGCGGCCGGCGCCGACGGCGAGGCCGCGCGCCTGGCGCGCGCGGTGCGCGAGGGCGCGTGGCGCATCGCACGCATGCGCGTGAGCGAACTGGCCGACGCCTTCGGCTGGACGCCGCGGCGGCTCGAGCGGCGTTTCCAGTCGACCTTCGGCGTCACGCCCAAGATGCTGGTGCGCCTGGCGCGCTTGCAGCTCGCGCTCGCGCTGCTGCAGCGCGCGAGCCTGGCGGGCCACGGTCATGGCAACGGCAACGGCAATGGCAACGGCGGCGGCGCGATCGCCGCCGTCGCGGCGCAGGCGGGCTTTGCCGACCCGTCGCACCTGGCGCGCGAGGTGAGGGCGCTGGCCGGCCTGGCGCCTTCGCAGCTGGCGCAGGCGCTCGCGCGACCGGACGGCGCGGCCAACTGGGCCTTCTCGGTACCGCAGGACAGCCTGCTGCCGCTGGCGCTGGACGGAGCTCCCACGCTCACTGCGTTCGCTGCCCCCGCAGGGGCTGGCCGTCCTAGGTTTTAGGAGGTTGTTTCCTCTGCCTTCGTGGCGCACTTCTTTGCTTTGCGAGGGCTGGTGCGTGGGACAGGCTGCGCGCGGCGGGCCGTCGTGGGCTTAGCGGAGGCGGTCGGCGCGTGGCGCCGACTGCCGAACCTGAGCGCACCCGCCGGCCTGCCCGCTGCCTTGCGGCTGACGCAAACCCAACCGCGAAACAACCTGTTGAACGTTCACATCTTGGGGCGGCCCTGCGGCCGGCCGCCTTCAGCCGCCCTTGCCGCCGCGCGGCGCCCGGCTTTGCTCGTTGTTCAGGTGCACGAACTTGCGCAGCAGGCGCATGAACTCGTCGCGCTCGGAGGGCGTGAGGCTCGCCATCATCGCGTCGCACATGCGGTGCACGCCGGGCACCAGCTCGGCCAGCAGCTGCTCGCCGGCCGGCGTCAGCAGCAGCCGGCGCTGGCGCCGGGGCAGCAGCTCGCGAACGATCAGACCCTTGGCCTCGAGGCGCGCGGCCGTTTCGGCGGTGGTCGAGTTGTCCAGCGCGATCTCCTGCGCGAGCGTGACCTGGTCGAGCCCCGGCTTCTCCTGCAGCGTGCGCAGGATCGCGTACTGGATCGGCGTCGCGCCCGTGCCGACGATGTCGACGAACATCGAGACGGCGATCTGGTGCGCGCGGCGGATCAGGTGCCCCGGCTGATCGTGGAGATCGATCGACAGCGGATCGGCGGACGGCTTGGGCATGAGCGGGGGCGAGGGCGAACGCGTCGAGGAAACGCCGGGTGATTCTCGGCCAGGCGCGGCGTGGCGCCGGCGCGCGCGAGCGGGCGTGGCGGGGCTGCGGCTCAGGGGATGTCCGGAGGTCGGGTGGCTTGAACTTCGTCCCATCTTACGTACACTGAACGTCATTCAGTATACGTAATCAAAAGACACCGGAGACCCTGATGTTTGCAAAGAACACCTGGTACGTGGCCGCCCGGTCCGAGGAGCTCGACGGCGGCAAGCCGCTCGGGCGCAAGGTCTGCAACGAGGCCATCGTCTTCTATCGCCAGGCCGACGGCACACCCGCGGCGGTGGAGGACTTCTGCCCGCACCGCGGCGCGCCGCTGTCGCTGGGCTTCGTGCATGAAGGCCGGCTCGTGTGCGGCTACCACGGCCTCGAGATGGGCTGCGACGGCCAGGTCGTCGCGATGCCGGGCCAGCGCGTGCGGGGCTTTCCGTGCATCAGGAGCTACGCGGTCGCCGAGCGGCACGGCTTCGTCTGGGTCTGGCCGGGCGACAAGGCTCGCGCCGATGCCTCGCTGATCCCGAGCTTCCACTGGGCCGGCAATGCCGAGTGGGCCTACGGCGGCGGCTACTACCACGTGAAGGCCGACTACCGGCTGATGATCGACAACCTGATGGACCTCACGCACGAGACCTACGTGCACGCCAACTCCATCGGCCAGAAGGAGATCGACGAGACGCCTTGCACGACCAAGGTCGACGGCGATCACGTCGTCACCAGCCGCTTCATGCACGGCATCGAGGCGCCGCCGTTCTGGAAGCTCGCGCTGCGCGGCCACGGCCTGCCCGACGACGGCCCGGTGGACCGCTGGCAGATCTGCCACTTCACGCCGCCCACGCACGTGATGATCGAAGTCGGCGTCGCGCTGCAGGGCCACGGCGGCTACGACGCGAGCGCCGACAAGAAGGTCTCGGCGGTCGTGGTCGACTTCATCACGCCCGAGACCGAGACCTCGCACCACTACTTCTGGGGCATGGCGCGCCACTTCCAGCCGCACGACGCCGCGCTGACGCAGGCGATCCGCGAGGGCCAGGGCCGCATCTTCGGCGAGGACATGGAGATGCTCGAGCGCCAGCAGGCCAACCTGAGCGCCTGGCCCGAGCGCAAGCTGCTGGCGCTCAACATCGATGCGGGCGGCGTGCAGTCGCGGCGCGTCATCGAGCGGCTGCTGGCGGCCGAGGCGAGCACGCACACGACCGCGCCATGAGCACCACGGCAACGCTGCGCGTGCGCGTCGCGCGCAAGGCCCTCGAGGCCGAGGACATCTGCAGCCTCGAGCTGGTGGCCGCGGACGGCGGCGCGCTGCCGCCGTTCACGGCAGGCGCGCACATCGACGTCCACCTGCCGGGCGGGCTCGTGCGCCAGTACTCGCTGTGCAACGACCCGCGCGAGTCGCAGCGCTACCGGATCGCGGTCCTGCGCGAGGCCGCCTCGCGGGGCGGCTCGCAGGCGGTGCACGACGCGCTGCGAGAAGGCGACGTGCTCACGATCGGCGCGCCGCGCAATCACTTCGAGCTCAGCGGCGAGGGCGAACGCGCGCTGCTGCTGGCCGGCGGCATCGGCATCACGCCCATCCTGTGCATGGCCGAGCGGCTCGCGGCGACCGGCACGCCGTTCGAGCTGCACTACGCGACGCGCTCGCGTGCGCGCACGGCGTTTCTCGATCGCATCGGCAGTGCCGCCTTCGCGTCGCAGGTGCGCTTTCACTTCGACGACGGTCCCGCCGCGCAGCGGCTCGACCTGGCCGCCGTGCTGGCTCAGCCGCGCGCGGGCACGCATCTCTACGTCTGCGGTCCCAAGGGTTTCATCGACGCCGTGCTCGCCACCGCGCGCGCCGCCGGCTGGCGCGAGCCGCAGCTGCACTGGGAGTTCTTCGCCGGCGCGGAGGTCGCGGCGCGCGACGGCGACGCCGCGTTCGAGGTCGAGCTCGCGAGCTCGGGCCGCGTGATCGCGGTGCCTGCCGGGCTGAGCGTCGTGCAGGCGCTGGCGCAAGCCGGCGTCGAGGTGATGGTGTCGTGCGAGCAGGGCGTGTGCGGCACCTGCCTCACGCGCGTGCTGCAAGGCGAAGTGGAGCACCGCGACAGCTACCTCACGCCCGACGAGCAGGCGGCCCACGACCAGTTCACGCCGTGCTGTTCGCGCGCGAGGTCGGCGCGGCTGGTGCTCGACCTTTGAGCGAGCGCTACGACGGCTCGTCGGCCGGCAGCAGCCGGTCGATCTCGCCGAGCGCGGCGCGCAGCTCGGCGATCAGGCGAATGCGGTGCAGCTCGACGGCGGCGCGGTCGCCGCTGTCCATTGCCGCGTGCAGGGCCTGCGCCGCGGCCTGCAGCGATTTCGCGCCGATGTTGCCGGCCAGGCCCTTGAGGTCGTGCAGCCGCTGCAGCAGCTCGTCGAACGACGCGCCCACGGACTCCCCGCCCAGCCTGGCTTCGAGGTCGGCCTGCGTCTGCCGGAAGCCGCGCAGGATGCGGTGATAGAGCTCGGCGTTGCCGATGCAGCGGGCCAGGCCGTCGGCGGTGTCGATCGCGACGCGCACGGCCTTCGGCGACCAGATGTCGGCCGGCTTCACGGGCTCGCCGTGCCGCGGCGGCGCGGCACGTGTGCCGGTCCATTCGGCCAGCGTGCGCAGCATCGCATCGACGTCCAGCGGCTTGGCGATGTGCGCGTTCATGCCGCTGTCGAGCGCGCGTTCGCGGTCGGAGGCGAGCGCGCTGGCGGTCATCGCGATCACCGGCAGGTCGCGCCAGGCCGGGTTCTCGCGCAGCTTGCGTGTCGCGGTGTAGCCGTCCATCACCGGCATCTGGCAGTCCATCAGCACGGCATCGAAGGGGGCTTCCTCGGCCAGGCGCTGCAGCGCCTCCTCGCCGTTGCCGGCGACCTCCACGCTCATGCCGGCGCGGCGCAGCAGCTCGAGCGCCAGCTGCTGGTTCACCGGGTGGTCCTCGACGAGCAGGATGCGCGCGCCGGCGAGCCGCTCGCGCAGCTCGCCGCCGAGCGTCGCGATGGGCGGCGCCGCCGGCCGCGGCGCCGCGGTGCCGGTGCCGGCCTGCATCAGGCAGTCGCACAGGCTCGAGGGCGTGACCGGCTTTTGCAGCACGCCGGCCAGATCGAGCCCGGCGCCGGCGCGCAGCGCATCGTCGCGCGAGAAGGCCGTGACGAGCAGGATGCAGGCGCGCGACTGCGGATGGCGTTCGACGATGCGGCGCGCGCAGGCCACGCCGTCCATGCCGGGCATCTTCCAGTCGAGCACGATCCAGCTGTAGGCCTGCGGCGCGGCGTCGACGCGCTGCAGCGCCTGGGCACCGCTGGCCGCGCGGTCGACCGTGATGCCCAGGCCTTCGAGCATGCGGCCCAGCACCTCCAGCGCGGCCGCGTTGTCGTCGACGAGCAGCGCGCGCCGTCCGCGCAGCTGCGCGGCCTGCAGGCCGCGCGGCGCCGCGGCGCGCGACGCGCTGCGCCCGAAGCGGGCCGTGAAATGGAAGGTCGAGCCGCGGCCGGGCTCGCTGTGCGCCCACAGGCGCCCGCCCATCTTCTCGACCAGCTGGCTGGCGATCGACAGGCCCAGGCCGGTGCCGCCGAAGCGGCGCGTCGTCGAGGTGTCGGCCTGCATGAAGGGCTGGAAGGCGCGCGCCAGCTGATCGGCCGTCATGCCCACGCCGGTGTCGCGCACCCAGCCGTGCAGCTCGACGCTGTGCGCATCCTGCGACGCGAGCTCCATGCCGACCGTTACCTCGCCGGCGTCGGTGAACTTGATCGCATTGCTGCCCAGGTTGACCAGCACCTGGCGCAGGCGCACCGGATCGCCGATGAGCCGCGCGGGCAGGTCGGGCGCGGCGCTGAACAGCAGCTCCAGCCCTTTCTCGTCGGCCTTCAGGCCGAGCACGTCGGCCATTTCGGAGACCACGGTCTCGAGTTCGAAGTCGATGCGCTCGAGCTCCAGGTGGCCCGCCTCGATCTTGGAGATGTCGAGAATGTCGTTGAGGATCTGCAGCAGGTTGCGCGCGGCGCTGTGCGCCTTTTCCACGTAGTCGCGCTGGCGCGGCGGCAGGCCGTCCTCGAGCGCGAGGTGCGTCATGCCGATGATCGCGTTCATCGGCGTGCGCAGCTCGTGCGACATGTTGGCGAGGAAGTTGGACTTGGTCAGGCTCGCCGCCTCGGCCGCATGGCGCGCCTGCTCGCGCGCCGCCTCGGTCTGCTTGCGCGCGGTCACGTCCTCGATCACCGCGCAGAACTCGGGCTCGTCCTTCCAGTCGAGCGCGATGATGTGGACGAGCGCCTCGAACGGCGTGCCGTCGAGGCGGCAAAAGCTCCATTCGACGCTTTGCACGCGCTCGCGCGAGTCGATGTGCCGGCGCATCAGCGCGTCGATGCGCTCGTGGCTCGCCTGGCCGTCGGGCTGGACTCGCGGCGACAGCGGCAGATGCCAGGCCACCAGGCCGGCCAGCGACGAGCGCTCGTCGGCGCCGAACAGCTTCACCGCTGCGGAGTTGCAGTGCGTGATGCCGCGCCGCCGGTCGAACAGCAGGTAGCCGTTGGGCGCGTGCTCGAACACCGCCTCGAAGCGTGCCTGCGCTTCCAGGCGGGCCGACTGCAGCTGCTCGTTGGCGGCGGTGAGCGAGCTTTCGACGCGGCGGCTGCGGCGCTGCATGCGCGCGTCGAGCACCGAGGTGAACAGCGTCAGCGCCAGCATGATCGACGCGGCCAGCGTGACCAGCTGGCCGAGGCCCGGGCCGCCCAGCGCATCGGCGCTGCGGCACACGGCGCCGGCCGGAAAGTTCGCGGCGGCCATGCCGGTGTAGTGCATGCCGCTGATCGCCAGCCCCATGACGAGCGCCGCGGCGAGCTGGTAGACGAAGCTGCGGCCGTCGCCGACCGCGCGCAGCCAGAAGAAGATGCTCAGCGCCGCCGCCGAGGCCGCCACGGCGATCAGCGCCGAGGCGGCGATCAGCAGCGGGTTCCAGTCGATCGGGGGCGCCATGTCGAGCGCCGCCATGCCGATGTAATGCATCGCGCAGATCGCCCCGCCCATCGCGAGCGAGCCGCCGGCCAGGCGTTGCAGGCTCAGCGCGCCGCCGCTGGCCACGCGCAGCGCGATGGCCGACGCGGCGATCGCCGCCAGCCACGACAGCAGCGTCGCCAGCTTGGTGTAGCCGAGCTCGATCGGCAGCGAGAACGCCAGCATGCCGACGAAGTGCATGGCCCAGATGCCGGTGCCCATCGCGACCGAGCCGCCCAGCCACCAGCCGAGCGCCTCGCCACGATCGGTCGCGCGCACTCGCTTGGCGAGATCCAGCGTCACGTAGGACGCGAAGCTCGCGATCAGGATGGAGGCCGCAACCCCCCAGGGGTTGTAGCTCGAGCTCAGGTAGTCCAAGTACCTCCCCGTGGCCAACCTGCAGCATGGGATCGCCGTTCGTTGCGGATCGTCGTCCGCGAGAACCGTCCGGCAGCCTGGCGCCGACCCTACGCTGGAGTCCGGCGGCTGTCCAGACGAGGCATTCCTCCAACCAGTGGAATCGTGACGACCCGGCGCCCACGGCAGCCGGTGTCGGGCTGACCGACATCCAAGCGAACCGAACCCGGCAGGGTCGGTGAACGGCCTAGGGCGTGGGCCCGATCGCGGCGCGAAGGGCCGCGCGCTAGCCTTGTGCCATGGACGCGCATGGACCCGCCGTGGCGATCGAGCCGCTCGGGCGCGAGCATCTCGATGCGATGGTGGCCTTCGTGCGGGCCAACCGGCGCGCGTTCGAGCAGTTCAACGAGCCGCTGCCCGCTGCCTGCTACGGCCACCAGCGCCTGCGCGCGATGCTCGCGGCGTGCGTCGACGAGGTGCGCGCGGGCACGACGTGCTGCCTGGTGGCCCGCAAGCTGTGCGGCCGCGCCATCGTCGGGCGCGCGGTGATGAAGGCGTGGCAGACCGAGCCGGCGAGCGCGACGATCGCCTTCCAGACCGACCGCCTGCATCTGGGCGCCGGGGTCGCGTCGGCGCTGGTGGGCGCGCTGATCGACGTGGCCGAGCGCTCGGGCGTTGGCCACCTCGACGCCATCGCGACCGAGGACAACCACGCCTCGCTGCACATCCTCGAGAAGCACGGCTTCCGGCGGCTGGACGAGCCCGTGCGGATGCGGCTGCGGCGCGGCGTGGTGGACTGCGTCGCGCTGAGGCTGAGCACCGACGCTCAGCCGGCCCGCTTCTTCACCGCGACCGCGTAGCTGCCGATCCCGCCCGGCTGCTTGTGCCTGACCGTCAGCCAGTGCTCGCCGGGCAGCAGCTTGCGCACGATGCGCGCGTTGCGGCCGCGGCCGCGGTCGTCGTCGAACGCGAGTACGGCGCCGGGGTCGTTCGGCCCGTGCAGCGTGAGCAAGGTGTCGGTCGGGCCTTCGGTGGTCATGATGTAGGTCGCCGCCTGCGGCACGACGAAGCGGTAGGTGTCGACCTCGCCCGCGCCGGCCAGGTCGGCCTGCAGCGGCGCGGCGCCCACCGTCAGCTCGGTGACCGCCGGCCGGTCCCTCGGGTATTGCCGGCGCGCGTAGTCGATGTCGATCGGCGACAGCTCGGTGTTCCAGCCGATCGCGAAGCTGCCCACGGTCAGGGCATCGGGCACCGCGTACTGCATGATCGAAGTCGGGTCGAACGCGCTGTGGTTGGTGCTGTCCTCGGCGTAGACCTCGAAGATGTTGAAGTCGACGTCCGCCTGGCTCCAGCCCTGCTGGGCGTAGTAGGCATAGACCTTGGGCTTGTCCCAGGGGATCTGCCCCTGCGCCGCCGGGTTCTGGTGCTCGTGGATCATGCCCAGCGCATGGCCGAACTCGTGGCGCACGACGCGCTGGTACTCGCGCAGCGAGGTGTCGGCCTCGAGCCAGCCGTAGTTCATCGTCGGCTCGGCGGCCGGCACGACGAGCGCGTCGGTGCCCATCGTCGACCACGAGAAGCCCTTCTCGGCGAAGCTGATGCGGATCTCGGCCGCACCGTCGCTGACGAACTCGAGCTTCAGGTTGGCGTGGTCCTGCCACTCCTTGGCGATGGCCTCCACCTTGGCCTTCACGGCCGCCTCGCCGTCGAGGAAGCGACAGCGCAGGCGCCGGCCGTTCTCCCACAGCTTGAGGATCTCGAATGCGGCACGCGCGCGCCGCGGGCCCATCGTCGGGCCGCGCAGCACGGTGACGCGGGTGTTGTCCACGCGCTCGTGCACCGCCACGGCGTCCGGTGCGTCGAGCGGCCCCGAGCGCAGCCCCGTCAGCCCGGGCACGAACGGCGAGCAGATCTTGCAGGTGGTGGTCATGTCGTCCTCCTAGCGTTAACAGGCCCTACACGATGCGCACGGCCCGCACCGCCACCGCGGGGCTCTTGCGCGTGAGGTCCTGCAGGTCGGCCGCGGCGGGCAGCGCGAGATCGGCGCCGGCGCGGATCACCGCCACCAGCAGCACCGCGGCGTCCTTGGGCAACGCGCCGACGTTGGCCTCGAAGGTCGCCACCTGCGGTGTCAGCGCGTCGAGCGTGCGGCCGGCGAGCGTCTGGCGCCGCGTCGCGTCGGTGTCCGCCGCGTAGTGCCAGCCCGGCGGCAGCGCCGCCGACGCCCCGTCCGCCGAATTGAGCATCGCCTGCACCGTCGCGGTCCACGGCACGGCGCCTTGCGGCCAGTCGGCGGGCTTGTCGAACTTCGCCTTCTTCTTGGGCTTGGGGTCGGCCCACCACAGCAAGGTCACGCGCACGTCGCCGCCGTCGCGCGGCAGGCGGCCGCGGTGGTGCACGACGACGTCGACGCGCCACGGCCTGGCCGCCAGCTCGCAGCGCGCCTTGCCGTTGTCGCCTTCGGGCAGCGGCGGCGTCAGCTCGAGGAGGTCCGGCTCGCGCACCGGGCCGGCGCCCCAGGGCTCGGCGGTGCGGTGCGCGTCCTTCCAGATCGACTCGAAGAACGCCTTGCTGATCGACACGCGCGAGAACGCCGGCAGCGCCGGCGCGCCGGCCGGCGGTGCGGGCGCGGGCTGGTTGGTCGTCGGCGCGCCGAGGTCGCGCAGCACCTCGCTGAAGTAGGCGTCCCACAGCCCGTTGGCGACCACGCGCGGATCCTTCTTGCTCGAACGCAGCGCCGCCTGGAAGCGGCGCAGCGGCTCGGCGCCCACGTTCACCGGCCCGCGCCACCACGATTGGCTCGCGCTCGGTCCGGCAAGCGTCGTCGACGGCGCGAGCCGCGGCCGCAGGTCGGGGCTGTCGTGCCACGAACGCTGCGTGCCGTCGCCGCGGTCGAGCCGCGCCACGTCGCGATGCCGCAGGTCGCCGGCGTGCACGCGCAGGTAGGTCAGCGGGGCAACCGCCTCGCGGTCGAGGCGCAGTTCCCACACGCCGCGCGCGCCGATGGCCGCGCGCAGCAGCCGCACGCCGCCGTCGTTGAACAGCGCGAGGTCCTCGACCGCCGCCTCCGGCAGGCCGTTGACGTGCGGCACCCAGTCCCACTCGAACGGCGGCGTGCCGGCCACGGCCTTGCGCGTGCCCTTCAGCAGGCCGACCGTGGTGCCGACCCACACCTCGTCGGGGCGCGCCGGGTCGACGGCGATCGACGTCACCGGCGCCGGCCACGGCTGGCCCTTGTTGCCCTTGGCGCGCAGCCCGGTCGCAAGCCACGTCGCGTTGCCGTCGAACCACCACAGCGTGTCGCACTCGGGCGGCACGGCGTTGCCGGTGGTGCCGAGGTAGAGCGCACCGCGCGCCGGCTGCGCGCCCGCGGCGGGCAGCGCGTTCGGCTCGATCTCGGTCCAGCTCTCGGCGCGGCGCAGCGTCTCGATCGGATCGGCCGCCGGCACCGCGGGGCGCTTCTTGCGCTTGCCGCTCGGCGCCGGGCGGTCGGGCGCAACGGTGCCGGTCTTCGCGATCACGGTGTCGCGTGCCCAGGTGCCCGGCTCGCCGGCGTCGTGCGAGCCGGCGGTGCGGCGAAAGCGGTAGACCGCGTTCTCGGTGAGTGCCCAGGCGGTATCGGCGTCCTGCCAGCGGCACAGCAGCACCTTCGCGCCGAGGTTGTCCTGCGCGGTGTCGAGCACCGGCGGCGACACCGCGGGAATGTTCGCGGGCAGCGGATCGCTGCCGGTCGGCAGCGTGAACCAGGTGGCGCCGAAGTCGCCGCTGTACCAGAGGCGGTCGGTGCCGATCAGCAGCTGCGAGGTGTTGACCGCCGGCGCCGGTGCCGGGTTGCGCCGGTGCGCGATCGCCGCGGCGCCGGAATAGAACGCCGCCGCGTCGCGCTCGGCCGCCGCCGCGGCGCCGACGCGGTACAGCGGCCCCGAGGTGCCGTAGGTCGCTTCGTTCGACCAGGTGCCGTTGGTGTACTGCGCGACCCAGCGCTGCGGCGCCCGCGGGTTGCGCGCGACGCCGCCGCCGTCGCCGGCATGCACCACGCGCCAGGTGGCATTCGACAGCCGCAGCGCGACGCCGTTGTCCTGCAGCCCGACGACGATCTCGCCCTCGAAGCGCGGGTCGCAGGCCATGAAGTTGGTCTCGCTGATCGACAAGCCGTCGTTGCGCGGATAAAAGCCCGCGGGCCGCAGCGGCTTGTCCGAGCGGTAGACGCCGCCGTCGCAGCCCGTCCACAGCGTCGCGCCGCCGTTGCTGTAGGCCAGCGCGTGCACGTCGGGATGCACGCCCACGCCGATCATCTTGGCCGCCCGCGCGCTCGTGCCGTACTGCAGCCGGGCGGGACTGCCCGGCTTGGGCACGACCTTGTCGACCACGATCGAGGCGTCGTAGCTGCGCGTCGCGCCGTCGGCGGTGGTGACGAGGTCGAGGTCGGCGGCGTTCTGCGGATCGCCGAAGAAACTGCCGGCGAGCGCCACGCGGTCCTCGTCGCCGGGGTCGACCGCGAGGGCGATGTCGTACCAGCCCTGCGTGCCGAGGATGTCGGGCACGCCCTCGACGGCCAGCGCCTTGGGCTCGCCGTCGGCCGGCTTCGGGTTGAGCACGCGGAAGAGCCGCGGCTGCGGGCTGTCGTCGAGCATCAGCCACACCCGCGTGGCCTTCTTCTCCACCGCGCCGAGCACGCCGCGCTTGCCGTGGAAACCGAAGGCCGAGTTCGCCGCATCGACGGCGACCGGGCGGAAGTCGGCCTGTCCGTCGTCGCGCACCCACAGCCCGCGCTTGGCGGCGGGCGCTTGCACCCACACCCACAGCCGCGCGGGCGCGCCGTTGACGGCGGGCGGCGTCCACAGCACGTCGGTGCAGCGCAGGTCGGCGCTGCTCTTGAACGGCTCGCTCTGCACGCGCGGCCAGTCGACGTCCTGGCCGCCGCCCGCCGGGCGCTGGTACAGCCCGGTGCGCGCGGCCGCGACCACGGTGGCGCCGTCGGGGCTGCTGGCCATCGCGTAGACGGCGTCGTTCACCAGGTTCTTCGCCTCGCGCTTCCACGGGTCGGCCGCGCCGCCGAGCGGCGCGGTGGCGACGAAGATGCCCACGCCCATCTCGCTGCTCTCGGGCAGCCCGGTGGCGCCCGACCACGGCTCGCCGGTGCCCATGAACACGAGCTCCGAGCCGGCCGGATCCTTCCACTGCACGTGCAGCGCCGCGCTGGTGTTGCGATGCGCCGGCCGCGTGATGCCGGCGGTGTCGGTGGCCGCGAGTCCACCGACCGACTGCCACGTCGCGCCGCCGTCGACGGTGGCCCAGATGCCGCCGTTGCCCGAGGCCGCATAGGCGCGCTGGCCATCGGGATGCACGGCCAGCGCGTTGATGCGCCCGCTGACGCGCGGCGCGCCCTCGGCCTGCCCCGACAGCATCACCGCCGGCCCGAGCGGCTGCCACAGCAGCTTGTCGTCGGTCGCCGGCGCACGCAGCGGCCCGCCGCGCCGCGGCGCCGGCGCCGGCACCGCCGCGGCGCGCAGCGCCTGCAGCGCCTCCTCGGCGCTGGTGCCGGCGTAGCGCCGCGCGTTGTGGCGCGCGCGGGCGTTGGGGTCGTCCTTCGCCTCGGCGCGCGCGCCAGGCACGTTCGGCCACGCGTAGCGACTCACGGCGTTTCCTCCTGCGGCGGCTCGGGCGCGACGCGGATCCAGCCTTCGCGGAACTCGGCCGGCGTGTCGGGCAGCAGGGCGGTCTGCGTGGCCGCGAGGATCGCGTCGCTGCGCCAGCTCGCCGGCGTGTCGCGCCACAGGAAGTTCTGGTGCTTGCCGAACACCGACACCTTGGGCAGCCGCACCTGGCCCTTGGCGTCGAGGTCGGTCTCGACCAGCACCGGCCCGCAGCGCAGCGACGGCGCGAGCTTCGCCAGGCCCGGGCCGACCCAGTCGCGTGCCAGCGCCAGCGCCTTGCGCGGCAGGATGCCGCTGGTCAGCGACACGCGCCCGGCCGGGTGCATGAACAGGGTCAGCGTCACGCTCTGGCCCAGGTGCAGCGCGAGCGTGTCGGCGTCGTCGGTGCCGGCGATGTAGGGATGCGCGATCGCGCTGGAGGGCGGTTCGCCGGTGTTCGCGCCGAGCAGCTCGAGCTTGCCGCGGCTGCGGCCGGCGTCGGCGGCGGTGGCGGCGATCGCCTTGTCGACGAGCCTAAACCGCGCGAAGTCGTCGTCGACGAAGAAGCCGAGCAGACCGTCGTCGCTGCGCGTGAGCTCGCCGATGCGCACCTCGAAGGCATGGCGCCGCGCCTCGCGCTCGGCGGCCGCCCAGGCGGCGGCCTGCGCGGGCTCGGACAGGTCGACATCGTCGGGCGGCTTCAGCTCCAGCCGCAGCTGCGCACGCACCACCGCGATCGGCCGCCCGACCAGGCCGGCGACATGCTCGCTGCCGAGCGACGCGAAGCTGTCCACCGTCCACAGCGTCGTGTCGATGGCGCGCAGCAGCGCGCTCAACGCGCTCTCATGGCCGGCGGCCAGCGCCGCGCCGCCGCGCGCCGCGGCATCGGCTGCCACCAGCGCGGCGGCAAAGTCCGCCAGCGGGCGCTGCGCCGGCGTCAGGTCGTGATGCGGACCGGCGTCGGCCGGGCCGGTGCGCCCGGCCGCGATTTCCCACACCACGCCGCCGCTGGCCGCCTCGTGCAGCAGTTCGCCGAGCGGCGCGCCGTCGGCGCCGAAGACCTCGAGGCTTTCATCGAGATGGTCGGGCAGCACGAAGCCGCACACTGGGTTCACCGTCAGTTCAGGCTGCACCTGGTCGACGCGCGCCTCGATGCCTTCGCTGCCGACCGCGGTCGACGCGTCGACGAACCGGAAGCGCCAGCGCGCCGGGCGCAACAGCCGCGGCGGCAGGGCCAGCGCGCCGGGACGCGTGGCGAGCGCGGCGCGGCTCGGCACGCGTGCCGCCTCGAGCACCGCCGGCGGCAGCTCGAGCGTGCGGCCGAACGCATCGAGCAGCCGCGCGCGCTCGAGCGTCAGCGTCCCGGCGAGCAGGCCGTGGGTCGGGTTCACCGGCGCCGGGTCGCGCGTGCCGCCTTGCCCGTCCGCCGCGCGCTGCAGGCCGTCGCGCACCGCGAAGCCGAGCAGCTGCAGGCGCAGGCCGTCGAGCGAGGCGCTGCACAGGTCGAGCTGCCGCACGGCGGTGTCGAGCAGGCGGTACGCCGCCTCGGTGGCCTCGTCGACGAGGCCGGCGTTGGCGGCGTCGAGCGCGTCTTCGGCGGCGAGCCAGTCGGCAATCGCGTCATGCAGCGTGGCCGCCGCACCGGCGCCGAGCAGCGAGCGGCCGGTGAGCAGCAGCGTGTCGCCGTCGAACGCGGCGCCGGTGGCCTCGAGGTCGACGGCATCGAGCTTCCATGCCGCGAGCGTCGGCGGATCGAGCCCGTCGATGCGCAATTGCCATTCGAGCCACTGCGGTACCCACGGCTGCGACCAGGTCGTCACGCCGACGAGGTCGGGGTCGGCGCCCTTGTAGAGCGAGAAGCGGCGCAGCTCGTCGGCGACGAGGCGCTGCCGCTCGAACGCGCCGGGCTCGACCGTGGCGCGCGCGGCTCGCGCGCGGGCCGTGCGCGGCGCCGTCACGCCCGAGAACGCGGCCGTGCTGCCGTCGTAGGTGCCGTCGGCGCCGTAGCGCAGCAGCGTCTCGGCACGCAGGCGGTTGAACAGCGGCCGCACGTCGGCGCCGGGCGGCGCGGCCGCCGCGGCCACCCATTCGTCGTGATACGGGTCGTGCAGCACGGCTTCGCGCAGCAGCGCGAGCACTTCGCGCGGCACGCCGCCGTTGCCCAGGCTGCGCACGAAGCGATCGGGCGCGATCGCGCCGGGCAGCTCCTGGATGACATGCGTCGGCCAGCGGCAGCCGAGCTTGCCGTCGGGCGAGCCGCGGCCGTCGCCGCCGTGGCGCAGGCTGCGCCGCGCGCCGCGCAGGCCGATCAGCGGATCGGTCGCGAAGGTCCAGCGCGGCGCGGGCCGCTCGACGATGCGCGCTTCGGTCGCGGCGAGCACGTCGCCGACGCGCGAGTGCTGCAGGTCGTTCACCGCGGCCACGCTCGCGTGGATCAGCTCGGGCCGCGCCGCGAACGACAGCGCGATCGCCGTCTTCAGCGGCGCACCGGCGAGCGGATGCGCATGGCGCGCAGGCGGCGCGGCACGCCGCAAGGCCTTGGCCTCGACGGCGCGCTGGGCGAAGGCCAGGCCCTGCCGCGCGCCGCGGCCGATGCCGAGCCCGCCGGCACCGCCGGTCTGCACGCGCTGCAGCAGGCGGTCGTTGCCGGCCGAGCCGGCGGGCAGCGACGCGAACGCCGCCGCGTGCTCGTGTTCCTCGAGCTCGACCGCGCCGTCGGGCGCCGACAGCCGGTGCATCTTCTGCGCCGTGAAGGCCGCGAGCAGCCGCTCGGTGGCGCGCAGCTGGTCGGCACTCGCGCCCGCCGCGGCGAACGCGGCAATGAGGTCGTCGTCATGCTGGCCGAGCGCGACCGAGACCTCGCCCGGCGGCGGCCGCTGGTCGGGCGCGGCGGCGCCGCGCACGGGAACGCCATACACCGCACCGTGCAGCAGCGTCGAGCGCAGGTGCCAGGGTTCGGCGCGGAACTGCTCGAGCGCGCCGGTCGCGAACACCGACGCGATCGCCGGGCGCTGCCTGGCGAGCAGGCTGTCGTCGATCGGCGCGAACGGCTTGGCGAGCGCGGCGGCGGCGCGCAGCCGCTCGACGCCGGGCAGGCGCGTGTCGTCGCGCGGCGGCGTGCTCGATGCGCGGCCGGCGCTCCAGCGGTCGGCGCTCGGCAGGCCGAGCGCCTTGCGCAGCGCCTCCTCCTGCCGGCGGCGCTCGAGCTCCCAGCGCGCGTCGCCGAAGTCGTGCAGCAGCCGCCAGCGCAGCCGTTCGAGCAGCTCGTCGAGGCTGTCGTCGCTGCGCGCCGCGTCGAGCGGGTCGAGCGCAGGGTCGCTCCACCAGCCGGCGACGACGTAGGCCGCGGCGTCGCCGTCGACGCCGTTCGGCGCGAGCTGCGCCACGTCGTCGAGCGGGTCGTGGAAGGCAAAGCGGTTGAGCACCGCGTCGTAGACCGCGCACCAGTTCGCGCCGCCGCCGACGGTGCCGGTCAGCTCGTTGCGCGCGATCGGCAGGCCCGCCGGCGTGCCCGGCGCGGCGCCGCCTTCGCTCCATGCGGCCAGCGGCACGGCGACGGCGCGATCGGCCTCGAGCACCCAGCCGGTGGTCACGACCTCGCGCGCGCCGGCGGGCAGCAGCAGCCGAACGACGACCCAGCGGTCGGGCAGGGCCGGCAGGCCCAGGCGGTTCGCGCCGCCGGCGGGGGCGTCGGCGAGCGTGCCGCGCAAGAGCGCGTCGGGCATCGCCCAGTGCAGGTGCACGCCGCTCGCGCGCGGCGTGCCGGGGTCGAACGGCGCGGGCAGGCCGTCGTCCTGCGACGCGGCGCCGGCGCCGGCCACGAGCATCGGCAGGCGCACCATCGGCTCGGTGTCGCCGGGCGCGACGAACAGCGCCTGCACGTCGATGGGCACGAGCAGGCGGTGCTCGCGCAGCAGCTGCGTGTCCCAGGTCGCGATCTCGGCCACCGTCATCGCGGCGCGGTCGGCGGCGAGGAAGCGCTTGCCGCGCAGCACTTCGCGCGTCAGCGCGGCGTCGCGTGCGGCGGCCGGCGGCCGGCGTGGACGCGTGGCCATGGCTAGGGCTCCAGCCGCGCCTTCAGCGCGGTCTTCCACTGCTCGAGCGCGAGCGTGACCTTGAACGCATCGAGCGAATAGAAGCGGTCCTGCTCGCGCGGTGCGTCGGGGTCGCCGAACACCTGGCGATACGGAAAGCGCAGCATCTGCAGCGCGAACGCGTTGGGCGCGAGCGCGCCGTCGGCGTTCGGCACCTTCGGCACCAGCCGGTCGCGCAGCGCGGTGACGTTGAGCACGCCCGGCGCGCCGGGGCGAAACGGCACCGGCACCGAGTTGGTGTCGTTCATCACCTCCTCGGGCAGCACCTTCTTGCCGCTGAGCGCGTCGCGCGCGTGCACGCGGGCCGCTCGATGGCCGGTGGCGTCGGCGTTGTCGAGCCGCGCGCCGAACTGCAGGCCCTGGCGCGGCTCCTCGATGTGCACCACCGCCGGCACGCCGTCGATCAGCACCAGCAGCACGGCGGGCGCCAGGCGCTCCATGCGCAGCACCTTGAGCCGACTCGGATGGCTCTCGGCGACCGTCGACAGCGCGCTGTCGGGCAGCACGTCCTCGCGGTAGGCGCGCACGTGCAGGTTCGGCCAGCCCGACACGGCGCGCGAGCGCAGCAGGAAGCCGGTGATCGCGCCGCCGGCGCCGTCGAGCCGGTCTTCCTTCTCGGGGCGACGGATGACGCGCTCGGCGGCGTCGACCTCGTCGCGCACGTGCGGATACACCGACTCGAGCTGCGTGCGGTCCGCGCTCGACACGGTGCCGACGCTCAGCGCGCCTTGCACCAGCGCGTCGGTCCAGGCGCGGTCGAGGTGGAAGAAGCGGATCGACTCCACCGGCAGCAGCTGCTCGTCGGGCACGAGGTAGCTGAACGGCACGCCGTGCAGCAGCCGCAGCCGCGCGAGGAAGCGGCGCAGCTCGCCGGGCACGACGTGCTCGCCGTCGTCGGGGTCGCGATCGGTCGCGAGGTCGGCGTATTGCAGCGACGCGGTCATCGCCGCCTTGAGCGCGACCTCGGCGCGCAGGTGCTTGATCACGATGCGTCCTCCTCGATGTCGTCGTCGTCGGCCGGCGCGCGCTCGATCAGCTCGTCGAGCGCGTCGCGCGGCGCCGCCGCGGCGGGCGCCCGGCCGCGCCGCACGATGCGCGTCGGCAGCGCGACGGCGAGCGTGCGCTGCAGCTCGTTGTCGAGCGCCGCGCTCAACAGCACGCGCTCGCGCTCGCCGACCTTCGTGCCGCCCATCGTGCCGGCCACCGGCACCGCGGTGGCGCGCAGCGCGGCGAGCGTGCCGATCTCGGCGCCGCGCCGGCGCAGCTCGTCGGCGTCGAGGCCCAGGCCGGTCGCGACGACGCGGTCGAGGTCGGCGCGCCGGTCGATCTCGCGGCCCGCGTCGGCGAGCGGGCGCCGCGGCCCGAGCATGCGCTCGGGGTTCTTCGCCAGGGCGTCCACCAGCTGCACGGCGACGAAGCGGCCGAGGTCGAGCCCCTGCGCATTCGATGCCGGCTTCGGCAGCGCAAAGGGCACCAACGCGTCGAGCAGCTCGCGCACGCGACCGGCGCCGAACTGCTCGCCGCGAAAGCGCAGCAGCGCCGACACCACCGACAGCTGCGACAGCGCGAGCAGGCGGCCGATCTCGAACGCCGCGGCGAGCGTGAGGTCTTCGCGGCCATCGGGGATGCTGCGGCGCAGCTGGTCGGCCGAGTGCGCCAGCGGCAGCGGGCCATCCTCGCTGCCGCCGCTGCGCCTGGTCGCGAACGGCACGCACGGGCCGCGGTACCAGGCGCGCACGGCGTCGCCGCGGCGCGCGCGGTGCGCGAGGCCGACGTGGCCGGTGGCGACCACCTCGGTCGGCGTGCCGGCGCGCGGCGGTGCCGGCGGCGCGCCGTCCTTGGCCGTGCGCTCGGGCGGCAGCGTGCCGAGCAGGCCGACGTCGAGCCCCTGCATCAGCGACTCGAAGGTCGTCTCGGTGGTGGTCGTGAACGACCAGTGCGCGAGCACGGGAAAGCGCAGCACCTTCTCCAGCGCGTACAGCCCGATCGGCAGCCGAAAGCCCAGGCCCATCGTGTCGCGCACCAGGCGCTTGGCGTCGGGATCGAGCGCCGCGGCGGCGATCTGGCCGGTGGCACTGCGCCACTGGTCGCCGACCGCCTGCTGCGCGCCGAGCGACTGCGCGCCGTCGAGCGCGCCGGCCACGCGCGTCACGCTCGCGGCGGCCAGCGTGCCGGGCGCAAGGCCGTCGCGCGGCGCGGCGCGCAGGCCTTGCGCGAAGGCCACGTTCTGCAGCGCGGCGTTGCCGGCGACGAGCGCATCGGCGCCGGCCGCGCTCCCCAGCGCGGCGAGGCCGCGCCAGTCCTGCGCGCGCTCCCAGACGAACTTGTCGATCGGCGGCGGCGGCTTCGGCAGCGCTGCCAGCTGGCCCTCGACGTTGACGAGGCAGGCCATGTAGCGCACCGGCCTGCCGTTGGCCTGGTCGTAGACCGGCAGACGGTTCGCCAGCACCACCGCCAGCCAGCCGTCGTCGTCGCCGTTGGCCAGCTCGGTGTCGTCGACGTCGACCTGGCGCACGTGCGCGAGCAGCGGCAGGTCCTGTTCGGTGGGGAAGATCTTCTTCACCACCGTTTCGGTGACCGACAGGTACAAGCCCTGCTCGACGTCTCGGTCGTCGGCATCGAGCAGCGTCGTGCCGGGGGTCACGCAGTCCTTGACCGGCGCGGCCGTCGACAGCTCGGCCTCGCCTTCGGCGACCACCACCAGCGCGAGCCACGGCGTGTCCGAGGTGACGGGCTGGCCGGCCGGGTTGCGCTCCCACGGCAGCGTGCGCCGCTTCAGCACGATCTGCGGCAGCCGGTCGCTGAACGCGCCTTCGGCATTGGCCGGCGGAAAGCTCGACAGGATCTGCTCGGTCGGCATCGTGTAGCGCGGCGCCGCGACGTGCACGTGCGTGGTCTCGGGGGCCACCGTGAACGGCAGCCCGGTCTGCGTGCTCAGCAGCTCGTAGCGGCCTGCCGTGAGTTGCGGCTTGAAGTTGCTGTGCAGCACGAAGTGGCCGGTCTTGGGCATCAGCGCCTCCTCGTCGTCTTGCGCGCCGGCGCGGCCGCCGACAAGGGCCGGGGCGCGCGCGCCACGGCGACGCCGGCGGCGCGCGCATGCGCCGCACGGCGCTGCTCGGGCGTGCGCACCGGTCCGACCCAGGCGATGCGCGCGTCGCCGGTCGCGTCCGCAGGCGCCAGCGGCAACAGCGCCGCGTCGAGTCCGCGCGCGGCCAGCACCAGGGCCGAACGCGCGTCGACCGCTGCGCTGCCCATCACGGCAACCAGCGACCAGCCCTGCTGGCTTGCCACCGTGACCACCACCGGCTGCGGCACGCGCGACGATGCGTCGGGCACCACCTCGTAGGCGAGCACGCTGCGGTTGTCCATCGTCAGCAGCGCGGGCGGCTTGTCGTGGCCGCTGGCGTCGCGCGCGCGCACCGCGCCGTCGATCGCCAGCACGAGGCGGCGGCCGTCGAGCGCGCGGCCGGCGGCCGCCGGGTCGTCGAGCGCGATCAGCACCGTGCGCAGCGGCTCGGCGAAGGTGGTGACGACCGTGGTCTCGCCCTGCGCCAGTTCGGCGCCGTGCACCCAGCCCGCATCGGCGCGCTCGCGGTGCAGCGCGAGCCGGTCGGTGCTCGAGCGCACGACGCAACCCGGCGCGATGGCGCTGCCGTGGCCGACGTAGGGCATGCGCAGGCCCGCGTGCCAGCCGAGCAGCCCGGCCGGCGCGGCGAGCGCGGTGGCATCGCGCGGCGCGCCGAGGCCGATGGCGACGATGCGCTCGCAGCCTTGCGGGATCTCGATCGGCTCGGCACGCGAGTTCGTGCCGACATCCGCGCCGACCAAGCGATCGGCCAGCCGCGCGCCGCCGAGGCCCAGCAGCACCACGCGCAGCGCGGCGCCCGCCACCGCAAGCCGCGGCCGCGTGCCGGCCGAGGCCGCGTCGGCCTGCGCGTTGGGCAGCTTCAGCACCGCCACCTGTCCCGGTGCGAGCGCCGCGCCCGCCGCGCCGCGCGAGCGCTCGACCAGCGCGCGCTCGAAGGCCTGCAGCGGCTCGGCCAGCGCCGCGCCGCTGCGTGCGACGAGCGCGACCGGCGCCTGCGCCTGCGCGGTCGGCGGCACCTCGGCCGCGCCGATCAGCGTGATCGCGCGCATGGCCCGCACGGCGCGCGCACCGGACGGCCCCGCGCCCGCGGCCGGGGCCTCGGCGACGACGAGCCGCGCAGCGATCGAGCGGCTGCGCTCGGCGGTCACCGATGCCAGCGTTGGCGGCGCGACGCGCCAGGCGCGCGCCGAGTCGCGCACGCTGGTGCGCGCGCGCGGCGCGACGCTCGCCGCCGCGCTCGCGCCGAGCAGGCCGACCGCGAGCGGCGCATCGACGACGTGGTCGTAGACCTTCGGCGCGGTCTTGGCGCCGACCGCCGGCACCACGGTGCTCGTCGGCGCCTCGAGGCCTTCGGCCAGCGTGCCGATGCGCGGCGGTGCCTGGCGCTCGCCGCGCAGCGCGGCCAGCGCGGTCGGCGTGGCGCTGCGAGCGAGGAAGCGCAGCGCGGTGCCGAACGCGTCGTCGACCGTGGCCGGCTCGCCGAGCAGCGCGGCGATCGACTGCGCGGTGGTGCGCAGCTCGGCAATGCTGCCGGCGCTGCGCGAGAACGGCAGCGGCTTGCGCGGGCCGATCTCCACCTGGTGATACGGGATCTCGGGCCCGCCGCCCGAGGCCGTGGCCTCGCACACGAGCTCCAGCTCGTGCAGCGCCTCGACCATCTCGGCCTTCGGAACCTTGCGGTTGTTGATGTCCTGGGGCGGTCCCCACACGCCGAGCGGGAAGGCGCCGAAAGCGCGCGGGCGCACCGCGAACGGCAGCGGCTGCGTGGCGCCGCCGCGCAACCGCCATTCGAGCGCGATCTCGGGGTGGACATCGCTTGCGCCCATCGGCGCGACGCCGAGCGCCTTGCCCGGGTCGTGCGACGTCAGCAGCGGCTCGCCGGCCTTGGGCTGCACGCGCCGCACGTGCTGTGCCGGCACCGTGCTGGTCAGGATCATCGAGAACTCGACGACGACGACGAACGGCCGCTGCGACGAGCCGTCGGGCGTCGCGCTCTCGGCCTTGGCCGGCAGCGCGCCGGCCGACGTGATCAGCGCATGCGCGAGCGCGCCGCCGTCGCCGGCCTCGAGGTACTTGGCGATGAAGGCGTCGGCGGGAATGGTGGTCTTCTGGGCGCGATCCGAGCCGCCGAAGCCGAACGTCAGCTCGACGGGACCGACCTCGAAGGTCACGCGGCCGCGGAAGTCGGGCCCTTCGACCATCAGCCGGCAGCCCTTGCTGAGGCTGAACGTGACCTCGCCGAACAGCCAGGTGTCGATGGTCACGCCGGCGGCGATGCGCGCGTAGGCGTCGACGCGGTAGTAGAACGGGTCGAAGTAGACGATGCCGTGCGCGCCGAACTTCACCTCGGCCCAGCCGGGCCCGAGCGTGGCCGAGCATTCGAAGTCGCCGCCGGCCATCAGCGCCTCGGAGGTCAGCGCGAAGTACACGCCGGCCTTGATGACGATGTTCGAGCCGATGCTCCAGCGCATGCCCAGGCGCGGCACCTGCGGGTAGCCGGGGCGGCTGAAGGTCGGGTGGTAGCCGCCGAGCGTCAGCACGAACTCGCCGGCGTGCTCGCCCTTGAACCAGATCACGTAGGCAAAGCCGCCGGTGAGCTTGATGTCGGGGTAGAGCAGCCACGAGTTGTCGGTGAGCTGGCCCTGCACCCACACCACGCCTTCGCGCGAGGACACGCGCGCGACCAGCGCGATCTCGATCGACACCAGCGCGACCTGCGGCCGCGGCAGCGCCATGCGCGCGAGGCCGAGCAGGTTCACGTCGAGGCCGTCGCCGACCTGCACGCCGACCACCGCGATGCCGTCGACCAGCGCGAAGCTGGTGAACGACAGCCCGCCGGCAAACCAGAACGTGCCGCGCTGCATCGGGAAGTAATCGCGCAGCTGGCGCAGCTGCTGCATCGGCTCGACCGGCTTGGCGGCGATGTCGAGCGCCTGGATCAGCGGGTAGTTCCCGAAGGTGGACAGGTCGGTCGGCAGCACCAGGCGGCGGTTGATGCCGAATCCGCCGCCGACGCCGGTGACGAAGAACGCCGGCGGCCCGCCGATCGGGCCGTTGATCGCGCCGACCGCGAAGAACGAGGTGAACCGGGTGCCGCCGGTATCGACGCCTTCGCCGTAGCCGCCGTACACCGTGAGGCCGTAGACCGCGAAGCGGCCGAGCAGCATGCCGAGGTACTCGATGCTCTGCTGCGCGGTGCCGGCGTTCGAGACCTGCTTGAGCAGGCCGCCGGCGAGGCTCACGCCGGCGATGTCGGCCGACACCGCGAGGCCGGCGAGATCGGCCTTCCAGTTGGCCGCCTCGAACGGGTCGCCGTCGGTGGTGAAGTAGGTGATCTGCAGGTCGTCGACCGCGCAGCTCAGGCCGAACATCGCGACCTTGCCGTCGAGCAGCAGCGACACGCGCTCGAGCCGCCCGTCGGCGAGCATGCGCGCGTCGAAGCCGACCTGCTCCACGTACAGCGGCCCGAAGCCCTTCTGGACCGCCACCCACCACGGGCCGGGCGGCGTGCCGGCGCGCAGGCTGACCGCGACGCCGCCGCTGCCGTGCTGCTGCACCGCCAGCGCCGGCGAGAACGCCGGGCGCGGCGGCGTCGGCCCGGTGTCGCGCAGGATGCCCTGCGCGATCGCGTTCGAGCCGCCGACGCCCGAGGCGCTCACCGCGAGGTTGGCGAACTGCAGCTGCACGCCGGCGCCGTCGACGCCGCCCGCGCCGATCGACGCGAACACGTGCAGGGCCACCGACTCGATCGCGATGCCGGCGTCGAGCAGCGGCCCGCTGGCGCGGCCGATGCGCAGGCCGAGCCCGTCGACGACGAGCTTGGGCGTGAAGCTCGTGAGACCCGCGTCGATGAAGCCGACGAACAGGCCGCCGTCGCCCGGCTCGTTCGGCGTGATCCACGAGTCGTCGTTCTCGATCCACAGCTGCACATCGCTGTCGAGCACCTGCTGGCGCTGCGTCAGCGATGCCTTCAGGCCGAGCGTGCCCGCGGCGTCGGCGAAGCGCAGCGTCAGGGCGTCGAGCGTCACGCCGGCGCCCGCACTCGCCAGGTTGGCGACCAGGCGCTTGACGCGCGCCGGCAGCGCAGCGGCGTCGAAAGGCTGGGCGATCAGCGCGTCGGGGTCGGCCGTGTCGGCGAGCAGCACGCCGCGCAGCAGGTTGCGCACGCTCATCGTCGGCGAGACCGCCTGGTCGAGCAGCGCGTCGACCGCAGGCTGAGCGAGCGCAACCGCGGCGGCGATGTCGACCAGCGCCTCGGCGAGCCGGCGCGCCACCGCGACGGGGTCGGCATCGTCGAGCAGGCCGTCGCTGGCGACGAGGTCGAAGCCGCCCGGCCGCCAGCGCAGCGCGACGCGCGCGTCGCCGCCCGTCGAAAGGCCGACGAGCACGCGCACGCCGCCCGCCGGCGCGGTGCCGGCGGCCACGCTCGCGAACGGGCGCAGCACGACGCCACCGGCATCGAGCTCGGCCGGCCCGACGCTCGCGCGCAGTTCGCGCAGGCCGTCGCTGTCGAGCGCCACGCTGAAGTCGAGTCGCTGGATGCCGGGCACCGCGAGCTCGACGGCGGCGAGCGAGACGCGCCGCTCGGCCGGCCGCCAGGCCGCGCTGAAGGCGCCGATCGCGACCTTGAGCTCGCCGCCGGCCGATGCGACGTTCACGCCGGCCGGCACCAGCGCCGCCACGCGCGGCGCCAGCGTGTCGAGCATGGCGTTGCCGATCGACGCGGCGGCATCGCGCAGGCTCTCGGACGGATGCGCGGCCCAGGCGCGCAGCCGGGCGATGTCGAAGGCCGCCGGCGCGCCGGCGCGCAACTGCAGCGCATCACCGAGCGCGGCGACCAGCGGGCCCACCGGCGCCGGCCGGGCGGCGAGGCGATCGAGCAGGAACGGCAGCGCCTGCACCGCGTTGCCGGCGAGCGAGCCGAGGCCGGCGAACGGCACGAGCGCAATGTCGGGGCCGCTCGCCGGGCGCAGGAACACGGCCAGCCCCGCGGGCCCCAGCGTCGCGTGCACCGCCTGCCGGCCTTCGGGCGTCAGGCCGACGCCGGCGTGCACGTGCAAGGACGGCTGCGCCACCGCACCCGCGCGCAACTGCAGGCCGGCAATGACGCCGGTGCCGAGCCGCGACGCGACGCCGGCCGGCGCGGTCCACGCCGACGCATCGAGCGCGAGCTGCAGCCGCACGCCATCGCCGTGCGGTGCCACCGACAGCGTCGTGCCGGTCGTGAGAGCCAGCGCCTCGCCCGCCGCGCCGGGTCGTTGCATGAGTGGCCTCAGCGCGTCGAGCAGCGCCTGCAGCCGCGGCGCGGACGCCGCCTCGGCGAACCAGCGCGCCGGATCGCGCAGCAGCGGTGCGAGCGGCTTGAGCGCGCGCCCGGCATCGCCGGCGGCGCCGTGCAGGAAGCCGAGCGCGTCGAGCAGCGCATCGATGGTGGGGCGCGCGGCCTCGTCGGCGCTGCGCAGCAGTTCGAGCGCGGCGTGCGCGGCCAGCGCCGGCGCGGCGCGGGCGAGCATGCGCGCGAGCGCCTGCGCGTCGGGTGCCGGCCACAGCGCGGCCGTGTCGTCGCGCCAGTGCAGGCTGGCGGCGAACGGCTGCAGCGACACGCGCAGCTGCAGTTCGTCGGCCGGCCCGATGTGCAGGCGGCCCGCCACGCCGGCCGGCGACACGCTCACGTCGGCGTCCCAGCCGAAGCGCCCGCGCGCGGCATCGCCGCCTTGCAGCCGCACGCTGCGCGCGGCGAAGTCGATGTCGAGCGCGAGCGGGCCCAGCAGCGCGGCGAGCGCGGCGGCGAGATCGCCGCCGGCCGCCGCGAGCCGCTCGCGCAGCAGACCGCCCGGGTCGTGGATGAGCTGCTCGAGCGCGCTGGCGACCACGCCGCCCTCGGCGGCCACCAGCCCGAGCGCCTGCAGCACGTCGGCCAGCGCGACCGACGACGCGCCGCCCACGTCGGCCACGAGCCGCTGCACGAGCGCCGAGACGAGCACACGCGCCTCGGGCAGCACCGCGTCGACGGCGAGGCCCGGCAGCGCGCCGATGCGCAGGCGCTCCCACGACTGGCCGAAGGCGAGCGCATCGTGCAGCGTAAGCCGGCACGCGCCGCTCGAGGCGCCGTCGAGCGGCAGCGTGAGGTCGAGCGAGGCGGCGCGCAGCGCGAGCGTGGGCGTCGCCGTGAGCCAGCCGCTGCGGTCGGCCACCGACAGGCGCACGCGCAGGACGCGCTGCGCTGTGGTGGCGCCGCCGAGGTCGGCGGCCAGCAAGGCGAGATCGGCGCTGCCCTCGATCGCCAGCAGCCCGCCGGCGCGCGCCGGCAGCATCCAGTGCAGGCCGGCCTGCACGCCGCTCGGCCGGGCCGCGTCGATGCGCTCGGCGACGCGCGTGCGCGCACGCAGCGCGAGGCCGGCGGCGACGATGGCGGTGATCGCCGCGCGCACCTGCTCGGCGTCGACGCTGCCGAACAGCGCGCTCACCGCGAGGCCGGCGCGCGGCAGCGGCAGCGCAGCGGCCGGCAGCCGCAGGTCGGCGCCGGCGTCGGCGAGCGGCGCGAGTTCCATCAGCGCGCCGACCAGCGCGCGGCCGAGCGCGAGGTCGTTGTCCTCGGGCTCGTCGTCGCCGGCATCGGGCGGCGGCAGCAGGCGATGCAGCAGGCGCAGCGCATCGGCGGTCGGCTGCGTGTCGAGCGCGGTCAGCGAGAGCGCGGCCAGCGGCGTGCCGAGCAGCACCAGGTCGGCGACGCCGGTCACCGCGTCGGCGGCCGCGCGCGCGGCATGCCCGGCACCGGCAACCGCGACGACGGCGAGCTGCGCATCGACCGCGGTCAGCGCGGCGAGCCAGCTGCGCAGCCGCTCGGCCTGCTCGGCGTGGCCGTCGCCGGGCGCACCGGCGGGCCGGCATTCGGCGCGGCGGCCGAGCGCGACGAACCACTCGCCGGTGGCCGCGGCCGGCAGCGCGAGCATCTCCGGCGCGAGGCCGACGGCGGTGAGGTCGACGCGACGGCCTGCCGGCGCGTCGGGCCAGGCTTCGGCGCCGAGCGCGACGTGCACGACGGTGGCCGGCGTGCGGCCGGTGGCGTCCGCCAGATCGAGGTGCGGCCACAGCTGGCCGGCGCCCAGGCCGATGGTGGCGATGTCGATGCCGGCGGGCGGTGCGGCCGGCGGCGCGATGCGGCCGTCGCTGCCGGCCCAGCGCAGCACCAGCGCGTCGAGGCCGGGCAGCAGCGGTACGCGCATGCGCAGCAGGTCGGCGACGTCATCGGCCACTTCGGCCTCGGCGAGCAAGGCGGCCTCGAGCACGTCGAACGGCAGCGCCGGCTGGCCCGGCCGCCAGTCGCGCAGCGCCTGCGGCGCGGCGACGAGCCGGGGCGCCGGCCCGGCGGGCGGGAACCACACCGCCAGCTGCGGCAGGTCGTCGGCCAGCACGATGCGCCACGGGTCGTCCGGGTGGCCGCGCCCGCGGAACATCGCGCGCCTGGCGCCGCTGCCGCCGAACAGGTCGGCGACGAGCGCGAAGGCGCGCGGCCCGATGTGGTCGAGCAGCAGCTTCGGCAGCCACGCGCGCAGCGCGGCGGCGGGGTCGTCGAGCAGCTCGGCCAGTCGCAGCACGGCGTGCGTTTCGTCGCCGCGGCCGGGCTCGAACTCGGGCGCGTTCCAGCCGAACGCGGCGACCAGCTCGCCGACGAAGCTGCGTTGCAGGCTGCCGAGCGCGGCGAGCCGACCGATGAGCAGCTGCACGCCGTCCCAGGCGGGCGGCGGCAGGTCGACGCGGCCGTCGGCGCCGATGGTCGGCACCGCCAGCGCCACGGTCTCGCCATCGAAGCGCAGGCGCGGGTTCGGCGCGCTCAAGGCCACCCGCAGCCCGCCGGCGGCGCTCCAGCCGAGGCTAAGGCCGACGTGGTCGGCGAGCAGCTCGGTCGCCTCGTCGAACGCCAGCACGGCCTGCGGCGGATCGACGCCGCGCTCGCGCGCGAGCAGCGACGCCTCGGCCGACGGCAGCAGCTCGGCGCGGCGGGCCGTGAAGTCCAGGCGTGCGAGCGTTGCCGCGAGGCGCGTCGTCACCACCGTGCAGCGCTGGCCGAGCGTGTCGACGCTGGTCTTGGCGGCCAGCGAGACGCTGAGCACGCCGGCGTCAAAGGCGGCTTCGAGCGCCAGTGCGTCGGCCAGCGGCAGGCGCCACGGATCGGCCGGCGTGCCGGCGCCGAGCACGGCCGCGGCCGACTGGCTGACGTCGGCGAGCGCCTCGCGCAGCGTGCCGAGCACGTCGGCGGCCGCCGCCGGCACGCCGAGCAGCGCCTGCCAGTAGCCGCGCACCGCGGCCAGCGGGTCGGTGGCGAGGGCGGGCAGGCTGACCGCGGCGACGCCGGGCGGCGGCGCGAGCCCGAGCAGCTTCTGCACCGCGGGCAGCGCGCCGCCGAGCGCACCGAGCAGCCCGGCGGCGATGTCGCCGGCGGCCGCGCCGGCGGCGTCCATCAGCGCGTCGGGCGACGCGAGGTCGAGGCTGTCGTACTCGCGCGCGCCGATCTTCACCGTGTCGGCGGCGAGCACGAAGGTCGGCTTGCGCGCGGCGTCGAGCGCAAAGCCGACGCGCAGTGTCTCGGCGCGCACGGCAGGCGTGGGCCCGGCGGCCGGCAGGTCGAGCACCGGTTGCGCGGCACGCCCGGTGGCGGCCCACAGCGCGAGGCTCGGCAGCGCGAGCGCGGTGCCGCCGGCCAGGTCGATGCGGCACAGCTGGGCGGTGGCCTGTACGCGCGTGTCGGCATTGCCGAAGCGCACCGACAGCTGCGGCGCGAGCCGCACGCCGCCGTCGGGGCCGGCGTCCACCGCGAGCGACAGCGCGACGGCGCTGCCGCCGAGCGCGAGCTGCACCTCGTTGCCGACACGCGTGCCGCCGAGCAGCGCGGCCGCGTGGCCCAGCCAGTCGGCACGCGCCGCCGCGTCGGACAACACGCCGCGCAGCCAGTCGGCGAGGGCGGCCGCGCCGCGCCCGGCGACGGCCGCGAGCGGGAAGTCGGGCACGCCGTCGCCGGCGCGCAGGCCGAGCAGCCCGGCGAAGCCGGCCAGCGCCGCGTTCGCGCCGGCCGCGTCGGCGCGCGACTTCAGCAGCGCCAGCACGAACTCGAGCACGGCGTCGTCGAGCTCGTCGGCGGCATCGGCGGCGATGCGCACGTCGCGCGGCTGCGCTGCGCCGGGCAGCTGCAGGCCGCGCAGCAGCAGCGCGAAGCCGGGCGCGGCGTCGCCCGGCGCGGTCGGCACGTCGAGCTCGAGGCCGATGGCGTCGAGCCGCACTGCGCCCGGTGCGCCGGCGCCGAGCGTCACATCGCTGCCCAGGCGGATGCGCCCACCCGCCGCGCCGAGCAGCAGCAGCGAACCGCTCGAGGCCGCGCCATCGCGGTCGGCGCGAAACAGCGGCACGGCGAGCCGCGAGGTCGAGGCCGGCGCGTGCGTGCGCACCTCGAGGCCGATGCCGACATGCACGCCGTCGGGCTGCTGCGCGTCGAGCGTCACCGCGACGCGCAGCGCACCGGCCTCGACGATCGGCAGCCACACGACGCCGTTGCTGGTGCTGCGTTCGGCGCCGCCGAGCGCCTCGTCGACGAAGCCGATCAACGCGTCGCGCTGCGCCGCGTTGCGCAGCATGCGCTTCAGGTAGGTCTCGGGGTGGGCCAGCCAGTCGGCGTTCGGCGCACCGCCGCTGAACAGGCCGAGCGCCTCGGCGAGGTTGGCCAGCAGGCCGAGGTCGGCTTTGGCGAGGCTCATCGCGGCCTCAGCCCGGAGCTGCCGGCGAAGCGATGCCGCGCCATCGGGAACACCTGCAGGCCGCGCTCGCTCGCCACCAGTTCGACCGGCACCAGCAGGTTGCCGCGCGTGTCCTTGCCGGCCGCGGCCGCGATGCCGGTGACGAGGCCGAGCAGGCACTGCCACGCGAACGCCACCAGCGCGTCGCCCCACACCGAGACGACCAGCTCCGGCCCCTGCGGGCGCCGCAGCGTGGAGGCATAAAGGCCGGCCGGCCGGTCGGGCGCGCCGCAGGCGAAGCTCACGCGCACCAGCGCCGCGCCGGTCTGGTCGCAGCGCACCGGCAGCGCGATCTCGACGAAACCGGTGCCCAGGTGCAGGTCGATGTCATTGAGCACGACCGCCAGCTCGCTGTCGCCGTCGACCCACACGACCTCGTTGCGCCGGCTCGGCCGCACGAGCCCGCTGGCGCGGCGCGCCGCGACCTGCAGCAACGGCCGCGCGTGTTCGCGGTCGATGACGAGCGGCTCGCCGAGCTCGCCTTCGGCCATCGGCCGCGGCGGCGCACGGCGCAGCGCCGCGACGAAGCGCGTGAACTCGGGCGCGACGGTCGAGGCCACGGCCGTGGCGTCAACGTTCGACGGAGACGGCGGTGGCGTGCCCGGCGAGCCGGCGCAGCCCCTGGATCAGCGCATCAAGCGCGAACCAGGTGGCGAGGAACGCCGCCGTCTCGAGGGAGAAGCTGTGGAACTTGTAGAACAGCTCGGCGAGCAGCCAGGACAGCGCAAGCGCCGGCAACTGGTCGCCGAGGAGACGTCGCATGGGCAGCAGCCGACACAAGGTGAACATGCGAACCTCCCCTGGACTTCACGCGGGCGAGGCCGCGCGAGGGGCACCTTTTACGGGCGAGGGGCGACCGGTTCATATCCCTAGGTCGCCCTTGCGGTGGCCGCTTGTCCGTGCCCGCGGCGGGGCTGGCAAAAAGAAAAGGGCCCGCACTTGCGTGCGGGCCCTCTTGGAGTCTGGTGCCGGAGAAGAGATTCGAACTCCCGACCTTCGCATTACGAATGCGCTGCTCTACCAGCTGAGCTACACCGGCCAGAGCCCGCGATTATACGCAGAACCAAACCGGTTTCGGCTCAGCCCTGCTCGGCGTGGTAGGCCGTGACGCGGTCGACCTCGTTCTTCGAGCCGAGGATCACGCTGACGCGCTCGTGCAGCTGCTTGGGCTTGAGGTCGAGGATGCGTTCGCGGCCGTTGGTGGCGGCGCCGCCGGCCTGCTCGACGATGAAGCCCATCGGGTTGGCCTCGTACATCAGGCGCAGCTTGCCGGGCTTGTTGGGCTCGCGCGCGTCCCAGGGGTACATGAAGACGCCGCCGCGGCACAGGATGCGGTGCACGTCGGCCACCATGCTGGCGATCCAGCGCATGTTGAAGTCCTTGCCGCGCGGGCCGGTGCTGCCGGCGAGGCACTCGTCGATGTAGCGCTTCACCGGCGGGGCCCAGTGGCGCATGTTCGACATGTTGATCGCGAACTCCTTGGTGTCCTCGGGGATGCGCACGTCGTCTTGCGTGAGCACGAAGGAGCCGGTCTCGCGGTCGAGCGTGAACATCGCGACGCCATCGCCCACCGTCAGCACCAGCGTGGTCTGCGGGCCGTAGATGCAGTAGCCGGCCGCGGCCTGCGCGCTGCCGGGCTGCAGGAAGTCGTCGACGCTCACGCCGGCGTGGCCCTCGGGCTTCTTCAGCACCGAGAAGATGGTGCCGATGCTGACGTTGACGTCGATGTTCGACGAGCCGTCGAGCGGGTCGAACAGCAGCAGGTACTCGCCCTGGGGATAGCGGTTCGGCACGACGTAGATGCTGTCCATCTCCTCGGAAGCCATCGCGGCGAGCGCGCCGCCCCATTCGTTGGCCTCGATCAGCACCTCGTTGGCGATGATGTCGAGCTTCTTCTGGACCTCGCCTTGCACGTTCTCGCTGCCGGCGGAGCCGAGCACGCCGCCGAGCGCGCCCTTGTTCACGCTGATCGCGATGCCCTTGCAGGCACGGGCCACCACCTCGAGCAGCAGCCGCAGCTGCGCGGGGATGTGGCCGTGCGCGCGCTGCTGTTCGACGAGGTACTGGGTCAGGCTGACGCGTCGGCTCATGGTGCTTTCCTCGGTCGGGTGGTTCGGTCGCCGCAGGGCCGCCCCAAGGCGACTGGGCCCCCTCGGGGGGCAGCGAACAAAGTGAGCGTGGGGGCGGACATCTCAGTCGGCGAGTGCGTGCGTGACGATCTCGCGCGTGTCGTCGCTCAGCTCGGGCCTCGCGGCCACGCGCGCGATCGCTTCGCGCGCGGCCGAGCGCAGCGGCTCGGCCAGCGTGCGCCAGCGGTCCATCGCGCGCGCCAGGCGCGACGCGAGCTGCGGATTGAAGGCGTCGACCTCGACCACCTTGTCGGCCCAGAACACGTAGCCGGCCGCGTCGGTGCGGTGGAAGGCCGCCGGGTTCCACATGAACAGCATCATCAGCAGGCTGCGCGCGCGGTTGGGGTTGCGCAGCGTGAAGTCGGGGTGCTGCGTGAGCGCCTTGACGCGCTCGAACACGCGCCCGTTGTGCTCGCAGGCCGTGGCCTGCATCGCGAACCACTTGTCGAGCACCAGCGGCTCGTCCTTGAACAGCGCGTGGAAGCGCTCCAGCGCCGGCTGCGCGAGCTCCGCGTTCGCGTGCAGCAGTGCCGAGAGCGCGCCGGCGCGGTCGGTCATGTTGCCGGCGTCCTTGACGCGCTGGTAGGCGCGGCCCGGCCAGACGGTGTCGCCGCGCACGGTGGCGTCGAGCACCAGGGCCGAGAGCGCATGGTTGACCAGGGCCCGCTGGCCCGACGAATACGGGTCGGGCCGGTAGCCGCCCGAGGGCTGCTGCGTCTCCCAGACCCAGACCCAGTCGTCGTGCAGCGCGCGGGCGAGCTGGCGACGCATCGACTCGCGCGCCGCGTGGATGCGCTGCGGATCGACGTCGTGGCCGATCTGCTCGGCCACGTAGCCTTCGCTGGGCAGCGTGAGCACCAGCTCCTTGAAGGCGGGGTCGAGCGTTGCGTGGCGCAGCACCGCGCGCAGCGCGCCGACGAAGGCCTCGTCGAGCGGCTGGTCGAGTTCGCCGCGCACGCGTGCCAGCAGCCGATGCAGGCCGAGCTGCTGGGCGGCCTCCCAGCGGTTGAACGGGTCGCTGTCGTGCGCGAGCAGCGTGAACAGCGCGGCCTCGTCGAGACCGTCGTCGAGCACCACCGGCGCGGAGAAGCCGCGCAGCAGCGAGGGCACCGGCGCCGCCGGCACGTTGACGAAGACGAAGCGCTGCTGCGCCTCGTGCAGCACCAGCACGCGCTCGGTGCCCGAGGGCTGGGCCTCGCCTTCGAGCTGCAGCGCGATCTGGTGGCCCGCCGCGTCGACCAGGCCCATGGCCACCGGGATCACCCACGGCGCCTTGTTCGGCTGGCCGGCGGTCGGCAGGCCGTGCTGCAAGAGCTCGAGCGTGTAGGTCTGCGAGGCGAGGTCGTAGTGGCCGCGCGCCGTCACGCGCGGCGTGCCGGCCTGCGAGTACCAGCGCTTGAACTGCTCGAGCCGCGCGCTCAGCTCGCTGTGCGGATTGGCGTCCGCGATCGCCTGCGCGAAGTCGTCGCAGGTCACGGCCTGGCCGTCATGGCGCTGGAAGTACAGCGTCATGCCGCGCGCGAAGCCTTCGCGGCCGACGAGCTTGGCCATCATGCGCACCACCTCGGCGCCCTTCTCGTAGACGGTGGCGGTGTAGAAGTTGTCGATCGCCTGGTAGGCGTCGGGGCGCACCGGGTGTGCCATCGGGCCCGCGTCCTCGGGGAACTGGACCTGGCGCAGGCCGCGCACATCCTCGATGCGCTTGACCGCGCGCGCCGAAGCGTCGCCGGCCATGTCCATCGAGAACTCCTGGTCGCGGTAGACGGTGAGGCCTTCCTTGAGCGAGAGCTGGAACCAGTCGCGGCAGGTGATGCGGTTGCCGGTCCAGTTGTGGAAGTACTCGTGGCCGACCACGCTCTCGATGCCGGCGAAGTCGACGTCGGTGGCGGTGGCCGGGTTGGCCAGCACGTACTTGGTGTTGAACAGGTTCAGGCCCTTGTTCTCCATCGCACCCATGTTGAAGTCGCTGACCGCGACGATCATGAAGCGCTCCAGGTCCAGCGCCAGGCCGAAGCGAGCCTCGTCCCACGCGACCGAGGCGATCAGCGAGCGCATCGCGTGCTCGGTCTTGTCGAGGTCGCCGGCGCGCACGTAGACCTGCAGCAGGTGCTCGCGGCCGTTGCGCGCCTTGATCTTCTGCTCGCGGCACACGAGATCCGCGGCGACCAGCGCGAACAGGTAGCTGGGCTTGGGGAACGGGTCGTGCCACTTCGCGAAGTGCTTGCCCTCGGGCAGCTCGCCTTGCTCGAGCAGGTTGCCGTTGGACAGCAGCACCGGGTACTTCTTGGCGTTGCCCTTGAGCGTGACGGTGTAGACCGCCATCACGTCGGGACGGTCGAGGAAGTAGGTGATGCGCCGGAAACCCTGCGCCTCGCACTGCGTGAAGAAGCCGCCGCCCGAGGTGTAGAGGCCCGAGAGCTCCAGGTTCTTCTCGGGGCAGCAGGTGTTGCGCACCTCCAGCGCGAACTCGCCGGCCGGCAGGTTTTCGAGCACCAGGCAATCGTCCTCGACGCGAAAGGTCGCCGGCTCGCCGTTGACCATCACGCGCGTGAGATTGAGCTTCTCGCCGTTGAGCCTGAGCGGCTGTTCCGGCAGGTCGGCGTTGCGCTCGACGGTCATCTTGTTGATGACCAGGGTCTTGGCCGGGTCGAGGTCGAACGTGAGGTCGACGGTCTTGATCCAGTAGGCCGGGGCCAGGTAGTCCTCGCGGCGCACGAGCGGTGCGTTGCCTTCGCGCATGGTGGTCATGGTTGTTGTCCTTGTGGGGGCGATCAGGCGGCGATCAGACGCCTTGCTTCAGGCTGGCCTGGATGAAGGGATCGAGGTCGCCGTCGAGCACCTTCTGGGTGTTCGAGATCTCGACGTTGGTGCGCAGGTCCTTGATGCGGCTTTGGTCGAGCACGTAGCTGCGGATCTGGTGGCCCCAGCCGACGTCGGTCTTGGAGTCCTCGAGCTTCTGCTGCTCGGCCATCTGCTTGCGCATCTCGTGCTCGTAGAGGCGCGCGCGCAGCATCTGCCAGGCCTCGTCGCGGTTGCGGTGCTGGGAGCGGTCGTTCTGGCACTGCACGACGATGCCGGTCGGGATGTGCGTGAGGCGCACGGCCGAGTCGGTCTTGTTGATGTGCTGGCCGCCCGCGCCGCTGGCGCGGAAGGTGTCGGTGCGCACGTCGGCCGGGTTGATCTCGATCTCGATCGAGTCGTCGACCTCGGGGTAGACGAAGACGCTCGCGAACGAGGTGTGGCGACCGCCCGCGGAGTCGAACGGGCTCTTTCGCACCAGGCGATGCACGCCGGTCTCGGTGCGCAGGTGGCCGAAGGCGTAGTCGCCCTCGATCTTGAGCGTGGCCGAGCGGATGCCTGCGACGTCGCCTTCCGACTCTTCCATCACCTCGGCCTTGAAGCCCTTGCGCTCGCAGTAACGCAGGTACTGGCGCAGGAGCATCGAGGCCCAGTCGCAGGCCTCGGTGCCGCCGGCGCCGGCCTGGATGTCGAGGAAGCAGTTGCTCGGATCGGCCGGGTTGTTGAACATGCGGCGGAACTCGAGCTGCTCGATCTCGCCGGCCAGCGCCGCAGCGTCGGATTCGATGGCTTGCAGCGAGGCGAAGTCGTCCTCGGCCTTGACCATCTCGTAGAGTTCGGCGTTGTCGGCCAGCGAGGAGCCGACGCGCTCGAGCACCTCGACCACGGTCTCGAGCGATTTCTTCTCGCGGCCCAGGGCCTGCGCGTTCTTGGGGTCGTTCCAGACCGCCGGGTCTTCGAGCGCGGCGTTGACCTCGCTCAGGCGCCGGGACTTCTGGTCGAAGTCAAAGATACCTCCGAAGGTCCTGCGCGCGCTGCGTCAGGTCCGCGAGGGTGGCGCCGATGGTGTTGATGCGTTCGATGTCCATGGGGCTTCCTGTGTTCGTGTCGCCGCTGCAATGGGTGTGCCGCGGGCGGAAGCCGGGATTTTCGCACCGTCGCAGTGCGGGTCAGGCACGGTCCAGGAAGGCCTCGATCAGCGCCGCCACCTGCTGCGGCTGGTCGTGGTGCAGCATGTGGCCGCAGTCGGCCAGCGCATGGCGCTCCACGTTCTTCACGACCGCCAGCCGCTCGTGGAACTCGGCCAGCGTGTAGCGATCGCCCCACCACTTCACGAGGTCGGTATTGCGGCCCTCGATCCACAGCAGCGGCGCCTCGATCTGCTGCCAGCAGGCCAGCGCTTCATCCACCTGGTAGAGGTTGGCGCTGGTGCGCTTGTGGGCCGGGTCGCCCTGGATCACCCAGCGTCCGCTGGCGGCGTCCTCGCGCGCCCAGTGCGGCGCGAGCCAGCGCGCGAAGGCCGGCGCGAGGCGCGGGTTGTTCTGGCGCAGCCGATCGGCCACCTCGTCGAGGCTTTCGTAGTCGCGCAGGCGCTGCGGCGTCTTGAGCTCGTCGAGCCACTGGCGGTAGCGCTTGGGCGCGTGCTGCGGCTTCGTGCGCGGCAGGCCGAAGCCTTCCAGGTTGACCAGGCGGCGCACGCGCTCGGGCCGCACGCCGGCATAGAGCATCACGACATTGCCGCCCATGCTGTGGCCGCAGAGGTCGACCGGCGCGTCGGGCGAGAGCGCGTCGAGCAGGGCGTCGAGGTCGCCGAGGTAGTCGGCAAAGGTGTAGCTGTCGGTCGGCTGCGGCGCGGCGCTGGCGCCGAAGCCTCGCCAGTCGGCCGCGAAGACCTGGCGCTCCTGCGCCAGCGCGTCGACGACGAACTGGAACGACGCGGCCACGTCCATCCAGCCGTGCATCATCACCAGCGGGGGCACGCCGGCGCGCGGCGCGCCCCAGGCGAGCACGTGGTAGTCGAGGCCGCGCACCGGCACGCTCATCGAGCGCGCGACGCGGCGCGGAAGGTAGGCGGACGAAGGCATGCGGCCACTGTACGCAGCCGGCGACCGGTCTGCCGTCGCGGCCGGGACAAGCCCCGACAATGGGCCGCATGAGCCACCCCCACACCGCCTCGCGCGGCTTCGCGCTGCGCCCCGCCACCCCCGCCGACGTGCCCGACCTCGTGCGCCTGATCTGCGCGCTGGCCGAGTACGAGAAGCTCACCCACCTGCTCGAGATCACGCCCGAGGCGCTGCAGGCGCAGCTGTTCGGCGCGCGCCCGCCGGCCGAGGCGCTGGTCGCCCAGCTCGACGATGGCCGCGTGGTCGGGTTCGCGCTGTTCTTCACCAACTTCTCGACCTTCCTGTGCAAGCCGGGGCTGTACCTGGAAGACCTGTTCGTCGAGCCGGCCCATCGCGGCCTGGGCATCGGCCGTGCGCTGATGCAGGCGCTGGCGGGGCTGGCGGTGGAGCGCGGCTATGGCCGCTTCGAATGGTGCGTGCTCGACTGGAACGAGCCCGCGATCCGCTTCTACGAGTCGCTGGGCGCGAGCATCCTGCCTGACTGGCGCTTGTGCCGCGTCACCGGCTCGGCGATGGAGCGCATCGCGTGAAGCGCTGGCGGCATGCGGTGACGACCGCGTTGACGGCCGCATTGACGGCAGCCGCCGTGGCCGCGAGCATGCCGGCCATGGCCGAGATCGATGTCTACGCCCTGTGGGACTACGGGCAGCCCGCCGCCAGCGAGCAGCGCTTTCGTGCTGCGCTGGCCGGCGCCAGCGGCGACGACGAGCTGATCCTGCGCACACAGATCGCGCGCAGCTACAGCCTGCGCAAGCGCTTCGACGAGGCGAACGCCGAGCTCGACGCGATCGCGCCCCGGCTGGCCGCTGCCGGCCCCGCGGCGCGCGTGCATGCGCTGCTGGAGCGCGGCCGCACGCTGCGCTCGGGCGGGGGCGCGGCGGACGCGCGGCCGCTGTTCGTCGAGGCCTTCGAACTCGCGCAAGGTCATGGCCTGGAGTTCCTGGCCGCCGACGCGCTGCACATGGTCGCGCTGGTCGAGACCGGCCTGGACGGCCAGATCGAGTGGAACCGGCGCACCGCCGAGTACGCGCGCGCCGCGCGCGATCCGCGCGCCCAGGGCTGGGCCGCCGCGGCCTACAACAACCTCGGCGTCGCGCTCAACGAGGCCGGGCGCCATGAGGAGGCGCTGGCCGCCTTGGAGCAGGCGCTGGCCGCCCACGAGCGCAAGGGCAAGGCACCCGAGATCCGCATCGCCCGGTGGATGGTGGCCCACACCCAGCGCCTGCTGGGCCGCGCCGACGAGGCGCTCGCCGGCCAGCTCGCGCTCGAGCGCGAATGCGCCGATGCCGGCGAGCCCGACCCCTATGTCTTCGAGGAGCTCGCGCTGCTCTACGCGGCGCGCGGCGACGAGGCCAGGGCGGCGCACTACCGCACGCTGCAACGCCAATCGCAGCCAGCGCCGAACTGACGCACGCGATGCGCCGCAGGCGCTTCGCGAGGGGGTGGTTTCAGGACGCTTAAGCTTCTTCAAGGACGCTCGCCGCCGGCCGCGGCGAGCATGCGCGACATGCGGCGGCGAGGTTGGCCGCCGGGAGTGCTTGTCCATGAAATTCCTCTCCACCAAGCGCCTGCCGCCCGTGCGGCGGCCCTGCTGACGTGAAGTCCGCCTGGTCCGCGTCGGGTTGGCCCGCGCACGCCGCGATGCCGCCGTTCGACGCGGCCGCCGAGACCCTCGCGCCGCGCGGCGACGGCGGCACCGCGATGCATTCGTACTGGGCCGGCACCGGCCATTCGGGCCTCGCGGTCGGCGTCACCGGCCACCGGCCGCCGCATCTGGCGCCCGAGCACCTGGCGCGCCTGCGCGCCCAGGCGCAGCAGCTGCTGCGCGGTCTGCGCGAGGCCCAGGGTCCGACGGTGCGCCCGCGCCTGGTCTCGGCGCTCGCCGAGGGGGCCGACCGCCATCTGGCCGAGCTGGCCCTGGCCGATGGCTACACGCTGCACGCGGTGCTGCCCTTCCTGAAGGCGCAGTACGCGGCCGACTTCGGCACGCCCGCCTCGGTGCACGAGTTCGAGCGCCTGTTGCTGCGCGCCTGGTCGGTGCTGGAGCTGCCCGGCGACCGCGCCCACGGCGACCATGCCTACGAGGCGGCCGGCCATGCCGTGCTGGAGCAGTCGGACGTGTTGATCGCCGTGTGGGACGGCGCTCCGGCGCGCGGGCGCGGCGGCACGGCCGCGATGGTCGTCGAGGCCTGGCGCCGCCGCGTGCCGGTGCTGCACCTGTCGGCGCGCTGCGACGCGGCGCCGACGCTGCTGTGGGCGGCGGACGAGGACGCGGCGAATGCGCCGCTGGACCTGGAGCGCCTGCCGGACCAGCCGTGCGACCACGACGTGCTGTGTCGCATCGTGGCATCGCGCACGGCGCGCAGGTAAGGAAGCGACGACACTGCGCGGCGTCCCGTCCATCGCAGTGCCCATGAGCGCCGACGCGCATTCCGTTTCCTCACCGCCCGCCGCACCCGCGCGCCGCTACGGCGCCTTCCTGAGCTACAGCCACCGCGACGCGGCGCTGGCGACGTGGCTGCAGCGCGGGCTGGAGACCTACCGGCTGCCGCCGCGGCTGGCCGGCCGCGAGACGGCGGTGGGTCCGGTGCCGCGCACGGTCGGGCCGGTGTTCCGCGACCGCGACGAGCTGCCCGCCGGTGCCGACCTGGCCACGCACGTGCGCGAGGGCCTGGCGGCCAGCCGCTGGCTGATCGTGGTGTGCTCGCCGGCGGCCGCAGCGTCGCCTTGGGTCGAGCGCGAGATCCTTGAGTTCAAGCGCCTGCACGGCGAAGAGCGCGTGCTGGCGGTGATTGCCGCGGGCGAGCCGTACGCGAGCCGGCGGCCGGGGCGAGAGCAAGAGGAGTGCTTCCCCCAGGCGCTGCGCCATGCGCGCGCGGCCGACGGCACGCCCACCGGCGCCGAGCTCGAGCCGATCGCGGTCGATCTGCGCAAGCAAGGCGACGGCAAGCGCATGGCGCTGCTCAAGCTGATCGCAGGCATGACCGGCGTGGGCGTCGACGAGCTGGCGCAGCGCGACGCGCAGCGCCGGGCGCGAAGGCTCGCGTGGCTGGCCGTGGGCGCGACGGTGGGCATGCTGGTAATGGGCGTGATGGCGGTCATGGCCCTTCAGGCACGCAACGAGGCGCGCGAGCAGCGCGCGCAGGCGGAGGACCTGATTGAGTTCATGCTGGGTGACTTGCGCAAGAAGCTCGAACCGGTGGGGCGGCTGGAGGTGCTCGATGCGGTGGGCGAGAAGGCATTGGGCTACTACGACCGGCAGGACGCGGCCAAGCTCGATGCGACCTCGCTGGGGCATCGCTCGCGGGCGATGCATCTGATCGGTGAGATCCGCGACCTGCGGGGGCAGCGAGATCAAGCGCTGGAGGCCTTTCGCAGCGCGGCGGAGACCACCGCTCAGTTGCTGAAGCGCTTCCCCAACGATCCGCAGCGCATCTTCGATCACGCGCAGAGCGTGTTCTGGGTCGGCTACATGGTGTGGCGACGCGGCGACGCCATGGCCGCCGAGCAGGCCTTTGGCGAATACCTTGCCCTGGCGCGTCGCCTCGTGTCGATCGATCCGGCCAAGCACGAGTGGCAGCTGGAAGTCGCGATGGCGGCCACGAATCTCGGCATAGTGCAAAGCGACACCGGCCGGATGACTGGAGCGCTGGCCCTGTTCGACGAGTCGCGGCGCATTTACGAGCCGATCGTCAAGGCCAAGCCCATGCTTGGTTTCGAGCTGGCTCAGACCTGGGGCTGGATGGCCCAGGCCCACGAGCGTCTAGGCGACTATGAACGCGCCTCGGGAGCGCAGCGCGCCAAGCTGCCGCTGTATGACGCGATCCCGGGCGCGGACAAGGATCGGCGCGTTCTTCAGGGCCGGCTCAACGTAGCCACCTTGCTTTCTCGATACGCGCTTACGCTCGGGCGCTGGCACGAGGCTGAGTCGCACGGCAGGGAAGCGCTGATGCGAGCAAGCGAGCTCGTCGACGCCGACCCCAGCAACTTGCTGTGGCGCCGGGACCGCTGCTATGCGCGCCTTGATCTCGCAGCGGCTTTGCTTGCCAACGGTCGGACCACGGATGCGCGCAGCACGCTGGCTCCGATGGGCAATGAACTGCCCCGTCTGCTGGCTGCCGATCCCGCCGACCTGGACGTCGCGGTGAACCTGCGAGGCCGCTGGCTCTCGCTGGCGGCTCGCAGTGCGCTGCTCACACCGCAGGCAGCTATCGATGCGCTGCGAACCCTGCTCGCGGATGTTGACGAGCTTGCCGGTCGCGGTGCGCGGGTGAGCCTGGTCAGCGGGCCAGTGCCGGCCGCCCGTGCCGAATTGGGGCGGCTGCTATCCGAGGCAGGCGAACTGGCGGAGGCTCGCGCGCTCTGGCGCCGGACCTTGGACCAATTGCCCGTACACGAAGGCGCTTCCTCGCGCAGCGGGGCCGAACGGGGGCTCATTCTTCGTGCGCAACTCCTGCGTCGCCTCGGCCATGATGAGGCGGCCCGACCGCTCGTCGAGCAACTGCGTACGAGTTCGGTGCGCAGTCCCGATGCCCGTGAACTGCTAGCGGGCGGGCCCCCAGCGGCCGGAATGCCGGGACCCGCCCCTTCGATTCCTTCTCACACCAGAGCCAACAGGAGTACGCGATGAGCCGAGTCACTGTCGAAGTCAACGTTGTCAACGGCAAGATCGAGGTCGAGCAGACCCTCGACCTGCGCAGCAAACCCAACAACGTCAGGATCTTCTGGACCCTGGGCACAACCGATTGGAACTTCGACGACAAAGGTATCGACATCGTCGAAATCACGAACCAGTTCCGCGACGCCAAGCGCATCAATGGCGGACAGGCCTATCGCTGGAAGGACATGAACAGTGATGGCAAGACCTATAAGTACGACATCAACCTCGTCGCCGCCGATGGCTCGGGACGTAAGCTGGCGCTGGATCCCGTGATCGTCAACGGCGGTGGTGGGGGCGACATGGACGGCGGCAAGAGCGGCGCCTGAACATCTGCCCGGACACTTGTTTGCGACGCGGCCTGCCGCGTCGCATCGCGACAACTGACACACCGGGAATGTAAAGAAGCGGCGACACTGTTATTTACCTTTCGTAACTAGCAGTGCCCATGAGCGCTGATGCGCTTCGCAGTCCTTCCTCCGGTGGCGCCACCGAAGCGCCGCCCGCGCGCCGCTACGGCGCCTTCCTGAGCTACAGCCACCGCGATGCGGCGCTGGCGACGTGGCTGCAGCGCGGGCTGGAGACCTACCGGCTGCCGCCGCGGCTGGCCGGGCGCGAGACGGCGGTCGGGCCGGTGCCGCGCACGGTCGGGCCGGTGTTCCGCGACCGCGACGAGCTGCCCGCCGGTGCCGACCTGGCCACGCACGTGCGCGAGGGCCTGGCGGCCAGCCGCTGGCTGATCGTGGTGTGCTCGCCGGCGGCCGCAGCGTCGCCTTGGGTCGAGCGCGAGATCCTTGAGTTCAAGCGCCTGCACGGCGAAGAGCGCGTGCTGGCGGTGATTGCCGCGGGCGAGCCGTACGCGAGCCGGCGGCCGGGGCGAGAGCAAGAGGAGTGCTTCCCCCAGGCGCTGCGCCATGCGCGCGCGGCCGACGGCACGCCCACCGGCGCCGAGCTCGAGCCGATCGCGGTCGATCTGCGCAAGCAAGGCGACGGCAAGCGCATGGCGCTGCTCAAGCTGATCGCAGGCATGACCGGCGTGGGCGTCGACGAGCTGGCGCAGCGCGACGCGCAGCGCCGGGCGCGAAGGCTCGCGTGGCTGGCCGTGGGCGCGACGGTGGGCATGCTGGTAATGGGCGTGATGGCGGTCATGGCCCTTCAGGCACGCAACGAGGCGCGCGAGCAGCGCGCGCAGGCGGAGGACCTGATTGAGTTCATGCTGGGTGACTTGCGCAAGAAGCTCGAACCGGTGGGGCGGCTGGAGGTGCTCGATGCGGTGGGCGAGAAGGCATTGGGCTACTACGGCCGGCAGGACGCGGCCAAGCTCGATGCGACCTCGCTGGGGCATCGCTCGCGGGCGATGCATCTGATCGGTGAGATCCGCGGTTTGCGCGGTCAACGTGATCTCGCCGAGAAGGCGTTCCGAAGCGCTGCCGAAACGACCGCTCAGATGCTCGCGCGTGCACCTAACGACCCGCAGCGCATCTTCGACCACGCGCAAAGCGAGTACTGGGTCGGCCTCGTTGCTTGGCAAAGCGGCGATCTTCCCGTTGCTGCACAGCGTTTCGGCGAGTACCTCCGGCTCGCACGGCGGCTGGTGGTCATCGATTCGGCGAAGCCCGACTGGCAGATCGAGTTGGCGATGGCATCGACGAATCTCGGTGCCGTGTACATCCGCCAAGGGCGCGTTCACGAAGCACTTGCGCTGTTCGATGAGACGCTCAGGCTCTATGAGCCGTTGACAGCCCAACGGCCTGAGCTGCGCGTTGAGCAGGCAAAGACGCTCGGATGGAAGTCGGATGCTTACGAAACCCTGGGCGACTATGGGCGCGCCGCCGAGGCCCAGCGGGCGAAGGTGTCGCTGTTCGACGCCATGCCCGATGCGACCAGGAACCGAATCGCGTTGATGGGGCGTGTCAATGTCGCCTACACGTTGGCGCGACTGGAACTGCAGATGGGGCACTTCGACCGGGCGCGAGCCGAGGCACTCGATGCGGTGGAGAAGGCCAACACGCTGACCAGTGTCGACTCGACGAACAAGTTCTGGCTCCAGGAATCGACGCGGGCTCAACTTGCACTGGCCGATGCCTTGGCGGCTCTGAACCGGTGCACGGAGGCCTTGGAACCGATCGAGGCTGCCTCGAAGGCATTGCCGGCGCTTCGCTCCGGGAATGCCTCCAACCTGGATGTCAATGTGCTGCTCCCCAGCCAATGGCTGGACCTCGCCATCCGCTGCAAGGCGAGGCCAGACGCGCAGCTGCTGGCGCAGGCGCGGGAGTACCTGACTCAGGCGCGACGCCTGATCGCCGAGCCGGGCCATCTCACGCCCGCGCGGGCTCGCTCAATCGCCCTCGTCGAGTTCCTGGTCGGTCGCAAGCTGGCGACCAGCGGCAACGCTGAGGCTGCGCAGGCACATTGGCGCAGCGCCTTGTCGATGCTGGACGCCTCCGCGCTGGCAATCGAAGCCGACTCGGTTGCTGCATTGAAGGCCCAGATTCTTCTGCATCTCGATCGGGCGAGCGAAGCACGTCCGATCGTGCAACGCCTGCAGACGAGGTCACTACGAAGCCCGATCGTGCTGGAGCTGTTCGGCTCGCCAACACCGGGCGAATCGGTTTCCCAACCACGACCTAAGGAGTAAGGCATGAATCAAGTGGAGGTTCCAGTCACCGTCGTCGACGGCAGGATCCTGGTCCAGGACGAGATCGACCTGACCAGGAAGCCCAAGGACGTGAAGATCCGTTGGGTTCTATCGACCCCCGGTTGGGAGTTCACCGAGAACGGCATCGTCATCGATGACTCGTCGAGCCAGTTCTCAGACCCCAAGCGGACGGCCGGCGGCAGCGAGTTCCAGTGGAAGGACAAGAACGACGACAGCAGGAGGTACAAGTACGACGTCAACGTTCAGGCCACGGACACGTTGGGTCGGACGCTCAGTCTCGATCCGACGATCAACAACGGGGACGGCGGCGGCTGAGTCGACTGTCTTCTACCAATCACGCCGGCGAGAGAAGCACGCTTGGTCGTGCGAGGCCCGCGTGAGCCGAGGAAGCCTGGTTGTTCAGAGCTCAATTCCGAGCAGGCCGGGCGGCCGATTCTCCAAGCGAGCCAACAAGGAGTAAGGGATGAACGAAGTGCAGGTTCCAGTCGCCGTCGTCGACGGTCAGATCCAGGTGCAAGAAGTCGTTGACCTGACCAAGAAACCCAAGGACGTCAAGATCCGCTGGATCCTGTCGACGCCAGGGTGGGAATTCACCGCCAACGGGATCGTCATCGAAAACCCGTCACCCCAATTCTCGGAGTCGCAACGCACGGCAAGCGGCAGCGAGTTCCAGTGGAAGGATAAGAACGACGACAGCAAGACGTACAAGTACGACGTCAATGTCCAGGCCGCGGGTGGGTCGGGGCCGGTGATCAGCCTCGATCCGACGATCAACAACGGAGACGGTGGAGGCTGAGTCGCCTCATCTCCAAAGGGGCATGCCGCATCCGTGCGTGTGATCCGTCACGCGCACGTCGCGCGCAACTGCGCAAACGTCGGGGCACACCGTCGGGTCCACCGCTGCGTGCTAGCGTCGTTGCGATCGTCTACGGCGATCGCAACAACAAACGTATGGAGGTTCATCGAGTGAACGCTTTCGAATTCGCGGCTTCTCATCGCCGCGCCTCGCGGCTGGCCATTGCCGCGAGCCTGACCGTTCTGCTTGCCGCCTGTGGCGGAGGCAGCGAAGGCACGGCGAGCCGTGCTTCATCGACCCGCGTCGCCAGCGCCGCGGCGGCTACCCAGACCGAGTCGGCCAACGAGATCGTCATCCCGGTGACGGTGGTCGATGGCGTGATCCAGGTTCAGGAGAGCATCGACCTGCGCGGCAAACCCGAGAACCTCAAACTGCGCTGGGTGCTCAACACGTCCGGCTGGGCATTTGCGGACGACGGCATCGCGATCGGCGGCAGCGATCCGACGTTTTCCGAAGGCCAGGTCGTGAACGGCGGCTCGGCGTTCGAGTGGAAAACAAGAACAATGACAGCCGCGAGTACAAGTACGACGTGAACCTGAAGGCGACCGACGGGTCCGGCCGCACGCTCGAACTGGATCCAACGATCAGCAACGCCCCGTGACCCGCGGCGGGCTTTAGCGATCAGTCACGAGTCGCGCCGCTCGCAGCAACAAGCAGCGCTTCGATCTGCTCGTCAAGCGTGACGGCAACGCTCTTGGCATCCGTCGACTCGATCAGTGCGGCCGTGGTCGCCAGGCGCGCCGGCGAAAAGCCCGGCGCGCCGCCCGACGAATCGCTTGTCCCTGCCCAAGCGTGCAGCCGCTGAGCGATATCGCGTTGTCCACGCTGTACCGCCAGCCACGCGAACACCTCGGCCGCACGCACCAGCGCGCCGCCATCCCGCGCGAGCCGCACGACGTCGGCCGCCATGCCTGCCGCCTGGTCCGCCTGCGACTGCGCGAGCAAGGCCTCCATCTGCAGCAACAGCGCGCGGCACAGCGTCAGGCTCGCGCGTTCGCGGCGCAGCCGCTCGACCAGCGCGCCGGCCTGCATCTCGGCCGCCTTGGCATCGCCCAATGCCAGTGACAACTCGGCCAGATGCAGCTCGGCACGCAGCGCGCCGCGCTCGTCGCCGGCCGCCCGCCGCAGCGCGAGTTCCTGCGCACGCGCTTCGCGGCTTGCAGCCCAGTCCTGCGCGATGCGCGCAACGTCGGCGCGCGCGCGCCAGCCCCACGCGCGTACGCGCAAGGGCCAGTCGGGTCGCTCCAGTTGCAGCGCTTCGTCGAGCGCGGCCTTGGCCGTCTCGGCATCGCTTTGCCCGGCGATCGCGGTCAGCTCGGCATACAGGCCCAGCGCGTCGCCCAGTTCGCGGTACAGCGCCTGCGCACGCTCGCCGGCCTCGCGCGAGCGTGCGGCGTCCTGCTCGGCCCAGGCCCACTGCGCGGCCCGCCACCAGCGTGCGGCGATCGGCTTGGGCAGCTCGCCCTGCGCGGCCGAGGCGCTTGCATCGATCCAGCGCCGCGCCTCGTCGTCGAGCGAGAGGTAGCGCCAAAGCGGCGCGGCGGCGCCGATCAGCGCGGCGGCCGTCGCCGGTTCTTTCACGATGGCCCAGCCCAGCGCCGCGCGCAAGTCTTCGAGCTCGGGCTCGAAGCGCGCGAGCCAGTCGCGGTCGGTGCTGACGAGAAAGGTGTCCGGCGCGGCCTCGAAGGTCTCGCGCACGATGGCCGCGTGGCGCGCCTTCAGCGCGTCGGCCTCGCCGGCCTCTCGGGCCTTGGCCCGTGCATAGGCGCGGCCGGTCTCGCTGAGCGCATAGCGCGGCGGATCGCGCGTGTCCGCGCTCACCAGCGAGCGCTCGACCAGCGTGGCGAGCCGTTCCGCCGCGGCCCAGGGTTCGGCCGACTCGTCGGCCAGCACCGCCTGCGCCGCCTCCAGCGAGAAGCTGGCCTCGAACACGCCGAGCCGGTGCCAGGCGCGCTGCTCGTCGGGCGCGAGCAGGGCGTGGCTCCAGTCGATCACTGCCTGCAGAGAAAGATGACGCGGCGCGGCGTCGCGCGCGCCGGCGGCGGCCAGCAGTTTGAAGCGCTCGTCGAGATGGCGCGCGACGCCGTGCGCGCCGAGCATCGGCAGGCGCGCGGCGGCGAGCTGCAGCGCCAGCGGCAGGCCGTCGAGGCGGCGGCAGATCTCGATCAGCGCGCCGCGGTTGTCCTCGCCGAGCGCGAAGCGGCGGTCGAGCGCGCGCGCACGCTCGACGAGCAGCGCCAGTGCGGGGCAGCGAGCGGCCTCCGCCAGCGGGGCGTCGGGCGCGGGCAGGCCCAGCGCGTCGAGCCGCAGCACCACTTCGCCGTCGATGCGCAGCGGCGCCTGGCTGGTCACCAGCAGGCGCAGGCCGGGGGCCGCGCGCATCAGGCTGGCGGCGGTCGCGGCGACGGACTCCAGCAGGTGCTCGGCGTTGTCGAGCACCAGCAGCATCGACAGCGGGCGCAGCGCGGCGGCCACCGCGGCGAGGCTCGCCGTGCCCTGCAGCTCGAGGCCGATCGCCGCGGCGATCGCACCGGGCAGCAAGGCGGCGTCGCCCAGCGGCGCGAGCTCGACCCAGGCCGCGCCGTGCGCCTGCGCCGCGGCATGGCGGTGCGCGGCCTCGATCGCCAGCCGCGTCTTGCCCATGCCGCCGGGGCCCACCACCGTGAGCAGGCGCTCGCTCGCCAGGGCCTGCTCCAGCATGGCCAGCTCGGCCTCGCGCCCGAGCATGGTGCTGGCCGGCTCGGGCAGCGCGTGCAGCGGCGCGGTCACCGCCGTGGCGGCCGGCGGGGCGGCGGCGGGCCGGTCCTCGACCAGCGTGAACTGGTAGCCGCGCCCCGGCACGGTGGCGATGGCCCCGGCACCCAGCGCCTTGCGCAGCGCGCTGATCTGCACCTGCAGGTTGTTCTCCTCGACCACCAGGCCGGGCCAGGCGAGGTCGAGCAGCTCGGCCTTGGTGACCACGCGCTCGCGCCGCTCCACGAGCGCCAGCAGCACGTCGAAGGCACGCGCCCCCAGCGCCTGCGGCTGGCCATCGACCAGCAGCTGGCGCTGCGCGGGGCGGATCTCGCAGGAGGCGAAGCGAAGCGAGGCGGTCAAGGCTGTCGAAACGGCTGAAAGCGGCCGATTGTCGCCGCGCCGCCGGCGACGCTTCAGAACCCTTCAGCTTGCCAAAGGACGCTGCGGCGGCGGCCGAGCAGACTGGCCACTCGAACCGACCCGGAGCCCGCCATGCCGATCGCCGCGCTGTCCTCGCCGCAAACTGCAGCACAAGGTTCTGCCGCCGCGATGCCGTGCGGCGGGCCGGTCGGTTTCGCCGGGCTGCCGATGCACGCCGGCTTTCGGTCCGCTCAGCCCGGCGGCGCCTGGAAGCCGCCGGCGCGGTAGGTCAGCACCAGGGTGTCGCGCCAGCCTTCGCTTTGGCCGCCGACTTGGCCATCCACCAGGGGCTGGATCGGAGTGCTCTCGTGAATCACGCGTGCGTCATCGAGCAGCAGCGCGCTCCACGGCGCGTCGAGCGTGAAGCGCACGCCGTGCGGGCCGTCGGCCTCGAACACGCGCGTCTCGCCGCCGCGCACGCCGTGGCGTTCGACCAGCAGCACGGCCACGTAATCCACGCCGTCGCGGTGCGCGCCTTCGGGCGTGGGCCGGCCGACGCCGTCGCGCGTGTCGATGCGAAACGGATGCGCCTCGATGAACCAGGCCTCGGGCCGCCGTGCGGCGGCCTGCGCGAACAGCAGGCCGAGCGCGGCGACGAGGTCGCGCCACGCGGCGCTGGCGGCCATCGCCGCGTCGAGCGGCTCGAACCAGCGCTCGATGCCGCCGTGCAGCGCGTTGTAGGTGGTGGGTTGCCAATGCGCCCGGTGCGGCTGCGCCTCGAGCGGGGCGCCGGACTGCGCGAGCTGCTGCACGTAGCAGCCGTGGCGGCGGTGGCGGTAGCGGCCGCCGTCCTTCAGGTGGGCATCGGCGGGTAGGTCGCGCCAGAACGGGTGCAGCGTGGCGTCGAGTTCGCGCGGCGCGTGGCCGACCAGGGCGCCGAGCGTGTCGGGCGCCAGCACCGCGTAGCCGCTGGCGCGCAGCTGGGTCGCCAGCGTCTCGCGCGGCGCGGGCTGGGGAAAGTGCGCGGCCGCCGGCGGGCGCAGATCGGACGCCGGGACCGAGGACGGTGCGGGGATGCTCGGGTGTGTCATGGCGGCGGTCAGCCTAGCATGCGGCCTCCCGTCGAATGGAGACATGACGAATGGCCCTGCGCACCGGCGCCGATGACGACCACTACGAAGCGCTGCACCGTGGTTTCCGCTGGCGCGTGCCGGCGCTGTTCAACATCGCCGAGGCCTGCTGCGGGCGCTGGGCGCGTGATGCGCGCCATGCCGAGCGCGCCGCGGTGCTCTACGAGCGCGAGGACGGCCGCACGGCGACCTTGACCTACGCCGCGCTGCAGGCGCAGGCCAACCGCCTGTCCCATGCGCTCGAGCGCCTGGGTGTCGAGCGCGGCGAGCGCGTCGCGATCGTGATGCCGCAGCGCCCCGAGACGGCGATCGCGCACATCGCGATCCAGCAGCTCGGCGCGGTGGCGATGCCGCTGTCGATGCTGTTCGGCCCCGAGGCGCTGGAGTACCGCCTCAAGGACAGCGAGGCGCGCGTCGCGATCGCCGACGAGACCGGCATCGCAAGCTTGCGCGCCGCGGCCGGGGCCTGCCCGGCGCTCGAGCACATCGTCGCGGTCGGCGACGCGCAAGGGCAGGGCAGCCTCGACTGGGACGCGGCGCTGGCGCGCGAGTCGGCGCTCTTCAACGCGCTGGCCACGCATGCCGACGAGGCCGCGGTGCTGATCTACACCAGCGGCACGACCGGCCCGCCCAAGGGCGCGCTGATCCCGCAGCGCGCGCTGATCGGCAACCTGCCGGGCTTCGTCTGCTCGCAGAACTGGTTCCCTCAGGACGACGCGGTGTTCTGGAGCCCGGCCGACTGGGCCTGGACCGGCGGGCTGATGGATGCGCTGCTGCCCTCGCTGTACTTCGGCCGCCCGATCGTCGGCTTCCAGGGCCGCTTCGGGCCCGAGCGCGCGTTCGAGCTGATCGAGCGCCACCGCGTGACCCACAGCTTCCTGTTCCCGACCGCGCTGAAGGCGATGATGAAGGCGGTGCCGCATCCGCGCGAGCGCTACGCGCTGAACCTGCGCGCGATCATGAGCGCCGGCGAGGCGGTCGGCGACGCGGTGTTCGCCTACGGCCGCGAACAGCTGGGCCTGACGATCAACGAGATGTTCGGCCAGACCGAGATCAACTACATCGTCGGCAACTGCTCGCGGCATGTCGATGCGCAGGGCCGCGAACAGGCCGGCTGGCCGGCGCGCCCCGGCAGCATGGGCCGCGCCTATCCCGGCCACCGCATCGCGGTGGTCGACGACGAGGGCCAGGAGCTTCCGCCCGGCACGCCGGGCGACGTCGCGCTGCACCGGCGTGACCGCCACGGCGACCTCGATCCGATCTTCTTCCTCGGCTACTGGCGCAACGAGGACGCCACGCGTGCCAAGTTCACCGGCGATCCCGGCGACTCATGGTGCCGCACCGGCGACACGGCCATGATGGACGAGGCCGGCTACCTCTGGTACCAGGGCCGCAGCGACGATGTCTTCAAGGCCGCGGGCTACCGCATCGGCCCGAGCGAGATCGAGAACTGCCTGGTCAAGCACGCGGCCGTGGCCAACGCCGCGGTCGTGCCCAAGCCCGACGCCGAGCGCGGCGCGCTGGTCAAGGCCTATGTCGTGCTCGCGCCCGGCCATGCCGCGTCGCCGGGCCTGGTGGAGGAACTGCAGCGCCATGTGCGCGGGCGGCTGGCGCCCTACGAGTACCCGAAGGAGATCGAGTTCATCGAGGCCTTGCCGATGACCACCACCGGCAAGGTGCAGCGCCGCGTGCTGCGGCTGCAGGAGGAAGCGCGCGCCCGCGAGGCGGCCGGCCGCTGAGCCTGAGGCCGCCCGCGCGTAGGCGCGGTCCTACATGCGGTCACGGCGTCGGCCGGCGAAGCCTGCCCGCGTGGATCACGAGACTGAATGCATCACCCAACCAAAGGAGATGCCATGTCTCGCTTCACCCACTCACTGATGGCACTGGCGCTTGGCGCCGCCTTCGCCGGCGGCCTGCAGGCCCAGACGGTCGGCACCGGCGACCACAAGGCGGCCAAGGACCAGATCGAGGCCAGCTACAAGGCCGCGCGCGAGGCCTGCGACCAGCAGTCCGGCAACGCCAAGGATGTGTGCGTCGAGCAGGCCAAGGGCCAGCGCAAGGTCGAGGAAGCGCAGCTCGAATACCGCCGCAGCGGCCGCCCGGCTGACCAGCAAAAGATCGCCATCGCGCGCGCCGAGGCCGACTACGCGGTGGCCAAGGAGCGCTGCGACGACTTGTCGGGCAACGCCAAGGACGTCTGCGTCAAGGACGCCAAGGCCGCCGAAACGCGCGCCAAGGCGGACGCCAAGATGGCGATGGCCAACACCGAGAACCGCCAAGACGCGGCGAGCGACAAGCGCAAGGCCGAGTACAAGGCCGCGGTCGAACGCTGCGACAGCCTGGCCGGCGACGCCAAGGACAGCTGCGTCGCGGCGGCGAAGCAGCGCTACGACAAGCGTTGACCCACGCCCCCGGCGGCGGCCCGGGCGTCCCGAGCGGACGCCCGGGCCGCCTTGGCTTTTTGGCATTGCCTATCGGGTGGCTTGTAATGCTCAATCGATAGGTGGTACTGAATAGCCGTAAACTATGCTGCGTTGCGACAGGAAAGGCCTTCCCGGTCGCAGCCAGGTTCTTCAACCCACTGACCACCCGAAAGACATGTCTCTCATCAACACCACCGTCCAGCCCTTCAAGGTTCAGGCCTTCCACAACGGCAAGTTCGTCGAAGTCACCGAGCAGACGCTCAAGGGCAAGTGGTCGACGCTGATCTTCATGCCGGCCGCCTTCACCTTCAACTGCCCGACCGAAGTCGAAGACGCCGCCGAGCACTACGCCGAGTTCAAGAAGCTCGAGGCCGAGGTCTACATCGTCACCACCGACACGCACTTCGCGCACAAGGTGTGGCACGAGACCTCGCCGGCCGTGGGCAAGGCGCAGTTCCCGCTGATCGGCGACCCGACGCACCAGCTGACCCGCCAGTTCGGCGTGCACATCGAGGAAGAAGGCCTGGCCCTGCGCGGCACCTTCGTGATCAACCCCGAGGGCGTGATCAAGACCGCCGAGATCCACGACAACGCGATCGCGCGTGACGTCAAGGAAACACTGCGCAAGCTCAAGGCCGCGCAGTACGTCGCCAAGAACCCCGGCCAGGTCTGCCCGGCCAAGTGGAACGAAGGCGCGAAGACGCTGACCCCGTCGCTGGACCTCGTCGGCAAGATCTGACGCGTTCCACCTGATGCCCGCCCGCGCGGCTTGCCGCGCATCCCGGATCCCGGGCGGGCATCCCCCCACGACACGGACCCTCGGGTCCTGTCGACTGTGCCTTGCGGGTGCGGTCGAGAGGACTTGCCTTGCCCGGAGTAACGCCATGCTCGACACCAATCTGCAGAACCAGCTTCGCGCCTACCTCGAGCGGCTCACGCAGCCGGTCGAGCTGATCGCCTCGCTCGACGAGAGCGATGCCGCCAACGAGATGCGCGAGCTGCTCGGCGAGATCGCGGCGCTCAGCGACAAGGTGACCGCCCGCTTCGACGGCACCGACGCACGCCAGCCCTCGTTCCAGATCACCCGCGCCGGTGAAGACATGGGCCTGCGCTTCGCGGCCGTGCCGATGGGCCACGAGTTCACCTCGCTGGTGCTGGCGCTGCTGCAGGCCGGCGGCCATCCGCCCAAGGTCGACGACGAGACGATCGAGCGCATCAAGTCGCTCGACGGCGAGTTCCGCTTCGAGACCTGGATGAGCCTGACCTGCCACAACTGCCCGGACGTCGTGCAGGCGCTCAACCTGATGGCCGTGCTGAACCCGAAGATCCGCCACGTGGCGATCGACGGCGGCCTGTTCCAGCAGGAGGTCGAGCAGCGCCAGATCATGGCGGTGCCGATGGTCTTCCTCAACGGCGAGCCGTTTGCATCGGGCCGCATGGAGCTGGCCGAGATCGTTGCCAAGCTGGACACCGGCGCGGCCGCGCGCGACGCCGAAAAGCTCTCGGCCAAGCCGACCTTCGACGTGCTGATCGTCGGCGGCGGCCCGGCCGGCGCGGCCGCTGCGGTCTATGCGGCGCGCAAGGGCATCCGCACCGGCATCGTCGCCGAGCGCTTCGGCGGCCAGACGCAGGACACGCTGGGCATCGAGAACTACCCCTCGGTGCTCGAGACGCAAGGGCCCCAGTTCTCGGCCGCGCTGGAGTCGCATGCGCGCGCCTACGACGTGGACATCATGAACCTGCAGCGCGTGGCTTCGATCGAGCCGGCGAACGGCGAGCGCAAGACCATCGGCGTCACGCTCGAGAACGGCGCCCAGCTTTCGACGCGCTCGCTGATCCTGGCCACCGGCGCGCGCTGGCGCAACGTCAACGTGCCCGGCGAAGCCGAGTACAAGAACCGCGGCGTGGCCTATTGCCCGCACTGCGACGGCCCGCTATTCAAGGGCAAGAAAGTCGCGGTGATCGGCGGCGGCAACTCGGGCGTCGAGGCGGCGATCGACCTGGCCGGCATCGTCGAGCACGTCACGCTGATCGAGTTCGCGCCCGAGCTCAAGGCCGATGCGGTGCTGGTCAACAAGCTCAAGAGCCTGCCCAACGTGACCATCCACGTGAACGCGCAGACCACCGAGATCACCGGCGACGGCCAGAAGGTCGACGGCCTGCGCTTCAAGGACCGCGCCAGCGGCGAGGAGCGCCGCATCGAGCTGGCCGGCGTGTTCGTGCAGATCGGCCTGGTGCCCAACACCGAGTGGCTGCGCGGCACGGTCGAGCTCAGCAAGTACGGCGAGATCATCGTCGACGCCAAGTGCGCGACCAGCGTGCCGGGCGTGTTCGCGGCGGGCGACGCGACGACCGTGCCCTACAAGCAGATCGTCATCGCGGCCGGCGAGGGCTCGAAGGCGGCGCTGTCGGCCTTCGATCACCTGATCCGCATGCCGGCTTGAGGGCGCTTCGCTCGCTGTCTTGCAGGGGCGGGCGGCGACTGGCGTGACGTCAGCCACGGCAAGGCGCGTTAATAGCGCGCCTTGCCGCAACTCGATACCGACGTTTCCCCCTGGATCGTTGTTGCGGCGCCGTCCCTACGATATTCCTTGGTGCCTCACAATCCGCCAACCAAGGGAGGCGTCGTATGCAGGAATTCCGTCGCACCGGAGAGCTCAAGGACATCACCAGCTACCCCGTGTGGCTGCAGCAGGTGGTGCGCGACACGGCGCTGGCCAAGGCGCGCGTCGTCGATCACGAGCTCTTCGCGCTGATGCGCGACGCCCAGCTGCCGCTGGCCGTGATGCAGCGCTTCCTCGTCGGCGTGTGGCCGACGATCGAGCAGTTCCCGCGCTTCATGGCCATGAACCTCAAGAAGACGGGCTACGGCGGCGGGCGCGGCCAGGAGATGGCGCGCAGCTACCTGATGCACAACATCCGCGTCGAGCAAAGCCACGCCAAGCACTGGGTCGAATGGGCACGGGCCGCCGGCCTGACGCTCGAGGACCTTCAACGCGGCGAGGACATGGAGAGCCTGCACGCGCTGGCGCACTGGTGCTGGCACGTCAGCGACCACGCCAGCCTGCCGGTGGCGATCGCGGCCACCAACTACGCGGTCGAGGGCGCGACGGGCGAATGGTCCTGCGTCGTCTGTTCCAAGCCCGACTACGCCGCCTCGCTGCCCGAGGCCGTGCGCGGGCCGGCGACGCGCTGGCTGCGCGTGCATGCCGAGTACGACGACACGCACCCGTGGGAGGCGCTGGACATCGTCGCGACGCTGCTGGGCCATGCGCCCTCGGCGGCTGACATCGACGCGGTGCGCCGCGCGGTGCGCAGCAGCTACGGCTACATGGCAATGGCGCTCGACGGCGCGATGCGCGCGCTCGAGCACGGCGTGTTCGACGAGACCGCCTGCAACGCCTCGACGCTGGGCGAACTGGCCGCAGCCTGATCGGCCCGTCAAGCACAAGGGCGCCCCGCGGGGCGCCCTTGTCGTTTGCGCCATCGCCGCGGATCAGGCGGCGGCCGGCGCGCGCGGCCCGCGCAGGTTGATGAAGGCGTTGACCGTCAGCGCGACGATCGCGCCGGCCATGCCGAACTCGGACGCCACCAGCGCCGGGGCCACCTGCGGCTTGCCGAGCAGCAGCATCGCCAGCGAGCCCATCATCACCGGCAGCGAGAGGTTGTGCAGCCAGAACTGCACGGCGGCCAGGCGGCTGGCGGCGAGCGCCGGGAACACGCCGTAGGTCAGGCCGGCCAGGGCCAGCGTGGTCCAGCCCAGCAGGTTGATGTGGGCGTGCACCGGGCGCAGCGTGAAGTCCTGCGTCGCGCCCATGCCGATGCCGATCGCGATGCCGACGATCAGGTAGACGAGCGCGAGCTGCAGGCAGCGGCGTGCGATGGCCGGCACACGTTCGGAGCCGGCGAGCGAGATGGTGTTCATGGTGTTTCCTCGGGTTCGTTCAGTTCAGGGAAAAGGGTTCACGCCCCGACCGCTTGCGCGACGCGCTCGCCGCCGAGCAGAGCCGCGGCCGTGTCGGCGATGAGCCCCGCCGACGGGACGCCCGCCTGTTCGAGCGCCCATGCCGCCGGCGCGGGCGCGTCGGGCCCGCCGAGCCGGCGCACCGGCGACCTGAGGCGGCCGTGGCACTGCTCGGCCACCTCGGCGGCGATCTCGGCGCCGATGCCGGCGAAGCGGTTGGCCTCGTGCACGACGACCAGCCGCCCGGTCTTGCGCACCGAGGCGATCACGCTCGCCATGTCCAGCGGCTTGATGCTGCGCAGGTCGATCACCTCGGCCGAGATGCCGGCCTCGCCGAGCTGCTGCGCCGCGGCCAGGCAATGGCCCACGGTCTTCGCGTAGCTCACCAGCGTGAGGTCGCGGCCCTCGCGCACGACCTTGGCGCGGCCCAGCGGCACCAGGTGCTCGGCGCTGTCGGGCACTTCGCCGTGCGCGAGGCCCAGCGCGAGGTCGGTGAAGAACAGCACCGGGTTGTCGTCGCGGATCGCGGCCTTGAGCAGGCCCTTCGCATCGGCAGGGTTCGACGGCATCGCGATCTTCAGCCCCGGGCAGTGGGCGAACAGCGCCTCGAGGTTGTGATGATGCTGCGCGCCGACGCCCCAGCCGGCGCCGGTGCTGGCCAGCGCGACCATCGGGAACGCGAACTGGCCGCCCGAGAGGTAGCGCAGCTTGCCGGCGCTGTTGATCAGCTCGTCCATCGCCAGCGTCATGAAGGGCGCGTAGAGCAGGTCGATCACCGGGCGCAGGCCGCTTGCCGCGGCGCCGACCGCGGTGCCGGCGATGATGCCTTCGGCCAGTGGCGTGTCGCGGATGCGCGTCGCATCGAAGCGCGGCGCGATGTCCTCCAGCCGGTGGCGAACGCCTTCGCCCATCACCAGCACGCGCGCGTCGCGCTGCATCTCCTCGGCCAGCGCTTGCGTGATCGCGGCCTGCATCGTCATCGAGGTGGTCGTCATCTGAATCTCCTTCGATCGGCCGGGCCGGTCATGCGTAGACATCGGTGGTGAGTTCGGCGAGGTCGGCGGCCGGTGCCGCCAGGGCCTGGGCCAGCGCTGCCTCCAGCACGTCGGCGACGCGCTGCTTCAGGCTCGCGAACTCGCCGTCGCCGAGCACGCGCTGCGCCACCAGCTGCGAGCGCAGGCGCTCGATCGGGTCGCGCGCCTTCCAGTGCGCGAGCTCGGCGGCGTCGACGTAGTGCTGGTCATCCGGGCCGTAGTGGCCGCGCAGGCGGTAGGTCGAGACCTCCAGGAAGTAGGGTCGGCCGGTCTCGCGGATGTGCGTGACCGCGCGTTGCGCTGCGTGCGAGACGGAGACGATGTCGTTTCCGTCGACGGTCAGGGTCTCGATCTGGTGCGAGGCGGCCCAGGCGGCGATGGTCTCGCCGGGCATCGTGACGCTGCGCGACACGAAGGCCTGCCACTGGTTGTTCTCGCACACGAACAGCACCGGCAGGCGCCAGGTCGCGGCCAGGTTCAGCGCCTCGTGGAAACGCCCCTCGCAGGCCGCGCCGTCGCCGAAGAACACGCACACGATGCCGGGCTCGCCGAGCTGCTGCTTGGCCAGCGCGACGCCGGGTGCCATGGCCAGCTCGCCGCCGACGATGGTCGAGGTCAGCACCACGCCGAGCTCCTTGGCGCTGATGTGCAGCGAGCCGCTCTTGCCCTTGCAGTAGCCGCTGGCCTTGCCCAGCACCTCGGCGAACAGCCGCGCGGGGTCGGCGCCGCGCGCCAGCAGGTGGCCGGCGCTGCGGTGGTTGGTGAGGATGCGGTCATCGGGCCCAAGCGCGCGCACCACCCCCACGGCGCTGGCCTCCTGGCCGACGGAGGTGCAGGTGCCGGGCGCCTGGCCGGCGGCGAACAGGGTGGACAGGCGTTCCTCGTAGCCGCGGATCAGCAGCATGGCCTCGAGCAGGGCGAGCGACTCGTGGGCGTTCTTGGGGGCAATCGACATGGTCAGTCCTCAGCGTCAATCGGGTACCGGGGGACGCCCGGTCGCCGTTCGAGGCGGCGCCAAGCGTTGGACAGGACTGTAGGAACCGTCTCGCCGCGGCGCATGAACCGAAGGAGCCATTGGCCCCGGCGAATCGGGCCATGGCTCCCCTCGCGGGGGGAGGGTGGCACTGCGCAAGCCGGTACAAGCCGGGCCGCCCCGCGGCGCGGCACACTGCGCCGATGTCCAGGAAAGACCACGCCAGCGAGACCCCGGCGACCGCCTTGCTGCGGCGCGAGAAGGTGACGTTCACGGAACACCTCTACGACTACGTCGACCGCGGCGGCACCGCGGAGTCGTCGCGCCAGCTCGGCGTGCCCGAGCACGAGGTGGTCAAGACGCTGGTGATGCAAGACGAGGCGGCGCGGCCGCTGATCGTGCTGATGCACGGCGACCGCCACGTCAGCCTCAAGGCGCTGGCGCGCGAGATCGGCTGCAAGAAGGTCGAGCCCTGCGCGCCCGAAGTGGCGCAGCGCCACAGCGGCTTCCTGGTCGGCGGCACCTCGCCGTTCGGCACGCGCAAGGCGATGCCGGTCTACGTGGAGGCCTCAGTGCTCGAGCTGCCCAAGATCCTGATCAACGGCGGGCGGCGCGGCTACCTGGTCGGCATCGAGCCGGCCGTGCTGACGCAGCTGCTGCAGGCGCGGCCGGTGAACTGCGCGATGGCCTGAATCGGGGCGGCACAATCCGGGCCATGGATTTCCTGGCTCCCCTGCTGGCGGTGATCGCCGCCTACCTGATCGGATCGCTGTCGTTCGCGGTCATCGTCAGCCGCGCGTTTGGCCTCGCCGACCCGCGCAGCTACGGCTCCAAGAACCCGGGCGCGACCAACGTGCTGCGCTCGGGCCACAAGCACGCCGCGCTTCTCACGCTGGCCTTCGACGCGCTCAAGGGCTACCTGCCGGTGCTGCTGGTGCTGCTGTTCGGCGAGCGCTTCGGGCTGGGCGAGGGCACGGCCGCGGCGGTCGGGCTGGCGGCCTTCGTCGGCCACCTGTGGCCGGTGTTCTTCCGCTTCCAGGGCGGCAAGGGCGTGGCCACCGCCGCCGGGGTGCTGTTCGCGTTCAACCCCTGGCTGGGCCTGGCCACGCTGGCAAGCTTTGCGATCGTGGTGGCGTTCTCGCGCTACGTTTCGCTGGGCTCGATGGTTGCCGCGGCTTTCGCGCCCTTCTACCAGTTGCTGATCTGGGGCGGCGGCGCGATCGCGCTGGCCACCGGCGCGATGGGGCTGCTGCTGATCTGGCGCCACCAGGCCAACATCCGCAAGCTCTTGGCCGGCACCGAGAGCAAGCTCGGCCAGAAGGCGGCGCCGGGCGACGCCACCCCCCACAAGGCGGCGGGCAAGCCTCACCATCGCTGAACTTTGCCGGCCGCGACGATTCGTTCACTTCACCACTCGACTGACACCATGAGCTCTTCGATCCAGCGCTTCGACGTCGGCGCGCGACTGTCCGAGATGGCCGTGCACAACGGCACCGTCTACCTCGCCGGCCAGGTGGCCGGCGACGACAGCAAGGACATCCGCGGCCAGACCCAGGAGGTGCTCGCCGCGATCGACGCGCTGCTCGCGCGCGCCGGCACCGACAAGTCGCGCCTGCTGATGGTGCAGATCTTCATCAAGGACCTGGCCGACTTCCCGGCCATGAACGAGGTCTGGGAAGCCTGGCTGCCGGCCGGCGCCGCGCCGCCGCGCGCGACCGTGCAGGCCAACCTCGCCAAGCCGGGCTGGCGCGTCGAGATGGTGGTCACCGCGGCGCTGTGAATTCAGGCGGCGCGCGGCAAGGAGACAGCCCATGAGTACGTTCTTCTCCCGCCACCGCCGCGCGCTGCAGTGGGCCATCGCGGCCGTGCTGCTGCTCGTGGGCGCCACCGCCTATGGCCTGTGGCAGGCGAGCGGCCGGCCCCACGACCTCGGCCGCGAGGCCGCGGCCCATGCGCAGCCGGGCGACATCTACGTCTACTCGGCCACGACCTGCGGCACCTGCCGCAAGGCCAAGCTGTGGATGACGTACCACGGCATCCCTTATGAGTCCTGCGAGATCGACCGCGATGCCGACTGCCGTCGACGTTTCGACGCGCTGGGCGGCATCGGCACGCCGACCATGGTGGTGCGCGGCCAGACCCTGACCGGCTTTCGCACCGAGCTGATCGCCGAGCTCGTGGCCCGGCCGCGCGTCGCCTCGCGCTGAACGATGCATCGCCGGCAGCTGCTGCTGAGCGCCGCGGCCGGGCTCGCGCTGGCCGCCTGCAAGCCGGTTCCGCGCGACCCGCGACAGCCGCCCCTGCCGCGCACCGCGCGCGTGCTGGCGCTGGGCGACAGCCTGACCGCCGGCGTCGGCGCCGACGCGGCGGCCGCCTGGCCGGCGGTGCTGGCCTCGCTGACCGGCTGGGAACTCGTCAACGAGGGCCGCAGCGGCGACACCACGGCCGGCGGCCTCGAGCGCTTGCGCGAGTTGCTCGCCGGCGCGCGTTTCGACGCCGTGATCGTCGGCCTTGGCGGCAACGACATGCTGCGTCGCCTGCCCGAACGCGACACGATCGCCAACCTCGAGACCCTGGCCGCGGCCGCCAAGGCGCACACCGCGCACACCGCGCTGATCGCGACGCCGCGACCGACGCTCGCCGGGCGCCTGGTCGGCTCGCTGTCGGATGCCGAGTTCTACGCGGAGGTGGCCGAGCGCAGCGGCGTCGCGCTGATCCCGGGCGCGTATGCCGAGGTCCTGTCCAGGCCCGAGCTGCGTTCCGACGAGATCCACGCCAACGCGGCGGGCTACGCGCAGGTGGCACGCGCGATCCACGCGCGGCTGGCGAAGCTGGGCTGGGTCTAGGCGTCTGCGCGCAGACTCCTAGCGCCCGCTATTCGAGGCCGAGCAGCGCAGGGTTGCCGCGCCCGCGCCGCACCAGCACCGGCTGCTCGCTGTCGGTGAGGTCCACCACCGTGGTCGGCTGGCGCGGGCAGGCGCCGGCGCAGACCACGGCCTGGATCTGCTTCTCGAAGCGCGCGCGGATCTCGCGCGAGTCGTTCAGCGGCTCGGTCTCGCCGGGTGGGATCAGCGTGGTGCCCAGCAGCGGCTCGCCGAAGGTCTCGAGCAGCGACTGCGTGACCAGATGGTCGGGCACGCGCAGGCCCACGGTGCGGCGCGACGGATGGCTGACGCGGCGCGGCACTTCCTTGGTCGCTTCGAGCAGGAAGGTGAAGGGTCCCGGCGTCGCGGCCTTGAGCCAGCGGTACTGGCGGTTGTCGACGCGCGCATAGCTCGCGAGCTCGCTGAGGTCGCGGCACAGCAGCGTCAGGTGGTGCTTGTCGTCGACGCCGCGGATGCGCCGCAGCTGCTCGGCCGCGGCCTTGTCGTCGAGGTGGCACACCAGCGCGTAGCTGGAGTCGGTGGGGATCGCCGCGATGCCGCCGGCATGCAGGATCTGCGCGGCCTGCTTCAGCAGCCGGCCCTGCGGGTTGTCGGGGTGGACCTCGAAGAACTGGGCCATCGCCCGATGCTATTCGGTGGTGGCCGTGTTCGCATTGGCACAAGCCGCCGAAACCGACGCTTCGCGGAAATTCAGCCACACCGCCGCGGCGCCGCAGGCCGCGACGACCGCCATGCCGACGAAGGCAATGCCGTCGGGCACGTGGCCGAAGGCGATCCAGCCGGTGAAGCTGGCAAACGCGATCTGCGCATAGGTGAAGGGCATCAGCACCGCCATCGGCGCGCGTGCGACCGCGAGGATGAACAGCAGGTGACCGGCCGTGCCCATGAAGCCGGCGAGCACGATCAGCGCCCAGGTCGCCGCGCCGGCTTCGGCCAGCGGCTGCGCCACCGGCACCGGCGCGAGCCACAGCGCCAGGCTCGCGATCGCGGTGCCGACCCCGCCGGTGTAGAAATGCGTCGTCAGCGGATGCTCCAGCCCCGACATGCGGCGCGTGAGCAGCTGGTAGGCCGCGTAGACGAAGGCCATCGCCAGCGGGATCAGCGCATACCAGCCGAACAGGCCCGAGCCGGGGCGGATCACGATCAGCGCGCCGACAAAGCCGCCGGCGATCAGCGCCAGGCGCCGCCGCGAGACGTGCTCGTGCAGGAACAGCGCGGCGAGCACGGTCGTGATCACCGGCGTGAGCATGCCCACCGCGGTGTACTCCGCCACCGGCATGAACTGGATGCCCCAGAACAGCAGCGCGCTGGTCACCAGCAGCAGCGTGCCGCGCAGCGCCTGAAAGCGCGGGTGCGCGGTGCGAAACAGGTTGCCGCGCCCGCTCGCCGCGCGCAGACCCAGCCACAGCGTCATCGCCAACGCCTGGAACGCGTAGCGCACCCACAGCACCAGCAGCACCGGCAGCACCTGGCCGAGCTTCTTCGCGGTGGTGTCCAGCGTCGCGAAGCACAGGCCCATCGCGAGGATGAGCGCGATGCCCGCCACCGGATGCTCGACCTGCCCGCCCGGACGCGCGGGCGAGCTCAAGCGCCGACCACCCGGTCTTCGAGAGCGGCCCAGACCGGCGTGAGGTCTGCGGGCAGCGAGGGCAGGGCGCCGAGGTCGGTGCGGCTTTCGTCGGGCGCGTGGAAATCCGAGCCGCGCGAGGCCAGCAGGCCGAACTCGCGCGCCATGGCGGCGTACTTGAGCTGCTCGGCATCGTTGTGGCTGGAGGTCACGACCTCGACGCCGCGCCCGCCGTGGGCGACGAACTCGCTGAACAGCGCGTACTCCTCGGTGGGCGTGAACCGGTAGCGCGCCGGATGCGCGATCACCGCGATGCCGCCGGCGCCGGTGATCCAGCGCACCGCGTCGGCGAGCGCGGCCCAGCGGTGCGCAACGAAGCCGGGCTTGCCCTCGGTGAGGTAGCGGCGGAACACGCTCGCGGTGTCCGGGCAGCAGCCGGTCTCGACCAGATAGCGCGCGAAGTGCGTGCGCGAGATCAGCTCCGGGTTGCCGACGTACCGCAGCGCGCCCTCGTAGGCATCGGGGATGCCGGCCTGCGCGAGTTGAGCGGCCATCTCGCGCGCGCGCCGCTCGCGCCCGCCGCGCGTCGCGGCCAGGCCCTCGGCGAGCGCGGCGTCGTCGATGTCGAAGCCCAGGCCGACGATGTGCACCGTCTCGCCGGCGAAGCTGACCGAGATCTCGCAGCCGCTGAGCCACGGCAGGCCCAGCGCGCGCGCGGCATCGCGGGCGCGCGCCAGACCGCCGAGTTCGTCATGGTCGGTCAGCGCCCACAGCTCGACGCCGTTGGCATGCGCGCGCGTGGCCAGGGCCTCGGGCGAAAGCGTGCCGTCGGAGACGTCGGAGTGGCAGTGCAGGTCTGCGTTGAGTGGGGCGGGCATCTGGAGGCCATTCTAGGAAGCGGCCATCCCCGCGTCGGTCGCGCGGGTGACGGGCCTTCAGCCCGGACCTCCCCCGCACGCGGGAGAGCGGGTGGGTCGGCTCCCTCGCCCTCGTCAGGGGGAAAGGGCGGGCGGTGAGGGGAGGCGCTGCAGCATCGCCTGAAACCCCCGCTGACCATCCTCGCGCGGGCCGAAGCGCGGTGCGAGCCCGTGCAGCGCGGCGATGCGCGCAACGATCGACAGCCCCAGGCCGCTGCCGATGCCGTGGCTCCCCGGGGCGCGCCAGTAGCGGTCACCCAGGCGCGGCAGGTGCTCGGGCGCGACGCCCGGGCCTTCGTCGACCACGGTGACGCGGTCGTGCGCGAAGCGCAGCGTGACCGTGCTGCCGCGCGCGCTCATGCGCAGCGCGTTGTCGACCAGGTTGCGCAGCATCACCTGCACCAATGCCGGCTCGCCGCTGAGCGGCAAGGGCGCGCGTGCGTCGGCCGGCCACTCGACCGCCAACTCGACGCCCGTCTCGTGCGCCAGGGCCATCGTGTCGCTCAGGACCTCGGCCACGACGCTGTGCCAGTCGATCGGCTGGCGGTTGGTCAGTGCCGCGCGCGGCTCCAGGCGCGCGAGCATCAGCATCTGCGTGACCAGGCGCGACAGGCGCTCGAGGCCGAGACCCAGCTGCGCCAGCGCCTGCGGATCGTTCTGGCCGGCCGGCGCGAGCTGTAGCGCGTCCCATTGCGCGCGCAGCGCCGCGATCGGCGTGCGCAGCTCGTGCGCGGCATCGGCGGTGAAGCGGCGCTCGCGCTCTAGCGCCGCGCGAATGCGCTCGAACAGCCCGTTCATCGATGCGGCCAGCGGCCGCAGGTCGCTGGGCAGGCGCTCGACGGGCAGCGCGGCCAGATCGTCCGGCGCGCGGCGGTGCAGGTCCGCGCCCAGTGCCGCGAGCGGACGCAGCGCGCCGGTGACTGCGGCGGCCATCGCCATCAGGAGCAGCGGCAGCATCAGCAGCCACGGCAGCATCTGGCTGGCGATGAAGTCGCGCACGACCTCGTCGCGCTCGTGGGCGATCTGCCCCACGGCGACCAGCCAGCTGCCATCGGCCGCCTGCAGGTAGTAGGTGCGCCACTCGGCACCATCGAGCTGCATGTCGACGAAGCCGGCGGCCTGCGGCCGGTAGGGCAGCTGTGTGCCCTCGCGGTCGACCAGCAGCAGTTCGCCGCGCCGGTTCCACACCGCCACGGCAACATCCTGCAGATCGGCCGCGCCCTGCGGTCCGCTGGCCATCGCCGTGCTCGGGCGCGGCTCGATCGCGTCGATCGAGGCGCCGGGCAGCGTGGCCTGCAGCTGGCGCGCGAGTCGGATCAGCTCGGTATCGAACAGCTCGTTGATCTCATGGCGCGCGCGGTCCACGCTGAACAGCAGCACCACGCTCCACACCGCCGGCGCCGCGAGCGCGATCAGCCACAGCAGGCGCTGGCGCAGCGTGAGCCCGGCGAGCCAGCGGCGCATCGTCGACAGCGGGCCCCTCATCAGCCGAGGTCCCGCGCGTCGCCGAGCGCATAGCCCACGCCGCGCACGGTGCGCACGAGCTTGGGATGCAGCTTGCGGCGCAGATGGTGGACATGCACCTCGAGCGCGTTGCTCTCGATCTCATGGCCGAAGGCGTAGAGCTTGTCCTCGATCAGGCGGCGCGGCAGCACGCGCTGCGCATTGGCCAGCAGCAGCTCGAGCAGCGCGGCCTCGCGCGCGGTGAGCTCCACGGGACGATCGCGCCACACGGCGGTCTTGGCCTCGGGCCGGTAGGTGAGCGGGCCGTGCTGCCAGACCGGGTCGGTGCGGCCGGCGCTTCGGCGGCGCATCGCGCGCAGTCGCGCGGCGATTTCGGCGGTGTCGCAGGGCTTGATGAGGTAGTCGTCGGCGCCGCTGTCCAGGCCCTCGATGCGCTGCTCCAGCGCGTCGCGCGCGGTCAGCACCAGCACCGGCATCGCGAGGCCGCTCGCGCGCCAGCGCTTGAGCCACTCGATGCCGTCGCGCCCCGGCAGGCCGAGGTCGAGCATCACCGCGTCGTAGTCGGTGCCGGCCAGCGCGGCGTCGGCCTGCTGGCCGTCGCGGAACCAGTCGACCGCGAAGCCGAGCGCGGCCAGGCCGCGCGCGAGGCCGTCGCCGAGCAGGGGGTCGTCTTCGACGATCAGTACGCGCATCGTTCGTGATGAAGGTCGGTGTAGTGGTTCGTGCAGGCCCGGCAACTGTAGCGAGACGGGCGTGCCGTCTCGCACCGGCGCGGCGGCCTTGTCTTGTTTGGGCACCGAGCGTTCATTCTCCTCTCAGTCACCGTCGCACACCCTGAAGTGGGATGCCGCGAGACGCGGTGTCTTCTCAGCATGGCATGACCAACAACGAGGAGGAGAGGGTGCATGACGCAAGGTGACGAGCGAGTCGCAAGGTGCTTGCGACGCGTCGATGGCACGCCCATCGCCTCCGACACTCTGGGTCAGGAGGTGAAGCCGGGGTTGCTCAAGGCCAGGCGTGCGATCGCGCTCGCATGCCTCGCGGCTTGCCTTGGCCTGGCAGCGTGCGGCGTCGGTGACGCCGTGAAGCCGCGACAAGATCGGCTTGCCGTCGCTGGATCGAGCGCCACGGCGATCGACGCCACGGGCATCCGGCCGGACGTGTTGTCGTTTCTCGACGGGCTCGGCGTGAGCGGTGCGCCGCGGGCCATCTTGTATGGCGCGGCCCGTGCCATGCAGGCGACCTTGACGGTCGACCTGACCCGCCGCGCCGACCTGCAGTTGGTGGTGGACAAGCTTGCGCAAGCTCGCGCTTGCATGCGCGTCCACTTTCAGGACGCGGCTTCGCAATGGACGCTGCTGGAAGCGCTCACCTACAACACCTTCCCCAGACGTATTCGTCACGGGCTGTTCGTCATCGCCAGCTACTTGCTCGACCTCTGGCCCGACAACACCGCTTGTTCGACAGCGCCGCCGCCACCGCCACCGCCACCGCCACCGCCGCCTCCCCCACCTCCACCTCCCTCTGCCGGTCAGCTGCTTCGCCAGGAGTTTTCTCGGCTGGAGCAGCAGGGCGTGCTACCGGTCCTGGACCGCGGCACGGACCTTCGCGGACCGGATGCCAACGACAACGGCGTGCGCGACGACATCGAGGCCTACATCGCGTCACTGCCGATCAGTGACGCGCAAAAGCGGGCCTCGATGCAGACCGCTCGGGTGCAGCAGAAGTCGTTGCTGATCGACCTGAGCGACCGGGCGGCGGTAAGAGCTCTAGGCGATGCCAGCATGGCAGCTACGGCATGCATGGGATCTGTCTTTGAAGACAGCCCAGAGGATCGGTCTGACGAACTGAGCCTCAAGATCGAAGCCATCACCGCCAACACGCCCGAGCGCGCCAAGCGATACATCAAGTACATGGCCGCCCTGTCAGGCACGTCGTCCGCGTACCCGGAGCACGACACCTGCGAGCCCTGACGCGTCTCTCAACCCAGCCGCTCGACGCGCAGGATGCGACCGTCCTCGCGATCGTCGGTGGCCAGCAGCAGCCAGCCGTCGGGTGACTGGCGCACGTCGCGCACGCGCTCGTCGAGCGCGTAGCGCGTCTCTCGCAGCACGCGCCGGCCGTCGAGATCCAGCCGTACCAGCGCGCGAGCCTTGAGCGCGCCGACGAAGGCGCTGGCCTGCGGCGCCCGTGGCGTGGGACCGTAGCGGTCGCTGGTCAGGAAGGCCAGGCCGCTCGGGGCGATCGAGGGCACCCAGGTGTGGACGGCGGGCTCGACGTCGGCGCGCGAGGTGCCTTCGCCGATGCGCAGGCCGCTCACGTACTCGCGGCCCCAGGTCACCTGCGGCCAGCCGTAGTTGCGCCCGGCGAGGTCGGCGTTGAGCTCGTCGCCGCCTTGCGGACCGTGCTCGTGCGTCCACAGCTCGCCGGTGTGCGGATGCAGCGCGGCGCCTTGCACGTTGCGGTGGCCGTGGCTCCACAGCACGGCGCGCTCCTTGTAGGGGTTGCCGGGCGCGGCGCGGCCGTCGCTGTCCAGCCGCAGCACCTTGCCGAGATCGTTGTCGAGGCGCTGCGCATCGTCGCGGCGCGAGCCGCGGTCGCCCAGCGTGACCCACAGCCGGCCGTCGGGCGCGAACACCAGGCGCGAGCCGAAGTGCAGGCTCGAATCGACGCGCGGCTGCTGGCGAAAAAGCACCTGCACGTCGCGCAGCGCGAGCGCGCCGAGGTCGAGCCGGCTGCGCGCGACGCTGGTGCCGTTGGGGCCGCCGGGGCCGTCGTTGCCGGCCTCGGCGAAGCTCCAGTAGATCCAGCCGCTGCTGGCGAAGTCGGGCGCGAGCACGACGTCGAGCAGGCCGCCCTGGCCGCGTTCGAGCACCGGCGGCAGACCCGTGACCGGGCGCGACAGCGCGCCGTCGCTGGCGACCACGCGCAGCCGGCCGGGGCGCTCGGTCACGAGCAGGCGGCCGTCGGGCAGGCAGGCGATCGACCACGGGTTCGCGAGACCGCGCGCCAGCGTGCGGGTTTCGATGCGCGCTTCGGTCGGCGCCGGGCCGTCAGGGCGCTGCGCGCGTGCGGGCGTCGGGCCGAGGGCCGCGGCGCCCAGCGCGAGAAGGAGTTGGCGTCGTCTCGTCACGGCGCGACTCTAGCTGCTGAACGCCCGCCTGTGGGTCAGCGCTCCTCGATGCCCTCGATCACCATCTGCACGCGCTCGCGGCCCTGCCATTCGTCGACGCTGAGCCGGTAGGCGACGCGCGCCCGATCGGGCAGGGGCTCGGTGCGGCCGAACCAGATCGCGTCGCGCGGCTGGCCCGCGAGTTTCAGGGCCAGCTTGAGGTGGCGCTCGCCGACCAGGCGCTGCGAAACGATCTCGACCTCATCGCAGAAGGTCGGCGGCTCGAAGGCCGAGCCCCACACCTGCGCATCGAGCGCGTGCACCGTCTCGGGTGCAAACCACTGCGCGTCGAGCGGGCCGTCGGTGGCGAGCTTGCGCGCCAGCGTCGCTGCGTCGAGCAGCTCGGCGGCCACCTGCGCGAAGGCCTGTTCGAAGACGTCGAAGTCCTCTTCGGCCAGCGTGGCGCCGGCGGCCATGGCGTGGCCGCCGAACTTGCGCAGTACGCCGGGATGGCGCTTGGCGACGAGGTCCAGCGCGTCGCGCAGGTGAAAGCCCGGGATCGAGCGCCCCGAGCCCTTGAGCAGGCCGTCCTGGCCGAGCGCAAAGACGAAGGTCGGGCGGTGCAGCCGGTCCTTGACGCGCGAGGCGACGATGCCGACCACGCCCTCGTGGAACTCCGGGTCGTAGATCGCCACCGCCGGCGGCGGCTCGTCCTCGGGCATCAGCATCTCGACCATGGCCTCGGCCTGCTCGCGCATGCCGGCCTCGATGTCGCGGCGCTCGCGGTTGATCGCGTCGAGTGTCTTGGCCAGCTCGGCGGCGCGTGCTGCGTCGTCGGTCAGCAGGCACTCGATGCCCAGCGTCATGTTCTGCAGCCGCCCGGCGGCGTTGAGGCGCGGGCCCAGCGCGAAGCCGAAATCGAAGCCGCTGGCGCGTCGCGCATCGCGCGCGGCCGCTGCAAACAGCGCCGCGACGCCCGGCTGCATGCGCCCGGCGCGAATGCGCTTGAGGCCTTGCGCGACGAGACGGCGGTTGTTGGCGTCGAGCTTCACCACGTCGGCCACGGTGCCCAGCGCGACGAGGTCGAGCAGCGCATCGAGCTTGGGCTGCGTGGCGGCGTCGAAGCGACCGCGCGCGCGCAGCTCGGCGCGCGCGGCGAGCAGCACGTAGAACATCACGCCGACGCCGGCGATGGACTTGCTCGCGAAGCCGCAGCCCGGCTGGTTGGGGTTCACGATCACGTCGGCCGCGGGCAGCTTGACGCTGCCGTCGACCAGCGCCGGCAGGTGGTGGTCGGTCACCAGCACCTTGAGTCCGCGCGCCTTGGCGTGCGCCACGCCGTCGAGGCTGGCGATGCCGTTGTCGACCGTGACCAGCCAGTCGGGTGCCGGCTGCTGCGCACAGGCGAGGTCGACGATGGCCGGCGTCAGGCCGTAGCCGTGCACCGCGCGGTCGGGCACCACGTAGCCGAGCTGCTGCGGCTTCGCGCCGAGCATCGCGAGGCCGCGCAGCGCGACCGCGCAGGCGGTCGCGCCGTCGCAGTCGTAGTCGGCGACGACGACCAGGCGCTCGCCGCGCTCGATCGCGTCGGCCAGGGCACGCGCGGCGGCGTCGGCGCCGAGCAGGCCCGACGGCGGCAGCAGCTTCGCGAGCGAGTCGTCGAGCTCGTCGGCCTGCGTGATGCCGCGCGCGGCATAGAGCCGCGCGAGCAGCGGATGCACGCCGGCCTGTTCGAGCGACCAGGCGGTACGGGGCGGGACGTCGCGGACGATGATCTGCATGGATGACAAGGCGGAAATCAGAGCGACGCGAGCAGCGCGCCAAGGTCGGCCCGCGGCGCGGCCAGGCGCGCGCGCAGGCGCTGCCACCACGAGCCGCCGGCGGATGCGCCCAGGTGCACGGCCGAGCGTTCGCCGCACAGCGTGAGCGTGACGGCCTCGCCGCGCTGGGCGCGTGAGAGCAGTTCGGCGAGCGGGCCGGCGTCGAGGGCGCGCCAGGCGTCGAGCCAGGCGGGCGCGTCGCTGCGCAATGCCGGCGTGCGCAGCGCGTCGAGCATGGTGATCGGCGCCGGCTCGCGCACCGGCTGGCGCAGGCCGCAGCCGCTGAGCCAGAAGCTGTTGACCGGATCGAGGCCGCGCGCCTCGCGCTCGTCGTTGAGCGGGTGGGTGTACAGCAGCATCTGCACCTCGGCCTGCAGCCGGCGCAGCGTGCGCGCGGCGGGATGGTCGGGCATCCACAGGTCGGGGTTGCGGCCGATCACGCGGTCGGGGGAGGCGCAGGCGAGATCGGTCAGCGACTCGTGCGCGACGTACCAGCGCGTCGGCGCGCCCCAGGCGACCAGCCAGCCTTCGCTCTCGAACAGGCCACGCACGGCGTCGAGGAAGGCGCGCGAGGCGGCCTCGTCGAGGCCCAGCGCGTCGGGGTCGCCCATCGTCAGGTGCTCTCGCCCGACCTGCCAGTGCACCGGGCTCAGCAGCCCCCAGGCGAGGTCGCCGGTGTCGATGCCGTCGGCCGCCGCGGCATGGGCCGCGAACGGCAGGCCGCCGTCGGGGCCCTCGAAGCCGAGGCTGCGCGCGAGCGCGCGTTCGTGCGGGGGCGAGAGGCTGTATTCGTCGCCCTCGTCGCGCTGCTGCACGGGCAGCCGCTCGAGCAGCCGGGCGAGGTTGGGCAGCGGCGGCAGCGCGGGCGCGCGTTCGTCGTCCGGCCAGCGCGCGAAGGGCAGGAGGAAGTCGTGGGCGGGAGCGTCGCGGCGCGGCGTGGCGGACATGGCCCGCGATTATCCCGGCCCGCGCGAAGCGGGCCGGGCACGCGCTCAGAGCGTGAAGACCAGGCTGCCGAGTTCGGTCAGCGTGCTGTCGACCTCGAGGTCGACGCTGCCGTTCTTGCCGTTGTCGACGTCGATCGCCACCGGGTTGCCCGAGCCGAGCAAGAGCGTGAGCGTCTGGGTGCTCGAGGTCATGCGGAACTCCCCGCCGGTGGCCGTGATCGGCTGCGGCAGCGACAGCGTGTACTGCACGTTGCCGAGGCCGGCGATCGTCGTGTCCACGGTGCCGCTGAACGCGTTGGTGGTAGTCGTGGTGCTCGTGTAGACGTTGCGCGCGGTGACGTTGGTGTAGCTCGCGTTGGCGCCCGAGGTCGCGCTCACGGCCATCGCGGCCAGCGTGACGTCTTCGGTCACTGCGCCGCCCGCGGTGGCGGCCGACTGGTCGAGCCGGTAGCTGCCGTTGTAGGTGGCGCCGACCGACGTGAAGGCGAGGTTGCCCAGCGTCAGCAGCAGGTCGAGGCTGCCGGCCTGGTCGTTGAGGTAGAAGTTCGCGGCATTGGTCGCCTCCTGCACGCTCAGGCTGACCTGGCCCGTCGCGGCCACGAGGTTGCCGACGGCGCAGCCGTTCAGCGTGGCGGTGGCGGTGTCGCCGGTGGTGAGCGTGCCGCTGCCGTCCTGGTCGGTGTAGCCGAAGACCAGCGTGCCGGTGCCGCCCACGCAGGTGTAGGTGGCGGTGGCCGATCCGCCGCCGGGGATCGCGAAGATGATCGTCAGCAGCTGGTCGGTGATGCCGAAGCCCACTTCGTCCGCCGAGCGGAAGCCGCCGTAGCCGCGCGCGAGCGCCTTCTTGGCCTGCAGGGCCTGCGTGCTGTCGCCGCTGTCGTCGTCATCGCCGCCGCCGCCGCAGGCGCTCAGCAGTGCGGCGCAGGTGACGGCCAGGGCGTGGAATCGAAGGCTCCTCGGACTCATGATCATGAACTTCCCTTGCATGGTTGGCGGCCGCGGTGACGGCCGCTGCAATGTTGCCAGAGCCTTCGCGGCGCTGCCGCAGGGGATTGGGCCCCTCAGGTAGCATCCGGCGCCTTCCCCTGCGGTGCATGCCGGCGATCGTGTTCAAAGAGCTTCCCTACGAATGGCGCGTCGGCTGGCGCTACACGCGCGCCGGCCGCGCCGGCCGGCGCAACGGCTTCATCTCCTTCATCTCCGGCGTCTCGATGCTCGGCATCGCGCTCGGCGTCGCGGCGCTGATCATCGTGCTCAGCGTGATGAACGGCTTCCAGAAGGAAGTGCGCGACCGCATGCTCAGCGTGATTCCGCACGTCGAGGTGATGTCGGCCGACGGCGGCGCGCTGCCCGACTGGCAGGCCGTGGCCGAACAGGCGATGCGCCACCCCGAGGTGCGCGGCGCCGCGCCCTTCGTCGGCGCGCAGGCGTTGGTGGCGCGCGGCGAGACCATGCGCGGCGCGCTGGTGCGCGGCATCGATCCGGCGCGCGAACCCGAGGTCACGCCGCTGGCGGCGCAGCTCGCGCGCGACGGCACGCTCGCCAAGCTGCAACCCGGCGGCTGGAAGCTCCTGGCCGGCGGCGAGCTGGCGCGCCAGCTCGGCCTGCGGCCCGGCGACCCGGTCACCCTGGTCACGCCCAACGGCCAGATGACGCCGGCCGGCGTGGTGCCGCGGCTCAAGCAGATGGAGCTGGCCGGGCGCTTCGAAGCCGGCCACTACGAGTACGACAGCGGCCTGGTGCTGATGCACATCGACGACGCGGCCAAGCTGTTTCGCACCGAAGGCCCGACCGGCATCCAGCTGCGCCTGGGCGACCAGCAGCGCGCGCGCGAGGTGGCCGACGAGCTCGCGCGCACGCTCGGGCCGCAGGTGATCGTGCGCGACTGGACGCGCAGCAACCAGAACTGGTTCGCGGCGGTGCAGCTCGAGAAACGCATGATGTTCATCATCCTCACGCTGATCGTCGCGGTCGCGGCCTTCAACCTGGTCTCGACGCTGGTGATGACGGTCACCGACAAGCGCGCCGACATCGCCATCCTGCGCACGCTGGGCGCGAGCCCGCGCTCGGTGATGGGCATCTTCGTCGTGCAGGGCGCGACGGCCGGCGTGATCGGCACGCTTGGCGGCCTGGCGCTCGGCCTGCTGGTCGCCTTCAACATCGACGTCATCGTGCCGGCGCTCGAGCGGCTGTTCAACGCCAGCTTCCTGCCCGGCAGCATCTACCTGATCACGCGCATGCCCAGCGACCCGCAGGCCGGCGACATCGTGCCAATCGCGCTGATCTCGCTGGTGCTCGCCTTCCTGGCGACCCTCTACCCGAGCTGGCGCGCCAGCCGCGTCCAGCCGGCCGAGGCCTTGCGCTATGAGTGAACCGGTGATCGACGCGCGCGCGCTGGCGCGCCGCTACCACGAGGGTGACCTCGACGTGCCCGTGCTGACCCACGTGGACCTCGCGGTCGCGCGCGGCGAGACGGTGGCCATCGTCGGCGCCTCGGGCTCGGGCAAGAGCACGCTGCTGCACCTACTCGGCGGGCTCGACGCGCCGAGCGCCGGCAGCGTCACGCTGGCCGGCAAGCCCTTCAACGGCGCCGGCTGCCGCATGAGCGCGGCCGAGCAGGGCGAGTGGCGCAACCGGCAGCTCGGTTTCATCTACCAGTTCCACCACCTGCTGCCCGAGTTCAGCGCGCTCGACAACGTCGCGATGCCGCTGTGGATCCGCCGCGAGTCCAAGCAGGCGGCGCGCGAGCGCGCGCAGGAGGTGCTGGCCGCGGTGGGGCTGGCGGGCCGCGTGCGGCATCGGCCCTCGGAGCTGTCGGGCGGCGAGCGCCAGCGCGTCGCGGTCGCGCGCGCGCTGGTCACGCACCCCGCCTGCGTGCTGGCCGACGAGCCGACCGGCAACCTCGACCGCGGCACTGCCGACGGCGTGCTGCGCCTGATGCTCGACCTGGCAAAGGCGCAGGGCACGGCCTTCGTGGTCGTGACGCACGACGAGTCGCTGGCGGCGCGCTGCGATCGGCAGCTGAGGCTGGAGCGCGGGACGCTGAACTAGCGTTCGCCCCGCGCCGCCGCCGTGCGGGCAGCGCTGCTTCGTCAGCCCTTGATGAAGCTCAGCAGGTCCTGGTTCAGCCGGTCCTTGTGCGTGTCGGTGATGCCGTGCGGCGCGCCGGCGTAGACGATCAGCTTCGCGCCCTTGACCAGCTCGGCCGACGCGCGGCCCGAGAGGTCGATCGGCACGATCTGGTCGTCGTCGCCGTGGATCACCAGCGTGGGCACGTCGAACTTCTTCAGGTCGGCGCGGAAGTCGGTCTCCGAGAAGGCCTTGATCGAGTCGAGCGTGTTCTTGTGCCCGCCCATCATCCCTTGCGCCCACCACGCGTCGATGAGGCCTTGCGAGACCTTGGCGCCGGGGCGGTTGAAGCCGTAGAACGGCCCGCTGGGGATGTCCTTGTAGAGCTGCGAGCGGTTGGCGATCTGCGCGTTGCGGATGCCGTCGAAGACCTCGATCGGCAGGCCCTTGGGGTTGTCGGCGGTCTTCACCATCAGCGGCGGCACGGCCGAGACCAGCACCGCCTTGGCGATGCGCTTGGTGCCGTGGCGGCCGATGTAGCGCGCGACTTCGCCGCCGCCGGTGGAGAAGCCCACCAGCGTGGCCCCTTTGACGTCGAGCTTGTCGAGCAGCTGCGCCAGGTCGTCGGCGTAGTGGTCCATGTCGTTGCCGTCCCAGGGCTGGCTCGAGCGCCCGTGGCCGCGACGGTCGTGAGCGATGCAGCGCAGGCCGTTCGAGGCCAGGAACAGCATCTGCGATTCCCAGCTGTCCGAGTTCAGCGGCCAGCCGTGGCAAAGCACGACGGCCGGGCCCGAGCCCCAGTCCTTGAAGTAGATCTCGGTGCCGTCGCGGGTCGTGAACGTGCTCATCGCAGCTTTCCTTTGCAGTGGGGTTGTGGAACGAGAGACGGGGTCGTAAACCAGTCTCGGCGACGCACCGGCCCGCCGGGACGCCCAAGCTGACGTCTGTGGGCTCTGTCCAAAGACGGAGCCGCTGCGCCGCCGCGCACTCCACACTGCCGACGATGCATGGCGCCGGCGACGGCAGATGCATCGCCCGCAACCGATTTCGCGAAAGGACCTCATCGTGGCCACGCCTACTCCCGGCTCCCTCCTGCTCACCCCCAAGGATCACGCGCTGGTGCTGATCGACTTTCAGTCGCAGATGGCCTTCGCGACGCACTCGATCGACGCCGTCTCGCTGCGCAACAACGCCGCGCTGATCGCGCACGCCGCCGCCGGCTTCAAGGTGCCGACCGTGCTGACCACCGTCGCCGAGAAGAGCTTCTCGGGCCCGATGTTCGACGAGATCACCGCGGCCTTTCCCGGCCAGGAACTGCTCGACCGCACCTCGATGAACACCTGGGAGGACGCCAACGTCATCAAGACGATCAACGCGATCGGCAAGAAGCGCCTGGTGTTCGCCGGCCTGTGGACCTCGGTGTGCATCGTCGGCCCGACGCTGTCGGCGCTCGACCAGGGCTTTGAGGTCTACGTGATCACCGACGCCTGCGGCGACGTCTCCGCCGAGGCGCACGAGCGCGCGATCGACCGCATGGTCCAGGCCGGCGTGCGGCCGATGACCTCGCTGCAGTACATGCTCGAGCTGCAGCGCGACTGGGCGCGCACCGAGACCTACGACATGACCACCGGTATCGCCAAGAAGTACGGCGGGGCCTACGGCCTGGGGATCATCTACGCGAAGACGATGTTCGGCGCGCACGAGGGCTGACGCCGCGGCGCAGGACCACGATTGACAGGGAGACATCGCCCATGAAGGCCTACCTCGTTTCCGCCGCGATCGGCCTGCTCGTGGGCGTGATCTACGCCCTGTTCAACGTGCGATCGCCGGCGCCGCCGGTGATCGCGCTGGTCGGCCTGCTGGGCATCCTCGTCGGGGAGCAGATCCCGCCGCTGGTCAAGCAGTGGTTCGGCGCTGACGCACCGGCGCCGGCCTCGTGGATCCAGCAACAGGTCAAGCCGCATGTGTTCGGCCGCATGCCGGGTTGCGGGCAGGGCGTGATGGTGGTGCACGAGCCGCCGAGAGATGCGGCCAGGGAGAAAGCGCGTGGCTGAGTACGCCGACCTGATCCTGCACCGCGGCCTGTTCACGACGCTGTCGCGGCAGCAGCCGAATGCCTCGGCGGTGGCGATCCGCGACGGCCGCTTCGTTGCCGTCGGGCACGAGCACGACGTGATGCCCCTGGCCGGGCCGCGCACGCGCGTGGTCGACCTGCGCGGGCGGCGCGTGTTGCCGGGGCTGATCGACAACCACACCCACGTCATCCGCGGCGGACTCAACTTCAACCTCGAGCTGCGCTGGGACGGCGTCGGAAGCCTCGCCGACGCGATGGCGATGCTCAAGGCACAGGTCGCGATCACGCCGCCGCCGCAGTGGGTGCGCGTGGTCGGCGGCTTCACCGAGCACCAGTTCGCCGAGAAGCGGCTGCCGACGCTCGAGGAACTCAATGCCGTCGCGCCCGACACGCCGGTGTTCATCCTGCACCTGTACGACCGCGCGCTGCTCAACGCGGCGGCGCTGCGCGCGGTGGGCTACACGAAAGACACGCCCGAGCCGCCCGGCGGCCAGATCCTGCGCGACGGCGCCGGCAACCCGACCGGCCTGCTGCTGGCCAAGCCCAACGCGAGCATCCTCTACGCGACGCTGGCCAAGGGCCCCAAGCTGCCGCACGACTACCAGCTGAACTCGACTCGCCACTTCATGCGCGAGCTCAACCGGCTCGGCGTCACCAGCGTCATCGACGCCGGCGGCGGCTTCCAGAACTACCCCGAGGACTACGCCGTGATCCAGGAGCTGGCCGACGCCGGCCAGCTCACGGTGCGCCTGGCCTACAACCTGTTCACGCAAAAGCCCAAGCAGGAGAAGGACGACTTCCTGCGCTGGACCGCGGGCTCGCGCTACAAGCAGGGCGACGACTATTTCCGCCACAACGGTGCGGGCGAGATGCTGGTGTTCTCGGCCGCCGACTTCGAGGACTTCCGCCAGCCGCGGCCCGACCTGGGCCCCGAGATGGAAGGCGAGCTCGAGGCCGTGGTGCGCATCCTGGCCGAGAACCGCTGGCCGTGGCGCATGCACGCGACCTACGACGAGACCATCAGCCGGGCGCTCGATGTCTTCGAGCGCGTCAACCAGGACATCCCGCTCGAAGGCCTGCACTGGTTCTTCGACCACGCCGAGACCATCTCGGAGCGTTCGATCGACCGCGTCGCCGCGCTCGGCGGCGGCGTCGCGGTGCAGCACCGCATGGCCTATCAGGGCGAGTTCTTCGTCGAGCGCTACGGCCCGGGCGCGGCCGAGGCCACGCCGCCGGTGGCACGCATGCTCGAGCGCGGCGTCAAGGTCTCGGCCGGCACCGACGCGACGCGTGTGGCGTCCTACAACCCCTGGGTCTCGCTCGCATGGCTGATCACCGGCAAGACAGTCGGCGGCCTGTCGCTGTACCCGCAGCGCCATCTGCTGGATCGCGAGACGGCGCTGCGCATGTGGACCGAGCACGGCACCTGGTTCTCGAACGAAGAGGGCCAGAAGGGCCGCATCGCGGCGGGCCAGTTCGCCGACCTGGTGGTGCCCGATCGCGACTTCTTCGCCTGCGCCGAGTCGGAGATCTCGGGCACGAGCTCGCTGCTCACCCTGGTGGGCGGGCGCATCGTCTACGCGGCCGGCGAGTTCAAGCCGCACGACGACGGCGAACCGCCGCCGGCGATGCCGGACTGGTCGCCGGTGCGCCGCTACGGCGGCTACGGCGCCTGGGGACGGCAGGACAACGCTCCGCTGAAGCTGGCGGCCGATTGCGGCTGTGCGCGCCGCTGCAACGTGCATGGCCACGCGCATGCGAGCGCGTGGACGCGTCCGCTGCCCGCCGCCGATGCGAAGTCGTTCTGGGGCGCGTTCGGTTGCGCGTGCTGGGCGGTGTGAGTTCCCTCGCCCGCGCGCGGGCGAGGGAACTTCTTTCAGAGCTCGATGATGCCGCGCCGATACGCGATCGACACCGCGTGCGTGCGGTCGTTGGCGCCGAGCTTGGCGAGGATGTTGCGCACATGGGCCTTGACCGTCTCCTCGGCGATGCCGAGCGACCTGGCGGCCGCCTTGTTCGCATGGCCGGCGGCGATCAGCTTGAGCACTTCGACCTCGCGTGGCGACAGCTCGCTCTCGCTGAAATGCTCGGCCAGCGCGGACGCGACCTCGGGCGGAATGCGGCGCTGCCCTGCCGCGACCGCACGGATCGCGTCGATCAGCTCCAGCCGCAGCGAGCCCTTGAGCAGGTAGCCCATCGCGCCGGCCTTGATCGCGCGCAGCGCCTGCACGTCGCCGCGGTAGGTGGTCAGCGCGATCACCTTGGCCGTCGGGAACTCCTGGCGGATCGCGAGCATCGCCTCGATGCCGTCCATGTCGGGCATGCGGATGTCCATCAGCGTCACGTCCGGCTGCAGTTCGCGAAAGCGCTGCACGGCCTCGTGGCCAGTCGACGCCTCGCCGACCAGGCGCATGTCGCTCTGGCGCGCGAGCACGGTCGAGATGCCTTCGCGCATCAGAGGGTGATCGTCGACGGCGAGTACGCGGATCGCCTCATTGGTGGAAAGACCGCTCATGGCGCCGATGATGCCTGCGTCGCGCGGCGGCGCTGCCACGGCCAGCGCATCCGCGGCAGCCGGCGAGATCCGCTTGCGGGCAGCACGAGCTCGATCTCGGTGCCGCCGCCGATGGCCGGCGCGATGGCGAGGCGCGCGCCGATGCGCTGCGCACGCTCGCGCATGCCGGCCAGGCCCCAATGGCCCGGCCTGCCGCGCGCAAGCAGCTCGGGTGCGATGCCGACACCGTCGTCGCGGATGCGAAGCGTCAGCGATCGGCCGTCGCACTGCAGCCAGAGTTCGATGCGCTTGGCCTGCGCATGCTGAAAGGCATTGAGCAGCGCCTCGCAGCCGATGCGATAGACCTCGCACAGCAGCGCAGGATCGAACGAGGTCGGCTCCCCTTGCACCTTGGCGACGAACTCGGCGCGCTGCTCGGCCGCGAGCTGCTCGCCGAAATGCCGCAGCGACAGCGCGAGGTCGTCGCCCGGCTCGCTCATCGAGCGCAGGCTGGCGATGCGGTCGCGCCCCTCGGCCATCACGCGATCGGCGCGCGCGAGCACCGACTCGAGCGACTTCTGCGCGGACGGGTCCTGGCCGATCGAGTCGGCCGCCGCCTGGAACTGCAGCACCAGACCCTGAACGCCTTGCAGCAGGGTGTCGTGCAGCTCGCGGGCGATGCGCTCGCGCTCGTCGAGCACGGCCTGCATGCGCTGCCGGGCGCGCCGCGACAGCACGCCCACGCGCAGCTGGTAGGCGAGCGCGAGCAGGACCGCGCCGACGACCGCGACCGCCACGTGGAACCCCGATGACTGCAGCAGGGTCGGCGGGATCTCGAAGCTGACAGATGCCTGCGAACCGCCCCAGATGTCGTCGGGGTTCGATGCATCGACGACGAAGCGATGGTGACCCGGTCCGAGGTTGGAATAGACCACCTCGCGGTTGTTGCCGGCGCTGCGCCAATTGGCGTCCACGCCGTCGAGCCGCACCCGAAAGCGCACGCGCTCCGGCTCGCCGAGTGCCAGCGCGGTGTAGCGGATCGTGACGTTCGAGGTGCCGGGCGGCAGCAGGGCACTGCGGTGCGCGTCGAACCGACGCCCGTCGGCGACGAGATCGAGGATGCGCACCGGCGCCGGCGCGGCGGGCCGGTCGATCGACGCGGGGTCGAGCCATGCCACGCCGTCGATGCCGGCGAACCAGAGGCGGCCGTCGTGGCCCATCACCGCACTGGGTTGCGGGGTCACCGGTGATGCGCTCGATGGATAGCCGTCGAGCGCGTCGAACAACTGCTCCGCCAGGACGTGCTGCGGCTGCGCCTGCCAGCGTTCGAGCTCGGCCGCGGCGATGCGCACCGCGCCGCGCGCACCGTTGAGCCACAGGTCGCCGTTCGGCGTCTCGACGATGCCCGAGACGCCGCGCAGATTCTGCGGCTCCTTTACGTGCAATGGCCAGAAGCGGCCGTCGCGCAGCATCGAGACGCCGTTCTCGCCGGCCGCGGCGACGCGCCGCCCGGCGTGGAGATGGGTCACGGTGCCGGTGGACAGGCCGTCGGCCTCGCCGTATTCGCGCAGTCGGCCCTCGGCATCGACCACGGCGACGCGCTGCTGCGCGAAGCCCAGCCACAGGCGTCCGTCGGGGCCTGCTGCCAGCGCCGTTGCCGGCGTCGTCAGCTCGGGCGCGAGCACCGTCTCCCATCGCGAGCCGGCGAGACGGTACAACGGCCTGCCGGCGAACTTGACCAGCAGGCCCAAACGGTCGGACGCCAGCGCGCGCACGGCCGCCCGCGGCGCTTCTGCGGGCGCGGGAACGCGCTCGAAGCCGCGTGCATGGCGACGCCAGACGCCGCCGCGGCCGGCGAACCACACCTGGCCAGCCCGGTCGACGTGGGTCGCGGTGAAGATCGTGTCGGGCGCCTCGAACGCCATGCCTTCACGCCCGGCGCGCCACAGCGACCGCTTCGTCGCCGACGCACCGGCGATCAGCAGGCCTTCCTCGGGTGAGTCGGCTAGCGCGAAGTGGGTGTAGGCGCTCGGCAGGTCGACGCGGCGCAGCGGGACCGGACGGAAGCGGTCGAGCCCGGACTTGGTCGCGACCCAGAAGTTGCCGCCACGGTCCTCGAGGATCGTCATGCCGACGTCGCTCGACAGGCCGTCGCGATGCGTGAAGTGTTCGTCCGGTACGGCCAACGCGACCCGCGAGCCGGCGAGGTCGCGCGGCAGCCGCGTGCGGCACAGGCCTTCGGGGCAGAACACCGTCCACAGCTGTCTTTCGCCATCGATCACGACCGACGACGATCGGCGACTGTTGGGGCGCGGTGCGGGCCGGTCTTGCGCGCCATTCGCGTCGGCGATGCGCTGCAGCGACTCGGCCGTCACCATCCACAGCGTGCCGTCGATCAGCTGCAGGCTGCGTGCGCCCGCGGTCGGCAACCCGGTGCGGCGAAACCGCCGCTCGCCGCGCGGCAGCATGAGCCACTCCGAGTGGTCCGACACGCACAGCGCGCCGTTGGCGTCGACCGCCATGCCGCCGAAGCTGCCGAGCTTCAGCCCCCAGTCCTCGCCGATCGCTTGCCAGCGCTGCCCGTCATAGCGCAGCAGCCGCGCGGCGCTCGCCGCCCAGATGTTGCCGTCGAAGTCGTATTCGATGGTCGAGATGGCGTTCGCGTCGAAGCCGTCCTGCACACCAAAGCGCTGCAGCCGCCCGTCCTTGCCGAGCACTGCCATGCCGCCGTGGTAGTAGCCGATCCACAGCTCGCCCGACGGCAGCGCGAGGAGATTGGAGACGCCTTCGCTACCGTCGGTCTGGCCCTCGGGGTCGGCGAAGCGCTCGAAGCGCAAGCCATCGAAGCGGTACAAGCCCTGCGGTCCGCCCAGCCACAGCCAGCCGTCGGCGGTCTGGGCCATCCTGCGCGTGTCCAGCGGCGCGCCGCTTTTGCTGTCCCAGCGCGTGTGATGGAACTGCTTGAGCGTGCGCTCGCCCGGCCACGGCGCCGCGTGCGCCCACGCGCAGGCCAGCACCAGCACCGACGCGATGGCGCCCCCTCTGATCCATCCGCGCATGCTCGCCATTCACTCCGCCCTAGGCCCCGTCGCATGTTAGGGGAGGGGCCGGCGACTAGGGATGTGCGGCGTCGCGCGCGGTCTCCCGCGTCCTGGCCGCGCGCTCCGGCGCCGGCGCCACCGCCTCGCTGTCGAGGAGCCCGCGGCGCGTCGCGACCGCCACGGCCTCGGTGCGGCACGCCGCATGCAGCTTGACGAGGATCGGCCGCACGTGCGACTTCACCGTGCCCAGGCTGATGCCCAGCGCCTTGGCGATCAGCTTGTTGCTGAAGCCCTGCGCGAGCAGGCGCAGCACGTCGAGCTCGCGCGACGTGAGGTCCTCGTGGCCGAGGCTGTCGGCCACGGTGGCCGAGGCCTCGCGGCACAGGTAGCGGCCGCCCTGGCGCAGCACCGCGACCGCGTCGACGATGGACTCGACCGGCCCGCCTTGCAGCACGTAGCCGTGCGCGCCGAGTTCGAACGCGCGCCGCACCTCGAGCTCGCGCGCGGTGCTGCCGATGACCAGCACGCGCCCGTCGTTGCGGCCGCGGCGCGCCTGCGCCATGCCGGACCAAGAGCGCAGGTCAGTTACCAGGATGTCGGTTGCCGCCGCTGCGTCGGCGCCCGGCGACAGCGTTTCGGCCGCGCTGACGCGCTCGACCACCAGGTCGGCACGTTCGGACAGGATGGCGCACAGGCCGGCGGCGACGACCGCGTCGCCGTGGGCGACCAGCACGCGGGTCAGGGGATAGGGCGATTTCATGGGATCACTCCGGTCATGCATGGGTCGATCCGGCCGTCGCCGGACGTTGGGCGCGGCGTGAGGCTTGCTCGGAGCTTAGGAAGAACCCGCAGGGACGGCCACCCTGGATCGTCGAAGCCGGCACTACCTCGATCGAGGTAGTGCCGCCACCATGTCCTGCCTGCCTCTTTGGGCACAGACTGGCGCCCTCACCACGGCAGGGCGCCGCGCGTCGCGCGGCGTAGAACATCGTTTGACGATGCATGCCCCTCTTTCGGCCGCAGTGCCTTCCGCGCCCCCTTCGGCCTGGGCGCCCTTTCGCAGCCCGGTGTTCCGGATCGTCTGGTTCGCCGCGCTGGCGGCCAACATCGGCACCTGGGTGCGCGATGTCGGCTCCGGCTGGCTGATGACCTCGCTGTCGCCGTCGGCGACCGCGGTCGCGCTGGTGCAGGTCGCGACCACGCTGCCGATCTTCCTGCTCTCGCTGCCGGCCGGCGCGCTGGCCGACATCGTCAACCGCAGGCGGCTGTTGATCGGGCTCAACGTCGCGCTGTGCGTGGTCTCGGTCGCGATGGCGGGTCTCGCTCAGGCCGGCGCGATGACGCCGGCGCTGCTGGTCGGCTCGCTGTTCGCCGCCGGCATCTGCACTGCGCTGATCCAGCCGGTGCAGCAGTCGCTGACGCCGCTGACGGTGGACAAGCCGCTGCTGCGCCCGGCGATCGCGCTCAACAGCATGGGCTTCAATGTCTCGCGCGCGATCGGCCCGGCGCTGGGCGGCGTGCTGATCGGCGCGGCCGGCGTCGCCGCGGCCTACTGGGTCGACGCCGTGAGCTACCTCGCGGTGATTGCCGCGCTGTGGTGGTGGAAGGGCGCGGCCGCGCCGGCCGCCAGCGGCACGCCCGAGCAGCTCGGCTCCGCCATGCGCGCCGGCGTGCGTTTCGCGCTGCACGCGCCGGCGCTGCGCCGCATCCTGCTGCGCGCGGTGCTGTTCTTCGGCTTCGCGAGCGCCTACTGGGCGCTGTTGCCGGTGATCGCGCGGCGTGAGGTCGGCGGCGACGCGCTGTACTACGGCATCGTGCTGGGCTGCATCGGTGCCGGCGCGGTGCTCGGTGCGGTGCTGCTGCCCAAGCTGCGCCAGCGCGTGTCGTCGGAGACGACGCTGCGCCTGGGCACGGCGCTGACGATCGGCTGCCTGCTCGCGCTGTCGGCCACGCGCGACCGCACGCTGGTCGCGGCCGTGCTCGGCGTGGCCGGCTTCGCATGGATCGCGGTGCTGACCACCGCCAACGTCGCGGCGCAGACGGCGCTGCCCAACTGGGTGCGAGGCCGCGGCCTGGCGATCTACCTGACGTTGTTCTACGGCGCGATGGCCGGCGGCAGCCTGCTGTGGGGCTTCGTCGCCGACCAGGCGAGCGTCGCGCTTGCGCTGCGTGCGGCGGCCGTCTTCGGCGCGCTGGGCCTGGCGCTGGCGTGGTGGAAGCCGGTGGCCGAGTCGGAGCCCGATCTGACGCCGTCGATGCACTGGCCCGAACCGGTTGCCGCCGAGGGCGTCGAGGAGGACCGCGGGCCGGTGATGGTGACGATCGAGTACCGCATCGATCCCGCGCAACGCGAGGCCTTCGTCGCCGCGCTGCGCGCGTTCTCGGGCGAACGGTTGCGCGACGGTGCGTACCAGTGGGGCGTCTACGAGGATGCGGCGGTGCCGGGGCGCTTCATCGAGAGCTTTCTGGTCGCGTCGTGGCAGGAACACCTGCGCCAGCATGCGCGCGTCTCGCAGGCCGACGCCGACCTGCAGCGCGAGGTGCGAGCCTTCCATCGTGGTGACGGGCCGCCGCGCGTGGATCACTGGGTCACGCCGCGGGAGTGAAGCTAGCGGTTCAGCGACGCGACATAGGCCGCCACCGCGGCGAGGTCCTCGTCGGACCACTCCTGCACCACGGCCTTCATCACGTTCGCGTACGGGTTGCCGAAGCGCGGCACCACGCGATAGGGCTTCAGCGCCTCGACGACGAACTCCGGGTGCTGGCCCGCGAGCCGCGCGAACACGGGCGCCGTGCCTTCGCCGCGCTCGCCGTGGCACCACTGGCAGGCCGGCGCGCCGGGCTTGCCGACGCGGTAGATCTGCTCGCCACGCGCGACGAGCTGCGCGTCGAGCGCGCCGCCATGGCGCATCGGCGCGAGCGAGGCGTAGTAGGCCGAGACCGCCGCGATGTCGCGGTCTTTCAGGCCCTTGGCCACGCCTGCCATCACCGGATGCGGCCGCTCGCCCGAGCGGTAGTTGCGCAGTTGCAGCTCGAGAAAGGGCTGCAGCTGGCCGGCCAAGCGAGGGAACTGCGCGTCGGGCGCGTTGCCGTCCTGGCCATGACAGGTGGCGCACTGTGCCACGGCCAACTTGCGGCCGGCCTCGATCTGCGGCGGGTTGGCGGCTGCGAGCGAACTCGCGGCGCACGCCAGCGCCAGCACGGCGGCGCGAGCGATCTCAGACATAGCAGCTGCACCCGAGGGCGCCCCAGAAGGCCTGCGCATCGAACGCCGGCACCGCGGTGCTCGACGCACGCAGATGGTCGTGACCATGCAGCCCGCAGCCGGCGCGGCAATCGCACAGTGCGGCGTACTGGTAGCGGCGGTCCGAGGCGCCGAGCGCGACCTGGCGTGCCTGGTAGCCACCGAACTTGCGCACCGGCGACCAGCTCGGCGAGGCCGGCGGCAGCTCGGGTGCGAGGTCGGCGAAGCGCTGCGCGCCGTACACGACCTTGCCGCCCACGACCGTGAGCACCGAGACGATGTCCTGGATCTGGTCCTCGGGCACCGAGAAGTAGTCGCGGTCGAGCACGGCCACGTCGCCGAAGGCGCCGGGCTTGAGCACGCCCTTCTTGCCGCTGTCGCGCGAAAACCAGGCGCCGTCGGCGGCCATCAGGCCGAGCGCGGTCTGGCGATCCAGGCGCTTCTCCTCGGGATAGATCACCGTGCCGCCGATCGTGCGACCCGCGACCAACCAGTACAGCGCCTGCCAGGGGTTGTAGCTGTTGACGCGCGTCGCGTCGGTGCCCAGCGTGACCGGCAGCCCCATCTCCAGCATGCGCTTGACCGGCGGCGTCTCGGCGGCGGCCGCGAGGCCGTATCGGCGCACGAAGGACTCGCCCTGCATCGACATGCGGTTTTGCACCGCGATGCCGCCGCCGAGTTTCTTGATGCGCTCCAGGTTGGCGGGTGTGACCGTCTCGCAGTGGTCGAAGAACCAGCCGAGCTTGTCGATCGGAATGTCGCGGTGCACCTTCTCGAACACGTCGAGCGCGCGCGTGATCGTCTGGTCGTAGGTCGCGTGCATGCGCCACGGCCAGCCGTTGCCGGCCAGGAAGCGCACCACGGCCTCGAGGTCCGGCTCCATCGCCGGCGGCATGTCCGGGCGCGGCACGAGGAAGTCCTCGAAGTCGGCGGCCGAGAACGCGAGCATCTCGCCGGCACCGTTGAGCTTGTACATGTCGCTGCCGTCGCCGGGCTTGCCCATCGCGATCCAGCGGCGGAAGTCGTCGAGCTCGGCCTTGGCCTTCTGCGGGAACAGGTTGTAGGCGAAGCGCAGGGTCAGCCGGTTCTCCTTGGCCAGCTTGTCGATGATCTGGTAGTCATCGGGGTAGTTCTGGAAGCCGCCGCCGGCATCGCCGACCGAGGTCACGCCCAGGCGGTTCTCCTCGCGCATGAAATGCAGCGTCGAGTTGATCTGGTCTTCGGGGCTCAGCTTGGGGCCCTTGGCCAGCGTGTTGTAGAGCACGAAGGCATTGGGCTCGGCGAGCAGCAGACCGGTGGGCTCGCCCCGCGCGTCGCGCTCGATGATGGCGCCCGGCGGCTGCGGCGTGTCCTTGGAGTAGCCCACGGCGCGCAGCGCCGCGCGGTTGAGGAAGGCCTGGTTGTAGAGGTTGAGCACGAACACCGGCGTGTCGGGCGCGGCGTCGTTGATCTCCTTCAGCGTGGGCAGGCGCTTCTCGGCGAACTGGGTTTCGTTCCAGCCGCCGACCACGCGCACCCACTGCGGCGCAGGCGTCACCCGGGCCTGCGCCTTGAGCATCTCGAGCGCCGCGTGCAGGCTGCGCACGCCGTCCCAGCGCAGCTCCATGTTGTAGTTCAGGCCGCCGCGGATCACGTGCGTGTGCGAGTCGGTCAGGCCCGGGATCACGCGCTTGCGCTCGACGTCGACGACGCGCGTGCGGCCATCGGCCAGCGGCACGATCTCGGCGTCGCTGCCGACCGCGAGCACCAGGCCATCCTTGATCGCGATCGCGCTGGCTTCGGGCTTCGCGCGGTCGAGCGTCGTGATGCGCCCGTTCTTCAGGATCAGGTCGGGCGCGCTGCGGCCCGCGCCGCCTTGCGCGAGCGAGGGGCCGGCCAGCACGGCGAGGCCGAGCGACGAGGCGGCCTGCAGAAAGCCGCGGCGCGCGGCGGGATCGGCCGAGTGGTCGGCGGTGGCGTCGGTGTTCATGTCAAAAGCATTCCTGCTGGATCGGGCGGTGGACATTCGACCCGGTCGCGCACCGACCGGTATCGGCCTTTGGACAGAGCCGCGCGCATCTCCAAGGGATCCGCGCGCGGCGGCTCAGAACGCGTGGCGCATGCCCAGCGAGACCACGCTCGGGCGCGCGCCGGGCGCGATGCCGAGCTCGTTGATCGCGAAGTCGTAGATCGCCGCGCGCTCGTTGTCGATGCGGCTGTAGAACGCGAACAGCGCGGTGCGCTTGGACAGCTCGTGCTCGTAGCCGACGGTGAGCTGCGACGAACCGGTGTCGGCGCCGCTGCGGAAGAAGCCCACCGTCTCGCTCGCCGAGCCCTTGCCGTCGCCAGCGCGCGCGTAGCCCAGGCGCAGCGAGCCGCTGCCGATGCGCCAGGTGCCCGAGACATACCAGCTGTTGCGCTCGAGCGAGCCGGTCGCGGTCTCGTACTCGAGCCGCTCGACGACCGCGGCGACGCGCGCCGGGCCGAAGCGCCAAGCCGCGCCGAGCTTGCTCGCGGTGTCGACGGTGCCGTTGGCCTGGTAGTCGTCGTGGCGCTCGTGCGCGGCGGTCAGCACCAGGCCGTCGGCGTCGTAGGTGAGCGAGGCCGACAGCAGCGAGGGCTTGGCGCCGGTTGACGCGACCGTGTCTTCCTTCGGGCTGTAGGCCAGGCGCGCCGACAGGCCCGACCACGCGGGCGTCCAGTACTGCAGCACGTTCTGCTGACGGCGGTCGAACGACGTGGTGTCGATCAGGTGGTTGGTGGTCGGCGCCGAGCCGTTGCCCATCAGCGCCATGTAACCGGCGGTGGTGGGATAGAACGGATCGAACCCGGAGGTCGCCGCCGTGTAGGGCAGGGTCCACACGCCCGCGAACACGGTACCGAAGCCGCCTTGCAGGCCGACGCGCGTGTCGCGGTTGCTGATGCTGCCGTTGCCGGTGTCGAGCGCGAAGCCGCCCTCGATCTGCCAGATGGCCTTGAGGCCCGCGCCGAGGTCTTCGTCGCCGCGAAAGCCGACCACCGAGCGGTAGTTGCTCAGGCGCGTCTTGGACATGTCCTCGGGCGACCGGCTCGCATCGACGAACTCGATGCCGGTGTTGATGCGGCCGTAGATCACGGCCGTCTGGGCCGCCGCGCCGAAGGCGCACAGGCCACCGAGCGAGGCCAGGCCGGCGCGAAGGATGGATTCGAACTTCATGATGCGTGGATGGAGAAGTGAACTGGCGAAAGCATTCGCGAACGGCGCGCGGCGCCGCTCGGTCATGGGGACGAGGGGCAGGCCGGCCGTCGGGCCGGCGCGTTCAGGCCTCGACGCGGATGCCGGCCTGCTTGATCAGTGCCGCGGTCGCAGCGATCTCGTTGCGCACCAGCGCGGCGAAGTCGGCCTGCGCCATCGGTGTGGTCTCGGCGCCCAGCTTCTCGAGCCGCGCGCGCACCTCGTCGGACTTCAGCGCCTTGACGGTCTCGGCGTGCAGCCGCGCGAGCACGTCGGCGGGCGTCTTGGCCGGCGCGAACAGGCCGACCCAGAAGGTGTAGTCGGAGCCCGCGAAGCCGGCCTCGAGCGTCGTCGGAACCTCGGGCAGCAGTGGTGAACGCCTGGGCGTGCCGACCGCCAGTGCCTGCAGCCGGCCGTCCTTGATCAGCGGCAGCGCCGAGACCAGCGGCGCGAAGAACCAGTCGACGCGACTGCCCATCACGTCGGTCAGCGCCTCGGGGGTGCCGCGGTAGGGCACGTGCGTGGCCTGCAAGCCGACCGCGACGCGGAACTTCTCGGCGTTGATGTGCGTGGCGCTGCCGTTGCCGGCCGAGGCGTAGAGGTAGCGGTTGGGCTCGGCCTTGGCCTTCTGCACGAGGTCCTGCACCGACTTGAAGCCCTTGGACGGCGCGGCGACCAGCACATTCGGCAGCGCGGCCAGCATCGTGAGCGGCACGAAGTCCTTCTGCGTGTCGTACTTCAGCGCCGGATAGAGCGCCGCGTTCGCGACATGGCCGGCCGAATGCACCAGCAGCGTGTAGCCGTCGGCCGGCGCCGCGGCCACCGCGGCGGCGCCGAGCGTGCCGCCGGCGCCGGGCCGGTTGTCGATCACGACCGGCTGGCCGAAGTATTTCTCCAGCCGCTCGGACACCGCGCGGCCGACCACGTCGGTGCCGGAGCCGGCGGTGAAGGGGATGACGATCTTCATCGCCTGCTTGGGGAATGCGCCGTCGGCGCGCGCCGCTGCGGGCAGCAGCACGGCGCCGCCGGCGGCGGCGAGGCAGGACAGCACTTGTCTTCGGTTGGCATTCATCGTTGTCTCCTCGGTCTCCTGTGGTTCGGACGACTCGTTGGTGGGGCAGGGGTGACGTCAGGCGTTGGGCATCACGAGCAGCAGCCGGCATGGCCGCTCGGTGGGGTTGGAGAGCTGCCTCGACTCGCCGGGCGCAATGCGGCAGCTGTCGAGCGGGCCGAGCCGGGCGCGGCTCGCCGCGCCCGTGGCGGTGTTCGCGGCCACGTCGACGTGGCCTTCGAGCACGACGTAGAACTTCTCGACCGCCGACGCCGACGCGGTGGTGCCGCCGCCGGGCGCGATCTCGGACAGGCCGATCCACACGCTGTCGCTCGGGCCGGCCTCGCGGCCTTGCAGCCTGCGCATCGCCATCGCGTGGTGACCCGGCGCGTCGTAGAGCGGCGCCTGCGCAATCGGTACGACATGCATCGCTCGCTCCTCGTCAGGGCGCGAAGACGATGCGTTCCATCGAGCCGGCCAGCACCTTGCGGTAGGCCTCGCCGGCCTGATCGAGCGGCAGCAGCGTCGCGGGCTCGACGTCGAAGGCCCGGTAGTGGCCGGCGTCGAAGCCGGGGAGCAAGCCGTTGAGGATGCTCGCGCAGGTCGCGGCCGAGAGCTTGAGGCTGTCGACGCCGAGCATCTGCAGGTTGCGGCGGTAGAACGCGAGGATGTCGAACGGCACGCTGCGCTCGATCGTGGAGATCAGCACCTGCGTGCCGCCGACGGCCAGCGACTCGAGCGCGGCGGCGAAGTAGGGCGAGCCGACGGTGTTGTAGGCGATGTCGGCGCCGCGCCCGTCGGTCGCTTCGATCACGGCGGCGGCGAGCTCGGCGCGCGTGCCGTCGATCGCGGCCACCGGCGACGACGCATGGCCGACGTAGTGCGTCGTGCCGCGCTCGATCGCGACGACCTTCGCGCCGGCGCGCGTGGCGAGCTGGACCGCCGCCTGGCCGACCTTGCCGTTGGCACCGAACACGGCCACCGTCTGGCCGGGGCCGGCGAGCCCGGCGCGGCGCAGGCCTTCGAAGGCCGTCACGAAGGGCACGCCGACGGTGCCGGCCGCGGCCAGCGGCACGCTTTGCGGCTTGGCGGCCAGCGCCTCGACGGGCAGCACGAGATAGCGCGCATGCGAGCCGTCGCGCGTGACGCCGAGGTCGCCGCCGGTACCCCAGACCTCGCGGCCGATCCATTCGCGCGGACCGGCGACGACACGGCCGGCGAAGTCGCGGCCCGGCGTGCGCGGCCACACGGCGTGCGGCATCAGGCCGAGCGCGGCCTTCACGTCGCTGGGGTTGACCGCGGCGGCCAGCACCTCGACGACGGCGTGGCCCGGCGTCGCTTCGGGTTGGGCGAGATCGACGATCTCGGGACTCAGCGTCTCGGCGCTGTCGGCTTTTCGATGCAGGCGCAAGGCGCGCGCGCGGCGAGGTTCGGTCATGAGGACTCCGGTCGAGGGGTTCGGTGGGTTCAGGCGAGCGCGGCAGCCGACACCGGCAGCGCGAGCGGGGCATTGGTCGGGCGCAGGCCCCAGCGGCGCCGCGCTTCGGCGGGCGTGGCGAGGCGCCCGCCCAGGTCTTCGACGATGCGGCGCGCCTTGGCGACCAGCGCCGCATTGCTGGTCGCCAGCTCGCCCTTGCTCAGATGGATCGTGTCCTCGAGCCCGATGCGCACGTTGCCGCCGAGCAGCCAGGCCTGCGCCACCGCGGGGAAGGCATGGCGGCCGATCGCGAACGCCGACCACTGCGCCTTGGCGTCGATCAGCGAGCGTGCATGCGCCACCGCCGCCGGCGAGAACGGCATCGCGTAGCGCACGCCCATCACGAAGGTGTAGAGGCCCGGGCCTTGCAGCGTGCCGTCGTCGATCAGCGTCTTGGCGAGCACGAGGTCGCCGGTGTCGAAGCATTCGAGCTCGGGCACCGCGCCGGCCTCGCGGATGATCCTGGCCATGCGCCGCACGTTCTTGGGCGTGTTCATCACGACCTCGTCGCCCGAGTTCATCGTGTTGAGGTCGAGCGAGCAGATGTCGGGCTGCAGCGCGGCGATGTGCTCGACGCGTCGCTCGGGTGCCAGCAGCGTGGTGCCGGGGCCGGCAACGCGCGGCTCGTCGTCGCTGGGCACGTAGCGCCCGCCGGGGCCGGTGGTGAGGTTGATGATCAGCTCGGGGCTCTCGCGGCGCAGCGTCTGCACGACTTCGGCATAGAGCTCGAGCGCCATCGACGGCCGGCCGGTCTGCGGGTCGCGCACGTGGATGTGCACCGCGGCCGCGCCGGCCTCGGCGGCCTCGAGACAGGCGGTCGCGATCTGCGCCGGCGTGACGGGCAGGTGCGGCGTCTGCTCCGGCCGCGTGAGGTTGCCGGTGACGGCGCAGGTGAGGATGGTCGTGGAGTCCATGGGTGTCAGTCAGCCGAGGTGGCGGCCGCCGTCGGCGATGAAGATGCTTCCGGTCGCGTAGACGAAGCTGGTGCAGCAGGCGGTGATGGCCGCCGCGACGTCGTCGGCGACGCCGACGCGCTTGAGCGGGATCGAGGCGCCGACCTTGTCGTTGAAGCCGGCGTCGCGGCCCGGCACGAAGGGCGTGTCGACCACGCCCGGCGAGACCGCGAGCACGCGGATGCGCGGCGCGAGCGCCTTCGCGAGCGACTTGGTCAGCGCATCGGTGCCGGCCTTGGCGGCCGCGTAGGCGAGGTTGCTGCCCTGGCCCGAGAGGCCGGCGATCGACGAGACGTTGACGATCACCGACTCCTCGCCTTCGCGCAGCAGCGGCGCGAAGGCGCGGATGCCGGCGAACAGGCCGCGCCAGTTGACCGCGAATATCTCGTCGATCAGCGCGTCGTCCAGCGCGTCGAGGTCGGCCGCGGGCACCGGCTTGGTGAAGCCGGCGCAGTTGATCAGCATCGAGGCCCCGCCGGCGCGCTCGCGCACCGTCTGCGCGGCGGCGCCGAGGCTGGCGCTGTCGGTCACCGAGGCCGTCACCGCGAAGTGGCCGTGGCCGGGCAGTTCGGCGAGCAGCGGCTGCGCGTCGGCATCGGCGCCGCGGTGCAGCAGCACGATGCGCGCGCCGAGCGCGGCCAGGCGCTGCGCGGTCGCGGCGCCGATCGCGCCGGTGCCGCCGGTGATGACCGCGGTGCGGCCGTCCAGGCGGTCGCGGGGGGCGAAGGTTCTCATCTCGTTCTCGTTTTCCGTGGCTTGATTCAAGGCAGCGGGCAGTGCGGCACGCGCGTCTCGCCGGGTTCAAGCCGCAGCTCGACATCGAGGCGGAAGCCGCCTTCGCCGTCGGGCTCGAAGCGGCGCAGCAGCGAGCCGACCGCGCCGAACACGACGTCGTCCATCGCGTGCGGGTCCTCGGCGTCGAAGAACTGCGTCGCGAGCACCTTGTGGCCAACGGCTACGACGAGGAAATGCAGGTGGGCCGGGCGCATCGGATGGCGGCCCTGCGCGGCCAGCAGTTCGCCGCAGGGCCCGTCGATCGGCACCGGGTAGCCGGCCGGGCGCACGCTGTCGAACCAGAAGCGGCCATCGGCGTCGGTCTCGAAGCGCCCACGCAGGTTCATCTGCGGCTGCTCGGGGTCTTGGTTTTCGTACAGGCCTTTGGGTGAGGCCTGCCAGGTCTCGACGCGCGCGCCGGCGAGCGGACGGCCGTCGAGCGACAGCACGCGGCCGTTCACGCGCAGCGGCGCGCCGGGCGTGTTGGCGCAGGCGATGCGGCTGCCGTTGGCGCGCAGCGGCTGCTGGTCGCGCCAGAACGGGCCGATCAGCGCCGGCTCGGTGCCGCCTTCGGCGAGCGAATCGCGGGCATCCATCAGGCACACCAGGGTCGCGAGTCCGAGGATGTCGGCCAGCAGGATGCCTTCGTGCTTCTTTGGTCCGGTGGCTTGGCCGATGCGCACCAGGAAGTCGAGCCCCTGCTCCAGCTCGCGGTAGTTCAGCCCGACCTCGCGGGCGAACGCATGGAGGTGGCGCAGCAGCGAGCCCATGACCTCGCGCAGCCGCGCGTTGTCGGTGCCGTCGTTGGCGCGCAGCACCGCGTGCAGCAAGGCGTCGGGTTCGGCCGGCAGGCCGGTGACCGCATGAGCGTCCAAGGGCGACTCCTTGATTCGGATAAATGGCAAACGATTGCCAAACGATAGAAGCAGCTTCCCCAGAAAGCAAGTCATTGCGCGCAAAACCTAGGGTTAATACTGGTGTGATGGTCTGTTATGAGCAGACGATCCCGTCTTCTGGGCGATCATTTGCTGATGAAAAGATGGCGAACGATTGCCAATTTCGGTATCCGTACGGTCCGTCCCAAGGCCTCTGATACAACCGCGCCCATGCCAACGGTCACCATCAAGGACATCGCCCGCCTCGCCGAGGTCAACCCGGCCACGGTGTCGAAGGCGCTGCGCGGCCTGCCCGGCAAGGTGGCGCCCGAGACGCGTGCGCGCATCGAGGCGATCGCGCGCGAGCTCGGCTACCGGCCCAACGCGGTGGCCGCGACGTTGCGAACGCGGCGCAGCAACCTGATCGGCGTGATCGTCCCGGACCTCGGCAACCCGCTGTTCGGGCCGATCGTGCAGGGCCTCGAGCGGCGGCTGCGCGACGCGGGCTGGATGTCCATCGTCGTGCAGACGCCCGCCGAGGCCGAGGCCAAGCGCGAGGTCGTCACCGCGCTGGCGAACCGGCAGGTCGCCGGCTTCGTGATCACCTCGGCCGAGAGCGATGACCCGATGCTCGAGGCCGCCGAGCAATGCAAACTGCCCGTCGTGCTGGTCAACCGCGGGCTCGACGAGCGGCGCTTCTCGAGCGTGGTCAACGACGATCGCGAGAGCGTGCGGCTGGCGCTCGAGCACCTCGCATCGCTCGGGCATCGCCGGCTCGCGCACATCGCGGGGCCGACGAGTTCATCGACCGGCCGCGCGCGCCGCCAGGCTTTCGAGGCGATGGTGCGCAAGCTTCCCGGTGCGAGCGGCGTGATCGAAGACACGCCGGCCTTCACGCGCGACGCCGGCTTCGACGCGATGCGCCGCATCCTCGAGCGCGGCGAAGCGCAACGGCCGACGGCGGTGTTCGCCGGCAACGACCTGATCGCCGTCGGCGCGATCGACGCGCTGCGACAGGCGGGTCTGCGCGTGCCGCAGGACGTGTCGGTCGTCGGCCACAACGACATGCCCCTGGTCGACATGATCGATCCACCGCTGACCACGGTGCGCGTGCCGACCGACCGCATGAGCGATCACGCCACCGAGCTGCTGCTCGAGCACCTCGCGTCGCCGGGCCTGAGCCCGATGCAGCGCATCCTCACGCCGGTGCTGGTGGTGCGCGGCTCGACGGCAAGGCCGGCGCGCTGAGCGCAACGGCCGCGACGGCTCAGTACGTCGTTTCCGGCGCCGGCCGCTGCTCGCCCCAGCACACGCGGTTCTTGCCCTGCGCCTTGGCGGCGTAGAGGCAGCGGTCGGCGGCCACGAGCAGGCGTTCGTGGTGCTCGGCGTCGGCGGGCCGCTCGGCAATGCCGATCGACAGCGTGAGCGCGAGCTCCGGATGCACGCGCCGCCAGTCGTAGGCCTCGATCGCCGCGCGCAGGTCCTCGCACACCAGGGCGGCGGTGGCCGCGTCGGCCTCGACGAAGACGATGCAGAACTCCTCGCCGCCGTAGCGCGCGACGATGTCGGTCGCGCGGCAGCGCTCGCGCAGCATCGCGGCGACGTGGCGCAGCACCTCGTCGCCGACCGCGTGGCCGAGGCGGTCGTTGATGCGCTTGAAATAGTCGATGTCGCACATCGCCACGGACAGCGCGCGCTGGTGGCGCCTGGCGCGCGCGAACTCGTCGGACAGGCGTTCGTCGAGGTGGCGGCGGTTGGCCAGGCCGGTGAGGGCGTCGGTGCGGCTTTGGCGCGCCAGCCGCTCGAGCAGGCGGTTCTTGTCTTCGTCCGCGGCGATCAGCGCCGCGTGCAGCTCGTTGAGCCGCGCATGGGCGCGCTCGAGCTCGACGTGACGCTGGCGATGCGTCTCGGCCTCGCGCTGCGCGTCGGCGAGCTCGTGCTGCACGCGCAGCGCCTGCAGGCGGCGCTGCGAGTCGGCATTGAACTGCGCGCGCTCGGCCGCGTGGTAGGCCTCGTGGTGGCGCAGCGCGGCGTCGAAGCGCTGCGCCTTCTTGTGCAACTCGTACAGCGCCAGATGGGCCTGGGCCGCGTAGTTCATGCCGCCGGTGGCGTCGGCCAGCGCGACGCCGCGCTCGAGCTGGGCGCGCCCGGCCTCCGCCTCGCCGGCGGCCAGCAGGATGCGCCCGAGCAGCACGCGCGCATGCGTCTCGCCGTTGCTGTAGCCGGCGCTCGAGAGCACGTCGACGGCGCGTTCGAGCACCTCGCGCGCGTCGTCGAGCCGGCCGAGCTGCCACAGCGGCTCGGCCAGGTTGGAATGCAGCACCGCGACGGTGGCCGGCGCCGTCGAGCCGCCTTCGGCCAGCGCGAGCGCGCGTTCGAAGTGGCTGACCGCATCGGCGTGGCGACCGAGGTTCTTGCAGTTGATGCCCATGTTGTTGAGCACCGGGATGCAGCGCGCCGGATCGTCCAGCGCCTGGTACATCGCGAGCACCTCGCCGTAGCAGTCGAGGCCGCGCTGGGGGTCGCCGTTGCGCGAATAGACCACGCCGACCGAGAGCAGACCGTCGGCGATCATCGTCGCGTCGCCGAGCTGTCGCGCCAGCGACAGCGAGGCCAGGCCGTGCTCGAGCGAGGCGTCGAGCGCGCCGAGCAGCTCGTTGACGATGGCCAGCGCGCGCAGCACGATGGCGCGCTGGCGCAGGTCGTCGGCCGGCAGCGCGGCCAGCGCGCGCGAGAGTTCGCCCAGGCCCTGCGCATGCTCGCCGGCGTGGCCCAGCGCGAGGCCGCGGGCCCACAGCGCGCGCGCGCGGCGCGAGTCGTCGCTGCGGCACAGTGCGAGCGCTTCGTCCGCCTGCGCCAGCGCCTCGCGCGGAGCGGCGATCATGCGGTCGAGCGCGGCGTCGATCAGGACATCGAAGCGATCGTCGGCGGACATGCGGTGGGGGCCTGCGGGGCAGGCGGCGGGTCGGGGCGATTGTGCCGCGTACGCTGCGGCGCCGCATCCTCAGCGCAGCGGGCATCATTGGGCCCTGACCAATGAGCTGGATCGACACGCACTGCCATCTCGACGCCGCGGAATTCGACGCCGACCGCGACGCCGTGGTCGCGCGCGCGCGCGCCGCGGGCGTCGAGCTGATGGTGCTGCCGGCGGTCGCGCCGTTCGACTTCGAGCGCGTGCGCGAGCTGGCCGAGCGCCACGACGCGGCCTATGCGCTGGGCATCCACCCGCTGTACGTCGACCCGCTCGACGAGCGCGACGCGCTGGAGCGCCTGCGCGAAGCGCTCGACGCTCATGCCGGCGACCCCCGCCTGGTCGCCGTCGGCGAGATCGGCCTCGACCACTTCGTGCCCGGCCTGGACCGCGCCAAGCAGGAGCGCTTCTATGCCGCCCAGCTCGCGCTCGCCCACGAGCGCGGCCTGCCGGTGATCCTGCACGTGCGGCGCAGCGCCGACACGCTGCTCAAGCACCTGCGCCGCCTGCCCGGACTGCACGGCATCGCGCACGCGTTCAACGGCAGCGTGCAGCAGGCGCAGGCCTTCATCGACCTCGGCTTCAAGCTGGGCTTCGGCGGCGCGCTGACCTTCGAGCGCGCGCTGCAGATCCGACGCCATGCGAAGGAGCTGCCGATCGAGGCCATCGTCACGGAGACCGACGCGCCGGACATCCCGCCGCACTGGCTCTACCGCACCGCCGAGGCGCGCGAGCGCGACGGCGGCGGACATTGCCGCAACGAGCCGGCCGAGCTGCCGCGCATCGCCGCGGAGCTGGCGCGGCTGCGCGGCATCGAGCCGCAGGCGCTGGCCGCGCGCTCGCGCGCCAACGCCCTCGCGGCGCTGCCGCGCCTGGCGCCGCTCGTCGCGCGCTCATGAGCGAAACCTTGCTGAGCGGGCTGGGCCCGGTGATCGGCCCGGCCACGCGCCTGGTCGTGCTGGGCAGCTTTCCCAGCGTCGCGTCGCTCGCGGCGCAGCAGTACTACGCGCATCCGCGCAACCACTTCTGGCCCATCGTCGGCGCGCTGCTGGGCGTGGACCTGCCTGCACTGCCGTACGCCGAGCGCATCGAGGCGGTGCGCGAGCGCGGCCTGGGCATCTGGGACGTCTATGCGCAGTGCCGCCGCGAGGGCAGTCTCGACGCGGCGATCGAGGATGCGCAACTCAACGACCTGGCCGGCCTGCGCCTGCGCCTGCCGCGGCTCGAAGCCTTTGCCCACAATGGCGGCGAGTCGGCGCGCGCGATGCGGCTGACCGCTTCGCTCGGTGTCGCGGTGCACCGGCTTCCCTCCACCAGCCCGGCCAACGCCAGCTGGTCCTTCGAACGCAAGCTCGCCGCGTGGCGCGCGGTGTTCGCACAACACGGTCTTGCATGAGCCACGAACGGCCGCCCGAAGGGGCGAATTCCCTCTCGGAGGGACGGCGCGCAGCGCCAAGGGTGTGTCGATGAGCGTTTCCCGTCAAGAACTTCCCGAAGTCACCGTTTCCGAATCCGACGGCGTGCGCTACCTGCACCTCGGCACTCCGTGGGTGCAAGGCGCGATGCGCGTGCGCGAGCCGCGCAAGATCGAGCTGGAGTACGTGCAGCGCATGATGGCCTGGATGCTGTGGCGTCCCGAGGCCGAGCTGTCCAGCGGCCACGCGGTGCAGCTCGGCCTGGGGGCGGCCGCGATCACGCGCTTCACGCACCAGGCGATGCGCATGCGCACCACCGCGGTCGAGCTCAATCCCGACGTGATCGCCGTGTGCCGGCAATGGTTCAAGCTGCCGGCCGACGACGCGCGGCTGCAGGTGAGCCAGGGCGACGCCGGGCGCTGGATCGCGCAGGCGCCGCCGCAGAGCGTGCAGGCGCTGTGCGTGGACCTTTACGACCACGACGCCGCCGCGCCGGTGCTCGACGACGCCGGCTTCTACGCGGCGTGCCGCGCGGCGCTGGCAGACGGCGGCGTGATGAGCGTCAACCTGTTCGGCCGCGACGCCAGCTTCGCACGCAGCGCCGCGCGCATCGCGCAGTCGTTCGGCCTCGACCAGATGTGGTCGCTGCGCGCCACGCGCGAGGGCAACACGGTGGTGATCGCCGCGCGCGATGTAAAGGTGCCCGACCGTGACGCGCTGCTCGCGCGCGCCGCTAACATCGAACGCCGCTTTGGGCTGCCGGCGCGCAAGTGGCTGAAACTGGTGCGCCCGATCGACCCGGCGCTGTTGAATGGCACTGCATGAGCCGCGGGGCCGCTCCCAAGGCGAATTCCGGAGTGCGCAGCACGGAGGATGCCCAGTGAGCCCCACGTCGTCCACGAACGTCAGACCCCTCGCGGCCGCCATGGCGCGCCATGCCGCGCCGCACGGCAAGCTCGACTGGCGCGCGCTGCTCAAGTGGCTGCACGACGACGGCCTGATCGGCCAGGAGGATGCGCAGCGCGTCGCGCACCGTTTCAGCGGCGGCAGCAGCAGCTTGCATCCCTTGGTGCGCATGGGCGGCGCCGGCCTGGTGCGCGCCGGCACCGACAAGCCGCTCGACTGCGAGGCGCTGACCGAATGGCTGGCGCAGCGCTTCTCGCTGCCCTACCTGCGCATCGATCCGCTCAAGGTCGACGTCGGCCGCGTTGCCGACGTGATGTCGGTCAACTACGCGCAGGCACGCCTGGCGCTGCCGGTGCAGGTGGGCGACGCCGACATCACGATCGCCACCGCCGAGCCCTTCGACATCGGCTGGGTCGCCGAGATCGAGGCGCACACCAAGCGCAAGGTGCGCCTGGCGGTCGCCAATCCCGAGGAACTGCGCCGCTACACGGTGGAGTTCTACGCGCTGGCCAAGTCGGTGCGCGCCGCCGTCAAGCGCGGCGAGACCTCGGTCACGCAAAGCTTCGAGCAACTGGTCGAGCTGGGCAAGACCAACAAGCAGATCGACGTCAACGACCAGGGCGTCGTGCAGGTGGTCGACTGGCTGTGGCAGTACGCCTTCGACCAGCGCGCGAGCGACATCCACCTCGAGCCGCGGCGCGAGATGGGCGTGATCCGCTTTCGCATCGACGGCGTGCTGCACACGGTCTACCAGGTGCCGCTGACGGTGATGAACGCGATGACCGCGCGCATCAAGCTGCTCGGCCGCATGGACGTGGTCGAGCGCCGTCGCCCGCAGGACGGGCGCATCAAGACCAAGCGCCCCGAGGTCAGCGGTTCGGCCAACAGCGGCCGCGAGGTCGAGCTGCGCCTGGCCACGCTGCCCACCGCCTTCGGCGAGAAGATGGTGATGCGCATCTTCGACCCCGAAACGGTGGTCAAGGACGTCGCCGCGCTGGGCTTTCCGCCGCACGACGGCGAGCGCTGGCAGCAGCTCATCGCGCGGCCGCACGGCATCATCCTCGTCACCGGCCCCACCGGCTCCGGCAAGACGACCACGCTGTACTCCACGCTGCGCCGCCTGGCGACCGACGAGGTCAACGTCTGCACCGTCGAGGACCCGATCGAGATGATCGATCCGGCGCTCAACCAGACCCAGGTGCAGCCGGCGCTCGACCTCGGCTTCGCCGAGGGCCTGCGCGCGCTGATGCGCCAGGACCCGGACATCATCATGGTCGGCGAGATCCGCGACCTGGCGACCGCCGAGATGGCGATCCAGGCCGCGCTGACCGGCCACCTGGTCTTCAGCACGCTGCACACCAACGACGCCGCCAGCGCCGTCACGCGCCTGGCCGACCTGGGCGTGCCGGGCTACATGATCTCGGCCACCGTGATCGGCGTGCTGGCCCAGCGCTTGGTGCGCACGCTGTGCCCGGCCTGCAAGCAGCCCGACGAGGCCACGACGCTCGAACTGCTCGACGAGGTTGCCAAGCCCTGGAAGATGCCGCCGCAGTCGCGGCCCTATCGCCCCGTGGGCTGCCTCGAATGCCGCCAGACCGGCTTTCGCGGCCGCGTCGGCCTGTACGAGCTGATGACGATGACCGAGGCCGCGCGCGCCGCGGTGCACCCGCAGCTCGATGTCGATGCCCTGCGTCGCACGGCAGTGCGAGAAGGCATGCGGCCGCTGCGCCTGGCCGGCCTGCTGAAGATCGCCGAGGGCCTGACCACGCTCGACGAGGTGCTGCGCGCCACGCCGGCCTTCGAGCTCGGCGCCGCCGCGGCCTGAGGCCGCCACCTGACACCTGGCGGACAGCTTGGTGTCATCCCCCACGTGGATCCGGGCGCGGGCTCCCTAGAATCCGCCGGTTTGCCGGGCCGCATTGCGGCCCGATCCATCTCGACAACGAGGAGACCCGCGTGAAGATCAAGAGTCAACGCGACTTCGCCGCCGGGCTGATGTTCCTGATCATCGGTATCGCGTTCGCGATCGGTGCCACGAACTACACCTATGGCGAATCGGCTCGGCCCGGTCCGGGCTACTTTCCGCTGCTGCTGGGCGTGATCATGGCGCTGCTCGGCGCCGTCGTGCTTTTCAAGGCGCTGACGATCGAAAGCGACGGCGGCGACCCGATCGGCTCCATCGCCTGGAAGCCGCTCTTGCTCATCGTCGGCGCCGTGGCCGTGTTCGGCCTGCTGCTGCCGCGCCTGGGCATGGTGATCACGATTCCGGTGCTGGTGTTCGTTTCCAGCCTCGCGGGCGACGAGTTCCACTGGCTCGACGCGGTGATCAACAGCGTGGTGCTGACCGTGTTCAGCTACCTCGTCTTCGTGCTCGGCCTGGGTCTGACGATCCCGCTGTGGCCCACGATGTTTGCCGCCGCCGGCGCCTGAGGACGATTCGATGGAACTGCTCAACAACCTCGCGCTCGGCTTCCAGACCGCGTTCACCGCGATCAACCTGCTGTACGCGCTGTTCGGCTGCCTGCTGGGCACCCTGATCGGCGTGCTGCCGGGGCTTGGCCCCGTCGCCACGATCGCGATGCTGCTGCCGTCGATCTACTCGCTCGACGCGACGCCGGCGCTGATCATGCTGGCCGGCATCTACTACGGCGCGCAGTACGGCGGCTCCACCACCGCGATCCTGATCAACGTGCCCGGCGAGTCGAGCTCGGTCGTCACCGCGATCGACGGCTACCAGATGGCCCGCCAGGGCCGCGCCGGCGCGGCGCTCGCCGCGGCCGGCCTGGGCTCGTTCTTCGCCGGTTGCGTGGGCACGCTGATCGTGGCCGGCTTCGCGCCGCCGCTGACCGAGCTGGCCTTCAAGTTCGGCCCCGCCGAGTATTTCTCGCTGATGGTGCTGGGCCTGATCGGCGCGGTGGTGCTGGCCTCGGGCTCGCTGATCAAGGCGATCGCGATGATCATCCTCGGCCTGCTGGTCGGCCAGATCAACACCGACGTGATCTCCGGCGTGCCGCGCTACTCGTTCGACATCCCCGAGCTGACCGACGGCATCAGCTTCGTCGCGATCGCGATGGGCGTGTTCGGCTTCGGCGAGATCATCGCCAACCTCGGCCGCCCGGCCGAGCACCGCGAGGTCTTCACCAAGGACGTGAAGGGCCTGTGGCCGACCAAGCAGGACTTCAAGCAGGCCGCGCCGGCCGTGCTGCGCGGCACGGCGCTGGGCTCGATCCTCGGCGTGCTGCCGGGCGGCGGCGCGCTGCTCGCGGCCTTTGCGGCCTACACGGTCGAGAAGAAGGTTGCCGGTTCGAGCGGGCGCTTCGGCAAGGGCGACATCCGCGGCGTCGCCGGCCCCGAGTCGGCCAACAACGCCGGCGCGCAGACCAGCTTCATCCCGATGCTCACGCTGGGCATCCCGCCCAACGCGGTGATGGCGCTGATGGTCGGCGCGATGACGATCAAGGGCATCCAGCCCGGCCCGCAGGTGATGACCAGCAACCCCGAGCTGTTCTGGGGCCTGATCGCCTCCATGTGGATCGGCAACCTGATGCTGGTGGTGCTGAACCTGCCGCTGATCGGCATCTGGATCAAGCTGCTGACGGTGCCCTACCGCTTCCTGTTCCCGGCCATTCTCACGTTCTGCTGCATCGGCCTGTACACGCTGAACAACAACAACTTCGACGTCTACATGGCCGCCGGCATGGGTGTCATCGGCTACATCTTCTACAAGCTGCACTGCGAGCCCGCGCCGCTGCTGCTGGGCTTCATCCTCGGTCCGATGATGGAGGAGAACCTGCGCCGCGCGCTGCTGCTCAGCCGCGGCGAATGGAGCACCTTCGTGACGCGCCCGCTGTCGCTGGGCCTGCTGCTCGCGGCCGCGGCGCTGATCGTCATCGTGATGCTGCCGGCGGTGAAGAGCAAGCGCGAGGAAGCCTTCCAGGAAGAAGACTGAGGCGCAACGCCCTGGCAATGAAAAGGCCGCCCTCGGGCGGCTTTTTTTTCGTCGTGGAAGCCCGGTCAGACGTGGAAGGCGGAAACGACCTCGGTCAGCCGGTGCGCCTGCTGGCGCAGGCTCTCGGCCGCCGAGCCGCTTTCCTCGACGAGGGCGGCGTTTTGCTGCGTGCCGTCGTCGAGCGTGGTCATCGCCTGGTTCACCTGGCCGATGCCCAGGCTCTGCTCCTTGGCCGAGGCGCTGATCTCGGCGATCAGGTCGGTCACGCGCTTGACCTGGCCGACGATGTCGGTCATCGCCGCGCCCGCGTCGTTGACCAGGCGGGCGCCGCTGGCGACGTTGTCCACCGAGGTCTCGATCAGCGTCTTGATCTCCTTGGCGGCGCCGGCGCTGCGCTGCGCCAGGTTGCGCACTTCGCCGGCCACCACCGCGAAGCCGCGGCCTTGCTCGCCGGCGCGCGCCGCTTCCACGGCCGCGTTCAAGGCAAGGATGTTGGTCTGGAACGCGATGCCGTCGATCACGCCGATGATGTCGGCGATCTTGCGGCTCGACTGCGAGATGTCGTCCATCGTCGAGACCACGCGGCCGACCACCTCGCCGCCGCGGCCCGCGGCGCTCGCGGCCGATGCGGCAAGCTGGTTGGCCTGGGCGGAGTTGTCGGCCGACTGCTTGACCGCCTCGGTCATCTGCTGCATCGACGCGGCGGTCTGCTGCAGGCTGCTCGCCTGGCTCTCGGTGCGCGACGAGAGGTCCTTGTTGCCCAGTGCGATCTGCTCGACGGCGTGGTTCACGCCCGCGACCTCGGCGCGCACGTCGCTGACGATGGCGCGCAGGTTCACGCTGACCTGGCTCAGCGCCTTGGCGAGGCGCTTGAACTCGCCGTAGGCATCGACGTCGACCTTTTGCGTCAGGTCGCCGGCGGCGATGCGATTCGCCACCGTGACCAGTTCGTCGGCGCGCGCGAGCAGGCGGGCGCGGCTGAACGCGACCGCCGCCGCGCCGAAGCCCATGCCGGCCAGCACCGTTAGCACCGGGCTCGATGGCAGCAGCATCGCGACCGCGCCGGTCGCGAGGCCCGCCGCGGCACCGAGCGTCCAGCCGGCCGCGCGCGACAACGTCGCCGTCACTCGTGCCAGGCCCACCGGGCGCAGTTCGCCGCGCAACAGCCGCGTGCGCAGGTTCTTCTCGGCCGCCTCCTGGCGCATGCGCGCGTAGAGGGCTTCGGCCGCGGCGATCTGCTCGCGCGTGGGCTTGGTGCGCACCGACATGTAGCCGACCGGGCGGCCGTCCTTGACCACCGGCGTCACGTTCGCGACGACCCAGTAGTGGTCGCCGTTCTTGCGGCGGTTCTTCACCAACGCCGACCAGGGCTGGCCGGCACGCAGCGTCTCCCACATGTCGCGAAACGCCTCGGGCGGCATGTCGGGGTGGCGCACGAGGTTGTGCGGCTGGCCGATCAACTCGTCCTTCGCGTAGCCGCTGACCTCGATGAACGCGGGGTTGCAGTAGGTGATGTAGCTGTCGAGGTCGGTGGTCGACACGAGGGTCACGCCCTCGGGGATCTCGTACTCGCGCTGGGTGACCGGGTGGTTGAGTCTCATGGTCTCCTCCATGTCGTGCGAGACCCCGATGGCCGTGACGCTTCGCGACTGGGCAAGCATGCCTTCGCGGGTGGCCGGTGCTCCCTGGGCGGGGTCCTCGTCCGGGCAATATCGGCCGGTCGGGGCGCCCCTGAAGCCGCGAAAAGCACCGCAGAATCGGCCAGACGCCGATGTCGAGCGGCCGTCCTCCAGATAATCCAATCGATCACCTTCGGCCCATTGCTTCGGCCCATAGACGCGATGCTCACCCCGCACCCGCTGCGCGAGGCGCTGCACAACGAGGTCCACGCCCGTCCGCCCGAGCGGCTCGCGGCGCCGCTGGCGCTCAGCCACCTGGCGGTGCTCACGCCCAATGGCGAGGGCGTTGCGGCGCGCGAGCACCTGAACGCGCTGCTGCGCTCGCGTCATCTGCCGCTGCCGGCCGAGGACGCGAGCCATGTGAGCCTGGAACTCGGCGGCGGCCTGCACCTGCGCTGGGAGCGCCACACCGAGTTCCAGACCTTCACGTTCTGGCGCGCCGAGCGCGAGGCGCCCAGCTTCGACGCGATGCCCTCGACGCTGCTGCCGCAGGACTGGCTGGCGCGCACGCCGGGCCAGTGGCTGGTGGGCCTGCACCTCGCGGTGCTGCCGCAGTTCGACCTGCACGGCGCCCAGCTGGTGCGCGACGCGCTCGACGACGACAGCCTCGTCGCCTCGACCGTGATGGACGCGCAAGGCGAGGTCGCCACCGACTTTCGCCTGCATGCCGACGGCTACGCCCGCTGCGTGCTGCGCGTGGGCCAGATGTCCGCGCGCCGGCTCGGCCGCGCGGTGCAGCGCGTGGTCGAGATCGAGACCTACCGGATGATGGCCTTGCTGGGCCTGCCGGCCGCGCGCGCGGTGGGGCAGACGCTGGCCGACGCCGAGGCCGAGCTCGCGCGCATCGCCGGTGCGATCCGAGACGCGCGCAACGACGAGGAACCCGAGCTGCTGCGCCAGCTCACCGCGCTGGCCGGCCGCGTCGAGGGCCTCTATGCGGCCACGCACGCGCGCTTCTCGGCGAGCACCGCCTATTTCGAGCTGGTGCAGCGGCGCATCGACGAGCTGCGCGAAACCCCGCTGCCGGGGCTGCAGACCATCCGCGAGTTCATGGACCGTCGCCTCGCGCCGGCGATGCAGACCTGCTTGTGGGCGCAGCGTCGCCAGCAGGCGCTGTCGGAGCGCATCTCGCGCACCAGCAACCTGCTGCGCACGCGCGTCGAGATCGCGCAACAGCAGGGCAGCCAGGCCCTGCTCGACGCGATGAACCGGCGCCAGAAGGTGCAGCTGCTGCTGCAAAGCGCGGTCGAAGGCCTCTCGGTCGCGGCGATCACCTATTACGGCGCGGGCCTCGTCGGCTACCTCGCCAAGGGCGCGCAAAAGCTCGGCCTGGCCGTCGCGCCCGAGGTGCTGGTGGCCGGCGCGATCCCGCTCATCGCGCTGGCCACCTGGCTGGTGGTTCGCAGGCTGCATCGCGCGGCCCATGCCGCGGTGGAGGGCTGATGGACACCCTGGCTTTCGATTTCGACGCCCGCCGCGGCTACTCCTCGCAACGCCTGCCGGTGTTCGCGCGCAACGTGGTGGCCACCTCGCATCCGCTGGCGGCACAGGCCGGCCTGCGCATGCTGCTGGCCGGCGGCAATGCGGTCGACGCGGCGATCGCCGCGGCCGCCGCGCTGACGGTGCTCGAGCCGGTCAGCAACGGCCTGGGCTCCGACGCCTTCTGCCTGCTGCACGACGGCACGCGGCTGCACGCGCTCAACGCCTCGGGCCGTGCGCCGGCGGCGTGGACGCGCGAGCGCTTTGTCGCGAAGTACGGCGCCGATGCGCGCACGCCTCCGCGCCGCGGCGTCGACAGCGTCACCGTGCCCGGCGCGGTGAGCGCCTGGGTGGCCTTGAGCGAGCGCTTCGGCAAGCTGCCCTTCGCCGACCTGCTGCAGCCGGCCATCGCCTATGCGCGCGACGGCGCGGTCGTGCCGCCGGTGGTCGCGGCCAAGTGGGCGGCGGCAGTGCCGCAGCTGCGCGACCAGCCGGGCTTCGCGCAGGCCTTCATGGTCAACGGCACGCGCGCGCCGCGCGCCGGCGAGCTGTGGCGTTTTCCCGCCGCGGCGCGCGCGCTGGAGGCGATCGCGCTCACGCGCGGCGAGGCCTTCTACCGCGGCGAGATCGCGCGGGCCATCGCGGCGCACCTGCAGGCGCACGGTGGCGCGATGAGCGAGGCCGATCTCGCCGCGCACCGCTGCGACTGGGTCGAGCCGGTCTCGCTGGCCGCCTATGGCAAGCGCCTGCACGAACTGCCGCCCAACGGCCAGGGCCTGGCGACGCTGATCGCGCTGGGCATCTCGCAGCGCTTCGACCTGGCGTCGATGCCGAGCGACGCACCCGAGACCCTGCACCTGCAGATCGAGGCGATGAAGCTCGCCTTCGCCGACGCCTACCGCTACATCGCCGATCCTGCCGCGATGCGCGTCACGCCCGCCGACCTGCTGGCCGGCGCCTACCTCGACGCGCGCGCGGCCCTGATCGACCCGAAGCGCGCGCAGGCCTTCGAGGCCGGCGCACCCGGCGACCTGCATCGCCGCGGCGGCACCGTCTACCTCACCGCCGCCGATGCCAGCGGCCTGATGGTGAGCTTCATCCAGAGCAACTACCAGGGCTTCGGCTCGGGTGTCGTCGAGCCGGCGTTCGGCATCTCGCTGCAAAACCGCGGCCACGGCTTCTCGCTCGATCCCGCGAGCGAGAACCTCGTCGCGCCGGGCAAGCGGCCGTTCCACACCATCATTCCGGCCTTCCTGACCGACGGCGACGGCGCCGCGCGCATGAGCTTCGGCGTGATGGGCGCCAACATGCAGCCGCAAGGCCAGCTGCAGGCCGTGCTGCGGATGCTCGCCTACGGCCAGCATCCGCAGATGGCCTGCGACGCGCCGCGCTGGCGCTTCAACGAGGGCCTGGACCTCAACGTCGAGGCCGGCATGCCCGAGGCCACGGTGAAGGGCCTGCTCGCACGCGGCCACCAGCTCTCGGTGATCGACGATCCGTACCAGGACTTCGGCGCCGGCCAGTTCATCTGGCGGCTGGGCGACGCGGCCCGCGAAGGCTATGCCGCCGCCAGCGACCCGCGCCGCGACGGCCAGGCGGTGGGTTTTTGAGCGCGCAGGACCAGGCGCTGGCGGCGCGCCTCGCGCGGCTGTCGCCCGGCTGGCGCAGCGACCTGATCTTTCCCGCCTTCGACGGCGTGGTGGCCGAGCGCGGCGAGGCGCTGGTCGTGCGCACGCCGTCGAACCCGCACTACTACTGGGGCAATTTCATGCTCTACGAGCGCGCGCCGCGCGCGGGCGAGCTGGCCGCGTGGGTGGCCGCGTTCGAGCACGAGGTGCACGGCGTCCAGCCGAGCTCGCGGCACATCGCGCTCGGCCTCGATGGCGTGGCGTCCTTCGAACTGCCCGACGAGCCGGCGGCACAAGGCTTCGAATGCCATGCCGCGACCGTGCTCACGATGCGCCGGGAGCAGCTCACGCCGCAGCCCGAGGCGCCGCGGCTGGACGGCGCGCGCATCGGCTCGCTCGAGCCGCGCGGCTATGCGGCCGCGGTCGAACTCCAGTGCCTGTGCAGCGAAGCGGACGGTGAGGGCTTCGAGCCCGCGCTGTTTCGCGACTTCCGCGAGCGCCAGATGGCGCGCTATGCCGCGATGAACCGCGCCGGTCGCGGAGACTGGTTCGGCGTCTTCGCGCCGGGCGACCGGCTCCTCGCGGAGTGCGGCCTGTTCACCGACGCCACCGGCCGTATCGGCCGCTTCCAGCATGTCGACACGCATCCCGACTGGCGCCGGCGCGGCCTGTGCCGCGCGCTCATGCACGCCGTGGCGCGCCACGGTTTCGAGCGCCTCGGCGTCGACGAGCTGGTGATCGTGGCCGATCCCGACGACGTCGCGATCGGCCTCTACGAGTCGCTCGGCTTCCGGCGCGGCGCCACCACCTGGCAGCTGCAGCGCCGCGCACCGGTCGACATGACTTCGCGATGACCGACACCACCGACAAGAAAAGCCGCATGCCCTGGGGCGGACTGTCCCTCGCGATCGCCGGCGCGATCGCGTTCTCCGGCAAGGCCATCGTCGCCAAGCTGCTCTACCGCCACGGCGTCGATGCCGTCACGGCGCTGTTCTTTCGCATGCTGTTCGCGCTGCCGTTCTTCCTCGCGATGGCGTGGTGGGGCAGCCGCGGCAAGCCCGCGCTCGCCGCGCAGGACAAGCGCATGGTCGCGCTGCTGGGCGTGACCGGCTACTACCTGGCGAGCTTTCTCGACTTCCTCGGCCTGCAGTACATCAGCGCCAGCCTCGAGCGCCTGATCCTCTACCTCAACCCGACCCTTGTGCTGGCGCTGGGCGTCGTGCTGTTCAAGCAGCGCGTGACCGCGCGGCAGCTGCTGGCGATCGCCGTCAGCTATGCCGGCGTGCTGCTGGTGTTCGGCCACGAGGTCGGCTTCCAGGGGCCCGACGTCGTGCTCGGCACGGCGCTGGTGTTCGGTAGCGCGGTGAGCTATGCGGTCTACCTGGCCTACAGCGGCGAGGTGGTGCGAAGGCTCGGCTCGCTGCGCCTGGTCGGGCTGGCCAGCACGGTCGCGTGCGCGCTGTGCATCGGCCAGTTCTTCGTGCTGCGTCCGCTCGACACCGCGCTGGCGGTGCCGCAGGCGGTGGTGTGGCTGTCGCTGCTCAACGCCACCGTGTGCACGGTGGCGCCGGTGCTGATGGTGATGATGGCCATCGAGCGCATCGGCCCGACACTGGCGGCGCAGACCGGGATGATCGGCCCGATGAGCACGCTGCTGATGGGCATCGTCATCCTCGGCGAACCGTTCACCGCGTGGATCGCGGCCGGCACCGCGCTGGTGCTGGCCGGCATCTGGCTGCTGGCGCGCTGGCGCTGAGCTGCCTCACATGCTGGGCATGTCGGCGGTGCAGGCACCGACATGCCGCGACTGCGACGAGATCTTCATCGGCACCTCGTGGCCCTGCTTGTAGACGGTCTGGCTGAGCTCGGAGCTGAACGTGCGCCTGGCCGCGACGTTGCGCACCACGGCCTCGGTGCGCGTGCCGTCGGCCAGCGTGCAATCCATCTTCCAGCTCGCGGTGTTGCCCTCGCGCCGCGCGTCCGAGATGCTGCACTTCGCGCCCTTGGCCTCGGCCTTGCGCTGGTCGACGCCGGGCGTGAGGTGGATGTCCTTGGCGAGGAACTCCTTCGTGTAGCAGACCTTGGTGGTCGCGTCGGCGAAGGTCTTGGTCTGGCCCGACTCGAGGTCGAGCCCGGTGATCTTGGTGCGGGTCTCCCAGGCGCCCGGCTCCATCACCGCCTGCGCCTGCGCCGCGAAGGCGAACAGGCTCGAGGCAGCGGCGAGGCACGTGAGGCTGGGACGGACGATGGCAAGGCTTCGGTTCATGGCAACTCCTGAGAAGGTCCGGCAGCGTAAGCGCGTTTCGAGGCCGCGAAGGCGCTGCTGCAAGAGCGACGGCGGAACGAGGCAACCCCACTGAGCGCAGCGGGTTTGCCCGGCGCGTTGGCGCGCATTTGTTCGCGGCGCTGCGCGCGGATCCAGGGTGGTGACGGACGATCGTTCGTCGATGTCGAAAGGCAGGTTCGACTTTCACCGTCTACCGCGAACGGCGGGCGGCGCCCAAACTGCGTTCACCCCATCAGCTTCCGTCACGGAGCCCGTCATGAACCGCCTTAACGAAAAAGTTGCCCTCGTCACCGGCGCCAGTGCCGGCATCGGCCGCGCCACGGCCCTGTTGTTCGCCGCCGAAGGCGCCAGGCTCGTCGTCGGCGCGCGTCGCCAGCACGAGCTCGACGCGCTCGTGGCCGAGATCCGCGAAGCAGGCGGACAGGCCGTCGCGCTGGCCGGCGACGTGCGCTCGGAAGGCTATGCGCGCGATCTGGTCGCGCTGGCCGTCGAGACCTACGGGCGTCTCGATATCGCCTTCAACAACGCCGGCGTCCTGGGCGAGGGCGGGCCCAGCACCGGTGTCTCGGAAGCCGGCTGGAACGACGCGCTGGCGATCAACCTGACCGGCGCCTTCCTCGGCGCCAAGCACCAGGTCGCGCAGATGCTGGCCAACGGCGGCGGCTCGGTGATCTTCACGTCGACCTTCGTCGGCTACACGGTCGCGTTCCCCGGCACCGCGGCCTATGCGGCCAGCAAGTCGGGCCTGATCGGCCTGACGCAGGCGCTGGCCGCCGAGTACGGCCCGCAGGGCGTGCGCGTCAACGCGGTGCTGCCCGGCGCGGTCGACACCGACATGTACCGCGAGAAGAACGACACGCAGGAATCGCAGGCCTTCATCACCGGCTTGCACGCGCTCAAGCGCATCGCCAGGCCCGAGGAGATCGCGCGCTCGGTGCTCTACCTGGCCAGTGACGACTCGTCCTTCGTCACGGGTACCGCTGCGCTGGTCGACGGTGGCCTGTCGATCACGCGCACCTGAACCGCGCCGACCAGGCCACCGCGTCGCTCCCGGGCCTTGTGCCCCGCACCATGTCTTAGAGTGCAGCTCGCGTCGTCATATCGCGGGCTGCAGTTCATGTTGAAGCTGGACGGGATCGCCACTTTCGTGGCCGTGGCCGAGTCGGGCTCGATCAGCGAGGCGGCGCGCCGCCTGCACCTGTCGAAATCGGTGGTGAGCGAGCGGCTCGCCGATCTCGAGCAGGTGCTCGGCGCCCAGCTGCTGCACCGCACGACGCGCAAGCTCAGCCTCACCGAGGACGGCGCCGCGTTTCTCGAGAAGTCCGCGCGCATCCTGCGCGAGGTCGACGAGGCGCAGTCCGAGATGGCGCAGCGCCGCGGCAGCCTGGTCGGCCCGCTGCGCATCTCGGCGCCGGTGACTTTCGGGCGCATGCACCTCGCACCGGCACTCATGCCCTTTCTGCGCGCTCATCCGGGCATCGAGCTGACGCTGGAACTCGACGACCGCCGGGTCGACGTGGCCTCCGAAGGCTACGACGGCGTCGTGCGGCACGGCGCGCTGGCCGATTCGCGGCTCGTCGCGTGGACGCTGGCCAGAAGCCGGCGCCAGCTCGTCGCTGCGCCCGACTACCTGGCGCGCCACGGCATGCCCGAGAGCATCGCCGACCTGCGGCGCCACCGCGGCATCTTCTATACCAATCGCGGCGTGGCGGACTGGCAGTTCCAGCAGGGCGCCGAGCTGCTCGCCGTGCGCGCAGCGCATGCGCTGCGCGTCAACAACGGCGACGTGATGCGCGACGCCGCCGAGGCGGGGCTGGGCATCGCGCTGCTGCCCTCGTTCATCGCCGGCGCAGCGATCCGCTCGGGCGCGCTGGCCGTCGTCGATGTCGGCCTGCCGGCGGTCGAGGAGTTCATCTACGTCGCGCATCCCGAAGGGCGCCGCCCCTCGGCCAAGCTGCGCGCCATGGCCGACGCGCTCAAAGTCGCATTCGGTGACCCGCCTTACTGGGAGGTTTGAAGACGCGATCGGCGCGGGCCCGCAGAATGCCGGCTTTCAGGCACTCGAACGGAAAGCTCTCGTCATGGATCTCGGCATCGCAGGCAAGTGGGCGCTGGTGTGCGCCGCCAGCAAGGGCCTCGGCAAGGGTTGCGCGCAAGCGCTCGCGGCCGAGGGGGTCAACGTGGTGATCACCGCGCGCGGCGCGCAGGCGCTCGAAGCCACAGCGGCCGAGATCCGGATCGCGCACCCGCACGTCGAGGTGGTGGCGGTGGCCGGCGACATCACGACGCCCGAGGGCCGCGTCGCGGCGCTGGCGGCCTGCCCGAAGGTCGACATCCTGGTCAACAACGCCGGCGGCCCGCCGCCGGGCGATTTCCGCGACTGGGACCGCAGCGACTGGATCAAGGCGCTCGACGCCAACATGCTCACGCCGATCGAGCTGATGAAGGCGGTGGTCGACCCGATGATGTCGCGCGGCTTCGGGCGCATCGTCAACATCACCTCGGGCGCGGTGAAGGCGCCGATCGACATCCTCGGCCTGTCGAACGGCGCGCGCTCGGGCCTGACCGGCTTCGTCGCCGGCCTGGCGCGCAAGACGGTCGCGAAGAACGTGACGATCAACAACCTGCTGCCCGGCCCGTTCGATACCGACCGCCTGGCCGCGACGATGAAGGGCGCGGCCGAGTCCTCCGGCAAGCCGCTGGCCGAGGTGATGGCGCAGCGCGCCGCGCAGAACCCGGCACGCCGCTTCGGCACCGCGGCCGAGTTCGGCGCGGCCTGCGCCTTCCTGTGCAGCGCGCACGCCGGCTTCATCACCGGGCAGAACCTGCTGATGGACGGCGGAGCCTATCCGGGCACGTTCTAGACGTTCTAGATGTGAAGCTTCAATAGGTTGTATCGGGTGTTCATCCGGATGGGGTTTGAGAGACTGGAAGTCGCCAAACCTCAATCCAACCCAAAGAGCCGACCCGGATGAACACCCATAAGCATGCCCGATT
>NZ_JBMSEE010000007.1:0-290773 GCF_049446155.1 Caldimonas sp. KR1-144
GGCCCCCGCGTGCGTCTTGCATCAGGGTCCGCAGCGATGAAGCTGCATCGATGACCGCTTGTAGTTGCGCCAGTCCGCACCTTGCTCAAACGCAGCGCGACCGAGACACCGGCGAGTGGATCAGTGCCCCGAAATGCAAACGAGCCGCTCGCGCGGCTCGTTGAGGTCAGTCGTTGCTTGACTGCGGGGGAAGCCCTTGTAGTTCGACATGAGCGGCAACCCAAGGCTTGCCTTGGGTTGTCCGCTCGATGGAGGGGTTAGCCGTCACTGCGCCGCTCTTTCAAGGGTCCGTCTGAGGCGCCCCGCCAGTTCTATGTAGTTGAGCGCAGCATCAGTTGTTGGAGCGAAGTCTTGCGCGTGCGCGGCTTGATTGCGCAGCGCACGAAGATCGTGGTACAGCGCAATTTCTTCAGGGGTAATAACACCCGCCTTGTTGAGTGCCCGGATCACAGCAAGCGGCGAGCTTGCTTCTCGCTCCGGCACATAAAGTGCCTTGTTCTGAATCACTCGGATCGAGGAGTCTTCCACCCCGCGCCATGCTTCGAGTACCGCCGAGCGTGGGTTGATCTGAACCAGTTGTAGAAGCATCTGCTTCTCTGGCGTTGCGCCCTCAGGCGGCGGTAGCAGTTGGGGCTCCGCTTCGGCTGCGGCCTTCAACTCTTTGACTTCACGTTCAAACTCTGCCTCGACTGGGCCAGCTTTCACCTTCTTGACGTAACGAAGTAAACCCTTGATCTCGCCGCGAAGAAGAAAGACGAGGACAACTGTCGCGATCGGCCATGCGAGGAACTCAGCGAGCTTGGCGATGAAGGTCAAAGTGTCCATGACGGCTAACGTTGGCGTTCAGCCGCCGCCGAAGGCGGTCGGCTGGAACAACAGGTTAGCGCTGACGCCACTGGAGAGCACCCGCAACGGTAAACCCAAGGCCGAATAGTGCCCATAGCAATACCTCGGCTGATGTGACAGAGGCGCCAATGATCTGCGCAAGCACGCGCACCAGCACGCAGAAAAAGCGACCCGAGAACTGACACCCGGCCCCCGTAGCCCAATAGGTGCTTAACGCCATGCCGAAGCTGACCACACCGATTCCCAACCCAGCAAGCGCACGATCCCTGCGGCTTAGCAACGCCCTCCAGTGATTGTGTTCAGGTTGCCCGCGCCAAAGTTTCATGTAGGACGCTAACGCCTTGAGTTAAGCCGCGCCGAAGGCGTCGGCTTGAATGAATTGTTAGGTGCCATGCCGGTAGCCGTCCAACGGGATTGGCACGACATTGCGCTCACCCTCATCGTATCGGACGAAGGTCGCTCGGATAGCGTGCCGCTTGGCGAGTAGGGTTACCACACAGCGAGCAGCCGCGTGGGTGGATGGCTGTGGGCAATCTCTCCGGTACTTGGCGAGAACGCTCCGAACACTGGGTGAAGATGAGTTGGATTGAAAGGCCTTTAGATAGACGTAATCCGAAACCCCGTACAGATAAGCAAGAACGAAATCTTGGAGGGGAAGTGAAGCCGAACGACCGGAAAGGGTGAACACCTCACATGTATTGTCCGGGCAGTACTCCACGGTGGTCGTTTCGCCCTTGGTATAGACCTGAACTGTGTCGGGAAAGACTGAAGTCAGTTCATGGCCATAAACTGCCGTAGAGGCAATCGAAATTGCCAGGGCGGCGATGATCTTTCTCATGGCACCTAACTAGACTTAGACGGAACGACAACCCGCTCGCCGTTCCGTCCAATGTGAATTGTCCGCATCCCTCGTCCCCATCGATTCCCCAATGCAGATGAGCCTTTGGCACACGTTTCAGCGCTATCGCTTTGCCACTTAGGCCGCCTAAATTTTTCGGGACGAGGCGCATCGCTCGCTAACCCTGCCCGCGCCATCCTTGTCGCGGCCTTCCGATGTCTATCGGCTTCGTCCACGCGTCGGCAACGCGCCGGGCCGCTCACACATACCGCCGCGTCACCGACTCCGCCACACACACCGGCCTGCTCGCCCCTTCGCGCTCGATCGTCGCCTCCACCGTCAGCTGCGCCCCGCCTTCGATCTCGTCAAAAGCCAACAGCTTGAACTGCGCCCTCAGCCGGCTGCCTGCCGGCACCGGCGCCGTGAAGCGCACGCGGTTGAGGCCGTAGTTCACGCCCATCTTCGCGTCGGCGACCGAGAAGCCGCTTTCAAAGAACGCCGGCAGCAAAGACAGCGTCAGAAATCCGTGCGCGATCGTGCCGCCGAAGGGGCCTTGGGCGGCGCGTGCTTCGTCGAGGTGGATCCATTGGAAATCCAGCGTCGCGTCGGCGAACTTGCGGATGCGGTCCTGGTCGACGGTGATCCATTCGCTCGTGCCGAGCGGCTGGCCGACCATGTGCCTCAGGTCGGCCAGGTGGGCAAAGACTTTCATGCGGGCAAGGGCAGAGGGAAAAGAAGAAGAGAAGAGAGGTGATGCGAAAGGCGCTGTCAGGCGTCCGACCACCGCACGACCGGCTGCCACTGCTCGAGGTCGCGCTCCACGCGCCCGGGCGCCACGTCCCACAGCGTCAGGCCGCGCGCGGCGAGATGCACGTAGTTCTGCGTGTCGCGCAGCGCGCCGAGCACGGGGATCTTCAGCGGCCCGAGGTGCTCGGCGAGGAAGTGGCGCAATTGGTCGGCGGCGATGGTGTGGTCGCGCACGCGGTTGCCGATCACGGCGATGTCCACCTTGTCGTGCTTGCGGCGCTCGATGAGCGTGGCGAGGAAATCGCGGGTCGCGTAGATGTCGAAGATGCTGGCCTGCAGCGGCACGAGCACCTTGTCGGCCAGCTTCATGATCTCTTCGAGGCGCTTGCCGTGCAGGCCGGCCGGCGTGTCGAGCACGACGTGCGTCGTGCCCTTGGGCGGCTTGACCACGTGGTCGTGCGAGACGTCCCAGGTGCCGATCGCCGGTGCCGCCTCGGGCCGCAGCTTCAGCCAGGTCAGCGCGGACTGCTGGCGGTCGGTGTCGCCGAGCATCGTCGCGTGCCCGCGCCGGGCCAGGTAGCCCGCGAGGTTGGTCGACAGCGTGGACTTGCCCACGCCGCCTTTCGGATTGGCCACCACGTACACCGGCATCGCTGGCTCCTCGTTTGGGGACGGCAATCGGATCGCCGGTTATGGTAGCCGCAGCCTTGCGCGAGACCTGTCGCGCCGGTTCCACGCACACTTGCGCCCGTTGTCTCGCCGAAAGCCGCCGCCATGCCGCACATCCTGGTGCTTTGCGCCCACCCCGACCTGCGCCTGTCGCGCGTCAACCACCGCCTGCTCGACGCCGCGCGCGCGCTGCAGCGCGACCCGCCGGTGGGCGTGACGCTGGAGGTGCGCGACCTCTACGCCCTCTACCCCGACTACGTGCTCGACGTGCCCGAGGAGCAGGCCGCCGCCGAGCGGGCCGACCTCATCGTCTGGCAGCACCCGATCTACTGGTACTCGATGCCGCCCTTGATGAAGCTGTGGCTCGACGAGGTGCTGGCCCACGGCTGGGCCTACGGCCGCAGCGGCACCGCGCTGCGCGGCAAGGACCTGTGGCTGGTGGCCTCGACCGGCGGCTCGCAGGAGGCCTACCACCCGAGCGGCTACAACCGTTACTTCTTCGACGCCTTCTTGCACCCCTACGAGCAGACCGCGATGCTGTGCGGCCTGCGCTTCCTGCCGCCGATGGTGCTGCACGGCTCGCACAAGGTTGCCCAGGAGTTGCTGATCGAGCACGTGCAGCGTTTTCGCGACCGGCTGGCGAGTTATCCGCGTTGGCCGGAGTTGGAGGACATGGAGGCTTGCCCTGACTGCGAGGTGCCGGATGTGGACCGGCCGGCGGATGTGCGGGAGGTGGCGGAGGCGAGGGCGGTGGCATGAGTGGGTTCGTGCTTGGCTGCTGCATTGATGCCACCCTGCGGGTGGCTGCGCGCCTGCGGCGCTGTGCTGCCCCTGCGGGGCAGGGCCGGGATTTCGCCCCGGCGGGCGACCTACTTTTCTTTGCTTCGCCAAAGAAAAGTAGGCAAAAGAAAGGCGACCCCCGCTCAGGCGCCCGGCTGCGCCGGGTGCCCTGCGGTGCTCGCGAAGCGGGCGCGCCGCATAACTCGCTGCGTTCGCTGCGCTCACTGCGCTCGGACAAAGCGGCGAGTCAGAGGTTGAAGCGCGCTGGCGCGCGCCGCCCACTTCGCTGTGCTCCTCGGCGCCTTCGAGGGGGCCCCAGCCAGACGGTCGCAACCCCGCTCAGGGGTGTGTTGCAGTTGAGGGGCCCCCTCGATGGCGCCGAGGAGCGCAGGGGGCGGGAGGTTGCCCCGCGCGCAGCGCGGGGATGGCGAGGACTGTTTGAGCTCCGTTGCCCGCGCAGCGGGCATAAGGGCGAGTTCCGCAGCCACCTCCCGCTCCCGAGCACCGCAGGGCACCCACGGCGCAGCCGTGGGCGCCTGAGCGGGGGTCGCCTTTTCTTTGCCTACTTTCTTTTGGCGAAGCAAAAGAAAGTAGGTGCGCCGCCGGGCGCACATCCCGGCCCTGCCCCGCAGGGGCAGCTTCAGCCGCAATCGCCCGCAGGGCGGCCTCCCAACCCGCGAGTCATCGCGCACAAAGGACCCCAGCGATGACCACCGGCATCACCCCCTGGCTCTCCACCAGCCTCGTCTTCTTCGGCGCCGCCGTCGTCGCTGTGCCGCTCGCCCGCGCGCTCGGCATGGGCGCCATCCTCGGCTACCTGGCGGCCGGCCTGCTGATCGGGCCGCATGGCCTCAAGCTGGTCAGCGACCCCGAGACCATCCTGCACTTCGCGGAGTTCGGCGTGGTGCTGATGCTGTTCCTCGTCGGCCTCGAGCTCGAGCCGCGGCGGCTGTGGCAGCTGCGCCGGCCGATCTTCGGCTGGGGCTCGGCGCAGGTGGTCGGCTGCGCGCTGGCGATGGGGCTGGCCGCGCTCGCGCTGGGCGTGCCGTGGCGCATTGCGCTGGTCGCGGCGCTGGGCCTCGCGCTGTCGTCGACCGCGATCGCGCTCCAGGTGATGGAAGAGCGCAACCTCATGCGCACCGGCACCGGCGAGGCCGGCTTCGCGATCCTGCTGTTCCAGGACGTCGCCGCGATCCCGATCCTCGCGCTGATCCCGCTGCTGGGCCTGGTGCAGGACGACGGCGGCAATGCCTGGCTCGAGGCGGCGCGCGCGCTCGGCGTGATCGCGGCCATCGTACTGGGCGGTCGGCTGCTGCTGCGCCACGGCCTGCGCTGGATCGCGCGCAGTCGCACGCCGGAGCTCTTCACCGCCGCGTCGCTGGGCCTGGTGGTCGGCATCGCGGCGCTGATGCAGCTGGTCGGCCTGTCGATGGCCCTCGGCGCCTTTCTCGCCGGCGTGCTGCTGGCCGAGAGCGAATACAAGCGCGAACTCGAGACCGACGTCGAGCCCTTCAAGGGCCTGCTGCTGGGGCTGTTCTTCATCGCGGTCGGCATGTCGGTCGACTTCGACGCGCTGGCCGCCAACCCTGGCCTGGTGCTGGCCATCCTGGCCGGCTTCATGCTGCTGAAGGCGGTGGTGCTGTGGGGCATTGCGCGCGGCATGGACGTGCCCTACCAGGAGCGCCCGGTGCTGACGCTGCTGCTGGCGCAAGGCGGCGAGTTCGCCTTCGTGGTGTTCCAGCAGGCGGCGAGCGCGCGCGTGTTCGCGCCCGAGACGGGCAGCGTGCTGATCGGCGCGGTGGCGCTGTCGATGCTCGCGACGCCGTTCCTGCTGGTGGCGATCGACCGCTTCGTGCTGCCGCGCTACGCGAACTGCACCTTGCCCGAGGTCAAGGAGATCGACGAGCCGCAGGACGCGCCGATCATCCTGGCCGGCTTCGGCCGCTATGGCCAGATCATCGGCCGCCTGCTCTACGCCAACGGCCTGAAGGCGACCGTGCTCGACCACGACGCCGATCAGATCGAGACCATGCGCCGCTTCGGCTGGAACGTGTTCTACGGCGACGCGACGCGGCTGGACCTGCTGCGCACCGCCGGCGCCGGGCAGGCCAAGGTGATCGTGATCGCGATCGACGACATCGAGCAAAGCCTCAAGCTCGCCGACCTCGCGCGCGAGCACTTTCCGCAGGCCACGCTGGTCGCGCGGGCGCGCAACGTGCAGCACTACTACCAGATGCGCGAGCGCGGCGTGACGATGGTCGAACGCGAGGTGCTCGACTCGGCGCTGATGAGCGGGCGCAGCGTGCTCGAGGTGATGGGCTTCGAGCCGCACCGCGCGCGTCAGCTCGCGATGCGCTTTCGCCGCCACAACCTGGAGCAGGTGGAAAAGCTCTGGCCGCACTACCGCGACCAGAACATGCTGGTGTCGATGCTCAAGCAGGGCCGCGTGCAGCTGGAGGAGCAGTTCGCGCAGGAGCGGGCGCAGAGGAAGGAGCGCAGGGAAGAGGGCTGGGGGCAGTAGTTGTCGCCTCTTTTCCTGGGCGCAAGCGCGCGGGGCCAGGCTGTGCGCGGCGGGCCGTCGCGGCTTCACGGAGGCGGTCGGCTTCGCCGACTGCTCTGCGCTGCTCGCTTCGAGGGGCGCGCCTCATAACTCGCTGCGCTCACTGCGTTCGCTTCGCTCAAACAAATCGGCGAGCCAGATCACGAGGCGCGCTGCGCGCGCCGCCCCTCGAAGCTGTGCTGCTCGACGCCTCCGAGGCGCCCGCGCCGGCCCGCCGCGCACAGCCTGGCCAGGACGTCGGGTCTCCTTTGCGGAGAAGCACTGCCTCGCCTGAGGGGCCCGAGGGGATTACGGCCGATCCTCGCGCTTGAACCCCAGCGCCGCGAACACCCGCTCGGAAGGCACGTTCCCTTCGGTGATGAACGCATGCACCCGCCCGCGCTTCAGCGCCGCCAAGCGATGCAACGCGGCACTCGCGATGCCGCGACCGAGCCCCTGGCCCTTGCAGGTCGGAGCCACCAGGATGAAGGCGACCAGCGGCCCCGCGACCTCGGCGCGCGCCTCGTTCCAGTCGCACAGCAGGCAGGCGGCGACCAGTTCGCCGTCGCGCTCGTGGCCGACGCAGGCTTCGGGAATCGGCGGTCCCCAGGTGCCGGAGAAGAACTGCGCGACGTCGAGCCGGGCATCCTCGATCACGCTGCCCTCGTCGTCGATCGTGCCGGCGTAGGCGCGCAGCATCAGGTGCGCGATGTCGTCGGCATCGGTCTCGCCGAGCGTGCGCACCGCGAGCGTGTCGGGCGGCAGGCGCTCGGCCCAGCGGCCGTCGAAGCCGGTCAGCGAGTAGAGGTGGCGGCGAGGCATGCCTGAACGGACAGCGCACGAGGCAGCGTGATCTGATACAGGCCACGCCGGGCCTCGGCCTGCAAAGGCGAGGCCACCCGACGGACATTCGACAGGCGCCATGCCCAGTAGCCAGGCGCCCAGGATGTCGCGCAAGCGTGTTCAACCTCGGACGAGGTCCAAGGCGCAATCGAAACGACGTCGACCACCGCGACCACGAAGCCATCCGGATCGAAATCGCCCTCGATATCAAGGCGTCGCCGGTTCTCGATGATCAGCAGGTCCTTCAGCGGCAATGAATGCGGCTGCCAGCTTCGAACCTCGATCGTCTTGCGACCGGAGGCAATCGCCGAGCCACCGGGCGTGACGACGGACAGCGCCAGGTACTCGGCTGCCCGATCGTCGCTCACAGCTCGAGGTTGTCGATCAGCCGCGTCGCGCCCAGCTTGGCGGCGGCCAGCACGACCAGCGGTTCGCCCGCGGCGAGCTGCTCGGCCGTCGGCACCTGCAGGTCGGCGCGACGGCGGATCGCGACGTAATCCGGCTTCCAGCCGCGCGCCGTGAGCGCGTCGAGCGCGCCTTGCTCGATCTTTGCCAGATCGCGGTCGCCGCCGTCGAGCTGCGAGCGCACCGCGCGCAGCACCCGGCTGAGCGTCACCGCCTCGGCACGCTCGTCGGCGCTCAGGTAGCCGTTGCGCGACGACAGCGCGAGGCCGTCGTCGGCGCGCCGCGTCTGTCCGCCCACCACCTCGATCGGCAGCGCGAACTGCTGCGCCATGCGGCGCAAGACCATCAGCTGCTGGTAATCCTTCTGGCCGAACACGGCCACGCGCGGCTGCACGATCTGAAAGAGCTTCATCACCACCGTGCACACGCCGGTGAAGAAGCCGGGGCGGAAGTGGCCTTCGAGGATATCGGCCAGCTCGGCGGGCGGGTTGACCTTGTAGCCCTGCGGCTCGGGATAGAGCTCGCGCTCGTCGGGCGCGAAGACGATGTCGCAGCCGGCGGGCTCGAGCAGCTCGCAGTCGCGCGCCAGCGTGCGCGGGTAGCGGTCAAAGTCCTCGTGCGGCGCGAACTGCAGCCGGTTGACGAAGATGCTCACGACCACCGGCTCGCCTGCGCGGGCCAGGCTCTTGGCCTGGCGCACCAGCGCGAGGTGGCCCTCGTGCAGGTTGCCCATCGTCGGAACGAAGGCGGCTCGCTGCGGCCCGCCGATCGCGGCGCGCAGCTCGGCGATGGTGTGGACGACCTTCATCGCACACCTCCGGTCGAGCGGCCGGCCGCCGGGCCGCCCCAAGGCCGGCCAGCCCCCTCGGGGGGCAGCGCAGCGGCATCGCCGCAAGCGTAGGGGTTCATGTCAGTACGAATGGAGCGTCTCGTCGGGGAAGGAGCCGTCCTTCACCGCGAGCACGTAGCGATGCACCGCGTCCTCGATCGACGCTGCGCCTTCCATGAAGTTGCGCACGAAGCGCGGCAGCTTGCCGCGCGTGACGTGCAGCATGTCGTGCATCACCAGCACCTGGCCGGCGGTGCCGGGGCCGGCGCCGATGCCGATGGTCATCAGCTGCGGGTTGTCGGCCTGGACCTGGCGCGCCAGTTTGGCGGGCATCAGCTCGAGCACCATCATCGAGGCGCCGGCGTCGGCCAGTTCCTTGGCGTGCTGGCGCAGCGTGGCCGCGCTGGCCTCGTCCTTGCCCTGGATGCGGTAGCCGCCCAGCGCATGAACGCTTTGCGGCGTGAGGCCGAGGTGGGCGCACACCGGCACGCCGCGCTCGACGAGAAACCGCACCGTCTCCGGCGTCCAGCCGCCGCCTTCGATCTTGACCATTTGCGCACCCGCGGCCATCAGCACGCCGGCATTGCGCAGCGCCTGGACCGGGTTCTCCTGGTAGCTGCCGAACGGCATGTCGGCGATCAGGAAGGCGGTCTTGTTGCCGCGCGCGACGCTCTTGGTGTGATAGACGATGTCGTCGAGCGTGACCGGCAGCGTGCTCGGGTGGCCCTGCAGCACCATGCCCAGCGAGTCGCCGACCAGGATGCAATCGACGCCGGCCGCGTCGACCAGCGCGCCGAAGCTCGCGTCGTAGGCGGTGATCATCGCGATCTTCTCGCCGTGGGCGTGCATGTCGCGCAGGCGGTGCAGCGTGACGGGCTTGCGCGCGGTGGGCGCGTCGGACGCGCCGGGGGAGGTGTGACTGCTCATCCGTGGGCTTTCGGCAGCGTGGGCGCGGATTCTATGCAGCACCGCGAAGGTGCGTGCGCGACGTGGACGTGGGGGCTCAAGCCGGTTGGTAGGCCAGACGCACGTAGATGGGCGCGAAGGCTTCCGCCTGGGTCAGCTCGATCAGCCGCTCGCGCGCCAGCTCCAGCATCGCGATGAAGGTGACCACCAGCACCTGCTGGCCGCGGGCAGGATCGAACAGGTGCTCGAACTCGACGAAGCGCCGGCCCTGCAGCGTGCGCAGCACGATGCTCATGTGCTCGCGCACCGAGAGTTCCTCGCGCGTGATCTTGTGGTGCTGCACCAGCTTGGCGCGCTTGAGGATGTCTTGCCAGGCCTCGCGCAGGTCGACGACGTTGACGTCCGGAAAGCGCGGCACGAGCGACTGCTCGATCGTCACCTGCGCGCGCAGGAAGTCGCGGCCCAGCACCGGCAACTGGTCGAGGCGCGCCGCGGCGAGCTTCATCTGTTCGTACTCCAGCAGGCGGCGCACCAGCTCGGCACGCGGATCCTCGGGCTCGGCGCCGTCCTCGCTCTTCTTGGGCGGCAGCAGCATGCGCGACTTGATCTCGATCAGCATCGCGGCCATCAGCAGGTACTCGCTGGCCAGCTCGAGATTGGTCTTGCGGATCTGCTCGACATACGCCAGGTACTGGCGCGTCACATCGGCCAGCGGGATGTCGAGGATGTTGAAGTTCTGCTTGCGGATGAGATACAGCAGCAGGTCCAGCGGGCCTTCGAAGGCCTCGAGGAAGACCTCCAGCGCGTCCGGCGGGATGTAGAGATCCTGCGGCAGCGCGAACAGCGGCTCGCCGTACAGCCGCGCGACCGCGGCAACCTGGTCGACGACCTCCGGCAGCGCCTGCACGGCGGCCTCGGCGGGCGGCGGCAGCACCGTGTCGTCAGGCGCCAGGCCTTGGGTCTCGTCGCTCACGATGGCATGCCGGGCAGGGGGCCTGGAGGAGGCCTCAGCCCTTGTTCTGATAAACGTAGGGCTGCTGCGGCACGCGCGCCTCGCGGTACTCGGTCAGCGCCTGGCGGTCGATCGCGCGGTCCCACAGCAGGCCGCGGCCCTCGCGCTGGCGCCGTTCGAGCGTGGCGTCCTTCTGCTTGAGCGATTCGATGAACTGCGTCGCGTCGGACTTGTAGGGCTTCCAGAAGAACGGCATGGCGATGGGCTTTCGGTCGAGCCCGGCATTTTACCGGGCGGCCCGATCGTCCCCGCCGGCCCTACAGCGGTTCCTGCCGGCGCACGGCCAGCGCGCCGTCGAGGAAGCGGTGCGGCTCGCCGACCCACCACTTGGCGAGCTCGTCCAGCCGCGCCGAGGTCACCTCGGCGGCCGCGAAGCTCGCGCTCACGGTCGACAGGCCGTCGAGGTTCTGCACCTCGAAGCGCAGCTGGCCTTCGTCGTGCAGCGGCAGCACCCGCACGGCGAGCACGATGTCCGGGCTGAAGCGGTAGTGCATCGCGCGGAAGTGGCCGCTCTCGGCGTCGCGCTCGCGCTCGCCCAGGCACTGGATGCCTGCCTGGGCCAGGCGGCCCTCGAGTTTTTCGATCTCGGGCGGGAAGTCTTTGGACAGCTCGACCTCGCGGCCCGAGCGCAGCGTCGCGCGCAGCACCACGTGGTGCACCAGGTCGCGCTCGGCCAGCGGCCCGAGCTGCACGCGCTGCTTGCGGATGTCGCCGACGAAGTCGACCATCGGCAGTCCTTCGACCACGCAGCGCGCGTCGATCATGTAGCGCTGGCGCGAGACGGGCTGCAGCACGTCGAGCTGGCGGCCGAGGTCGTTGAGGTAGCGCCAGGCGCCCGCGCAGGCGGCTTCGGTCATGCCCATGCGCCGCTCGATCTCGGCGTGGTCCTGGCGGTCCTGCGCCTGCCGGGCCTGGGCCTGCTGCTTGAGCTGGTCGAGAAAGCTCATGGTCGGTGGTTCATCGGATCGGTGGAAGCCGCATGCGATTATCGGCACGAGCTGTCCCGGAAGTCGCCCCATGAACGATGGATCCCTGCAGGAGATCGAGTTGCGTCTGCAGGTCGCGCCGGCTGCCTTGCCGGGGCTCAGGCGCGCGCTGGCCGCCACCGCCGCGCGGCACTCGCGCATGCGTTTGCAGGCTGTCTATGTCGACACGCCCGAGCGCGCGCTGGCGGCGGCCGGCATCGCGCTGCGGCTGCGCAAGGAGGGCCGCCGCTGGGTGCAGACGATCAAGCTCGGCCCCTTGCATGCCACCGCGCGCGGCGAGCACAACGTGGCGGTCGACGCGCCGCCCGGCACGCGCCCGGCGATCGATCCGGCGCGCCACGCCGGCACGCCGATGGGCGAGGCGCTGGCCGCGGTGCTGGCGGCCGCGCAGGCGCCGCTGGTCGAGCGCTACCGCACCGACATCACGCGCAGCCTCACGCGCAGGCGCACCCGCTTCGGCCAGGTCGAGCTGGCGCTCGACGTCGGCGAGATCGTCGCCGACGACCCGGCCGGCGGCGAGCCGCGGCGCTGGCCGGTGCGCGAGCTGGAGATCGAACTGCTCTCGGGCTCGCCGCGCGCGGTGTTCGACACCGCCCAGCGCTGGATCGACGCCCACGGCCTGTGGCTGGACAGCCGCAGCAAGGCCGAGCGCGGCGACCGGCTGGCGCGCGGCGAGTTGCAGGCGGCTGCGGTGAAGGCCGGCGCGACCGCTTCGCTGCCGGCCGATGCGTCGCCCAGCCAGGCCTGGCGCGCCTTCGTCGAGGCCTGCCTGGCGCAAGCGCTGCCGAACGCCAGCGAGCTGGCGGCCGGCACGGGCCAGCCGGAACACGTGCACCAGCTGCGCGTCGCGCTGCGGCGGCTGCGCAGCGCCGCGCGACTGTGCGCGGGCTGGCCGGGCGTGCCGCCGAGCGTCGGGCCGGACGCCGCGCCCTTTCTCGCGCAGGCCGCCGAGCTGTTTCGCGCGCTCGGCGTCACGCGAGACGCGGACGTGATGGCCCAGGGCTGGGGGCCGCTGGTTGCGGCAACGCTGGAGGCCGCGGGCCTGCCGCCGCTGGTGCCGCCGCCAGCGGCAGCGGACGAGCCGAGCGCGTTGCTGCGCCGGCCCGAGGCGTCGCGGCTGTGGCTGCAGCTCATCGGCCAGACCTTCGAGGCCGAGCCCGCCGGGCCGGCCGGCGCGACGGCGCGCGCGCGGGTCGCCGAGCGGCTCGATGCCTGGCATCGGCGCACGACGCGCGACGCGAAGCGCTTCGAGTCGCTCGACGATGCGGCGCTGCATGCCTTGCGCAAGCGGCTCAAGCGGCTGCGCTACGCGACCGAGTTCGCCGAGCCGTGGTTCGGCTCGCGCGCGGCGCGCCGCTACGCGCGCTCGCTGGCGCGCCTGCAGGACGCGCTGGGCGCCTTCAACGACCACGCCAGCGCGCGTGCGCTGGTCGCGGCCCTGGCGCCGTCGCAGCCGCAGGCGCTCTATGCGCTGGGCTGGCTCGACGCGCAGCGCGATGCGCTGCACGCCGACATCGGCCGCGCGCTCAAGCGCTGGCGCAAGGTGCAGCCGTACTGGCGCTGAGCGCGCTGGCGAGATCGGGCGCGATGCGCGCGTCGCCGAGCCGCTGCGCGAAGCCGGCGCGGCGCATCAGCGAGGCGGGCTGCTCGTTCGGCGCCGCCAGTCGCAGTTCGATGCCGCGGCGCGCGAGCGCGCGTTCGAGCTGCTCCAGCGCGTCCAGGCCCGAGCTGTCCATCGAGATCAGCTGGTGCATCTCGAGCACCAGCACGCGCGCGTCGGCCGGCAGCTCTTCGGCCAGGCGCTCGAGCCGGCCCACGGCGCCGAAGAACAGCGCGCCGTAGAGCCTTCGCACCACCACGCCGGCCGGCGCGCCGGTCTCCAGTGGCTCGACGCGAAACAGGCTGCCCATGCGCCAGATGAAGAACACGCAGGCCAGCACCAGGCCGACCTCGACGGCGACCGTGAGGTCGAAGATCACCGTCAGCGCGAAGGTGCCGAGCAGGATGGTGCGGTAGCCGAGGCTGAAATGGCGCAGCCGCGCGAACTCGCGCCACTCGCCCATGTTCCAGGCCGCGAACAGCAAGATGCCGGCGAGCACCGCCAGCGGCACGGCGGACGCCAGCGGCGCTGCGACCAGCACGATGGCCAGCAGCGTGGCCGCGTGCACCATGCCGGAGACCGGCGTGCTCGCGCCGGCGCGCACGTTGGTGACGGTGCGCGCGATCGTGCCGGTGGCGGGCATGCCGCCGAACCAGGGCACGACGAAGTTCGCGATGCCCTGCGCCATCAGCTCCTGGTTCGGATCGTGGCGCGGCAGCTCGCTGACGTTGTCGGCCACGCGCGCGCACAGCAGTGACTCCACCGCGCCGAGCAGCGCGATCGTCAGCGTCGGGATGAACAGCTGCTTGACGGTGGCCCAGCTGAACTCGGGGAAGTCGAAGGCCGGCAGCGCGCGCGGGATGCCGCCGAAGCGGCTGCCGATGGTCTCGACCGGCAGCTCCAGCCACGCGACCAGCGCCGTCATCGAGACCAGCGCGATGATCGGCCCCGGCGTGCGCGCGGCGATGCGCCCGGCGCGCCCCGCCGTCAGCGCGCCGACCAGCGGCGCCGGCCCACCCCACAGCCGCGGCCACAGGAACAGGCCGGCGGCCGTGCCGGCGCCGATCGCGAACGCGGCCGGATTGAAGCTGTCGAGATGGCTTGCGAGCGTGCCGATCTGTGAGAAGAAGTCGGCCGGCAGCTTGTCGATCGACAGGCCCAGCAGGTCCTTGACCTGCGACAGCGCGATCAGCACCGCGATGCCGTTGGTGAAGCCGATCACGATGCTGACCGGGATGAACCTCACCATGCCGCCCAGGCGCAGCAGCCCGAACGCGAACAGCAGCACGCCGGCCAGCATGGTCGCGATCAGCAGGTTGGCCAGGCCGTAGCGCTCGACGATGCCGTAGACGATGACGATGAACGCCCCCGCCGGGCCGCCGATCTGTACGTTCGAGCCGCCGAGCGCCGCGATCAGGAAGCCCGCGATGATGGCCGTGAAGAGCCCCTGTTCGGGCTTGAGGCCGGAGGCGATCGCGAAAGCCATCGCCAGCGGCAGCGCGACGATGCCGACCGTGATGCCGGCGCCCAGGTCGGCGAACAGGCGGTGGCGGTCGTAGCCGTGAAGGCTGTCGAGCAGGCGGGGGCGGAAGCGCTGGAGGTTCATCGCGGCCGCCGCCGGCGTCAGCGCCTTGCGGGCCGCCCGCGGCGGCTCGCCGCCGTGCCGCTGGGCACGTAGCCCACGCCGTGCTGCGCGAGGTAGTCGCGGATCAGCTGGCGCACGACCTGGGAAGGCGTGAGGTCCTGCGCCGCGCACAGCTGCTCGAAGGCGGCCTTCTTGGCCGGGTCGATCAGCAGCGTGAGCCGCGCGGTCTTCAGTTCCATGTGTGCATGATATGTTAATCTTATACGCATTCAAGTCCCATGAGACCGGCGTGCCTGCGTAGGTGCTTGTGTGCGACCGATGCCGTACCCGGTGACCGCGATGCCCGTCGAGTTCCTGCACCGCCTGACGACGCCCGTGCGCACGCGCGGCGCGAACCGTCAGCTCGGCGGCGTGCTGGCCTTCGTGGCCGGGGCGATCAATGCCGGGGGCTTCCTGGCGGTGCAGCGCTACACCTCGCACATGACCGGCATCGTCTCGGCGATCGCGGACGACCTCGTGCTCGGCCAACTGCTGCTCGCCATGGCGGGCGTCTCGTCGCTGCTGGCCTTCGTGCTCGGCGCGGCGACCACGGCGGTGCTGGTCAACTGGGCGCGGCGGCGCCGGCTGCACGGCGAGTTCGCGCTGCCGCTGGCGCTGGAAGCCGCGCTGCTGCTGTTGTTCGGCCTGCTGGGCGCCAACCTCGAGCTGCTCGTCGACGTGTTCGTGCCGTCGACGGTGCTGCTGCTGTGCTTCGTGATGGGGCTGCAGAACGCCATCGTCACCAAGATCTCGCAGGCCGAGATCCGCACCACGCACATGACCGGCGTGATCACCGACCTGGGCATCGAGCTGGGGCGGCTGTTCTACTGGAACCGCACCCCCGAGGCGAACGCGCGGCACATGGTGGTGGCCAACCGGGAGAAGCTGCGCGTGCACCTCGCGATCCTGGCGTTGTTCTTCATCGGCGGACTGGTCGGCGCGGTGGCGTTCAAGCGCATCGGCTTCGCGGCCACGGTGCCGTTCGCGGCGCTGCTGACGGCAATGGCCGCGCCGCCGCTGCTGCGCGACCTGCGCCAGGGAGTGCTCGCGTGACCGACGACGAGCCGCTGGTGTTCGAGGACTTCCCCGAGGCCGACCCGGACCGCGTGCGGCCCTTCGTCTACGAGGACGAGCGCGGCGTCGCGCTGCACTTCGAGATCTCGGCGATCCAAAGCCGCATGCGCCGCGACGATCCCTACGCGCTGGACCTCGACTACACGCGCGCGATGATGGGCTTCCTGCTGTTCGTGCCCGAGCCGCGCTCGATGCTGATGGTCGGGCTCGGCGGCGGCTCGCTGCCGAAGTACTGCCACCGCCACCTGGCGGGCGTCGACATCACGGTGGCCGAGATCAATCCGCACGTGATCGCGTTGCGCGACGAGTTCCTCGTGCCGCCCGACGGCGAGCGCTTTCGCGTGCTGTGCGCCGACGGCGCCGACGTGGTGGCGCAGCCGGGCGCGCCGGTCGACGTGCTGCTGGTCGACGGCTTCAACTACGACGGTCAGCCCGAGGCGCTGTGCACGCAGCGCTTCTACGACGACTGCCGCGCGCGCCTGGCCGATGCCGGCGTGATGGTCGTCAACCTGCATGCCGACCACGAGCAGTGCGCGGCGATCGTCGAGCGCATCGAGCGCTCGTTCGAGCACCGCCTGGTGGTCGTCGGCGCCGAGGCCGGCGGCAACCTGATCGCGTTCGCCGGACGCGACTGCCCGCCGCGCGGCGGCGCGGCCGAGCTGCGCCGCCGGCTCGAGGCCCTGCCTGCGCTGCACCGCGAGACGCTGCGCGCCGGCGCCGGGCGGCTGCTGCGCGCGGTCGCTGCGGCCTGAGCCTTCCTGGGGCCCGGACTCGGTCATTTCCCGAGCCGCTTGCCGGTCATCCGGTGGCCGCGGCGCGGCGCGCGCTTCGCAGAATTCGTCGACAGGGCGCGGGCGTTCCGCGACCCACGCAACCCACGAGGAGAGCGCCATGTCGTCGACCGGCTGGTTCGAACTGAGCAAGAACGCCCACGGCCAATTCAGGTTCGTCCTGAAGTCGGGCAACGCCGAGACCATCTTGATGAGCCAGGAGTACGGGTCGCGCCGCGCCGCCGAGGAGGGCATCGAGGCGGTGCGCAAGTCGGCCCATGCCGACGCCCACTACGAGCGCAAGGTGGCCTCGAACGGCAGGCCCTACTTCGACCTGCGCTCGGCCAACCACGAGGTGATCGGCACCAGTCAGCTCTACGCCGACGTCGCGACCTGCGAGGAGGGCATCGCCGCGGTCAAGGCGCACGGCGCGACGCATGCGGTGAAGGACCACACCGAACGTCCGCCCGAAGCGCATCGCGAGCATGCCCACGACGGGCACCCCCACGGACATCCCCACGACGAGCACCACCCGGCGGCCAAGGGCCACGCCGGGAAGCCGCAGGCCGTGCACAAGCCGGCGGCGAAGCACCACGGTTGACGGGAGCGCCGGCGAACCCGGCGCCGGGCGCTCAGCGCACCCGCATGCCGGGCGTCGCGCCCGGCCAGGGTTCGAGCACGTACAGGCCCGGGTTCGCCTTCTCGTCGGCATGGCTGGCGGCCAGCACCATGCCTTCGCTGAGGCCGAACTTCATCTTGCGCGGCGCGAGGTTGGCCACCATCACGGTGAACTTGCCGACCAGCTCTTCCGGCTTGTAGGCGCTCTTGATGCCGGAGAAGACGTTGCGCGTGCGGCCCTCACCGACGTCGAGCGTGAGGCGCAGCAGCTTGTCGCTGCCCTCGACATGCTCGGCGTCGACGATCTTCGCGATGCGCAGGTCGATCTTGGCGAAGTCGTCGATCGTGATGACCGGCGCGATCTCCTCGCCGCCGGGCGAGGCCTGCTCGGGCGCGGCCGGCGCGGGCGGCTCGAACAGCGCGTCGAGCTGCTTGGTGTCGACGCGCTGCATCAGGTGCTGGTAGCTGCCGATGGCCTGCGCGCCCAGGCGCTGTGCGGCGTCGGCGAAGCGCAGCGGCTCGATGCGCAGGAAGGCCTCGACCTGCCGCGCCAGCGCCGGCAGCACCGGCTTCAGGTAGACGGTCAGCAGGCGGAAGGCCTCGATGCAGGTGCTGCAGGCGTGGTGCAGCGCGGCCGCATGCTCCGGGTTCTTGGCCAGCTCCCAGGGCTTGTGCTGGTCGACGTATTCGTTGACGCGGTCGGCCAGCAGCATGATCTCGCGCAGCGCCTTGCCGTACTCGCGCTGCTCGTAGAGCGCAGCCACCGATTCGCGCGCGTCGGACAGCGCCGAGACCAGCGCGTCGCCTTCGGCGCCGAGGTCGCCGCTCAGGCGGCCGTCGAAGCGCTTGGCGATGAAGCCCGCGGCGCGGCTGGCGATGTTGACGTACTTGCCGATCAGGTCCGAATTGACGCGCGTGACGAAGTCGTCCGGGTTGAAGTCGATGTCCTCGACGCGGGCGTTGAGCTTGGCGGCGATGTAGTAGCGCAGCCACTCGGCGTTCATGCCGAGCTCCAGGTAGCGAAGCGGCGAGATGCCGGTGCCGCGGCTCTTGCTCATCTTCTCGCCGCTGACGGTGATGAAGCCGTGCACGAAGACGTTGTTCGGCAGCTTGCGGCCGCTGAACTTCAGCATCGCCGGCCAGAACAGCGTGTGGAAATAGGTGATGTCCTTGCCGATGAAGTGGTACTGCTCGACCGCCGGATCGGCAATGAACTCGTCGAAGCTGCGCGCCTCGCCGTACTTCGCCTTCGCGCCGCCCTTGTCGAACCAGTTCTTCAGCGAGGCCAGGTAGCCGACCGGCGCGTCGAGCCAGACGTAGAAGTACTTGCCCGGCGCGTCGGGGATCTCGATGCCGAAGTAGGGCGCGTCGCGCGAGATGTCCCAGTCGCCCAGGCCGCCGTGGCCGGCCTCGTCGACCGCGAACCACTCGCGCACCTTGTTGGCGACCTCGCTTTGCAGCTTGCCGTCTTGCGTCCAGTCTTTCAGGAAGTCGAGGCAGCGCGACGAGCTGAGCTGGAAGAAATGGTGCTCGCTCGACTTCATCACCGGCGTCGCGCCCGACAGCGCCGAGTACGGGTTCTTCAGCTCGGTCGGGCCGTAGACCGCGCCGCAGACCTCGCAGGAATCGCCGTACTGGTCCTTCGCGCCGCACTTGGGGCATTCGCCCTTGATGTAGCGGTCGGGCAGGAACATGCCTTTGACCGGATCGAAGAACTGCTCGATCTGGCGCGTGAAGATCAGGCCTTCCTTGCGCAGGCGGCGGTAGATGTCCTGAGCGAGTTCGTGGTTCTCGGGGCCGTCGGTCGAGTGCCAGTTGTCGAAGCCGATGTGAAAGCCGTCGAGATACGGCTTGCGGCCGGCGGCGATCTCGGCAACGAAGGCCTGCGGCGTCTTGCCGGCCTTTTCGGCGGCGATCATGATCGGCGCGCCGTGGGCGTCGTCCGCGCAGACGAAGTGCACCGTGTGGCCCTGCATGCGCTGGAAGCGCACCCAGATGTCGGCCTGGATGTACTCCATGATGTGGCCGATGTGGAAGTGCCCGTTGGCGTAGGGCAAGGCGGTGGTGACGAACAGCTGACGGGGCATGGGCGCGGGCGTTGGATCTGCGGTCGTTCTGATCTGTGGCGGCACGAGCGACAAATCTCGGTCGATTGTAGGCATCGCCCGGGATAATCCGGGTGGCGCGGGCACTTCCGCGCTGCCAGCCTCAGCCAGCCCTCGCCCCGCCCCTCATGGCAAATATCCTGGTCATCGAAGACGACGACAACATCGCCGAGCTGCTCGCGTTCATGCTGGAGCGCGAAGGCCATCAGGTCCAGCTCATCGCCGACGGCGAGCAAGCGCGCCGCCACATCGCCAGCCAGGCGTCGCCGGCCCTGGTCGTGCTCGACTCGATGCTGCCGCAGCGCGACGGCCTCGCGCTGCTGGCCGACATGCGCGGCAACGCGGCCTGGGCGCAGACGCCGGTCGTGATGCTGACCGCCAAGTCGCTCGAGCGCGACATCGTGCGCGCGCTCGAGGCCGGCGCGAACGACTACGTCGTCAAGCCTTTCCAGCCGCAGGAGCTGCTCGCGAGGGTGCGCCGTCTGGTGCGCGCGGCGGCATGAGCCGCAGGGCCGCTCCCAAGGCGAATTCCGGAGTGCGCAGCACGCAGGGATGCGCAATGACGCGGGGCCTTCGTTTCGGGCTGGCGGCGGCCGGCCTGTGCTTCGCGGCGGCCGCGCAGGCGCAGCTCCAATGGCAAGGCGAGCTCGGCGCCGGCGCGGAAGACTTCACCAGCGGCGCGCCGACCTGGCGCCAGTACGACGCGGCCTTGCGCGTGCGCACGCCCGAGCGCCTGCTCGGCGAGGTCAGCGTGCGGCGCACCGACCGCTACCAGGCCAAGGACACCGAGTTCGGCTTCGCCGCCGTGCTGCCCGCGGGCGACTGGATCGGCTCGGCTGCGCTGACGCTGAGTCCCACGCACGAGGCCCTGCCCAGCTGGGGCGTGCGGCTCGGTGCGGCGCGCGTGCTGGCCGACGGCTGGGTCGTCGGCCTCGAGGCCAGCCGCCAGCTCTTCGACCGCGCCGACCTGGTCGACACCAGCATCGCCGGCACCGAACGCGTGGTCGGCAGCAGCGCCGCGATGCTCAACGTCGAGCGCTATGTCGGCGCGTGGCGCTTCGCGGCCGGCGTCGGTCGGGTGCGGCTCGACGGGGGCGAGTCCGGCGGCACGGCCCGCCTGCAGATCGACCGCTTCTATGCCGACGAGCGCGGGCGCGTCGGCGCGGTGCTCGCCGGCGGCCAGGAGTTCGAGAACCTGCCGCCGACCGCGAGCCGGCCGTCGGCCATCTTCTCGATCACGAGCTTCACGGTCGCGTTGGTCGGCGTGCACCCGCTCGACGCCGCCTGGTCGCTGAGCTGGGCCCTGTCCAGCACGCGCAACGGCGACATCCAGGCGCGCTACGCCGACGGCGCGATCACCACCGGCGACAGCTACCACCGCAACGGAGTGCGGCTCGGTGTCCAGCGCGACTTCTGACCTCGAACTCCAGGTCGCGGTGGCGATCGGCGCCTCGGCGCTCGTCGTCGCGCTGGGCATCGTCTTGCAGGTGCTGGCGATGCGTCTGCGCGGGCTGCGTCGCGCGCGCGAGATCGCCGCGGCACAGGCCACCTGGCGGCCTTTGCTGGCACAGGCCGCGCTCGGCGAAACGCCGCCGCTGCCGCCGCTGCGCGGCGCGCAGTTCGGCGACGTGCTGCTGCTGTGGAACCAGATGCAAGACGGCGTGCGCGGCAGCGCCCACGACGGCCTCAACGCGCTGGCCGAGCGGCTCGACTTCCATGCCCGTGCGGCGCGCTGGGCCGAGCGCGGCAAGCTCGCGCAGCGCGTGCTCGGCCTGGCGACGCTGGGCCACCTGCGCCGCGCCGGCGACGTCGCGCGGCTGCAGGCCGCCTTGCACGACACGCAGGCGCTGGTGAGCCTGGCCGCGGCGCGTGCGCTGCTGCAGATCGACGCCGTGGCGGCTGCGCCGCTGGTGCTCGACGAGTTCCTGCGCCGCGCCGACTGGCCGGCCGCGCGCGTGGGCACGCTGCTGCGCGACGCCGGCGCCGACGCGGTCGCGCCGGCCTTCATGGAGCGCCTGCTCGGCGCCGCAGGCGAGGCCCAGCTGCGCCTGCTGCGCCTGCTGCGCTTCGCGGAGTCGCCGCGCATGGGCAGTGTCTTGCAGCAGCTGGTCGAGCGCAGCGACGACCCGCAGGTGCTGTCGGTGGCGCTGCGGCAGATCCACGGGCCCGACGCGCTGGCGCGCGTGCGCGAACTGGCACGCCATGCCGATGCGCTGGTGCGCTCGGCGGCCGCCGTTGCGCTCGGGCGCATCGGCACCGCGGCCGACCGCTCCCTGCTCACCGCGCTGATGGCCGACCGCGACTGGTGGGTGCGTTACCGCGCCGCGCAGGCGCTGCTGGCCCTGCCGGGCACCGACCGCGTCGCCCTGGCCGCGCTGCGCGCCGGGCTGCGCGACCGCTTCGCGCGCGACATGCTCGACCACGTCTGCGCCGAGGCCTCGATGTCGATCGGGGGCGAGCCGGCGATGCAGGGGGTGGCGCGGTGATCGCCGACTGGCTGGCCGGCTGGCCGTGGTTCGATGCGTCGGGGATGGACCTGCGCTGGCTGGTCTGGCTGTCGTGGCTGTTCGTCAGCTACTTCACCGGGCTGAACCTGCTGTACGTGGCGCTCAACGTCGTCGCGCTGCGCCTGATCGGCCGCGAGAGCGTGCACAGCAAGCTGGCCGCGCTGCCGGGCTACAGCGCGGGCCTCGAGCCCGGCATCGCGATCGTCGTGCCGGCCTACAACGAGGCGGCGACGATCAGCGCCTCGGTGCGCTCGCTGCTGCAGCTGGACTACCCGGACTACGAGGTCATCGTCGTCAACGACGGCTCGAAGGACGACACGATGGAGGTCCTCAAGCGCGAGTTCGGCCTGCAGCTCTTCCCGGAGGCCTACCGCGTCTCGATCCCGGTCGCGCCGGTGCGCGGGCTGTGGCGCAGCCCGCAGCATCCGCACCTGCGCGTGATCGACAAGACCAACGGCGGGCGCTCCGACGCCGTCAACGCCGGCATCAACGCCGCGCACCACGGCCTGATCTGCGCCGTCGATGCCGACTCGGTGCTGCAGCGCGACAGCCTGCGGCGCATCGCGCGGCCCTTCATGGAAGACAGCCGCGTGATCGCCTGCGGCGGCACGGTGCGCATCTCGAACGGCTGCACCATCGCGCAGGGCTTCCTGCAGAGGGTCGACGTGCCCTCGAGCTGGCTCGCGCGCATCCAGGTGGTCGAGTACCTGCGCGGCTTCCTCTACGGGCGCATGGGCTGGGTGCCGGTCAACGGCCTGTTGATCATCTCGGGCGCGTTCGGCCTGTTCCGGCGCGCCAGCCTGATCGAGGCCGGCGGCTTTTCCACCACCACGATCGGCGAGGACATGGAGATGGTGCTGCGCCTGCACCGCCTGAACCGCCTCGCGCGGCGCGACTACCGCATCACCTTCGCGCCCGACGCCGTGTGCTGGACGGAGGCGCCCGAGACCTTCAAGGTGCTGCGCAGCCAGCGCACGCGCTGGCAGCGCGGCCTGATGGAATGCAGCTGGGCCAATCGCCAGCTGTTCTTCCACCCCCGCGCCGGCGTGGTCGGCTGGCTGGCACTGCCGCTGACGCTGCTGTTCGAGGGCCTGGGCCCGGTAATCGAGCTGGCCGGCTACGTGGTGATGAGCTTCCTGGTGCTGACCGGGCTGATCTCCTGGGCCGCGTTCGGGTCCTTCCTGCTGCTGGCCATCGGCATGGGCATGATGCTGTCGGCCAGCGCCTTGCTGCTCGAGGAGCTGGCGTTTCGCACCTACCCGAAGCCGCGCCACCTGATGCAGCTGCTGGCGGCCATCGTGTTCGAGAACATCGGCTACCGGCAGTTGCAGACCTGGTGGCGCATCGTCGGCCTCGCGCAGTGGGCCACGCGCCGCGAGCAGCGCTGGGGCGAGATGGCGCGCCGCGGCAGCGGCCAACCCGGCGGCGTGCCGCCAAGCTGAGATGAACCGGCCGATGCACGACTCCGGCTGGCCGCGCGATGCGCGGCGGCGCTCGACCTACGTGCCCGGCAGCAGCCTGGTGTGGCGCCTTCCGGCGGCCTTCGCCGCGCTGGTGATCTGCCTGCTGGTGCTGCTGGCCTCGACCTGGAACGCCTACGACGAGCTGCGCGAGGCGCAGCGCTGGCGCACGCGCAGCGAGCAGGTGCTGGCGGCGATCGCCGAGCTGCGCGAGCAGACGCAGCCCGGCGCCGCGCTGGCGCTGTGCGCGTCGACCGGCGGGCCGCCGCTGGCGCTGCCGCGCCCGGTGGCGCAGCGTGCGAACAGCGCGGCCCAGCTGGCGCAGCTGGTGGCCGACAACCCGGCGCAGGCGCAGCGCGCGAAGCGGCTCGCCGGCCTGATCGACGACTGGCAGCAGGCCTACGACACCCCGCTGCGCGAGGCCTGCACCCGCGGCCTCAAGCTCGGCGCCGCGCAGGTGCTCTCGCAGGCGCGCATCGGCCAGCCGATGCGCGACCAGATCGTCGCCACGCTCGATTCGATGCAGGCCACCGAGATGACGCTCGCGACCGAGCGCGAGACGCGGCTGGAGGCAGCAACGGAGTCCAGCCGCCGCATGCTGTTCCTGCTGGCCGCGGCGACCGTGCTGCTGGGCGTGCTCGCGACGCTGGCGGTGCGCAGCTTCACGCGCCAGCTGGTCGACTCGAACCGCCGCCTGCGGCTCGAGGGCGAGGTGCGCGCCGTCAGCCAGCAGCGCCTGCGCGAGTCGCAGCGCCGGCTGCGCATGGTGCTCGACCACCTGCCCGACGCGGTGATCGCCTTCGGCGAGCAAGGCCAGGTGCAGTGGCTCAATCCGGCCGGCGAGGCGATGTTCCGCCGAAGCCGCGCCTCGGTGACCGGCGCGCCGATCACCGAGCTGATGCCCGAACTCGAGGCCGAGCTGCACTGGCCGACGACCCAGCCCGACGAGCCGGTCCAGGAGACGCCGGAGGACTCGCGCTTCCTCCTCGAGCCCTGGACCGCGCATCGCATCACGGTCGAAGGCGTGCGCGCCGCCGAGACGGGCGGGCGCACGGCCTCGCGCTTCGCGGCCGACGTGGCGCTGGTGCGCGCGCGCATCGACGGCGACCGGCTGGGCGTGTGCATCGTGCGCGACTTGAGCGAGGTCGAGCGCGTTGAGCGCATGAAGCGCGACTTCGTCTCGATGGTCAGCCACGAGCTGCGCACGCCGCTGACCAGCATCCGCGGCTCGTTGAGCATGCTGACCGACGGCGCCGCCGGCGAGCTGCCGGCGCCGGCGCAGCGCCTGGTCAAGCTGGCGCACACCAACAGCGAGCGGCTGGTCGCGCTGGTCAACGACATCCTCGACCTGGAGAAGCTGCGCGCCGGCGAAATGCGCATGACGCCGGTCCCGCTCGACCTCGCCGAGGCCGTCAAGCAGGCGATCGACGCCTGCGAGGCCATCGCCACCCAGCAGCAGGTGCGCGTCACGCTCGAGCGCCAGCTGGTGCCGGTGCCCGTGACGGCCGACCCGCTGAGGCTCGCGCAGGTGCTGACGAACCTGTTGTCCAACGCCATCAAGTTCTCGCCGGCGCTCACCGACGTCAACGTCGTCGTGCGCGCGCAGGCCGGCCTCGGCCGCGTGGTGGTGACCGACAGCGGCCCGGGCGTGCCCCCGGATTTCGTGCCGCGGCTGTTCGAGCCCTTTGCGCAGGCCGACGACCTCAACACCCGCAAGAAGGGCGGCACCGGCCTCGGACTGGTGATCAGCAAGGCCTTGATCGAGCAGATGGGCGGCCAGATCGGCCTCGACGCCTCGGGCCCCGGTCAGGGCGCGGTGTTCTGGATTTCCCTGCCCCTGCGCGACGCAGGGCAGTGACGCATCGCACCGGCTCTCGCAGGAGGGCTCGGCTAGACTCGACCGTCGTTGTCCCAGATATGCAGTGACCTGCATTCCCCGCTCCATGCCGACCGAAGCCGCCGTCCTCGACGCGCTCAAGACCGTCACCGATCCGAACACCGGCCGCGACTTCGTTTCGACGAAGCAGCTGAAGAACCTGCGCCTCGACGGCGCCGACCTCTCCTTCGATGTCGAACTCGGCTACCCGGCCAAGAGCCAGATCGCTTCGCTGCGCAAGCTGCTGATCGACGCGGCGCGCACGGTGCCCGGCATCGGCAACGTCAGCGTGCAGATCGCCACGCGCGTGATCCCGCACTCGGTGCAGCGCGGCGTCCAGCTGCTGCCCGGCGTGAAGAACATCGTCGCCGTCGCCTCCGGCAAGGGCGGCGTCGGCAAGAGCACCACCGCGGTCAACCTCGCGCTGGCGCTGGCCGCCGAGGGCGCGCGCGTGGGCATGCTCGACGCCGACATCTACGGCCCCAGCCAGCCGATGATGCTGGGCATCGACCGCCGGCCCGAGAGCGCCGACGGCCAGACGATGGAGCCGCTGGAGAACTACGGCATCCAGGTGATGTCGATCGGCTTCCTGATCGAGCCCGACAACCCGATGATCTGGCGCGGCCCGATGGCCACGCAGGCGCTCGAGCAGATGCTCAAGCAGACCAACTGGAACGACCTCGACTACCTGATCGTCGACATGCCGCCGGGCACCGGCGACATCCAACTCACGCTCAGCCAGCGCGTGCCGCTGACCGGCGCGATCATCGTCACGACGCCGCAGGACATTGCGCTGCTCGACGCGAAGAAGGGCCTGAAGATGTTCGAGAAGGTGGGCGTGCCCATCCTCGGCGTGGTCGAGAACATGGCGGTGCACGTGTGCTCGAACTGCGGCCATGCCGAGCACATCTTCGGCGCGGACGGCGGCAAGAAGATGGCCGCCGAGTACGGCGTCGACCACCTCGGTGCGCTGCCGCTGGACCTGCGCATCCGCGAGCAGGCCGATGCCGGCCGGCCCAGCGTCGTGAGCGACCCGGACGGCGAGATCGCCGCGCTGTACAAGTCCGTCGCGCGCCAGGTCGCGGTGAAGATCGCCGAGAAGGCCAAGGACTACTCGGCCAAGTTCCCGACGATCTCCATCTCGAAGACCACCTGACCGCGCCGAGGAGCTCGAGATGTCGAGCGAGCGCCCATCCATCCAGGTCGCGGTCGTGATCGAGCGCGAAGCGCGGCCCAACCACTGGGAGGACTGGCGCTTTCGCGTCGCCGAGGTGCTGCCGCAACCGCTGCTGCCCGGCGCGGTGAACGAGCCGGTGCTGCTGCACGACGACGGCAAGCTCGCGCGCTTCCTGCACCCCGGCTTCACGGTCGAGCTGTTTCGCGACGAGGGCGAGGGCTACTACCTCAACCTCAGCAGCGGCGCGCCGGTGTGGTTCGTGATGTGGCGCATCGACGATGAGGACGCGTCGCGCGCCCGGCCCGAGCTCGTGACCCTGTCGTACAACGAGGCGGGCCGGCTGCTCGATGCGCAGGAGCGCGTCGACAACCTGCCGCTGCCCGAAGACGTGCGCGAGTGGCTTGCCGCCTACACCGAGCAGAACTACCGGCCCGAGCCCAAGGAGCGCAAGCGCCCGGCCTCGTTCAAGCGTCCCGAGGAGCGGCGCTGATGGCTGCCGGCGAAGGCTTCTTCTCGCGCTGGTCGCGCCAGAAGCTGGCCGAGCGGCCGGCGGACCCGGCGCCCGAAGCGCCGGTCGCGCCGCCGGTGACGCCGGCCCCGGTGGCCGTGCCGGCTCCGGTCGAGATGCCGGCGGCCGAGTCGCCCGCCGAGCCGGCACCGACGCTGGATGACGTGGCCAGGCTCGCCCCCGGCGACGAGGTCTCGCGCTTCGTGCGCGCCGGCGTCGAGCCCGACGTGCAGCGCGCGGCGCTGAAGAAGCTGTTCGCCGATCCGCATTTCAATGTGATGGACGGGCTCGACGTCTACATCGACGACTACGGCCGCCCCGACCCGATCCCCGAGAGCATGCTGCGCCAGATGGCACAGTCGAAGTTCCTGCGCCTGTTCGACGAGGACGAGCACCCGGAGAACGCGCCGCAGGAGCCCGCCGCCTCCGAACCCCGCAGCCAGGCCGAACTCGAACCCGAACACGGCCCCGCCACGCCCGCCGATGAAGACCCTGATCTGCAACTGCAACGAGACGATCCCGCTCGACGCGCTGTCCCTGACGAAGGCGCTTGAGGCGGCCGCCGGCCGCGCCGCCGCGGACGAGCTCGATGCCTCGCATCGCCTGCTGTGCCGCCGCGAGGCCGGCGCCTTCCAGCGCGCCGCCAAGAGCGGCGAGCCGCTGCTGGTCGGCTGCACGCAGGAGCAGCGGCTGTTCCTCGAGCTCAACGAGGCGACCGAGGGCGCGCGGCCGGTCGCCGAGCGGCCGATCCGCTTCGTCAACCTGCGCGAGACCGGCGGCTGGAGCGATGCGGCCCGCGCGCGGCCGCAGGCCGTGATCCCCAAGCTCGCGGCGCTGATCGCGGCGGCCCAGCAGCCCGAGCCGGATCCGGTGCCCTCGGTCAGCTACCGCTCCGGTGGGCGCTGCCTGGTGATCGGCGCGCCCGACGCGGCGCAGCGCGCCGCGCAGTTGCTGGTCGACAAGCTCGACGTCACGCTGCTGCAGGACCGCGCCGCAGGCGGCTTGCCGCAGGCGCGCACGCTGCCCGTGCACGCTGGGCGCGTGACGCGGGTGGCCGGCTGGCTGGGCGCGTTCGAGGTCAGCTGGGAGACCGACAACCCGATCGACCTCGACGTCTGCACGCGCTGCAACGCCTGCGTGGTGGCCTGCCCGGAAGGCGCCATCTCGGCATCGTGGCAGGTCGACATGGCGCGCTGTGCCAGCCACCGCGATTGCGTCGCCGCGTGCGACGTCGCCGGCGCGATCGACTTCGGCCGCAAGCCCGAGACGCATGGCGACCGCTTCGACCTCGTGCTCGATCTTTCCGAGCGCCCGGCGATCGCGCTGCACCAGCCACCGCAGGGCTACTGGCGAGTGGCGCCCGGCGACGACGCGGCGCTGTTCAAGGCGGTGCTCGAGCTGCGCGAGGCGGTGGGCGAGTTCGAGAAGCCCAAGTTCTTCAACTACCGCCACAAGCTGTGCGCGCACAGCCGCAACGAGCGCGAGGGCTGCACCGCCTGCATCGACGTCTGCTCGGCCCAGGCGATCACGAGCCTGCGCACGGTCGACGGGCCCGAGAAGGGCGGCATCCGCGTCGAGCCGCACCTGTGCGTGGGCTGCGGCGCCTGCACGACGGTGTGCCCGAGCGGCGCGCTGAGCTACGGCTATCCCGGCCCGACCCATCAGGGCGACAGGCTGCGCACCCTGGTCGGCGGCTATCGGCGTGCCGGCGGGCGCGACGCGGTCGTGCTGCTGCACAGCCAGGGCGCGGGGCGCGAGCTGGTTGAGGCGCTCGGCCGTGCCGCCGCGGGTCCGCGGCGCGACGGCCCGGGCCGCGCGGCGCCGGCATCGCAGCGCGCGCTGCGCGGCGTGCCGGCCAACGTGCTGCCGGTCGACCTCTGGCACACGGCCTCGGTCGGCCTGGACCTGTGGCTGGCGGCGATCGCGCACGGTGCGAGCGCGGTCTGGGTGTTGATGACCGGCGAGGAAGCGCCCGAGTACCGCGCCGCGGTGGCCGCGCAGCTCGCGGTCGGCGAGGCGCTGCTGCAGGGACTGGGCTATGCGGGCACTCACCTGCGCCTGATCGAGGCCACCGACGCGCAGGCGCTCGACGCGGCGCTGAACGACGGCGCGCGCCCCGCAGAGGGCGTTGCGGTGGCGGCCAGCTTCGCGGTGCAGGCCGACAAGCGCGCGACGCTGGAGCTGGCGGTTGATCACCTGGTCGCGCAGGCGAGCGCGGCGCTGCCGGAGGCGATCGTGCTGCCGAGCGTGAAGGGCTCGGCCGCGCCGTTCGGCTCGCTCGCGATCGACACCGACAAGTGCACGCTGTGCCTGGCCTGCGTCGGCGCCTGCCCGGAAAGCGCGCTGGGCGACAACCCCGAGCGCCCGCAGCTGAAGTTCACCGAGAAGAACTGCGTGCAGTGCGGCCTGTGCGTGCAGACCTGCCCGGAGCAGGCGCTCGCATTGCAGCCGCGCCTGTGGCTGGCCGATGGCGGCGCGGCGCGCAAGCAGCCGCGCGTGCTGGCCGAGATGCGGCCGTGGAGCTGCATCAAGTGCGGCAAGCCCTTCGGCACCGAGCGCGCGATCGAGGCCATGCTCGGCAAGCTGGCCGGCCACCCGATGTTCCAGGGCGCCGCGCTGGAGCGCCTGAAGATGTGCGCCGACTGCCGCGTGGTCGACCTGCACACCAACCCCAACGAAGTCCGCATCACGGATTTGTGAACCACCCCCGAAGCGCCTTCGGCGCCTCCCCCTCGGGGGGGCGACGCCAGCGAACCGGCGAAGCCGGATCCGCGGCGTCCGCTCGGCACAGCCTGACTCATGCGTCGCGGCCGTCATGGAGTCGCGCATACCTGCGATGAAGCCTCAACCTGTTCACCTCGGCACACCGCTCGACGACCACACCGAAGAAATCCAGCGCGCCGAGATCTACGGCCTGCTCGCGGCCCTGTTCATCGCGCCGCCGTCGGCCGAGCTGCTCGGCCAGATGCAGGTCGCGCCGACCGAGGCGCCGAGCGCCGGCGGCTTTCTCGAGACCTCGTGGGGCGAGCTGGTCGCGGCGGCGCGCCGCACCAGCGCGGCGTCGGCTGCCGTGGAGTACGACGCCTTGTTCCAGGGCATCGGCAAGCCGGAGATCTTTCTCTATGCCTCGTACCACAAGGCCGGCGCGATCAACGACCAGCCGCTCGTCGCGCTGCGCGACGACCTGGCCGCGCTCGGCCTCGCGCGCGAGACGGCGGTCAGCGAGACCGAGGACCACATCGCCTTTCTGTGCGAGGTGATGCGCTACCTGATCGCCGGCGACGACCCGGTCGCCGGATCGCTGCCGAGCCAGAAGCGCTTCCACGCCGCGCATATCGCGGGTTGGGTCGACGCGTTCTGCGACCAGATCGCGACACACCCGAAAGCGGACTTTTATCGCGCCGTCGCGTTGTTCGCGCACGACTTCTTTGCCGTCGAGCAGCAGGGCTTCGACCTGCTCGATGCGTGATCGCTCACGCGCGGCGCCAGCAATGGCGTGGGCTGTGTCGGTTGATCGGCACTAACGCGCCGTGCAATCGATGCAAAAGGTTTCCGACGAGGTCGCTGGGTCACGGGCAACACCCATTGACCCATATGCACGATCGCGCATACTTGATTGGTAACCCCTAGTTTTTAGGGCGTCGTTTCACCGACGAAGCGATCGGCACGATCGCTTCCGTCGACATCCAGCGAGATGCAGGAGAGCCAGATGGACGACAAGCAATCCAATGCCGGGCGGCTTGGCCGCCGGGGCGTGCTGCTCGGCGCCGGCGTGGCCGGCGTGGCCGCGGTGGCCGTTGCGAAGCTCGCGCCGCAGGCTCCTGCCGCGGCCGCGGGCAAAGCGGTCGAGACCGTTGCCGACGCGGGTGAGGCGCAAGAAGGCGGCTACCGCCTGACCGCCCACGTCCAGCGCTATTACCAAACCACCAAGATCTGAGCCTTCGGAGGCCCCATGTTGCTCACGCGCAAGTCGTCTGGAGCAGGCGCGGTCGCGCCCGCCTCGTCCCTCGTCGCGAGCCTGGCCCGTGGCGCAGCCCGTGCGATCCCGACCATGGATCGGCGGGCTTTCCTGCGTCGCTCGGGTCTGGGTCTCGGTGCCGGCATCGCGGCCACGCAGCTGACCCTGGTCAAGAAGGCCGAGGCCAACACCGCGTCCAAGCCGGCCGCTGCCGGCGAGGGCGGCGGCAAGATCGAGGTCAAGCGCACCGTCTGCGGCCACTGCTCGGTCGGCTGCGCGGTTGACGCGGTGGTCGAGAACGGCGTCTGGGTGCGGCAGGAACCGGTGTTCGACTCGCCGATCAACCTCGGCGCCCACTGCGCCAAGGGCGCGGCGCTGCGCGAGCACGGTCGCGGCGAGTACCGCCTCAAGTACCCGATGAAGCTCGTCAACGGCAAGTACGAGCGCATCACCTGGGACCAGGCACTCGACGAGATCAGCGCCCGGATGCTCGAGCTGCGCAAGCAAAGTGGCCCGGACTCGATCTTCGTGGTCGGCTCGTCGAAGCACAACAACGAGCAGGCCTACCTGCTGCGCAAGTGGATGAGCCTTTGGGGCAGCAACAACTGCGACCACCAGGCGCGCATCTGCCACAGCACCACCGTCGCGGGCGTCGCGAACACGTGGGGCTATGGCGCGATGACCAACTCCTACAACGACATGCAGAACGCCAAGGCGGCGCTCTACATCGGCTCCAACGCGGCGGAAGCCCACCCGGTGTCGATGCTGCACATGCTGCATGCCAAGGAGACCGGCTGCAAGATGATCGTGGTGGACCCGCGCTTCACGCGCACCGCTGCGAAGGCCGACGAGTACGTGCGCATCCGCTCGGGCACCGACATCGCGTTCCTGTTCGGCGTGCTGTACCACGTGTTCAAGAACGGCTGGGAAGACAAGAAGTACATCAACGATCGCGTCTACGGCATGGACAAGGTCCGTGACGACGTGCTCGCGAAGTGGACGCCGGACAAGGTCCAGGAGGTCTGCGGCGTCGACGAGGCGACCACCTACAAGGTCGCCGAGATCATGGCCAAGAACCGGCCCAGCACCATCGTGTGGTGCATGGGCCAGACGCAGCACACGATCGGCAACGCCATCGTGCGCGCCTCGTGCATCCTGCAGCTGGCGCTGGGCAACATCGGTGTTTCCGGCGGCGGCGCGAACATCTTCCGCGGCCACGACAACGTACAAGGCGCCACCGACGTCGGCCCCAACCCCGACTCGCTGCCCGGCTACTACGGCCTGGCCGAAGGCTCGTTCAAGCACTTCGCGAAGGTGTGGGACGTCGACTTCGAGTGGATCAAGAAGCAGTACGCGCCGGGCATGATGACCAAGCCCGGCATGACGGTCTCGCGCTGGATCGACGGCGTGCTCGAGAAGAACGAGCTGATCGACCAGGACAGCAACCTGCGCGGCCTGTTCTTCTGGGGCCATGCGCCGAACTCGCAGACCCGCGGTCTCGAGATGAAGAAGGCGATGGACAAGCTCGACCTGCTGGTCGTCGTCGATCCCTTCCCGAGCGCGACCGCGGCCATGGCCGCGATGCCCGGCAAGCCCGAGGACCTGAACCCCAACCGCGCGGTCTACCTGCTGCCGGCGACGACGCAGTTCGAGACCTCGGGTTCGTGCACGGCCTCGAACCGCTCGATCCAATGGCGCGAGCAGGTCATCGAGCCGCTGTGGGAGAGCCGCACCGACCACATGATCATGTACCAGCTCGCGCAGAAGCTGGGTTTCGACAAGGAGCTGGTCAAGAACATCAAGCTGGTCGCGGGCAAGGGCGGCATGATGGAGCCGTCGCCCGAGGACATGCTGCGCGAGATCAACAAGAGCGTCTGGACCATCGGCTACACCGGCCAGAGCCCGGAGCGCCTGAAGGCCCACATGCGCAACATGCACGTCTTCGACGTGAAGACGCTGCGCGCCAAGGGTGGCACCGACAAGGAAACCGGCTACGTCCTCGACGGCGACTACTTCGGCCTGCCGTGGCCGTGCTACGGCACGCCGCAGATGAAGCACCCGGGTTCGCCCAACCTCTATGACACCTCCAAGCACGTCATGGAAGGCGGCGGCAACTTCCGCGCGAACTTCGGCGTCGAGAAGGACGGCGTCAACCTGCTGGCCGAGGACGGCTCGTACTCCAAGGGTTCCGACATCACGACCGGCTACCCAGAGTTCGACCACCTCCTGCTCAAGAAGCTCGGCTGGTGGAACGACCTGACCGAAGACGAGAAGAAGGCCGCCGAAGGCAAGAACTGGAAGACCGATCCGTCGGGCGGGATCATCCGCGTCGCGATGAAGGTGCACGGCTGCCACCCGTTCGGCAACGCCAAGGCGCGCGCCGTGGTCTGGAACTTCCCCGACCCGATCCCGCAGCACCGCGAGCCGATCTACTCGAACCGACCTGACCTGGTCGCCAAGTACCCGACGCACGACGACAAGAAGGCCTTCTGGCGCCTGCCGACGCTGTACAAGACCTTGCAGTCGAAGAACGCCGAGATCAGCAAGCAGTTCCCGCTGATCATGACCTCGGGCCGATTGGTCGAGTTCGAAGGCGGCGGCGAGGAAACGCGCTCCAACCCGTATCTGGCCGAGCTGCAGCAGGACATGTTCGTCGAGCTCAATCCGGCCACCGCCAACGACCGTGGCATTCGCAACGGCGAGGCCGTGTGGGTCAAGACGCCGACCGGCGCGCAGATCAAGGTCAAGGCCCTGGTCACCGAGCGCGTCGATCGCCAGACCGTGTTCCTGCCGTTCCACTTCTCGGGCCGCTGGCAGGGCGTGGACCTTGCGCCGTACTACCCGACCGGCGCGATGCCGGTGGTGCGCGGCGAGGCGATCAACACCGCCACGACCTACGGCTACGACAGCGTGACGATGATGCAAGAGACCAAGACCACGCTGTGCCAGATCGAGCGCGCGGCTTGATCGCGGCGCACCAGGAGCTACGGAGAACGACATGGCAAGAATGAAGTTCATCTGCGACGCGGAGCGCTGCATCGAATGCAACGGCTGCGTCACCGCCTGCAAGGCCGAACACGAGATCCCGTGGGGCGTGAACCGGCGCCGCGTGGTGACCCTCAACGACGGCCTGCCCGGCGAGCGCAGCATCTCGGTGGCGTGCATGCACTGCTCCGACGCCCCCTGCATGGCGGTGTGCCCGGTCGACTGCTTCTACCGCACCGACGAAGGCGTGGTGCTGCACGACAAGGACATCTGCATCGGCTGCGGCTACTGCTCGTATGCCTGCCCGTTCGGCGCGCCGCAGTTCCCGACCAACGGCACCTTCGGCCTGCGCGGCAAGATGGACAAGTGCACCTTCTGCGCCGGCGGCCCCGAGAAGAATGGCTCCGAGGCCGAGTTCGAGAAGTACGGCCGCAACCGCCTTGCCGAAGGCAAGCTTCCCGCCTGCGCCGAGATGTGCTCGACCAAGGCCTTGCTCGGCGGCGACGGCGACGTGGTGGCCGACATCTTCCGCACCCGCGTCCTGCAGCGCGGCAAGGGCTCCGAGGTCTGGGGCTGGGGCACGGCCTACGGCAAGCCGAGCGGCGGTGCGCAGCAACCCAAGGCGGAGGCGGCCAAATCATGACGATGCGTATCGCCACGCTGGTTGCCGCGCTGGTCGCGGCCTTCGGGCTCGCGGCCTGCGACAAGCCGCAGACGGCCAAGACCTCGTACAAGCAGGCCGACAGCAAGCCCTGGGACGGCGCCGAGCAGGCCTACACCGCCAAGGGCTGGACGGTCGGCGACCGCGCGAGCTGGGAAGCCCAGATGCGCGCGCGCAACCAGCAGCAGAACGAGTACCAGCGCGTCAGCGGCAGCTGAGCGCGGGCCTCGACCACCGCGAACCTCGACCCTCACGAGAGCGCACATGACACGCAGCATCCGACGGTGGATGGCCGGCTTCGCGCTGGTCCTGGCAGCCGGCGCGGCGCTGGCGCAGGCGGCGCAGCCGGCCGACGCGGCCAGCGTCCCGGCAGCGACGGCGATCGAGCCGCGCGCCGACGACACCAACGCGCAGCGCCAGAAAAGCCAGCCTTACAACAACGCGCCGTTCTGGCGCGCGGTGCGCGAATCGGGCAACCAGGCCGGCTACACCAGCCTGCCGGGCGCCGAGAAGGGCGTGCTGATCCAGCCCTTCGTGCAGTACCCCGGCTCGCGCTTCACGACCGCCGGCGAGGCCTGGCGCGAGGTGCGCAATCGCTGGATCATTCCCTACGGCGGCGCGCTGATCGTGATCATGCTGGTGGCCATCGGCCTGTTCTACAAGGCCAAGGGCAGCCTGGCGCTGCATGCGCCCGAAACCGGCCGCAAGATCGAGCGCTTCACCTATTTCGAGCGCGCGGCGCACTGGACCAACGCGATCGCGTTCTCGCTGCTGGCGATCTCCGGCCTGGTGATGGCGTTCGGCAAGTTCCTGCTGCTGCCCATCCTCGGCGGCACGCTGTTCGGCTGGCTGACCTACGCGCTGAAGAACATCCACAACTTCGCCGGGCCGGTGTTCGCGGTCTCGCTGGCGGTCGTGTTCCTGACCTTCGTGCGCGACAACCTGCCGAGCAAGGACGACATCCAGTGGCTGCTCAGGTTCGGCGGCCTGTTCTCGGGCCGCGAGGTGCCGTCGCGTCGCTTCAATGCCGGCGAGAAGGTCGTGTTCTGGGGCGGCGTGTTCCTGCTGGGCTTCACCGTCGTCGGTTCGGGCCTGGTGCTCGACAGGCTGATCCCCGGCTATGGCGTCACGCGCGGTGAGATGCAGATCGCGCACATGGTCCACGCGGTCGCGACGATCCTGATGATGACCATGTTCCTGGGCCACATCTACCTGGGCACGATCGGCATGCAGGGCGCCTACCGCGCGATGCGCACCGGCTATGTCGACGAAACCTGGGCCAAGGAACACCACGAACTCTGGTACGACGACATCCGCGCCGGCAAGATCCCCGCGCAGCGCAGCAAGCCGGAAGGCGCGCCTGTGCAGCCGGCGACCTCGGCCTGAAGAACCCCACGGAGATCGCCTCGATGATCCGCACCCCGCTGTCTATGGCGCTCGCCGCCACGCTGCTGTGCGCAGCGCCTCTGGTCGCCGTCGCCAAGTTGCCGCCGCTCTCGCCCGAGGCCAAGGCCAAGGCCGACGAGACCAAGGCCAAGACCGCGCACACCGACAAGGTGGCGGCCTACAAGCTGTGCCAGTCGATGGACCGCACCGCGGCCCACTACTTCAAGACCGCCAAGGCCAGCGGCAAGGACGTGCAGCCGGCCGTCGCGACGCCGGCCTGCGCGGACCCGGGCCCCTTCGTCTACACGCCGCCGGAGTCCAAGCCGATCGAGGCGGCCGGCGCGCATTCGCCCTCTGGCACGGCCAACACGCCGCCGAGCACGATGCAGCCGGCGGCGTCGGCGCAACCCACCAACAAGAAGCCCTGACGCCACAGGCTCTGACGCCCGGTGGCCCGGCCGGCGCTGGCTCAGCGCCGCTGGCATCATCGAGGCATGGCTGATTCCCCTTCGCTGCCGCGCCTGACCGCGGCGAGCGCGCCGCTGACGCGCGAGGTGAGCGTGCTCGACGAGCACGGCGAGCGACGCACGATCAGCATCCCCGCCGAGCGCCCGCTGACCGTCTACGTCGATCGCCGCGAGCTCGTCACGCTGATGACGCTGGGCGCCGCGCCCGAGCTGCTGGTGCTGGGCTACCTGCGCAACCAGCGCCTCGTCGCTTCGGCGGCCGACATCGATTCGGTGACGGTCGACTGGGCCGTCAATGCCGCGGCGGTGAAGACGCGCGCCGGCATCGAGGACTTCGAGCGCAAGACCGCCAAGCGCGTGGTCACCACCGGCTGCGGCCAGGGCACGGTGTTCGGCGCGCTCATGGACGAGCTCGACGACATTGCGCTGCCGCCTCCTGCCGTCGGCCGGCTCGGCCAGCACGCGCTGTACGCGCTGCTCGACGCGATGCGGCAGCAGGAGAGCACCTACAAGTCGGCCGGCTCGGTGCACGGCTGCGCGCTGTTCGCGCTCGACGGCGACGCGGCGCAGCTGCTGACCTTCGTCGAGGACGTGGGGCGCCACAACGCGATCGACACGATCGCCGGCTGGATGTGGCTCAACGCCGCAGCGGTTCCCGATCGGCTGGCCTTCTACACAACGGGCCGGCTCACCAGCGAGATGGTGATCAAGTCGGCGCAGATGGGCGTGCCCATCGTCGTTTCGCGCTCGGGCATCACGCAGATGGGCCTGGAGCTTGCCGAGCGCCTGGGCATCGCGCTGTTCGGCCGCGCGACCAACAAGCACTTCATCTGCTACAGCGGCTTCGAGCGCTTCGATGCCGAGCCCGCGCTCGCCGGGCCCAGGCTCACAGCCCCAGCGCGCTGAGCAGCTCGCGCGGCGAATAGGGCCGCTGGCGCTTCGGCCAGTCGGCCAGCAGCGCCAGCATGGTTTCGCAGCGCGGCGCGCGCAGGCCGTGCGCCGCGGCCAATCGCACGACCTCGCCGCACAGCGCGTCGATCTCGGTCACGCGGCCGAGCGCGAGGTCGTCGGCCATGCTCGAACGCGCCTTCGGGTCGATGCGCAGCATGCGCGCGGCCAGCAGCCGGAACAGCGGCGTCGGCAAGCGCAGCATCGTGACCAGGCGTTCGGGCGGCAGCGCGACCACCTGCGCCGGCGCAATGCCGGCTGCCGCGAGTACCCCGAGCGCCTCGTCGATCAGCGCCGCAAAGCAGCGCCGGAAACCGCGTTCGAGCAGTTCCGCACGCAGCGGCAGGCCCGACAGCGCATCGACCGGGTTGTTGAGGTTGATCAGCAGCTTGCCCCACTGGATGGGGCGAAGGTCGGCATGCAGCTTGAGCGGCACGCCGGCCTGCGCGAAGACCGGCTGCCAGGCGCGCAGCGCGGCATCGTCCTGGGCGGCGATGCGCCCACCGGTGCCGCGGTAGAAGTGGCCGGGCGACAGTTCGGCGACGTTGTACGGCACCATGCCCGGCAGCAGCCGCAGCGCGGGCGCGGCGCGCTGCGCGACCCCCGCGTTGGACACGCCGTTTTGCAGCGAGAGCACCGGCGTGCCCGGCGGCAGCGCCGTGGCAAGCTCGGTCGCGGCCTGGGCCGTCGCGCCGCTCTTGACCGCCAACAGCACCAACGACGGTGACAGGCCGGCGGGAACGGCATCGTGCAGTCGCAGCGCCGCAGGGGCGATCGACAGCCGCGCGCCGTCGAGGTCGCTGATCGTGAGGCCATGCTCGCGCAGTGCGCCGAGCACGCGTGCGCGGCCGACGAAGCGAACCTCGGCGCCGGCCGCGGCGAGGCGGCCGCCGACGTAGCAGCCGATCGTGCCCGCGCCCATCACGAGCAGCGGTCCGGGCAGGGAGGGCAGATTCATCGCGCGGGCCAGGGATCGAAGGGTTCGAAGCTCGGCGGCAGGCGCAGCTCGATGCCGGCGGCGGTACTGCGGCGCTGCAGATCGGCCAGCGCCGCAGGCACGTCATCGACCAGCATCGGCATCGCCTGAAGCGGCTCGGTGAGCGGGCGCCAGAAGTCGTCCCAGTGGATCGGGATCAGGCGTCGCGCGCCGGTGGCCTGTACCACCTCGCGCCAGTAGGCATCGCGGTAGGCGAGGTCCTTCTTGCCAAGCGTGCCGATGCCGAGGAACACGGTGTCGACGCGCTGGGCGGCCAGTGCGCCCGGCTCGAAACCCGCGCTGCCTTGCACCAGCAGCCGGCGCCCCTCGTGCTCGACGACGATGGACCACACGGTGCCGGCACGCCAGTCCATCGCGCGCGCCGGCGGCACCAGCGGTGCATCGATCATCTCGGGCGTGACGCCGTCGTTCAGCGGCGTCGGGCTGTGGCGCGAGGCGATGAAGGTGAGCCGAAAGCGCCCGAGCGTGAGCGTCTCGCCCGGCCTCACTTCACGCAGCGCCGCCTCGGGCAGGCCGTGGCCGCGGCCGATCTGCATGGCCGACGGCGAGCCGACCAGCTGTGCGCCGGTGCGCACGGCCACCAGCGCCGAATCGAGCGCGTGGTCGTAGTGCGTATGCACCGGCACCACGGCGGCCAGCCGCGTCACGCCGAGCCGCGCGAGCTCGCGCGTGACGGCCTCGCCGTCGGGTGCGATGCGTCGCGTCAGCGTGGGCCACACGCCGGGCCGGGAGAAGAAGCCGTCGGTGATCCAGGCGGTCTCGCCGTCGTCGAACAGCAGCGTCGCGACGCCGGCGAAGCGCACGCGCAGCGCGCCTGCGGCGGGCGCCGCGGCCGGCAGCTTGAGCGGCTCGAAAGCCGCCAGCGAGGGATGGTTGCGCGCCTGCACCAGCACCCAGCCGGCGCCGGCCAGCACGATCAGCGCAAGCCCGAGCGCCGAGAGGCGCAGCCAGCGGCGCATCGGCGGCTCAGGCCGCCGGACGCGTGAGGTCGCGCAGGTGAGTCGGGCCGGCGCGCCGCTCGATCTCGGCCAGCAGCGGCTTGTTCCAGCCCAGCGCGAACAGCCACTCGCCGACCACGAACATCGGGCCGACCATCAGGCCGACGAGGTCGTCGACAAAGGCCGGCTTGCGGCCTTCGTAGTAGTGGCCGACGAACTGGAAGACCCAGCCGACGACGAAGGCGCCGACCGATACCGTGAGCCAGGTCGCGGTCGGCAGCTCGGCGACGCGGTGGCCGAGCGCGAACAGCAGGCCGTTGACGATCACCGTCGCCAGTGCGAGCCCGAACTGGCCGCGCGTGAAGTACCAGATCGCCGCCAGCAGGAACACGACGCCTGACGGCGTCCAGGTGATGCCGCCGAGCTCGAAGGCCGGGCGCGCGAGCAGCGCGCCGACTGCAAACGAGATCAGCGGGATGCCGATGAAGTGGGTCGCGATGTTGCGCCGGTCGCGGTGGTACTCGGCGTACTGGACCATCAGGTCGGTGGCGTTGCGCATGGCTCGTCTCCTCGTTCGATCTTGTGGCGCGATGCTAGTCCAGGCGCCGCCGCAGGCACTGTCAAAATCTCGACACTCGACCATGGCAGCCGGCACCCCACCTCCTGCGGCACTGCGCGCCGCCCTCGAGAGCGACGCTTGGTTCGCGAGCTGCGATGCCGTGCTGCGCGAGTCGCTGTTCGAGCGCGCGCGGCTGTGGCGACTGGCCGGCGGCGAGCGCCTGTTTGCGCGCGGCGCCGATGCCGAAGGCCTGTGCTGCGTGTGTGCGGGTGCCTTGCGCATCGGCGCGATGCAGGCCGACGGCAGCGAGTCCTTGCTTGCCTACGTCGAGCCCTACCAGTGGTTCGGCGAGATCTCGATGATCGACGGCGCACCGCGCACGCACGACGCGGTGGCTGACGGCGACACGGCGGTGCTGGTCGTTGCGCGCGCGGCACTGCACGACTGGCTGCGCGAGCACCCGGCGCACTGGCGCGACCTCGCGCGCCTGGCCTGCGCCAAGCTGCGCATGAGCTTCGGCGTGCTCGAAGACATCGCCCACCTGCCGCTCGAGGCGCGCCTGGCCAAGCGGCTGTGGCTGCTGGCGCACGGCTTCGGCGCGCGCGAGTCGGCGCGGCGCGTGGTCCGCCTGCCGCAGGAGCAACTGGCGCTGATGCTGGGCGTGAGCCGCCAAAGCGCGAACAAGGCGCTGCGCGGACTGGAGGCTCAAGGATGGGTCGCATTGCGCTACGGCGAGATCGAGATCCTTGACCTGGACGCCTTGCCTAAAATCGCGGCACTTCCGAGGAACCCCGAATGAGCATCAAGAGCGACAAGTGGATCCGCCGCATGGCCGAGCAGCACGGCATGATCGAGCCGTTCGAGCCGGGCCAGGTGCGCTACGCCGCCGACGGCCACAAGATCGTGAGCTACGGCACCTCGAGCTATGGCTACGACATCCGCTGCGCGCCGGAATTCAAGGTCTTCACCAACATCTACTCGACGGTGGTGGACCCGAAGAACTTCGACGAGAAGAGCTTCGTCGACATCGAGAGTGACGTCTGCATCATCCCGCCCAACAGCTTCGCGCTGGCGCGCACGGTCGAGTACTTCCGCATCCCGCGCAACGTGCTGACCATCTGCCTGGGCAAGAGCACCTATGCGCGCTGCGGGATCATCGTCAACGTCACGCCCTTCGAGCCCGAATGGGAGGGCTACGTGACGCTCGAGTTCAGCAACACGACGCCGCTGCCCGCCAAGATCTACGCGGGCGAGGGCTGCGCCCAGGTGCTGTTCTTCGAGAGCGACGAGGTCTGCGAGACCTCGTACAAGGACCGCGGCGGCAAGTACCAGGGCCAGCGCGGCGTCACGCTGCCCAAGACCTGAACGGATCCCCAGCTTCACGCTGGCGGCTGCCGGGACCGCGGCGTACGATGCCCGCTTGGGGGCATCGGAGACCGGGATGAAGTGGGAAGGTGGTCGCGAGAGCGAGAACGTCGAGGACCGGCGTGGCGGCGGCGGGATGCCGTTCGGCATCGGCGGCGGCCGCGGCCTGTCGATCGGCGGCGTCATCGTCGCGCTGATCGTGGCCTGGATCTTCGGCATCAATCCGCTCACGGTGCTCAATTTGATGAGCGGCGGCGGTGGCGCACCCGCCGTGCAGCAGCCCGCCGGGCCGGCGGCTACCGACGCCGAATCGCGCTTCGTGCGCGTAATCCTCGGCAGCACCGAGGACGTCTGGACCGCGCTGTTTCGCACCGCCGGGCGCGAGTACCAGGCGCCGCGCCTGGTGCTCTTTCGCGGCGTCACGCCCACGGCCTGCGGTCACGGCCAGTCGGCGATGGGGCCGTTCTACTGCCCCGGCGACAAGCAGGTCTACATCGACCTCGAGTTCTTCGAGACGCTCAAGCGCCAGCTCGGCGCGCCGGGCGACTTTGCCCAGGCCTACGTGATCGCGCACGAGGTCGGCCACCATGTGCAAAACGAGCTCGGCCTGAGCGCCAAGGTCGACGCGGCGCGCCAGCGCATGAGCGAGGCCGACGGCAACGCGCTGTCGGTGCGCGTCGAGCTGCAGGCCGACTGCTTCGCCGGCGTGTGGGGCCACCACACGCAGCAGCGGCTGCCGCTGGAGCAGGGCGACCTGGAAGAGGCGCTCAACGCGGCCTCGAGGATCGGCGACGACGCGCTGCAGCGGCGCAGCCAGGGCACGGTGGTGCCGGAGAGCTTCACGCACGGCAGCAGCGCGCAGCGCGTGCAATGGTTTCGTCGCGGCTTCGAGTCCGGCCGCGTGGATTCCTGCAACACCTTCGAGGGCGGCAAGCCCTGAGGCGTCGATGGAGCTGGGATCATGCGCAGCCCGGTGCGTCCCGCCGCATTGATCCAGGCGCATCTCGACACGCTGGAGGCGCCGCAGCGCGAGCTGGTCGAGGCGCTGCAGAAGCTGGTGCTCGCCGGCGCGCCGACGCTCTCGCAGACCCTGCAATGGGGCAACATCGTGTTCCAGCGCCACGGACGCAACGCGATCGGCATCGCCGCGCACCGTGAGCACGTGCACCTGCAGTTCTTCAACGGCCAGGCCCTGGCGGTGCAGTTCTCGGTGCTCGAGGGGCGCGGCCGCGGCCTGCGCTTCCTCAAGCTGCGCCCTGGGCAGCCGCTGGACGACGAACTGGTCGGCAACCTCGTGCGCGCCAGCATCGAGGAGCTGGACTGACACTCAGCCGAGCTGGCCGGCGTCGAACAGGTCGGGCGTGAAGGGCTGCGCCGCTGTGTCCGGCCGCGCATCGGCCGGACACAGCGCCGACGCGCGCACGCCCAGCAGCCGCAGCCGGCGCTCGAGCGGCACGCGCTTGAGGCACTGGCCGGCTGCGCGGCGGATCGCGGCGAAGTCGTTGACCGCCGCCGGCAAGGTCTGCGCACGCGTCACGGTGCGGAAGTCGTCGAAGCGCAACTTCAGGCCGATCGTGCGGCCGGCGAGGTTCTTGCGCTGCATGTCGGCGGCGAGCTGCTCGCACAGCCGCGTGAAGATCGCCGAGAGCTCGGCGCGGTCGCGCCTGGCGTGCAGGTCGCGGTCGAAGGTGGTTTCGCGGCTGATGCTCACCACCTCCTGCTCGGTGACCACGGGGCGCTCGTCGCGCCCTTGCGCGACGCGGTGCAGCCACTCGCCGCCGTGGCGGCCGAAATGGCTCACGAGCACCGCCGGATCGGCCGCCGCCAGCTCGCCGATGGTGCGGATGCCCAGCTCGCTCTCGAGCCGCGCCGCGGCCTTGGGCCCGATGCCGTTGATGCGCTTGGCCGGCAGCGGCCAGATGCGCGTCGGGATGTCGGCCTCGCGCAGGATCGTGAGCCCATCGGGCTTGTCGAGCTCGGAGGCGATCTTGCTGAGCAGCTTGTTGGGCGTGACGCCGATCGAGCAGGTCAGGCCGGTCGCCTCGCGCACGCGCTGCTTGATCGCGCGCGCGAGCGACTCGCCATGGTCGGCCTCGACACCCGGAATGCCGGTGAAGTCGATGTAGATCTCGTCGATGCCGCGGTCCTCGATCACCGGCGCGAGTTCGCGCACGGCGGCCTTGAACAGCCGCGAGCAGCGGCGGTATTCGTCGAAATCGGTCGGCAGGAGGATGGTGTCGGGCGCGAGCTTGGCGGCCTTCATCAGGCCGATGCCTGAATGGATGCCGAAGGCGCGCGCGGCGTAGGTGGCGGTGGTCGCCACGCCGCGCCCGACGTAGCCGGCCAGCGTTGCGTAGCGCCGCGTGCCGTCGGGCAGCAGCTCGGGCTGGTGGCGCCGCCCGCCGCCGATCACCACCGGCTTGCCGGCGAGGTCGGGGTAGCGCAGCAACTCCACGGACGCGTAGAACGCGTCCATGTCGAGGTGGGCGATCCAGCGCGGCGAACTCACGCGCCGAGGACCTCAGTCGGAGGAGACCTCGCGCGAGAGCATGTACAGCCGCGTGCTGCGCGCACCGCTGCGGCAAAACGCCATCACCGGCTTGGGCAGGCGCGCCATCAGCTCGGCCATGGCCTGCGCCTGTTCGGGCGTCTGGAAGCCGCTGGCGACCGGCAGGAAGGCGTACTCGAGGCCCGCCGCGCGGGCGGCGGATTCCATCGCCGCGTTGGTCGGCTGGTCGGGGCCGCCTTCGAAGTCGGGGCGGTTGTTGATCACGCTGCGGTAGCCCGCGGCCGCGACCGCAGCCATGTGCTCGGGCGCGAGCTGGGGCGCGGTCGAGATTTCGTCGTTGAGCTGGTTGACGTTGATGCTCATCGGAACAACTCCTTTCGGCGCGGGGCGCAGGATCAGCGCGCCAGCGCCTGCTTGACGGCCTGCGACACCAGCGCCATCTCGGCGCTCGCTGCCAGCCGCTGCTTGGCGACTCCCATGACCTTGCCCATGTCGCCGGGGCCGGAAGCGCCCAGCTCGGCGACGATCTTGGCGACCTCGGCGGCCACTTCCTCGGCGCTCAGGCGCTGCGGGAGGTAGGCCTCGAGCACCTTGATCTCGGCCAGCTCCTTGTCGGCCAGGTCCTGGCGCTGTGCCTGGGCGTACTGGCCGGCGGCGTCCTTGCGCTGCTTGATCAGCTTGTCGACGACACCGACCACGGCGGCGTCGTCGAGCTCGATGCGCTCGTCGACCTCTTTCTGCTTGAGCGCGGCCAGCAGCATGCGGATCGTGCCCAGGCGCTCGGCTTCCTTGGCGCGCATCGCGGCCTTCATGTCTTCAGTGATGCGGTTCTTCAGGCTCATGGCGTGATTCTCCAGAAACGACAAAGCCCGCGTGGGCGTCCCCATGCGGGCTTCGGGTCAGCGGCGGCGCTGCATCGCGCCGAGGCGTCTCGAAACTGCGCTCAGTACAGCTTCTTGGGCAGCTGCATGCTGCGCACGCGCTTGTAGTGGCGCTTCACCGCGGCGGCCTTCTTGCGCTTGCGCTCGGCGGTCGGCTTCTCGAAGAACTCGCGCGCGCGCAGTTCGGTCAGCAGGCCGAGCTTTTCGATCGTGCGCTTGAAACGGCGCAGGGCGACGTCGAACGGCTCGTTCTCTTTGACGCGGATGGTGGTCATGTAACGCTAAATCCTGATGTTGTGCGCTCGGTGGTTACTGGGCCAGCGGTTCCGGAACGCTGAAAACCCGCAACTCGAGGCGCGGTTTGCCGGCAAAGGCGGGGATGATAGCACAGCCTGCCAGCTCGTCCACGCTGGCGTGAGCGCGCGCTCACGCGAACGCGGCGGCCGGGCGCAGGGCCTGGGCACAGGCGTAGGCGCTGGACCAGGCCCACTGGAAGTTGTAGCCGCCCAGCCAGCCCGTCACGTCGACCACCTCGCCGATGAAATGCAGGCCCGGCTGGCGCTGGCTTTCCATCGTTTGCGAACTCAGCTCGCGGGTATCGACCCCACCGGCCATGACCTCGGCCTTGCGCCAGCCCTCGCTGCCGCTGGGCGTCAGCCGCCAGCGCTGCAGCGAGTTCGCCAGTTCGAGCAGCGTGCGGTCGGGCAGGTCGGCCATCGGCCTGTGCGCCGCGGCCCCGAGGGGGGCGCACCAGGCATCGGCCAGGCGCGCGGGCAGGTGCTGGCCGAGTTCGTTCACCAGCTGACGCCGCGAGCCGGATTTGGCGCTGCGCAGCGCCTGTCCGAGGTCGATGCCGGGCGCCAGGTCCAGCGTGATCGGCTCGCCGGGGCGCCAGAAGCTGGAGATCTGCAGGATCGCCGGGCCGCTGAGCCCGCGGTGCGTGAACAGCAAGTCCTCGAGGAACTCGCCTTCGCTGCGCCGCTTGCGGCCCGGCTCGCCGGCCTGGGCGCGCACCTCGAGCGACACGCCGGCCAGCGGCACGTAGGGCGCCCATTCGGCCGCGTCGAAGGTCAACGGCACCAGGGCCGGACGCGGCTCGACGACGCGGTGGCCGAACTGGCGCGCCAGCCGCAGACCCCAATCGCTGGCGCCGATCTTGGGTATCGAAAGCCCGCCCGTCGCGACCACCAGCTGGGGCGTCGCGACGGGGCCGGCATCGGTATCGAGCTCGAAGCCGCGTCGCCCGGCGCGCACCGCCTGCACGCCGCAGGGCTGCCGGCGCACGACGCCGCCCGACTCGCATTCGCGCACGAGCAGGCGGATGATGTCTTCGCTCGACTCGTCGCAGAACAGCTGCCCGCGGTGCTTCTCGTGCCAGCCGATGCGGTCGCGCTCGAGCAAGGCGATGAAATCGGCCGGTCGATGCCGCGCCAGCGCCGAGCGGCAGAAGTGCGGGTTCTCTGACAGGAAGTTGGCCGGCCCGGCATCGCGGTTGGTGAAGTTGCAGCGCCCGCCGCCGGAGATGCGGATCTTCTCGGCCAGGCGCTCGGCGTGGTCGAGCAGCAGCACGCGCAGGCCGCGCTGGCCGGCGATCCCCGCGCCGTACAAGCCCGCGGCGCCGGCGCCGACCACGACCACATCGAATTGCTGCATGGGCGCGGATCATACGAAGCGCCCCTTTGGGCGTGGACGTACCCGGAACTTGGGGATGCCGCTTTGCGCGCGGTGGCTATCATCGAATGCAGACCGGGGAGCCGTACTACCCCGAGAGCAAAGACTCCGAATGCCTTCTACCGTCGAGCGCCCGATGGACATGCTTGCCGCCTTCGCATCGCCTGCGCAGGCGTTGTCCGCCGGCCTGGCGGCGCTGGGCGCCGTGGCCTACGGCAAGGATGCCAACGGCCGTTACGTCTGGGTCAACGCGGCCGCCGAAGCGGTGTTCGAACAGCCCGCCGCGCAGATCCTCGGCCGCACCGATGCCGAGCTGTTCGCGCCCGCGCTGGCGGCGACGCTCAAGCTTCAGGACCAGGGCCTGAGCGTCGTGTCCAAGGGCCAGTCGCTGGCCGAGCTGACGATCGACCGCGGCGGCCAGAAGCGCGATTTCCAGACCCTGCGCATGCGCGTCGACCCGGCCGCCTCGGGCGGCGCGGTGATGATGGGCGCGTGGTTCGAGACCACCGCGGCACGCCGCAGCGAGACGCAGCTGCGCGCTGCACTCGAGCAGCTCGAGGAACAGCAGCGTGCCTACGAGACGCTGCGCAACGAGGTCGAGGGCCGCGGGCCGCAGCGCGAGGGCGCGCGCCTATATCCGGTCGAGCAGTTCGATGACCACCTGCGCCGCGAGATCGACCTGTCGATGCGCGAGCACCGCGAGTTCGCCCTGGTGCTGGTGGCGCTCGATCCGGTCCCGCCGGGCACGCCGTCGCACGAGCCCAACCACGGTCGCGAACGCGTGATCGAGGCGCTGGGCCGCTTGCTGCGCAGCAACACCCGCGCAATGGACGCGCCCTGCCGGCTCGGGCCGGAGCGCTTTGCGGTACTGCTGTCGGGCGTGGGCCTTGCCACGGCGCATGCGCGCATGGAGGGCTTTCGGCGCCAGTGCGCCACGCAACTCGTCGCGCTGGGCGGCGAGGCGCTGCGCTTCACGGTGTCGATGGGCGTTGCCAGCTTTCCGCACACGGCGCAGACCCAAAGCGGCCTGGTCAAGTCGGCCGAGGATGCGCTGTCGGAGGCGCATCGCCGCGGCGGCAATCACGTCGCGCTGGCGAGCATCCCGTTCGATTCCCATTGACGTAGGCCCCCACGCTCACTGCGTTCGCTGCCCCCCGAGGGGGCCCTTGCGGCGGACCGGCTGAGCCGGATCCGCGCAAGACCTCGGACCCCCCAAGCCGGATCCGCGCGTCGATCGCTGCGCTGCGTCAGCGCTTCGATTGGCTTCAGCGGGTGGCCACGCCCTTGTAGAGCATGTATGCGGCGAGCGCGTACAGCAGCAGCGCGAACGCCCGCTTGAGCTGGCCCACGTTCATGGCGTGCGCGGTGCGCGCACCGACCGGCGCGAACAGCACGCTGGTCAGTGCCACGATGGCCAGGCCGGGCAGCCACAGGTAGCCAAAGCTCGCCGGCACCGGATTGGCGAGTTGCCAGCCGCCGATCACATAGCCGGCCACGTTGGCCAGCGCGATCGGAAAGCCGAGCGCCGCGCTGGTCGCGACCGCGTTGTGGATCGCCACGTTGCACCAGGTCATGAACGGCACCGAGATGAAGCCGCCGCCGGCGCCAACCAGGCCCGAGACGAAGCCGATCACGCCGCCGGCCGCGACGCGCCCTGCCGGGCCCGGCACTTGGCGCGTGGGCTTGGGCTTGCGGTTGAGCAGCATCTGCGTGGCGGAGAACGCGACGAAGACGCCGAACACCAGCGCCAGCGTGCTCCCCTTGAGAACGGCGAACGCCCCTGCGCCCGCCAGCAACCCGCCGATCACGATGCCGGGCGCCAGGCCACGCACCAGTTCCCAGCGCACCGCGCCGCGCTTGTGATGCGCGCGCACGCTGGAGATCGAGGTGAAGAGGATCGTGGCCATCGACGTCGCGATCGCCATCTTGACCGCCAGCGCTGCGTCGACGCCGCGCTGCGACAGGATCCAGGTCATGAACGGGACCAGCAGCATGCCGCCGCCAATGCCCAGGAGCCCTGCGAGGAAGCCGGTGCCGCAGCCCAGCAGGAGCAGCTCGAGGATCAGCGTCGGTTCGGGCATCAGGCGTGGTCAAGCAGTTGAAGAACCGTCTTCCATTCGGCGGGCGTGACGGGCGTGATCGAAAGTCGGTTGCCGGGGCGCAGCGTGACCATCGACGCGAGCTGCGGCGCGGCGCGCATCTCGGCCAGCGACAGCAGCCGCGTCTTGCGCACGAGCTTCACGTCGACATGCAGCCAGCGCGGTTCCTCCGGCCTGGCCTTCGGGTCGTGATAGGGGCTCTTGGGATCGAACTGCGTCGCGTCCGGGTAGGCCGTCGACGCCACCTCGGCGATGCCCGCGATGCCGGGCTCGGGGCACGACGAGTGATAGAACAGCACGCCGTCGCCGACGCGCATCGCGTCGCGCATGAAGTTGCGTGCCTGGTAGTTGCGAACGCCGGTCCACGGCACGGTCTGCCGCGGCGCGCGCGCAAGGTCGTCGATCGAGCACTCGTCGGGCTCGCTCTTCATCAGCCAGTAGGCCATGGCGTTGATGCGAGAGTGGGGGGCGAGGATCGCGGCAAAGGTGTCCGCCGCGAGCCAGGAGCCGCATTCCTGAACGCGGGGGTTCAGGTGGGCCAGGTCAGCGAAGCTTCGGGTTCGTCTGACGCGAGACGCTCACGCCCGCTAAGCGATGTTCCAAGCCCGGGCTCATACGAGCATTGGTTCAAGGAAATATAAAACTCCCGCGAACGCGACGGACGGGGTCAGTGTACGCCCGCATCCGCGAGAACGCCGCTAGCAAATCTCAATCGCTGGCTGCGAAAACGGTCTGATGGCCGAGCACTTGACAAGCGCTCAGAGCAGGCGGCCGTCTTCGCCGAGCACGCTGTCGATGCGGCGCACGAGCGCGTCGATGTCGGCACCGCCCGCCGGCGCATGCGCCGCGGGCGTGGCCGCTGGGCGTTCGGCCAGCGCGTACGCGAGATTGAGCGCCGACAGCACCGCGATGCGCTCGCGCGCCTTGACCTTGCCGGCGTCGCGGATCGCGCACATCTCGCGATCCACCTCCTGCACGGCCTTCATCAGCGCCGCTTCGCCGCCCTCGGGGCAGCCGAGCAGGTAGCTCTGGCCCATGATCGTGACTTCGATCTGCTTCATCTTCAAACCGCCTCGTCGTCGGATGCCGTCGTGGCCTTGGGCGGCGCGGGCAGGCGGTCGAGCAGGGCATCGATGCGCTGGCGCGCAGCGGCCAGGCGCGAGCGCAGCGAGTCGCGCTCGGCAGTCACGGCGGCGAGCTGCTGCTGCGTGAGTTCGTGCGTGCGCTGCAGCTCCTCGTGCCGCAGCAACAGCCGCTCGACGCGTTCGGCCAGGTCGTCGATCGTCGCCATGCCTTGTCCTTGTTGGGTCGCCAAAGATTGTAGGCGGCGCCTCGCGCATGCCCTGACGCGCCAGGCCCGCATTCATGCGGCCGGTCACGCGACGCGCGGCCCACTGTCGCGCCGCCGTTACACTGCCGTGCGTTGGTGCTCGCGCCCGGCCGCTCGGCCGGCGCAGTGAAACGGGAAGCAGGGCGGTGACATCCATCGGATGAAGCCCAACCTGCGCTGCCCCCGCAACGGTAAGCGGACAAGAGCACGCCTTCGCGGCGTCTTCTTCGCTCGTGCGCTCGACCACTGCCTTCGACGAAGGGGCGGGAAGGTCGCACGGGTCGCATCCGCCAGCCCGGAGACCGGCCAACAGGTGGTGCCTGCCCCAAGCGGGCACCGGTTCGCCAGCGCGTGCGGGGAAGCACGCCACGGCACGTCACACCTGGCTTTCCATGAACGCATCGTTCACGCCCCTGCGGGCCCGCCCGAGCGCGCTGGCCTTCGCGCTCGCCTGCGTCTTCTCTTCCTCCACCTTCGCCGCGGATGCGGGCTCCGAACTGCGGCCGGTCGTCGTCACCGGCACCGTCGTGCCGCGCACGCTGGGCAGCGAGTTCGCCGCCACCAGCGTGATCACGCGCGAGGACCTCGAGCGCAGCGGCGTGCGCGACGTCGTCGCGGCGCTGTCCCAGCTCGGCACTGCCCAAGTCGACCAGCAAGGCGGCCCCGGCACGCTGGCCGCGGTGCGCCTGCGCGGCGCCGACTCGCGCGACACACTGGTGCTCGTCGACGGCGTGCCGCTGACCGACGTGACCAGCGGCCTCGCGTCGCTGTCGCAGATCCCGACCGACGCGATCGAGCGCATCGAGGTCGTTCGCGGCAACCTCTCGGCGCTGTACGGCGCGAACGCGACCGGCGGCGTGGTCCAGATCTTCACGCGCCGCGCGGCCGGCGGTTTCGATGCGCAGGCCTCGATCGGCGCAGGCAACCGCGGCACGCGCGCCGGCAGCGCCAGCGTCGCGCTCGGTACGCAGGCGCTGCGTGGGCGTCTGACGCTCGGCGCCGAGCGCACCGACGGTTTCAGCGCCGCCGACACCCGCGTCGCGCCGACCGCCAACCCCGACGACGACGGCAACCGCCGCGAAGACGCCACGCTCGCACTCGACTCGACGATCGCCGAAGGCCACGACCTCGCCGCGCAGATGTTCTATGTGCACGGCAAGGTCGACTACGACGACCCCTCGTCGTTCGCGACGCCGACCGACACGCACCTGAGCAAGACCATCCAGCGCGGCCTCACGTTCAGCGGCCGCCATCGCCTCGCGCCCGAATGGACGCTGGGCTGGCGCGCCGGCGGCAACGACGAGGAGCGCCGCAACGAGACGGTGACGTCGTTCGGCCCGTCCGACTTCGGCAACACGCTGCACACGCGCCAGCTCGCGCTCGACCTCACCGGCGCGCCGCTGGCGGGCGTCACGCTGCAGCTCGGCGCCGAGCGCCTGCGCCAGTCGACCGACAACGACACCTACGTCGACGACAAGCGCACCACCGACACCGTGCGCGCCGGCGCGGCCTACGACACCGGCTGGGGCGGCCTGCAGTTCAACCTGCGGCGCGACCACACCAGCGACTTCGGCGACGCGACCACCGCGCTGCTCGGCGCGCGCTGGAAGATCGACGCCGCGTGGAGCCTGTTCGCGACCGCCTCGTCGAGCTTCACGCCGCCGACGCTGGACTTCCTCTACTTCGACTGCTCGCCGTTCGGTTTTGCCTGCAGCAACCCGGATCTCGAGCCCGAGCGCGCGCGCAACGCCGACCTCGCGCTGCAATGGGAGCAGGGCGCAGCGCTGGTTCGCGCGACGCTGTTCTCGGCGCGCTACAAGAACAAGATCGTCAACGACGCCAACTTCGTGCCGCAGAACGTCGACCGCGCGCGCAACCGCGGGCTCGAACTCGCCGCGCGCACGCGCCTGGGCGACTGGCGCGTCGACGGCGAAGCCACCTTCCAGAACCCGGTCAACGACGACACCGACGAGCGCCTGATCCGCCGCGCCAAGCGCCAGTTCGCGCTGCGCGCCGGCTACGACGCGGGCGTGCTGTCGGCCGACGGCGCGCTGCGCTACATCGGCGAACGGCTCGACAACGGCGGCGTGACGCTGTCCTCCTACACGGTGTTCGATGCCAACGCGCGCTGGCGCTTCACGCCCGGCTGGATGCTGCAGGCCACGGTCGAGAACCTGTTCGATCGCGATTACCAGCCCACCGCCGGCTACCGCGGCCGCCCGCGCACGCTGCTGGTGAGCCTGGGCTGGCAGATGCGCTGAGGAAGGCGCGGCGACACTTCGAGAGATGGAAGCCGATCCGAGACGACTGCGTTTGCTGGCGATCGTGCTCGTCTCGGGCGCGGCGCTGGTCGTCGCGCTGGCGCTCGCGCTGGGCAGCGGCGGCTTCGATGCGTGGCTCATTGCCGAGCTGCGCGCGCCGCGCGTCGCCGCGGCAGCCGGCGTCGGCGCGCTGCTTGCGCTGGCGGGCCTGTCGATGCAGGTGCTGCTGCGCAACCCGCTGGCCGATCCCTACGTGCTCGGTACCTCCGGCGGCGCGGCCTGCGGCGCGCTGCTGGCGCTGATGATCGGCGCGAGCCTCACGCTCGGCGCCGCGGCCGGCGCGCTGCTCGCCGGCGTGGCCTTGCTCGTGATCGCGCGGCGTGCGCTCGCGGCCAGCGACGATGCGACCGCGCGTCTCATCCTTGCCGGGGCGATGCTCGCGGCGCTGTTCGGCGCCGCGGTCTCGCTGCTGCTCACGGTCACGCCCGACCAGCGCCTGCGCGGCGCGATCTTCTGGCTGGTCGGCGACCTGTCGGGCGCGGAGCTCGGCGGCTGGTGCCTCGCCGGTGCGGCGCTGTTCATCGTCGCGCTGACGGCGCGCCATCGCAGCATCGATCGCCTGCTGCTCGGCAGCGAGGCGGCCGCGCTGCTCGGCGAGCCGGTGCGGCGGCTGCGGCTGGAGCTGCTCGTCGCGGCCTCGCTCGCGGCCGGGCTCGCGGTGGCCTGCGCCGGCGCGATCGGCTTCGTCGGCCTCGTCGTGCCGCAGGTGCTGCGCCTGGCCGGCGTGCAGCGCACGCGCTGGCTCGCATGGATGAGCGCGGTCGGCGGCGGCGCGCTGCTGGTCGCGGCCGATCTGGTCGCGCGGCTCGCGGTGCAGCCGATGGAGCTGCCGGTGGGCGCGGTGATGGCGCTGATCGGCGCGCCGCTGTTCATCGTCTTCCTGTCGCGGGGGGCGCGATGACGAACGCGGTGCTGGCCGAGACGCGCGGCCTCACGCTGTGGGCCGGCGAGCGATGCCTGGTGCGCGGGCTCGACTGGCGCGTGCAGCGCGGCGAGCGCTGGTGCGTGATCGGCCGCAACGCGGTCGGCAAGAGCACGCTGCTGCGCGCGCTCGCCGGCCTGCCGGTGGCGCGGCGCGAAGGCGAGGTTGCCTGGCTCGGTCGACCTCAGCGCGACTGGTCGCCGGCCGATGCGGCCGCGGTACGCGCCTTCATGCCGCAGCAGGCGAGCGACCGCTTCGCGCTCAGCGTCGAACGCCTGCTCGAGCTCTCGGTCGCGGTGCCCGGCCAGCGCTCGGCGGCCCGCACGCTGTCGCAGCTCGATGCCGACGCGCTCGCGCAGCGCAGCGTGCTCGAACTCTCCGGCGGCGAGCGCCAGCGCGTCGCGCTCGCGCAGTGCGCGCTGCAGGGCGCGCCGCTGCTGCTGCTCGACGAGCCGGTCGCGTTCCAGGACCCGGCGCACCAGCAGCAGGTGGCGCAGTGGCTGGTCGGCGAGTTCGCGGCCGACGCGCTCGTCGTCACCGCGCACGACGTCAACTGGATCGCGCGCATCGCGACCCACGTGCTGGCGCTGTTCGGCGACGGCCACTGGCGGCTCGGCCCGGCGGCCGAGCTGATCGAGCAGCGCACGCTCGAAGGCGTGTACGGCTGCGCGTGGCAGCAGGCCGGCGGCGCCTGGCTGGCGCGCTAGGCTTCGGCGGCCCGCAGCGCAGCGGCGCTGCGCCGTGCCGCCGTGCGCCGCCACCATAGCCACGCGCCGCTGCCGAGCAGCAGCGTCGGCAGCAGCCCGAACACGCTCCACAGCACGCGCGCCGCGAGGCCCAGCGCCTCGCCGCTGTGCAGCGGGAACACCCAGTCGAGGAGCACGTTGCCCGCGCTCGATCTCAGCGGGTCATGGACGGCGAGGACCTTGCCGCTCGCGTCCAGCCGCACGCGTGTGCTGCCGGTGTCGATGCGCGGCTCGCCCGGTTGGAGCAAGCGCACTTCGGCGGCGCCGCCGGATTCGGTCGGCAGCGCCAGGCGCGACCAGCGGGCCTGCGGGAACAGCTGCTGCGCACGCTGCAGCAGCTCGTCGGGTGCGAGCGTCGACGCCGGCGCGGCGGTCACCGCGGGCTTGGCCATCTTGGGCAAGGCCTTGACCGGCAGCACCAGGCCGACCAGCTCGCGCGCCTGGCGATCGAACACCAGCGCCGCGCCGGTGGCTGCGAGCAGCAGGCACAGCGGGGCGAGCCACAGTCCGCTCGCGCGATGGACGTCGAACCACAGCCGAGCGCGCGAGGCGCCGGTCTTGATGCCGAGCGCGCGCCGCCAGCCGGCCGCGCCGCCGCGCGGCCAGGCCAGCGCGATGCCGCTGGCGGCCAGACCCAGCAGCACGAGACCGCCGGCGCCCACGACGAGATGCCCGGTTTCGCCGGCCAGCAGGCGGCTGTGCAGGTCGTACAGCGCCGGCACCGCATGCTGGCGGTCCATCTGCCACGCGCCGCGCACGCGCGAGCCGAGGTAGCGGCCGCAGTCCGCATCGATGAAGTGCTCGGTGCGCAGCCGCGTGCGCGCATCGCGCGCCTCCCAGACCTGGTAGGCCCCGCCGGGTCGTGCCGGCGCGAGCACCAGCGCGGCACGCGCGGCCGGCGCTTCGCGCGCAAGCACCGCGAGCGTGTCGGCCACGGGCTGCGCCGAAGCCGCGCAGCCGCCGGACGCGTTGGCATGCCACTGCGGATTCAGCGTTGCGTCGAGCTCGGCCTGCCAGACCATCAGCGTGCCGGTCAGCCCCAGCAGCGCCAGCAGCAGGCCCGCGCTCAGCGAGACCCAGCGATGCAGCCAGGCGAGCGTGCGTCTCATCGCCGCGCCGCTCAGAAGCTGCGCCGCCAGCTCAGCGTGAGCGTGCGGCCGTGGCCGGCGTAGTAATCGTCGTCGGTGCCGGCGTAGTGCGACTGGCTGTAGTACGTGATGTACTGCTTGTCGAACAGGTTCTCGATGCCCAGGCCGAAATCGCCCCACGGCGAGGCCCAGCGCGCCGAGAGGTCGACCACCGTGTAGCCCTTGAAGTGCTCCTCGAGGTTGACCGTGCCGGCGGTGCGGCCCTCGTTGGCGTGGCGCGAGAAGTAGTGGGAGGCCATCAGCTGCGCCGCCATGCCCTGGGCGAAGGCCCAGTCGCCCGAGAGCACGAGCTTGTCGGGCCCTTGCGAGCGCGCGCCGAGGTCGAGGTCGAGCGGCTCGCCCGCGGCGCTGGCGGTCTTGCCGCGCGTGATCGCGTAGATCGCGTTGAGCCGCAGGTCTCGCGTCGCGTGCCACTGGCCGCTGAACTCGAAGCCCTTGACGACGATGGGCACGCGCTGCACCGAGCCGATGCCGTTGCTGACGATGATCTGGCTGCCGAGGTCCGAGCGCGATTCGTAGACCGAGGCGGCGAGGCTGCCCGCCTGGCCGCGCCAGGCGATGCCGACCTCGCGGTTGTCGGTGACGATGGGCTGCAGGTCGACCAGGTTCTCGACCGACTGGCCGGTGCCGCGCACCGCGCGCAGGATCAGGCCGGCATCGGGCGGACCGAAGCCTTCGTTGTACGACACGAAGCTCGACCAGCCGCTGTTGCCGAAGCGCCAGACCGCGCCCAGGCTCTTGACCAGCTTGCGCGAACGGCGCTCGCCGCCGGCGACCTCGTTGCCGCCGTAGAAGGCCAGCGTGTTGTAGGTGTCGACCTCGAGGCGCGCGTGCTCGTCGCGCAGGCCCGCGCGCACCGTCAGCGGTCCGGTCTCGTACTCGATCTGGGTAAAGGGCGCGAGGCTGCGGTACTTCAGCGGCGGCACCCACATGCGGCCGGTCTGCGTGAGCTGTTGCGACGAGGTGTCGTCGAGCAGGTCGACGCCGGCGGTGAATTCCAGGCCCGTGAAGCCGAAGTCGGGGCGCACCCAGCTCGTGCGCAGGCCCCACTTCTCGGCCACCACCTCGCTCTGGTCGATCAGCGTGCCGACCGGCGCGATCGCGGCGTCCTGGAAGGTGGCGATCACGCCGCCGGTGTAGCGAGCCGCGAAGTCCTGGCTGAACAGCTGCAGCGTCGCGGCGCCGCCGCCGAGGTCGGCGTGCGTCCACTCGAAGCTGGCCGAGCGCACGTCGTTGCGCGGCGCGTCCCACGCGATGCTGCCGCGCTCGGCGCTGGTCGGGATGCCGGCGTCGCGGTCGCCGGGCACGTCGACCCAGTCGTCGTGGCCGACCGCGTGGAAGCGGTTGAACATCAGCTGCACGCGCTGCGCACCGAACTCTTTGCCGAGCTTGAGGAACAGGTCGTCGGCCTGGTGCAGCGACTCGGTCGCGAGGTGGCGGCCGTCGCCGTCGACGCCCACGCCCTGCGTGCGCGTGCCGATGTAGCCCAGCAGGTCGAAGGCATCGTCACCCTCGCCCTTGTGCTCGATCATGTAGCCGGCCTTCCAGGCTGCGGTGTCGCCGTGCAGCTGGCTGCCGTACTTCAGCTCGACCGTCTGGCGCGTGCCGGGCTGGGCCGGCCGGCGCGTGATCGTGTTGATGATGCCGCCGGTCGCGCCCATGCCTTGCACGGCCGACGCGCCGCTGACCACCTCGATGCGCTCGACCACCATCGGGTCGGCGAAGTAGCCCTCGCGGCCGCCGAAGCGCAGCGGGTTGGTCTGCGGGATGCCGTCGAGCAGCAGCAGCGCATTGCGCCCGCGCAGGCCCTCGCCGAAGTTCGACAGCTTCTGGCGCGACGGCGCATAGCCCGGCACCTGGTTGGCGAGCAGCTGGCTCGGGTCTTCGCTCACCAGGCCCTGGCGCTCGATCTCGTCGCGCGAGATCACGCTGACCGCGCCGGGGATCTTCTCGACCGCCTTGCTGCCGCGCGTCGCGGTGACGACGACCTGGTCGAGCGAGGCCGTGGCCGCTGCGTCGTCGGCGGCGGTCTGGGCGTGGGCCGGTGCGAGCGCGCACGTGGCGGCGCCGGCCAGCAGATGCAGGCGCCAGCGCGGCGTCGAGAAAGGGGTGCGGCGAAGGCGCGAGCGAGCCGTACGGAACATCATGGACAGCAATGGGCGTGACAGGCTCGAGCGCCACGCACCAAGCGGGCTGCTCGAACGACCGAAGGGCGTGTGAAGCCGAAGGCTGGCGGCGGCTGCTTCGGCGGCGGTTTCGAGCGAAGGCCGGTGCGCACCGGTGCTCGAAAGTTGCCTCAGATTGTAATGCGAATTATTCGCAAATGGACCGCGACAGAGACATTCCCGTTGCCGACCGTGCCCTGCGCGCTACGGCCGCACGCGATCGATCGCCTCGCACATCGCCCGCGCGCCTTGCACGAAGCGCGGGCCCATGCGGCCGAGCAGATTGCCGTCGAGCACCGCGAATCGATTCATCCGCACGGCCTCGACCTGCGATGCGAAGCGCTGCCAGCCGGCGAGCTGCGCGTCCTCGTCGGGCGAGCTCGAGGTCATGACGAGCTGCGGGTTCGACTGCACCGCGGCTTCCCAGCTCACCACCGGCGTCAGCGGTGCGAGCGATGCGAAGGCATTGACGCCGCCGCAGGCGGCCATCGCCTGGCTGATGCCGTGCTGGCCGTTGACCGTCATCAGCGGCTCGTGCCACAGCTGGTAGAACACGCGCACCGGCGTGCGCTTCGCATAGGCGGCTTCGAGCGTGCGCCACTCGGCGCTCAGCGCGTCGGCCTGCGCGTCGGCGCGCGCCGCCTGACCGAGCAGGCGGCCGAAGCGGCGCAGCGTCTGCGCGATGCCGTCGATGTCGCGGATCTCCGCCTCGTAGATCGGCACGCCGAGCACGCGCAGTCGCGCCTTGTGACGGTCGGCCAGGCCGCTGCCCCACACCAGCAGCAAGTCGGGCTTGAGCTGCGCGATCGCCTCGAAGTTCAGCGCGTACGCATCGCCGATCACCGGCAGCGCGCGAGCCTGCGCCGGGTAGTCGCTGTAGCGCATCACGCCGACCACGCGGTCGCCGCCGCCGGCCGCGAAGGCGAGCTCGGTCAGGTGCGGCGCGAGCGAGACCACGCGGCGCGCCGGCTGGGCGAGCTTGACGAGCTGGCCGGCGTCGTCGCGCAGCTCGATGCGCTGCGCCTGAGCGCCGGCGGCGCAGGCCAGCAGCAGGGAGCCGATGAACAGGCGCCAGCTCATGGTGCCGGCGTCTTGGGCTCGAACTCGCACTGCGCCGCGACTGCGCACTGCCAGCACAGCGGCTTGCGCGCTTGGCAGACGTAGCGCCCGTGCAGGATCAGCCAGTGATGCGCGTCGACCGCGTACTTCGCCGGCACGCGTTCCATCAACTGGCGCTCGACCTCCAGCGGTGTCTTGCCGGGCGCGAGACCGGTGCGGTTGCCGACGCGGAAGATGTGCGTGTCCACCGCCATCGTCGGTTCGCCGAACGCGACGTTGAGCACGACATTGGCAGTCTTGCGGCCCACGCCCGGCAGCGCTTCGAGTGCCTCGCGCTCGCGCGGCACCTCGCCGCCGTGGCGCTCGATCAGGATGCGGCAGGTCTCGATCAGGTGCTTGGCCTTGTTGCGGTACAGGCCGATCGTGCGGATGTATTCGCTCACGCCGTCGACGCCGAGCGCGAGCATCTTCGCCGGCGTGCTGGCCACCGGGAACAGCCGGCGCGTCGCCTTGTTGACGCCGACATCGGTCGCCTGCGCCGACAGCAGCACCGCGGCGAGCAGTTCGAACACCGAGCTGTACTCGAGCTCGGAGGCGGGTTGCGGATTGGCGGCTTGAAGGATCGAGAAGAAGGTCTCGATGGCGGGCGGATTCATCATCGGCGCGGATTGTGCCGGCGCGCCGCCGGCCTCGCACTCAGGCGCCGCGCCGCGCACGCGAACGCGCGAGCGCCGCTTCGATCACCGCGCGCTTGCGGTCGAGCTGCTCGGGATCGGTGAGCTTCGATTCGCTCTCGAGATGGGCCAGCTTGTGCGCCGCCTTGTCGGCCAGGCGCTGCTCGTTTTCGGCCTTGGCGCGCTCGCGGCGCGCACGCGTTTGCAGGTAGCGCGTGCGCGCATCGTCGGCCTGCGCCTGCGACCACGCGGCCCAGCCGGTGGGCGCATCGGGGCGCGGGTCGACCGGCTGCATCGAGATGCAGTCGACCGGGCACACCGGCACGCACAGCTCGCAGCCGGTGCACTGCGACGCGATCACGGTGTGCATGCGCTTGTTCGAGCCGACGATGCAGTCGACCGGGCAGGCCTTGATGCACAGCGTGCAGCCGATGCACCAGTCCTCGTCGATCAGCGCCAGGCGCAGCGGGCCCTCGGCGCCGCAGCTCGCGTCGAGCGGGCGCGGCGGACGGCGCGTGATCGCAGCCAGCCGCACCACGCCTTCGGCGCCGCCGGGCGGGCAGCGGTCGATCTCGGCCTCGCCCTGCGCGATGGCCTCGGCATAGCCGCGGCAGTCGGGATAGCCGCAGCGCGTGCACTGCGTCTGTGGCAGCGCCGCGTCGATCGCGTCGGCGAGCGAGGGCGCGGCCGCCGCCATCACGCGCGAGCGGTCGCCCTGCGGGCGGCCGGCTTGCGCGCCGCCTTGCGGGGCGCGGCGGCGCCGGCCGGTGCGTCCTGGTGCGCAGCGATGAAGTCGCGGATCACCGGATAAGCCTTCTCGCGCCAGCGGCGGCCCGAGAAGATGCCGTAATGGCCGGCGCCGACCACGTCGTAGCGGAACTGGCGCGTGGCTGCGATGCCGGTGCACAGGTCGTGCGCCGCGTGCGTCTGGCCGGCGCCGGAGATGTCGTCGAGCTCGCCTTCGACGGTGAGCAAGGCGGTCGTCTCGATGTCCTGCGGGCGCACCAGCTCGCCGCCGACGCGCCAGGTGCCGTTGACCAGCGCGAAGTCCTGGAACACGGTCTTGATCGTGTCGAGGTAGTACTCGGCCGGCATGTCGAGCACGGCGTTGTACTCGTCGTAGAACTCGCGGTGGGCCTCGGCGCTGTCGTCGTCGCCGCGCACCAGGTCGAGGAAGTAGTCGTAGTGCGAGCTCAGGTGGCGGTCCGGGTTCATCGCCACGAAGCCGCTGTGCTGCAGGAAGCCGGGGTAGACCGCGCGGCCGGCACCGGGGTAGTTCTGCGGCACGCGGTAGATCACGTTGTGCTCGAACCAGCTGTGGCTCTTGTTCATCGCCAGGTTGTTGACGGCGGTCGGCGATTTGCGCGCGTCGATCGGGCCGCCCATCATCACCATCGTGCGCGGCGTGGCCTCGCCGGCCGAGGCCAGCAGCGACACCGCGGCCAGCACCGGCACCGTCGGTTGGCACACCGAGATCACATTGACCTCGGGGCCGATCTCGCGGATGAAGTCCTGCACGTAGTGCACGTAGTCGTCGAGGTGGAACGGGCCGTGCTCCATCGGCACCATGCGCGCGTCGACCCAGTCGGTGATGTAGACCTTGTGGTCCTGCAGCAGCGTGCGCACCGTGTCGCGCAGCAGCGTGCTGTGGTGGCCCGACAAGGGCGCGACGACCAGCACGGTCGGCTGCGCGCGCATCGTCGAGAGCAGCTTGGCGTCGTCGGTGTAGCGCTTGAAGCGCAACAGGCGGCAGAACGGGCGTTCCATCGCGACCAGCTCCTGCACCGCGACTTCCGAGCCGCCCACCTTGACGCTGGTGATCTCGAACTCGGGCTTCTCGTACTCCTTGGTGAGGCGGTGCATCAGGTCGAAGCCGGCTGCCAGGCGCTGCGCGCCGGGGGCCTGCGCGAACGGCGACATCGGGTGGCTGTACAGCTTGGAAGTCGCGGCGGCGAATTCGGAGAACGGGCTCAGCAGGGCGCGCTGGGTTTCGTAGAACTGGTAAAGCATGCAGTGATCCCGGTTCGAATGGAGATGCGGCGCGGCCGGACGACCACCGGCGTGCTGCGCTGCATCATTCTAGGAAGTTGGCGCACGCCGTGCTGACAGCGGGCCTGCCTCCGGACGTGACCATGCTCTCACAGGCGGCCGAGCGGAAAGCGGCCAACAGGCGGCAATAGCCGCGCCTGTTGGCCGCTTGACCGCAGGGATCGGGATCAGCGGTCGTCGCGGCCGCCGCGGCCCGCCGGCGCGCCGTCACGGCCGTTGCCCTCACGGCCACCCCCGCGCGCAGCCGGCAGCTCCTGGCGCTGAGGCGGCGCGGCCGGGACGCGCTGGACCTGCTGGCCGTCCCAGACCCGCGGCTGGCCCGGCTGCTGCGGCGCCTGCGACCGATGCCCCTGGGCCTGCGGCTGCGGCATCGGGGCCGGTGCCTGGTAAGCCGGCTGCGGCTGGCGAGTCTCGTGCGGCTGACGCACCTGCGGCACGCGCTGCACCGGCGCGACGTTGTCGTCTTCGCGCGGCGGCGCGACGGGCGAAGCCATCCAGGCCGGCGCGCGGCCGCGCGCGGCGCGTTCGTCCGGCAGGTTGTCTCGATCCTGTTCGGGCGGGCGCCCCCCGCGCCCCGACGGGCGGGCCGGCTCGCTGTCACGCTGGGTCGGCAGCGGCGTCGCGGCCGGAGGGGGCAGCACCGGCGTCGGGCGTACCGCGGGCGCGGAGGGATTGCGCGACGGCCGGCCGAACCCGTTGCCATCGCCGTCGCGGTCCTGATCGCGCTCGCGCATGACCGGCGCCGGGCTCACCGGACGTGCGGGCGCGGCAGGATCGGCCGTCCACGGCAGCGCGGACGGCGTGCCGCGTCCCGGACGCGGCGACACATCCGGTTCGCGCTGGTTGTCTCGCCGAATGTCGCGCTGGATGTCCCGCTGCGGCAGGCGTATCGGCGTCGGAAGCGTGGCGACCGGGCGGCTCGTGCTGCCGCGATCGTCGCGCGCCTGTGCCGGCAGGGCTGGGCGCACGGCGCCGGCGCCGCCGCCGAGCACCGGCAGCGTGGCGGCCACCGGCTGCAGTTGGGCGGCCTGGCGCTCGTCGACGCGCAGGCGCTCGCCGCCGATCGGGCGCGAGCTGCGGAAGCGGTCCTCGCTGACGACCGTCAGCGCCTCGGGCCGCTGCGCATAGCGGTAGTTGCCGCGTCGGTCGCCGTCGCCGTCATGCCGGTAGGCACGGCGGTCGCGGTCCTGGTTCACGATGACGGTCGTCTGATTGATGATGTTGATCTGCTGCACGTAGCGCGGCGTGTGGCGATAGGGCGGCCGGTAGACCTCCTGCGGCGCGAGCGGGAACCAGCCCACCGGCGCGGCGCTGCCGATCGAGACGCCCCAGCTGACATTGCCCGAGCGCCCGCCGACGAAGCCGACCAGCGCCGGCGCCCACACCGGGCGCGCCACATAGCCGCCCGGGCACCAGCCCCAGCGCCCGCCGATCAGCGCCCAGCGGCCGTAGTGGAACGGCGCGTAGCCCCAGGGCGCGTCGTCGACCCAGGTCCAGCCCCAGGGGGCGATCCAGACCCAGCGGCCGTAGCGGTACGGCGCCCAGCCGACGGGCACCGCGGCCGGGTACCAGACGCTGCCGTAGACGCTGTCGGTGGCCCAGCGGCCGTGGTCGCCGAGCGTGTCGACGCCGGTCATCTCGGGCGACACGACGCCGGCCGCCGCGTAGCGGTCCTGCTGGCGGTCGCGCGCGTCGGCCCAGGCGTCGAAGTCGCTGCGCAGGCTCAGGGGCGCCAGCGAGAGGGCGGCGCCCTCTCGCTCGGTGGTGACTTCCTGGCCGGGGCCGACATCGACCGAATTGGTCGGCGTCACGACGCGCAGCCGGCCGCTGATCACGCCGACGGTGTAGCTGCGGCGGTCCGGGTCGTAGCTGGCGCGGTAGTCGCCCGGCTGCAGCGCCTGCGCGCGCACGCCGTCGGACGACAGGGCGAACAGGTCGCCGGTCGGCAGGGTGCGCACGCGGGCGCGCACCGTGCCCTGGATCACTTCCAGCGTCACGCCGTGGTCGTCGAGCTGCGAGAACTCGACCTGGCTGTTGCCGTCCAGGCGCACCGCGCTGCTGCCGATGCGCAGCTCGCTGCGCCCGCCCGGCGGCACGAAGAGCGTGGTGCCGGTGGTCACGGGCCAGTTCAGCTGGGCGCGTTCCCAGGCGGCGCCGGGCTCGGCGGCGAGCTGCACGTCGCCCTGGACCGCCGTCAATGCGCCGACGCGCGCAGGCGGATCGCGGCGCGGGTCGTCGTCGTCGGCGCGCGCGCGCGGCGCGGCGAGCGCCAGTGCCGCGGCCAGCAAGGGCAGGCCGAACAGGGTGATCCAGCGGGCTGGGAGGGGGGCGCGGGCGCGATTCATGCGTCGAGGTCCGGGCCCGCGGGGGCGAGCCATGAGGGCTTAACGTTTCGATGCCCGATTCGGTGCATCGGCTCCGGACCGCGTCTGCAAAGATTTGCAAACCGATGCGCTTGCCCGGTCACGAAAAGCGCAACGGCCGCGCGAGGCGGCCGTTGCAGCGGGCAGTAAGCGGCCGGGATCAGGCCACCGCGGCGATCGCCTTGGCGACCGCGTCGATGTTCTTCTCGTTCAGCGCGGCCACGCAGATGCGGCCCGAGTCGACGCCGTAGACGCCGAACTCGCTGCGCAGGCGCTGCATCTGCTCCTTGCCGAGGCCCGAGTAGCTGAACATGCCTTGCTGGCGCGCGATGAAGCTCATGTCCTGCTTGACACCCGCGGCGGCCAGCTTCTCGACCAGCAGGCCGCGCATGCGCTTGATGCGCTGGCGCATGCCGGCGAGCTCTTCCTCCCACTGCGCGCGCAGCGCCGGGGTCGTGAGCACGGTGGCCACGACCTGCGCGCCGAAGGTCGGCGGGTTGGAGTAGTTGGTGCGGATCACGATCTTCAGCTGACTCAGCACGCGCGCGGCTTCGTCCTTGCTCTCGCACACGACGCTCAATGCGCCAACGCGCTCGCCGTAGAGGCTGAAGCTCTTGCTGAAGCTGGTGGACACGAAGAAGTCCATGCCGGCTGCGAGGAACTTGCCGACCACCGCGCCGTCTTCGGCGATGCCGGCGCCGAAGCCCTGGTAGGCCATGTCGAGGAAGGGCACCAGGCCGCGCGACTTCACCGCGGCGATCACCTGCGCCCACTGCGCGGCGTCGAGGTCGTAGCCGGTCGGGTTGTGGCAGCAGGCGTGCAGCACGACGACGGTGCCGGCGGGCGCCGCGTTCAGCGCGGCCAGCATGCCTTCGAAATTGATGCCGCCGCTGTCGCGCTTGGCGGCGTCGTAGTAGGGATAGGTCTCGACAGTGAAGCCGGCGTTGGTGAACAGCGCGCGGTGGTTCTCCCAGCTCGGGTCGCTGATCAGCACCTTGGCGGCCGGGTTAAGGCGCTTGAGGAAGTCGGCGCCGATCTTCAGGCCGCCGGTGCCGCCCAGTCCTTGCACGGTGGCGATGCGGCCACCGGTCACGGCGGGATGCTCGGCCCCGAAGACCAGGCCTTGCACCGCCTTGTCGTAGGCCGCGATGCCGTCGATCGGCAGGTAGCCGCGCGGCTTGGCCGCCTCGACCAGCTGCTTCTCGGCCGCGGCAACGCACTTGAGCAGGGGCAGCTTGCCGTTCTCGTCGTAGTAGACCCCGACGCCGAGGTTGACCTTGTTCGGATTGGGATCGGCGTTGAACTGCTCGTTGAGACCCAGGATCGGGTCGCGGGGCGCCATCTCGACGGCGGCAAACAGGCTCTGGGACATCGCGGCAACTCTTGTCAGGAGTGAGGAGGGGCGATCCGTGCGGGGTCGCGCGCGGTGGCGGTTTTCCGCTACGCTGACCGGTTTCCCGCGACCCTAGGGATCACCCGGAGTTTAACTGCCATGGCCGAACCGACCGCCCTCGCGCAAGTGCCCGCAGAAGCGCCCGCCGAAGCCGCGCCGAAGGGCGAGTTCGTCAGCTACCCCGGCTCGCCGTTCCAGCTCTTCCAGCCCTATCCCCCGGCGGGCGACCAGCCGACCGCGATCCAGCAACTCGTCGAGGGCATCAACGACGGCGAGGTCTACCAGACGCTGCTGGGCGTGACCGGTTCCGGCAAGACCTTCACGATGGCCAACGTGATCGCGCGGCTGGGCCGCCCGGCGATCGTGTTCGCGCCCAACAAGACCCTGGCCGCGCAGCTGTATGCCGAGTTCCGCGAGTTCTTTCCCAAGAACGCGGTCGAGTACTTCGTCAGCTACTACGACTACTACCAGCCCGAGGCCTACGTTCCGCAGCGCGACCTGTTCATCGAGAAGGACAGCTCGATCAACGAGCACATCGAGCAGATGCGGCTTTCGGCCACCAAGAGCCTGCTCGAGCGCCGCGACACGATCATCGTGGCGACCGTCTCGGCGATCTACGGCATCGGCAAGCCCGAGGACTACACGCAGATGCGCCTGATCGTGCGCACCGGCGACAAGATCGGCCAGCGCGACCTGATCGCGCAGCTGATCCGCATGCAGTACACGCGCAACGAGATGGACTTCTCGCGCGGCACCTTCCGCGTGCGCGGCGACACGATCGACATCTTTCCGGCCGAGCACTCGGAGCTCGCGATCCGCATCGAACTCTTCGACGACGAGATCGATTCGCTGTCGCTGTTCGACCCGCTGACCGGCAAGATCCGCCAGAAGATCCCGCGCTTCGTGGTCTATCCCTCGAGCCACTACGTCACGCCGCGCGAGCAGGTGCTGCGCGCGATTGACGGCATCAAGCAGGAACTGCGCGAGCGCCTGGACGAGCTGGTCAAGGCCGGCAAGCTGGTCGAGGCGCAGCGGCTGGAGCAGCGCACCCGCTTCGACCTCGAGATGCTGCAGGAGGTGGGCCACTGCAAGGGCATCGAGAACTACACCCGCCATCTTTCGGGCGCCAAGCCCGGCGATCCGCCGCCGACGCTGGTGGACTACCTGCCGCCCGATTCGCTGATGTTCCTCGACGAAAGCCACGTGCTGATCGGACAGCTCGGCGGCATGTTCAACGGCGACCGCGCCCGCAAGCTCACGCTGGTGGAGTACGGCTTTCGCCTGCCCAGCGCGCTCGACAACCGGCCGCTCAAGTTCGAGGAGTTCGAGCGCAAGGTGCGCCAGGCGGTGTTCGTCACCGCCACGCCAGCGGCCTACGAGCGCGAGCATGCCGGCCAGGTGGTCGAGCAGCTGGTGCGCCCGACCGGCCTGATCGACCCCGAGGTCGAGGTGCGCCCAGCCACGCACCAGGTCGACGACGTGCTGCAGGAGATCCGCGAGCGCGTCGAGAAGAACGAGCGGGTGCTGATCACCACGCTGACCAAGCGCATGGCCGAGCAGCTCACCGACTACCTCGGCGACAACGGCGTCAAGGTGCGCTACCTGCACAGCGACATCGATACCGTCGAGCGCGTCGAGATCATCCGCGACCTGCGCCTGGGCACCTTCGACGTGCTGGTGGGCATCAACCTGCTGCGCGAAGGACTGGACATCCCCGAGGTCTCCCTGGTTGCCATCCTCGACGCCGACAAGGAAGGCTTCCTGCGCGCCGAGCGCAGCTTGATCCAGACCATCGGCCGCGCGGCGCGCAACGTCGCCGGCAAGGCCATCCTCTACGCCGACCGGATCACCGACTCGATGCGCAAGGCGATCGACGAGACCGAGCGCCGGCGCGCCAAGCAGATCGCCTTCAACGAGGCCAACGGCATCGTGCCGCGCGGCATCCGCAAGGAGGTGCGCGACATGATCGACGGCGTCTACTCCGCGCAGGCCAAGGACGACCAGAAGGCGCTGGCCCAGGCCGAGGTCGAGGCGCTCAACGAGAAGGACCTCGGCAAGCGCATCAAGCAGCTCGAGCGCCAGATGCTCGAGCACGCCAAGAACCTGGAGTTCGAGAAGGCGGCGCGCGTGCGCGACCAGCTCGCGCTGCTGCGCGAGCAGGCCTTCGGCGGCGCGGGGCACGACAACATCGTGCCTTTGGTCGGCAAGGGCTGACGGCCCGCCGCGACCGGCGGATCAGCGTTTTCCTTGATTGCCGGCGAGCCCGCCGGCGGCCACATTGCGATCACGAAGTTACCGGCGAGTAAGTAGCCTACCGAGGCGTCTTCCGACCGGCAGCCGTGAAGGAGACAAGGTGGCCGAGGCCGGCGTCGAATCGCCATGGAAGCGCACCGAGGTGCGCCGCGCCGAGCGCGAGCTCAAGCGCGAGGCCGTGCTGCGCATGGCGGTGCGGCTGTTCAACCAGAAGGGCTTCCACGCCACCTCGCTGGACGAGGTGGCCGAGCGCCTGCACGTCACCAAGCCCACGCTCTACTACTACGTCAAGAACAAGGACGAGATCCTGTTCGAGAGCGTGCGCATCGGGCTGGAGGCCGTGCGCGCCGGGATCGCGCAGGCCACGGCCAGCGGTGGCAGCGCGCTGGAGCGGCTGCGCATGTGCATGAACGCCTACCTGCGCGTGGTGACCGACGACTTCGGCCGCTGCGTGATCCGCGTCGGCGAGGATCCGCTGCCGCCGGCGAGCCGGCGCAAGCTGCGCAAGCTCAAGGCCGAGATCGACCACGAGTTCCGCCAGCTGATCGAAGAAGGCGTGGCCGAGGGCTCGCTCGCGCGGGTGGATCCCAAGCTGGCCGCATTCATGATCGCCGGCGCGATCAGCTGGATCGGCCGCTGGTACCGCGAGGACGGCGAACTCACGCCCGAGCAGATCGCCGATCAGAGCATCGGCCTGCTGCTCAACGGCGTGCTGAACCGTCCGGCCGCGACAAAGAGGTCGGCGCGATGAGCCCGCTGATCGTCGAGCGCGAGGGCCGCGTGCTGCGGCTGCGCTTCAACCGTCCGCAGTCGCTGAACGCGCTGGACGTCGAGACCGCACGGGCCTTCCTTGCCGCGGCGCGCGAGATCGAGGCCGATCGCTCGCTCGGCGTGGTCGTGATGAGCGGCGCGGGCCGCGCCTTTGTTGCGGGCGGCGACCTGCAGCAGCTGCGCGCCGCGCCGGTCGAGACCGCCGACGCGCTGATCGGCCCGCTGCACGAGGCGCTGCAGCGGCTCGCGTCGGCCGACGCGATCGTGCTCGCCGCGCTGCACGGCGCGGTCGCCGGCGCCGGCCTGAGCCTCGCGCTCGCGGCCGATCTGGCCATTGCCGCGCAAGGCACGCGCTTCAATCTCGCCTACGTCAACGTCGGCACCAGCTGCGACCTGGGATCATCGTGGGCGCTGCCGCGCGTCGTGGGCCTGCGCAAGTCGATGGAGATCGCCTTGCTGGGCGAGGACCTCGATGCCGACGAGGCACTGCGCCTGGGGCTCGTCAACCGCGTCGTCGCGGCCGACGCGCTCGAAGCCGAAACCCATGCGCTCGCGCAACGCGTCGCCAACGGCCCGCCGATCGCGCTGGCGCAGATCAAGCGCCTGATGCGCCGCTCGCTGGAGCGCACGCTGGCCGAGCAGCTCGACGCCGAGCAGCAGGCCTTTCGCCACTGCGCCGCGACCGAGGATTTCTCGGAAGCGCTCGCTGCCTTCTTTGACAAGCGCGCGCCGCAGTACCGCGGGCGCTAGGAGATTCACATGGCTCAAGCCGTCATCGTCGACGCCGTTCGCACCGCCTTCGGCCGCCGCAACGGTGCCTTGCGCGAAATGAGACCGGACAGCCTGCTCGCCTTCGCCGTGAAGAGCGTGGTCGTAAAGAGCGGTATCGCGCCCGAGGCGATCGACGACCTGATCGCCGGCTGCGTGAGCCAGGCCGGCGAGCAGGGCGCTAACGTCGGGCGGCTCGCGGTGCTGCTGTCGGGCCTGCCGGTGCGCGTGGCCGGCGTCTCGCTCAACCGCATGTGCGGCTCCAGCCAGCAGGCGGTGCATTTCGCCGCGCAAGCGGTGGCCGCGGGCGATGCGCGCTACGTGCTGGCCGGCGGTGTCGAGAACATGAGCCGCGTGCCGATGTTCACCGACGTCACGCTCGGGCAGGGCGAGTTCCGCGGCTTCGAGATCCTGAACCCGGCGCTGTTCGAGCACCACGAGCTGATCCACCAGGTCGAGAGCGCCGAGCGCATCGCCGAGCGCTGGAAGATCTCGCGTGCCGAGTGCGACGAGTTCAGCAAGACCAGCCACCGCCGTGCGCATGCGGCGCTGGAGCAGTTCAAGCAGCGCGAGATCCTCGCGACGCCGGGTGTCGACGCCGACGGCAAGGCCATCCTGCTCGCGCGCGACGAAGGCGTGCGCGCCGTGCTCGACGAGGCGCGCATGGCGGCGATGAACCCGGTGTTCCGCCAACCCGGCGAAGGCGTCGTGACCGCGGCCAACGCGAGCCAGATTTCCGACGGCGCCTCGGCCGTGCTGATCGCCGACGAAGACGCCGCGCGTGCCGACGGCCTGCGCGCCAGGGCCCGCTTCAAGGCGCGCGTGGTCGTCGGCTCCGACCCGACGATGCAGCTCGATGGCGTGATCCCGGCCACGCACGAGGCGCTGCGCCGCGCGCGCCTGAGCGTGAAGGACCTCGACTGGATCGAGGTCAACGAGGCCTTCGCGAGCGTCGCGCTGTGCTGGGCGCGCGAGTTCAAGCCCGACATGGACAAGCTCAACCCCTGGGGCGGCGCGATCGCGCACGGCCATCCGCTCGGCGCCACCGGCGGCGCGCTGATGGCCAAGATGCTCGCGGGACTGGAGGCCACCGGCGGCACGCTCGGCCTGCAGGTCATGTGCATCGGCCACGGCATGGCCACGGCCACGATCATCGAACGCATCTGAACATGGCTTCGCCCGTGCTCGAGATCGACGGCGTCACGCTCGCCTTCGGCGGCGTGAAGGCGCTCAACGGCGTGAGCCTTTCGGTCGCGCCGGGCTCGATCACCTCGGTGATCGGCCCCAACGGCGCGGGCAAGACCTCGCTGTTCAACACGATCTCGGGCTTCTACCGGCCGACCGCCGGCGCGATCCGCTTTCGCGGCGAGGACATCACGCGCAAGCCGGCGCCGCAGCGCGCCGCGCTCGGGTTGGCGCGCAGCTTCCAGAACATCGCGCTGTTTCGCGGCATGACGGTGCTCGACAACATCAAGCTCGGCCGCCACGCGCACCTGAAGACCAACGTGCTCGACGCGCTGTTCTACCTGGGCCGCGCCAAGCGCGAGGAGGTGGCGCTGCGCGCCGAGATCGAGGAACGCATCATCGACTTCCTCGAGATCGACCACATCCGCCACGCACCGGTCGCCGCGCTGTCGTACGGGCTGCAAAAGCGCGTCGAGATGGCGCGTGCGCTGGCGATGCAGCCGCAGATCCTGATGCTCGACGAGCCGGTCGCCGGCATGAACCGCGAAGAAACCGAGGACATGGCGCGCTTCATCCTCGACGTGCGCGACGAGTGGGGCGTGACCGTGCTGATGGTCGAGCACGACATGGGCATGGTGATGGACCTGTCGGACCACGTCGTGGTGCTGAACTTCGGCCAGGTCATCGCGGCAGGCACGCCCGCCGAAGTGCAGACCAACCCCGAGGTCGTGAAGGCCTACCTCGGCTCGGGCCACGGCGGCGTACCCGAAGTGCAGAGGCAGGCCGCATGAACGAGGGCTTTGACTGGCTGTTCTTCGCCGAGATCACGCTCGCCGGCCTGGGCGGCGGCGGCCTGCTCGCGCTCACCGGTCTGGCCTTCGTGATGATCTACAAGGCCACGCGCGTCGTGAACCTGGCGATCGGCGAGATGCTGATGATGTCGGCCTACCTGTTCTTCGCGCTGGCGGCGGGCTTCGCGCTGCCGGTTTGGGCCGCGATCCTCGGCGCGGTGCTGGCCAGCGGCGCGCTCGGCGCGCTGGTCGAGCGCACGGTGATCCGGCCGATGCTGGGCGAATCGCCGATCTCCACCTTCATGGTCACGGTAGGCCTGTCGTCGATCTTCATCGGCGTGGTCGAGCTGGTGTGGACCGCCGATCCGCAGCGCCTTCCCGAGTTCATGCCCAGCGACCCGGTGCTGCTCGGCCCGGCGATGGTCGCGCCCAAGGTGTTCTACGGCTTTCTCGTCACGGCCTTGCTGATCGCCGCGGTGCTGCTGGTGTTTCGCTTCTGGCGCGGCGGCGTCGCGTTGCGCGCCACGGCGTCGGATCAGGCCGCGGCCTACTCGATGGGCATCAACGTGCCGCGCGTGTTCTCGCTGGCGTGGACCGCGGCCGCAATGATCGCCGCGGTGGCCGGCATCGTCGTCGGCGCGATCGGCGGCATCTCGTCGACGATGGGCACGTTCGGTTTGTCGGTGCTGGTGGTCGTGATCGTCGGCGGGCTGGACAGCGTGCTCGGTGCGCTGGTCGGCGGTCTGCTGGTCGGCCTGGTCGAGGCCTGGGCGGGCGCCTATCTGGGCGGCGAGTTCAAGCTGATCGCGACCTTCTCGCTGCTCGTGGCGATCCTGATGCTGCGGCCTTATGGGCTGTTCGGCACGCATGAGATCGAGAGGTTGTGATGCGGCGACGCGGGTGCTTTTCTGCCGGGATGGCGCTGCGGACAGGCTGCGCGCGGCGGGCCGTCGCGGGCTTCGCGGAGGCGGTCGGCTTCGCCGACTGCTCTGCGCTGCTCGCTTCGAGGGGCGCGCCTCATAACTCGCTGCGCTCACTGCGTTCGCTTCGCTCAGACAAATCGGCGAGTCAGATCACGAGGCGCGCTGCGCGCGCCGCCCCTCGAAGCTGCGCTGCTCGACGCCTCCGAGGCGCCCCCGCCGACCCGCCGCGCGCAGCCTGTCCTGAGAGCCGGTGTTTCCCTGCGAAGAGGAACTGCCCACCCCCTTGCAGCCCGCGCAGCCGCCCCACAGGCAGGACAACATGAGAATCGGCGCCGCCAAGCAAACCTACGCCGCCGACGCCGCGCTGTTCGACACCGCGACGCAGCGACGCTGGATCGCCGCGCTCGCGCTGGCGCTCGTCGCGTTCCCCTTCCTGGCCGACGAGTACTGGCTCTACCTCGCCTGCCTGATCGCGATCAACGTCGCCAGCGCCTGCGGGCTCAACATCCTGACCGGCTACACCGGCCTGGTCAGCCTCGGACAGGCGGCGTTCATGGGCTTGGGCGCCTACACGGTGGCGATCCTGCAGGCGCGCTTCGGCACACCGTTCTGGGTCAACCTGTTTGCCGCCGGCACGGTGGCCATGATCGGCGGCGTGCTGGTCGGCATTCCGTCGCTGCGCGTGAAGGGCCTGTACCTGGCGATCGCGACCATTGCGGCCTCGGTGCTCGCGCACTTCTTGTTCGCCAACCTCGCGCTGACCGGCGGCACCTCGGGCCTGTCGGTGCAGCCGGCGTCGATCTTCGGCATCGCGCTCGACACCTCGTTCAAGCTGTACTGGCTGATCCTGCCGGTCACGGCACTGATGCTGCTGGGCGCGGCGAACCTCTTTCGAACCCGCATCGGACGCGCCTTCATCGCGATCCGCGACCGCGACATCTCGGCCGAGGTGCTGGGCATACCGCTGCTGCGCTACAAGCTGCTGAGCTTCGGCCTTTCGTCGTTCTACGCCGGCGTCGCGGGCGGCCTGTGGGCCTACTTCTTCCGCGTGGTCACGCCGGAAAGCTTTCCGCTCGTGATGAGCATCTTCTTCCTCGCCGCGATCATCGTCGGCGGCATGGGCAGCATCCTCGGGGCGATTCTCGGCGCGGTGTTCATGACGCTCGTGCCGGAGCTGCTCAAGCTCGTGGTCGGATGGCTGCCGATGTCGGCCAACGCGACGCTGATCCTCTCGCCGGTGCGCACCATCGTCTTCGGTGCGCTGATCGTGGCCTTCCTGATCTTCGAGCCGCATGGCCTCGCCGAAATGTGGCGGCGCGTGCGGCGCTTCTTCCACCTGTGGCCGTTCAGAAACTGAGCAAGGAGACCAGCATGGACCAGCAACGTCGTTCTCTCGTGACCGCCGCCGTCGCCGCGGCGGGCCTGGCCGCCAGCGGTGCCGCGCTCGCACAAGCCGGCGAAGACATCGTGCTCGGCGGCTCCATCCCGATGACCGGCGTCTTCGCGTTCGCGGGCATCGGCATCAACGCGGGCATCCAGGACTACGTGAAGATCGTCAACGACGCGGGCGGCATCAAGGGCCGCAAGCTGCGCTACGTGCCGGAAGACACCGGCTACAAGGTCGACGCCTCGGTCGCCGCGTTCAAGAAGATCACGAGCCAGAACAAGGTCAACCTCTACTACGGCGACTCGACCGCGTTTTCCAAGACCATCAACCCCGAGCTCGAGCGCGCCGGCACGATGCTGATGGCCGGCGCTTCGTTCGCGACCGAGATCAACAACCCGCAGAAGTACCCGTACCAGTTCCTCGTCGGGCCGGACTACACCGAGATGTTCGGCATCCTGCTGCGCCACATCGCCAAGACCAAGCCGGGCGCCAAGGTGGTGTTCGTCTACTCCGACAGCGAGTTCGGCCGCGACCCGATCGACGAGAGCCGCGAGGCCGCCAAGAAGCTGGGCCTGAACGTGGCGGCCGAGATCATGACGCCGCCCGGCAGCGTCGACGTCTCGACCGAGGTGATCAAGCTGCGCCGCGCCGACCCCGACTTCACGATCTTCCACGGCTACGTGCTCGCGCCGATTCCCGAGTTCATCACCCAGGCCAGGAAGCTCGGCATGAAGAGCCAGTTCATGGGCACCTTCTGGACCATGGACCACTCGATGGTCATGAAGATGGGCGAGGCGGCCGACGGTTTCATGGGCGTGATGCCGTTTCGCTACTACTACGACACCGAGGGCAAGGCGCCGATGCTCGAGAAGATCCGCGCGATGCGCCCCGAGTACCAGAGCACGGCCTACATGCAGGGCTTTCTCACTGCGATGCTGATGACCGAGGCGGCCAAGCGCACGCTCGACGCCGGCAAGCCGCTGGACGGCAAGAACCTCAAGGCGGCGCTGAACTCGATCAAGAACTTCGACACCGGCGGCATCATCGGCACGCCGATCACGATCAAGGGCAACTCGATCCCGGTGGGCCGCATCTACAAGGCCGACGTGAAGCAGCAGAAGATGCTGCCGGCGTCGGACTGGATCACGCTCGAGTGACGTTTTGCAGAGCCCGGCCGTGAGCGAAGCACCTGTCCTTTTGGTGAACAACATCGAGGTGGTCTACAACAAGGCCGTCCAGGTCTTGCGTGGTCTCTCGCTGGCTGTGCCAAGAGGCCAGATCGTCGCGCTGCTCGGCAGCAACGGCGCCGGCAAGAGCACCACGCTCAAGGCGGTGTCGGGGCTGCTCGCGCTCGAAGACGGCGAGATGCCCAAGGGCGAGGTGCGCTTCGACGGTGCCTCCACCGCTCGGCGCGCGCCGCACGAGCTGGTGCGCTCGGGCCTCTTCCATGTGATGGAGGGGCGCCATGTGTTCGAGGACCTCACGGTCGAGGAGAACCTCGTCGCGGCGACCTACGCGCTCACCGGCCGCAAGGCGGCGAGCGCCGACTTCGACCTCGTCTACGAGTACTTCCCGCGCCTGCACGAGCGTCGTCGCGGCCTGGCCGGCTACCTCTCGGGTGGCGAGCAGCAGATGCTCGCCATCGGCCGCGCGCTGATCGCACGTCCGAAGCTGATGCTGCTCGACGAACCCTCGCTGGGCCTCTCGCCGATCCTGGTCGAGAACATCTTCTCGATCATCGCGCGCATCAATGCGGAACAGGGCGTCTCGATGCTGCTGGTGGAGCAGAACGCCGCGGTCGCGCTGGGCGTCGCGCACTACGGCTACATCATGGAGACCGGCAAGGTGGTGATCGACGGCCCGGCCGCAAAGCTCGCTGCAGACCCCGACGTGCGCGAGTTCTACCTCGGCGTGGGTGGGGCCGGCGCGAAGAGCTTTCGCGACCTCAAGCACTACAAGCGCCGCAAGCGCTGGCTGTCATGAACCCCGACCTGCCCGAGAAGACCTTGCCGCAGATGCTGCGCGAGCAGGCGCGGCAGCGGCCCGGCGCGATCGCGATCCGCCAGAAGGACTTCGGCATCTGGCGACCGGTGAGCTGGGCCGAGTACGAGCGCCGCGCGCGGCATGTGGGCCTCGGCCTGCGCGCGATCGGTCTTGGCGAGGCCGGCCACGTCGGCGTGATTTCGGAGAACCGGCTGGAGTGGGTGCTGACGCAGCTCGGCTGCGGCCTGGTCGGCGCGGTGACGGTGGGCGTCTACCCCACCAGCCCGATGAACGAGGTCGCCTACGTGCTCGAGCACGCCGACGTCGAGGTCGTGGTGTGCGAGGACCAGGAGCAGACCGACAAGGTACTCGGCGCACTGCACCAGTTGCCCAAGCTGCGCCGCATCGTCGTGTGCGAGAAGAAGGGCCTGCGCAACACCCCGCCCGAGCACCGCGAGCGCGTGATCGCGTTCGACGAGCTGGAAAAACTCGGTGCCGCGCGCGAGGCGATCGAGGGTGGCTTCATCGACGCCGTGCTCGAGCGCCAGCGCCTCGACGACCTCGCGCTGATGATCTACACCTCGGGCTCGACCGGCAAGCCCAAGGGCGCGATGCTGAGCTACGCCAACATCCGCGGCGTGGTGCCGGGCATCGTCGATCGCCTCGGGCTCGACGCGCGCACCACGCACCTGTCCTACCTGCCGCTTTGCCACGTGGCCGAGCAGATGTTGACCGCCTTCGTGCCGCTGTACCTGGGCTCGACGGTGAACTTCGGCGAGTCGATCCGCACCGTGCAGGAAGACCTGCGCGAGGTCGCGCCCAGCATGTTCCTCGGCGTGCCGCGCATCTGGGAAAAGCTGCACTCGGCGATCTCGATCAAGATGCAGGAGACCGGCCGGCTGCGGCGCTGGCTGTTCGCGCGCGCGATGGCGGCGTGCGGGTCCTTTGCCGAGAAGTCGCCCGCCCAGCGCACGCTCGCCGAACGGCTGGTGTTCGGCTTCTGGTACCTGCTGATCTTTCGCGCGCTGCAGAACTTCATCGGCCTGCGCAAGGCACGCATCGCGCTCACCGGCGCGGCGCCGATCCCGCCGGCCATCGTGCGCTTCTTCCGCACGCTGGGCGTGCCGCTGATCGAGGTCTACGGCCTCACCGAGTCGAGCGGCATGGTCACCGGGCAGCGGCTTTCGCGCGTGCGCATCGGCACCGTCGGTGAAGCGACGCTGCTGGTCGAGCACCGCATCGCCGACAACGGCGAGCTGCTGCTGCGCGGGCCGGTGGTCTTCATGGGCTACTACAAGAACCCGCAGGCCACGGCCGAGGCGATCCGCGACGGCTGGCTGCACACCGGCGACGTGGTGCGCGAGGAAGAGGGCGGGCTGATCCGCATCGTCGACCGCCTCAAGGACATCATGATCACCGCCGGCGGCAAGAACCTCACGCCCTCGGAGATCGAGAACGCGATGAAGGCCAGCCCTTTCATCAAGGAATGCATCGTCGTCGCCGAGGCGCGCAAGTACGTGTCGGCGCTGGTGCAGATCGACTACGAGACGGTCGCCAAGTGGGCCGAACAGCAGCGGCTCGCGTTCACGCACTTTCGCTCGCTGGTCGAGACGCCGCAGGTGCGCGAGCTGATCGACGCCGAGATCGCGCGCGGCAACGCCGGGCTCGCGCCGGTGGCGCAGGTCAAGCGCGTGCACCTGCTGACCAAGGAGCTCGACCACGACGACGGCGAGGTCACGGCGACGATGAAGGTGCGCAGGAGCAGCATCTACAAGGCCTACGCGGCCGAGATCGAGGCCTTGTACGTCCCCTGAGCGCAGGCGGCGAGCCGGCTCAGAACAGCGTCTCGAGCAGTGCCCGCGTCTCGCGCGCGGCCTCGCGCAGCCAGTCGGCAAAGCGCAGCGCGGCGACCGGCAGCGTGCCCTCGCGCAGGATCAGCCAGTACGCGTAGTCCGGCCGCGCGGGCGCCGACAAGCCCTCGACCGCAACGAGCCGGCCGTCGGCCAGCATCGGCGCGATCAGCGGCGCGCGGCCCAGCGCGACGCCGTGACCGGCGAGGGCCGACTGGATCACCTGGTCGTACTGGTTGAAGCGCAAGCGGCCCAGCGGCTCGGCGGGGGCTTTTCCGGCCGCCTGCAGCCAGCCGTTCCATTGCAGCCAGGGGCGCGCGACGTCTTCGTACTCGAGCAGCGTCAGGCGGCGCAGGGCCGCCGCGCCAGCCACGCGCCGCAACCCCAGCGACGGGCTGGCGACCGGCACGATGCGTTCGTCGAACAGGTGCTCGGCCTGAGGAGGCGCCTGCTCGCGCGTGCAGTAGCGCAGCGCCAGGTCGACGCCCTCGCGCTGCAGGTCGGCGACGACGCGGTTGCCGGCCGCGACGCGCACGTCCAGCGCCGGGTGCGCCGACTGGAAACGACCCAGCTGCGGCAGCAGCCACAACGTGGTGACGGCAATCGTCGACGTCACGGTCACCGGAGCCGCGGCATCCGCGGGCCGCAAGGAGGCGAGCACCTCGCCGAGCTGGTCGAACCAGGCGTCGGCGTGCCGGAACAGCCGCTCGCCCGCGGGCGTCAGCGCGATGCCGCGGTGGCGGCGCTCGAACAGCGCCACGCCGAGTTCCTCTTCGAGGCTGCGGATCTGGCGGCTGACGGCCGATTGCGTGAGGAAGAGATCGGCCGCGGCCAGCGTGATGCTCATGCGCCGCGCCACCGCGACGAAGCCGCGCAGGAGGTCCAGCGAAGGGAGTTGGTGCAGCGGTTGATTCATGAGCTGGGCGCATGCGAAGCGTGCGCCGAAGTCGCTTGAGACGGAGCGGATGCTCGCCTTCAATATGGGCATCGTCAAGCGCGTTGCGGGAGGCTCCGATGGCTGGGAAACATGAGTTGATGGAATGCAACGGCGGCCCCGCGATCGTCGCCTGGGCCGTGTCGTCGATCGATGGGCTGGCCTTGCGCGTCCGCCCCGGTGACGTCGTCCACTGCCGGTCCGGCCGGATATGGCTCACGTTCGAGGGACACCTCGACGACGTGGTGCTGCTCGACGGCGAATCACATCGCGTTCGCTTCGACGCGCGCGCGATGATCTCCGGCTTCGGCCCGGCCGGTGTGGAGATCGAGCGCGGGGTCGGCGCGGTGAGCGCGTCGCGGACCGTGCGGCGTTGGCAGGTGCGGCCTTCGCTGCTGCTGAGGCTTCACATGCGATGAATCGGCGGGCAGGTGGGCTTGCTCAGTCGCCGACCGGCACCACCGTCAACCAGGGCCAGCGCTCCCGATAGCTCTGCGCCTTGATCGCAAAGCGCGACGGAAACGGATGTCGCGGGTTCATGCGCAGCACGCCGCGCGCCAGCTCGTCGAGCCCGTCGGGCGCGTAGAGCTCGCCCGAATCGACATCGATGCCGACGCAGGTGCAGGCCACGAGATAGCGGTCGATGCCGTCGCGCGCGCTCGCGAGCCGCGGGTAGGGCGCCTGGAAGCGCTGCTCGTACCAGAGGTGCACGCGCGCCTGGTTGCGCAGTTCGACATGCACGCCGAGGTCGGACGTGAGCGCCTGCACGCGGCGGATCGCCTCGTCCTCGGCCTCCCACGACAGATCACGGTCGTCGAAGTAGAAGACGTCGTAGTCGCGCACGCCCCAGTCGGCCGTGCGGCCGCTGATGCGGTTCCAGGTGGCCTGAAACAGGCAGCCGGCCGCGAGGTGGCACTGCGGCAGGCCGAGCGCGGGCAGGCGTGCGAGGAGTTCGGCATTGACGCGGTTGCGCAGCGCGTCGGCGATGAAGGCGCCTTCCGTGAGCGGCACGCGTCTCAGCCTGCCGACGCCAGCCCGGCGAAGGTCTGCTGCGCCGGCGCCGTCTCCGGCAGCACGTAGACCACGCCGCGGCCTTGCCCGAGCACCGGGCGGATCACCTCGTCGTAGAACGCCTCCGGCACCACCACGCAACCCAGCGAGACGCGCTTGTCGTCGCTGCCGCCGGACGCCAGGCGCTGCAGGCGGGCGCCATAGGAGGCGAGGTTCGGCCGCACGCGATGGATCGCGAGCCCCGCGTCGTAGTCGAACCAGACGATGTGCTCGCCGCTCAGGTTGCGGCCCGGCTCGGACTCGAAGCGGCCGGCCGGCGTGGTGCGCTCTTCGGGGCGGATCTGGTTCAGCGGGCGTTCGCCGATGCCCGGCACCGAGTGGTCGCCGCGCGCCGCACCCAGCAGCACCGGCGTGCTGCCCGCCAGGCGGCCCTGCGCATCGATCACGTAGATCCGCGCGTTCCTCTTGTCGACGACCGCGAAGGCGCGGCCGCCGTGATCGCCGGTGGCGAGCACCCATTGCGCCATCTGCCGCGCATCGGCCGATGCGTCGGCGTCGAGCTCGACCGCATGCGCCGACCAGCACAGCAGTACCCCGGCCAATGCGCCGAGCGCCTTGGCTTTGAAAGCCATCTGCGTCCCCCAGTCGATACCGGCCCATGCTAGGCAGCGCGCCCGGCCGTGAAAGCCGGAACTGCGTGGCCGTTGGGCCCCTGATGTCGCGATCTGCCGCGCAGTCGGCGTTCGCGACGCTTCTTGTTCAGGCCTTGTTCAAGCCAGTTGGGCTGCAGCGAGCAGCGCCTTCGTGTACGGCTGCTGCGGCCGCGCGAACAGCGCCTCCGCTTCGCCTTCCTCGACCACCTCGCCGTCCTTCATCACCAGCACGCGATGCGACATCGCGCGCACGACCGCGAGGTCGTGGCTGATGAAGACGTAGCTCATGCCGTAGTGCGCCTGCAGCTCGGCCAGCAGCTTGAGCACCTGCTGCTGCACCGAGACGTCGAGCGCCGAGGTCGGCTCGTCAAGCACCAGCACCTCGGGGCGCAGCACGACCGAGCGCGCAATCGCGATGCGCTGCCGCTGTCCGCCCGAGAACTCGTGCGGATAGCGCTGCAGCACGTTGTGGATGCCCTGCGCAGCCGACAGGCCCACCTCGGCCAGCATGTCGATCACGCGCGTCTCGCGCTGCTCGGCGGTGAGCTCGGGGAAGTGCAGCGCCAAGCCTTCACCCACGATCTGGCCCACCGTCATGCGCGGGCTGAGCGAGGCGAACGGATCCTGAAAGACCACCTGCATGCGCCGGCGCATGCCGCGCAGCGCCTGGCGCCCGGCGTTGTCGATGCGCGCACCGCCCATCTCGATGCGCCCCTCGGCGATCGGCTGCAGCGCGAGCAGGGCCATGCCCAGCGTCGTCTTGCCTGAGCCCGATTCGCCGACGATGCCCAGCGTCTCCCCGCGGCGCAGTTCCAGCGTCGCCTGCTTCACCGCCTCGAAGTGACGCTTCTTGAACCAGCCCACGGGGATGTCGAAGCGCACCTTGACGTCCTGCCCGGCCACCAGCACCGGCGCGTTGTTGTCGACCGGGCGCACGACGCGCTGTGGCCGGCTCGCGAGCAGGCGCTGGGTGTAGGCGTGCTGCGGGTTGGCGAACACGGTCTTGGTCTCGCCCAGCTCGACGAGCTTGCCTTTCTCCATCACGCCGACGCGGTGCGTGAAGCGGCGCACCAGGTTGAGGTCGTGCGTGATGAACAGGAGCGCCATGCCGAAGTCGCGTTGCAGCTCGTCGAGCAGCTCGAGGATCTGCTGCTGGATCGTCACGTCCAGCGCGGTGGTCGGCTCGTCGGCGATCAGCAGCTTGGGGCCGCAGGCCAGCGCCATCGCGATCATCGCGCGCTGTCGCTGCCCGCCGGAGAGCTGGTGCGGAAAGGCGTCGACGCGGCGCTCGGGCTCGGGGATGCCGGTGCGCCGCAGCAGCTCGATCGCGCGCTCGCGCGCCTGCATCGGGCGCAGGCCCTCGTGCAGCTCGAGCACCTCGCCGATCTGGTTGCCGATCGTGTACAGCGGGTTCAGCGCCGTCATCGGCTCCTGGAAGATCATCGAAATCGACGAGCCGCGAATGCCGCGCATCTCGCGCTCGCTCTTCTTGAGCAGGTCTTCGCCGTCGAAGCGGATCGCGCCGCTCGCGCTGGCCGCGTCGACGAGGCGCAGCACCGACAGCGCGGTGATCGACTTGCCCGAGCCCGATTCGCCGACCAGGGCGAACTTCTCGCCGGGAGCGATCGAGAACGAGACGTCGTCGACGACGGTCGACGGGCCGAATTTGACCGTGAGGCGATCGACCTCGAGCAATGCTTTGGTGGGGGTGTCGTTCATGGCGATCGATCGGTGATCAGGACTTGCGCGTATCGAAAGCGTCGCGCAGCGCGTCGCCGATCAGCGTGAGCAACAACAGCGTGACCACCAGCACCGCGAAGGTCGGCACCGTGATCCACCAGGCATCGAGGTTCTCCTTGCCCTGGCGCAGCATGTCGCCAAGCGACGGGGTTGGCGCCGGCACGCCCAGGCCCAGGAAGTCCAGCGAGGTGAGGGCGAGGATGGCCGCGCTCATGCGAAACGGCAGGAAGGTGATCACCGGCGTGAGCGAGTTGGGCAGCACGTGGCGCCAGATGATCTGCACGTTCGACAGGCCCAGCGCGCGCGCCGCCTTGACGAACTCCAGCGAGCGGTTGCGCAGGAACTCGGCGCGCACGTAGTCCGACAGCGAGACCCAGCCGAACAGCGCCAGCAGCACCAGCAGCAACAGCAAGGAGGGCTCGAAGATCGACGCGAAGATGATCAGCACGTAGAGCTCGGGCACCGAGTTCCAGATCTCGATGAAGCGCTGCATCGCGAGGTCGGTGCGTCCGGCGAAGTAGCCCTGCACCGCGCCGGCCAGCACGCCGACGGCCACGCCGGCCAGCGTGAGCGCGAAGCCGAACCAGGCGCTGATGCGAAAGCCGTAGATCAGGCGTGCGAGCACGTCGCGGCCCGCTTCGTCCGTGCCGAGCCAATGGCTGGCGTTGGGCGCCGCGGGATCGGGCTCCTTGGCGAAGTAGTCGATCGACGCCGCCGAGTGCTGGATCGCGGTGAAGACCGCGAAGTTGCCCTCGCGCTCGAACAGCGTTCGGATGAAGGGGTCGTGCCAATCGGTCGGCGTGTCGAAGTCGCCGCCCAGGCGCTTCTCGGGCGGGTTGCTGATGATGGGGAAGAACCACTGGCCCTCGTAGCGCGCGACCAGCGGCCGGTCGTTGGCGACCAGTTCCGCGAGCGTAGTCACGGCGAGGATCACGGCGAAGATCCACAGCGACCAGACGCCGAAGCGGTTGCGCTTGAAGCGCGCCCAGGCGCGCTGGTTCGGCGACATCGGCTTCGGGGTGGCCACGACCTCGTGCGAGGGCGCGGCGACAGGCGGCGTGAGCGGGGTGGTGACGCTGGCGTTCATGTTCTTGCTTTCCTCAACTCACTTGGCCGCCGCACCGAACTGCACGCGCGGATCGACCACCACGTACAGCACGTCGGCGACCAGCTTGACCACCAGGCCGATCAGTGTGAACAGGTACAGCGAGCCGAGCACCACGGGGTAGTCGCGCCGCACGACCGATTCGTACGACAGCAAGCCCAGTCCGTCGAGCGAGAACAGCGTCTCGATCAGCAGCGAGCCGGCGAAGAAGGCGCCGACGAAGGCCGCCGGAAAGCCGGTGATGATGGGGATCAGCGCGTTGCGGAAGATGTGCTTGTAGAGCACGCGCTGCTGCGACAGGCCCTTGGCGCGCGCGACCAGCACGTACTGCTTGCGCATCTCCTCGACGAAGGTGTTCTTGGTCAGCATCGTCATCACCGCGAAGCTGCCGATCACGATGCAGATCAAGGGCAGCGTCAGGTGCCAGAAGTAGTCGGCGATGCGCGCCGGCCACGACAGCTCGGCCCAGTTGTCCGAGGTCAGGCCGCGCAGCGGGAACCAGTCGAAGAAGGTGCCGCCGGCGAACAGCACGATCAGGAACACGCCCAGCACGAAGCCGGGTATCGCGTAGCCGATCAGCACCAGCAAGGTCGTGAAGGCGTCGAACTTGCTGCCCTCCTTCACCGCCTTGGCGATGCCCAGCGGGATCGAGACCAGGTAGCTGATCAGGAAGGTCCACAGGCCCAGGCTGATAGAAACCGGCAGCTTCTCCTTGATGAGCTGCCAGACGTCCTTGTTGTGCATGAAGCTGCGGCCCAGGTCGAACTTCGCAAAGTTCTTGAGCATCTCGACGTAGCGCACGTGCGCCGGCTTGTCGAAGCCGTACAGGGCCTTGAGTTCTTCCAGTTGCTTGGCGTCGATGTCGCGGCGCGCGCTGTAGCCGCCGCCTTCGGCGCCGCCGCCGCGCGCCGCGCGCGCCTCGGCCAGCACCTGGTCGACCGGCCCGCCCGGCACGAACTGGATGACCACGAAGGTCAGCGTCAACACGCCCAGCAGCGTGGGCAGCATCAGGGCGATGCGCTTGAGGATGTAGCTCAGCATCGATGGGGTCTCTTCAGTGCGTGGGGCTCACGCCGGGCTTGAGCCACCAGGTCGTGATGGGCCATTGCGGCAGGGATTCGTTGGGGCTTTCGATCGTGAAGTACTTGGGCACGGTCTTCGGGCGCTCGAAGCGGTCCCAGTAGGAGACGCGGTAGTTGTTGGCGTACAGCTCGGGCACCTGCCAGCGCTCGTGCATCACGATGCGGTCGAGCGCGTGCGCCGCGTCGAGCAGGTCGGGCATCGTCGTGGCGCGGTTCATCGCCTCGAGCACGGCATCGACCGCGCGGCTCTTGACGCCGCGGTAGTTGCCCGAGGCCTGCTCGTCGGCGGACTTGGAGCCGAAGATCTCCGTGTAGTCCAGCGGCGAGGGCAGCGTGAAGTCCGGCAGCACGATTGCGACCATGTCGTAGTCGAAGACCTCGAGCCGCTTGCGAAACAGCGCGAAGTCGACGCGCCGCACCTTCATGCGGATGCCCAGCTTCTCCATGTGCGAGATCCACACCGCGGCAGTGCGCGCGGCGCCGTCTTCGGAGGTCAGGTACTCGAACTCCAGGCGCTGCCCGGCATCGTTGACCAGCACGCCGTCGCTGCCGAGCTTGTAGCCGGCGGCGGCGAGCAGGTCGCGCGCGCGGCGCAGGTTCTCGCGCAGGGCCATCGGGCCGGAGTCGGTGCGCGGCGCCTGGTAGGGCGGGCCGAACACCTCGGGCGGCAGTTCGGCGCGGTAGGGCTCCAACAGCTTCAACTCGCCGGCGCTGGGCAGGCCCGTGGCCGCGAACTCGGAGTTGGCGAACACGCTTTCGTTGCGCTTGTACTGGCGCCGGCGGTTGACCCAGTCGAAGTCGTAGGCCAGGTCGATCGCCTCGCGCACGCGGCGGTCCTGGAACAGCGGGCGGCGCAGGTTGAACAGGTAGGCCTGCTGGCCCTCGCCCTTCTGATGGACCAGCAGCTCCTTCTTGATGCGCCCGTCGCGCCACTTCGGGCCGGCGTGCACGCGGTCCCAGCGGCTGGCCGAGTACTCGAGCAGCAGGTCGAACTCGCCGGCCTTGAAGGCTTCCATCGAGATCGCGCGGTCCTGGTAGTAGCGGTAGACGACGCGGTCGAAGTTGAAGAAGCCGCGGCGCACGCCGAGATCCCTGGCCCAGTAGTCCGGGCGGCGTTCGAGCTCGAGCCGGCGGCCGGAGTCGGCCAGCGCGATGCGGTAGGGGCCGGAGGTGATCGGCTCGTCGTTGACGACCTGGTCGAAGGGCTTGGCCTTGCCGTCAGGGCCCACGCCCCACTTGCGCGAGAACACGCGCATGTCGGCGATCTGCAGCACCGCGTCGACGGAGCGGTCCTTGAGCTCGAAGCGGATCGTGCGCTCGTCGAGCACCTCGGCGCGCGAGACGGCCGACAGCGGCGTGCGGTACTGCGGCGACGCGTACTTGCCGGTCAGCATCTCGAACGAGTGCTTGACGTCGGCGGCCAGCACCGGGTCGCCGTTGTTGAAGCGCGCCTTGGGGTTGAGGCGAAAGCTCACCGCCGAGCGATCCTGCGCAACCTGCATTTCCTCGGCGAGCAGCCCGTACACCGTGCCCGGCTCGTCGCCGGACGGGATGGCCAGCGTCTCGAACATGAAGACGAACAAGCCGCCGGGCGCGTTGCCCTTGATCGTGAACGGGTTGTACTTGTCGAAGCTGGTGCGGCGGTCCGGCTGGTTCAGGTAGAGCGTGCCGCCCTTGACCGCGTTGGGATCGGCATAGTCGAAGTGGTCGAAGCCGCGCGGGTACTTGGGCGTGCCATAGGCCGAGTAGGCGTGAACCCAGGGCGCCGCCGCAGTCGCTGCGTCGTTGGCCGGCGCGGTCGCGGCGCCGGCGGTTGCCGCCCACAACATCGCAACGCACGCAAGCGCCCACCGGCCCCTCGTGAGGGCCTTGAACTGCAAAAAATTCATCGCGCGATGCTAAAGCAAGGGTCGTGCTCGGCTGACCGCGACAAACCCGGGCTGGCACGCATCAGCGCACGGCATCGGGCTTGATCCACCAGGTGACGATCGGCCACGGCGGGATGGGCTCCAGCGCGCTGTCGGGCGTGTAGTACCTGGGCTTTTGCGCCGGGCGGCCGAAGCGGTCCCAGTAGGAGACGCGGAAATTGGCCGCGTACAACGCCGGCACCTGCCAGCGCTCGTGCATCACGACGCGATCGAGCGCGCGGCAGGCGTCGAGCAGCTCCTGCATCGTCGTGGCGCGGTTCATCGCGGCGAGAAGGGCGTCGACCGCGCGGCTCTTGACCCCGCGCAGGTTGTTCGACGCCGGTTCGTCGGCCAGCTTGGAGCCGAAGGTGTCGATCAGGTCCAGCGCTGCCGGCAGCGTGAAGTCGTTGCTGCGCACGCCGACGAGGTCGAAGTCGAAGCCCTCGAGCCGCTTGATGTACAGCGCGAAGTCGACGCGCCGGTAGTTCATGCGGATGCCGAGCTTCTCCAGGTTCTGGCGCCACACGGCCGTGGTGCGCGCGCCGCCGTCTTGCGCGTCCATGTACTCGAACTCGAGCCGTACGCCCTGCGCGTTGACGAGTACGCCGTCGGCGCCGAGCCGGAACCCGGCCGCCGCCAGCAGGTCGCGCGCGCGGCGCAGGTTGTCGCGCGAGACCAGCGGCGTCTCGCCGGTGTGCGGCGGTTCGTAGGGCTCACCGAACACCTGCGGCGGCAGCTCGCCACGAAAAGGCTCCAGCAGCTTGAGCTCGCCCGCGCTGGGAAGGCCTTGCGCCGCGAAATCGGAGTTCGAGAACAGGCTGTAGACGCGCTTGTACTGCTCGTAGCGGTTGATCCAGGGGAAGTCGTAGGCCAGGTCGACCGCCTCGCGCACGCGGCGGTCGGCAAAGATCGGGCGGCGCAGGTTGAACAGGTAGCCGTAGTGGCCCTGGCCGATCGAGGTGTCGAAGACCTCCTTCTTGATGCGGCCGTCGCGCCACTTCGGGCCGGCGTGCACCCGCGCCCAGCGGCGTGCCGAGTACTCCTGGATGAGATCGAACTCGCCGGCCTTGAAGGCCTCGAGCTGCACCGCGCCGTCGGCGTAGTAGCGGTAGACCACCCGCTCGAAGTTGTAGAAGCCCTTGACGACGCCGAGTCCTTCGGCCCAGTAGTCGTGGCGTCGCAGAAAGTCGATCCGCCGGCCGGAGTCGGCGAGCGCGATCTTGTACGGGCCGGTGGTGATCGGCTCGTCGTCGATGATCTCGTCGAAGGGCTTGGGCTGGCCGTTTGCGTCCACGCCCCACTTGCGCGAGAACACCGGCAGCGCGGCGAGCTGGATCACCGCATCGGCCGTGTGCTGGCTGAGATCGAAGCGCACCGTGCGCGCGTCGAGCACCGTTGCGCGCTGCGCCGCGGACAGCGCCGTGCGGTACTGCGGTGCGGCGTGCTTGCCGGTGAGCATCTCGAACGAATGCTTCACGTCCTCGGCGGTCACCGCGTCGCCGTTGTTGAAGCGCGCCTTCGGATGGATGCGAAACGCCACCCACGATCGATCTGGCGCGACCTGCATCTCCTCGGCCACCAGGCCGTAGACCGTCATCGGCTCGTCGCCCGAGCGCTGCATCAGCGTCTCGAACATGAAGATCGACACGCCGGCCGGCGACTGCCCCTTGATCGTGAAGGGGTTGTACTTGTCGAAGCTCGAGCGCTGGTCGGGGTTGGTCAGGTAGATCGTCCCGCCCTTGGGCGCCTTCGGGTCGGCGTAGGCGAAATGGTCGAAGCCGCGCGGATACAGCGGCTCGCCGTAGGGCGCCCAGCCGTGGACCCAGGGAGGCGCCGCAGCGGCGGCGGCGTGAGCGGCGAAGGCGGCGAAGAGGTTGATCGCCGCGGCGCCGAGCGGGCGCCACCAGCGGCCGGTAGGCCGCGACTGCAACTGCAACAACATCCGTCGATGCTAAGCGACACGCGAGTTGCGAGGCAGCGGGCCAGCCCGCGCGCAGGCCTACAGCCGCGGCGCCTCGACATTCGTGACGCAGCGAAAGTCATAAGCCCAGCCTCCACGGTCGAGCGCACACAGCCGCAAGTGCGGCGCTGAGACTTCTTTGATGACGCCAACCACTGCAGTCGCCCGCCAGTCGCCTGACGGCTGTCAGGGCGAGCAGCACTCTTGCCCTTTGTCGTCTGCGTCCGGTTCACGGGCCGCCGCGCCTGCCTGAGCGATATCGAACTGATGCGGCTTGGACTCTTGGCACGATCTCGCAAGCACGCTTTTGCTACCAGGGCTGAGCGCTTCGAGCGAGTTCACATCGATACGGCGCGGCGACTTCGTCCGAACCTTGGCGACGGCGGCGGCTTCGCTGAGGCTCTGCAGCAAGTCATCGAACAAGGCTTCATCCATGACAACGACCCTTTCAGGCGGCTCTTGCGAGGCGGTTTCAGTCGGCCAGGTTCTCGGCCGCCAAGGTGCTCCGGCCGGGCGCGCGATCCTTTTTCATGGCTCTGGCGCGGATGGCAACGCCCAGCGCATGTGCAACGTAGCCGGGTTCCTTAGTCTCGAATGCTTCAGCCATGAAGGTCCGGATCATGGCCTCCGTGCAGAGGTCTTCCGCAGCGTCGTAGACGGTCAGCTTCAGCTTCTTGCTCATGTCAACAGCTCCGTTCGTTCGCCGGTCGCCCCGGGGATCTGTGATGGGAGAGTACTTACGCGTTGTCGTTTTCGCTCGGTTGACCGGCCGGTGAGCGTGCCAACGCGGCGTCGAACTTCTTGCGGCAGCCGCGCCTGGCGCGCCGGGCCAAGTAGTCCTCCGTTGCCAAGTCCAAGAGCTTCTCGGCCAGCGCTATGCCCACGAGCTGGTCGACGGAAATACCCTCCTGGGCCGCGTATTGCTTGGCATACCTTTGAAGCGACCCTGACAGGTGAATAGTGATTGCGCGCATGGTTAGCCTTCTTTCGGGTGCCGACTATCACGACTTGCATCTTCAGCTTGCGGCGAGGTTGCGATGTTTCCGACGGTGCTGGATTCAGGCTATGCCGAAGGCGACACTTCTCGAGCCATTGCTCCAACAAAGCAGGATTGGCAAATGCCGAGACTGGTGGTGACGAAAGCAAGGCGCCGACCGCTTCACGCTGCTGCTGCTGCTGCTGCTTGCACCGAGGCACCGGAGTTGGATGCCACCCGCCTGCGAAAGCGTCCCGGCCAGTGCCCGCGCGAGCAACGCGGCTTGCGCATAGCCCTGCGCGGCGTCGCCGCCGGATTCTGTGTGCCGCTAGTCGGGTAAGGCATGCGTTACCGTAGTGGCGCCGCCGAAAACGGCAGCCAACGACTGAAGCGATCTGCATGTTCCGAGTACTTCTCGTCTGCATGGGCAACATCTGCCGCAGCCCGACCGCCGAAGGCGTGCTGCGCGCCCGCCTGGCCGCCGCCGGCCTGGCCGATCGCGTCGAGGTCGACTCCGCCGGCACACACGACTACCACGTCGGCGCGCCGCCCGACCACCGCAGCCAGGCGCACGCGGCCCGACGCGGCGTCGATCTCTCCGCGCTGCGTGCCCGCCAGATCTGCGCCGCGGACTTCGAGCGCTTTGACCTGCTGCTGGCGATGGACCACGACAACCTCGCGCTGCTCGAAGAGGCCTGCCCCGGCCCCCACCTGCGCGCCAAGCTCGGCCTGCTGATGCGCTTCGGCCCGCAGGCGGGCAGCGAGGTGGTGCCGGACCCGTACTACGGCGGGCCGGCCGGGTTCGATCACGTGCTCGATCTGGTCGAGGCAGCTTCCGATGGCCTGGTCAAGCATCTGTCCAAGACGCTGACCTGTGCGTAGGGTCGTTTCGCAGGGACCCGTCAGCACGGGGGAACCCTAAGCCCTATAATCGAGTCATTCAGTCGGGATTAACCGGCGAGGGAAGTGGAGGCCACATGCGATCGGGGTTAACCCGACGTTCCAGCGGGCCTCGAGCCGAAGGAGTTTTCGACATGCGTCTCACGACCAAGGGCCGTTTCGCCGTTACCGCCATGATCGACCTCGCCCTGCGCGAGCACACCGGTCCGGTGGCACTGGCCGCGATCAGCGCGCGCCAGCAAATCTCGCTGTCCTATCTGGAGCAGCTCTTCGGCAAGCTGCGCCGTCACGAGCTGGTGGAGTCGACCCGTGGCCCGGGCGGCGGCTACTCGCTGGGCCGCAAGGCCGAGGACGTGACCGTGGCCGACATCATCCTCGCCGTGGACGAGCCGATCGACGCGACCGGCTGCGGCGGCAAGGAGAACTGCATGGGCGACGACACGGGCCGCTGCATGACGCACGACCTGTGGGCCAGCCTCAACAAGAAGATGATCGAGTACCTCGATTCCATCTCGCTGAAGAAGCTGGTCGACGAGCAGCTCGCCAAGGGCGTGTCGATCGAGGAAGCGCCGGTCAAGCGCGCGATCTCGTCGCAGCCGGTGGTCAAGCCGATCAAGGTCACGGCGCCGAATTCCGTCTTCGCGCTGGGCTCCGCCCTGACGAAGTAACCCTGATCGACTGCCAGCCATCCCTGCCGTTCCGAGGGACGAGCCCGCCATGGAAATGACCCCGCACTTTCCGATCTACATGGACTACGGCGCCACGACGCCGTGCGACCCGCGCGTCGTCGACGCGATGATCCCGTGGCTTCGCGAGCATTTCGGCAATCCGGCCTCGCGCAGCCACGCCTGGGGCTGGGAAGCCGAAGAAGCCGTCGAGAAGGCGCGCGCCGAGGTAGCCGCGCTGATCAACGCCGACCCGCGCGAGATCGTCTGGACTTCGGGCGCCACCGAGTCGAACAACCTCGCGATCAAGGGCGCGGCGCAGTTCTACAAGACGCGCGGCAAGCACATCGTCACGGTCAAGACCGAGCACAAGGCCGTGCTCGACACCACGCGCGAGCTGGAGCGCCAGGGCTTCGAGGTCACCTACCTCGAGGTGCAGGAGGACGGCCTGGTCGACCTGGAGAAGTTCAAGGCCGCGCTGCGCCCGGACACGATCCTCGCGTCGGTCATGTTCGTGAACAACGAGATCGGCGTGATCCAGGACGTGGCCGCCTTGGGCGCCATCTGCCGCGAGCGCGGCGTGATCTTCCACGTCGACGCGGCCCAGGCCACCGGCAAGACGCCGATCGACCTCGGCATCCTGCCGATCGACCTGATGAGCCTGGCCTCGCACAAGACCTATGGGCCCAAGGGCATCGGCGCGCTGTACGTGCGCCGCAAGCCGCGCGTTCGCCTGGAGGCGCAGATGCACGGCGGCGGCCACGAGCGCGGCCTGCGCTCGGGCACGCTGCCCACGCACCAGATCGTCGGCATGGGCGAGGCCTTCCGGCTGGCACGCGAGGAGATGGCCACCGAGCTGCCGCGCATCAAGGCACTGCAAAAGCGCCTGATCGACGGCCTGTCGGATGTGGAGCAGACCTTCCTGAACGGCCATGCCACGCAGCGCGTGCCGCACAACGTGAACATGAGCTTCAACTTCGTCGAGGGCGAGTCGCTGATCATGGGCATCAAGGGCCTGGCCGTCTCGTCGGGCTCGGCCTGCACATCGGCGAGCCTGGAGCCGAGCTACGTGCTGCGCGCGCTGGGCCGCAGCGACGAGCTCGCGCACTCGAGCCTGCGCATCACGATCGGCCGCTTCACGACCGAAGAAGAAATCGACTACGCGATCAGCACGATCCGCCACAACGTCGCCAAGCTGCGAGAGCTCTCGCCGCTTTGGGAGATGTACCAGGACGGCATCGACATCAGCACCATTCAGTGGGCCGCGCACTGATCGCGCCCACCGATCATCCAGGAGTACCTCATGGCCTACAGCGAAAAAGTGGTGGACCACTACGAGAACCCGCGCAATGTCGGTTCTTTCGAAAAGGGTGACGAAACGGTGGGCACCGGCATGGTCGGCGCGCCCGCCTGCGGCGACGTGATGAAGCTGCAGATCAAGGTCAATCCGCAAACCGGCGTGATCGAGGACGCGCGCTTCAAGACCTACGGCTGCGGCTCGGCCATCGCGTCGAGCTCGCTGGTGACCGAGTGGGTCAAGGGCAAGACGCTCGACCAGGCCGTGGAGATCAAGAACACGCAGATCGCTGCCGAGCTGGCGCTGCCGCCGGTGAAGATCCACTGCTCGATCCTTGCGGAAGACGCGATCAAGGCCGCGGTCAGCGACTACAAGGCCAAGCACACGGTCACGCAGTAACCCACGCGAAGGCAGAACGACGATGGCCGTGAGCCTGACCGAAGCCGCCGCGCGGCACGTGACCCGCTACCTTGCCAAGCGCGGCAAGGGCGTCGGCGTGCGCCTGGGCGTCAAGACCACCGGCTGCTCGGGCCTGGCCTACAAGCTCGAGTACGCCGACGAGATTGCCCCCGAAGACGTGGTCTTCGAGGGCCATGGCGTCAAGGTGCTGGTCGACCCGAAGAGCCTGCCCTACATCGAGGGCACCGAGCTCGACTTCGTGCGAGAAGGCCTCAACGAGGGCTTTCGCTTCAACAACCCCAACGAGCGCGACCGCTGCGGCTGCGGCGAGTCGTTCCGCGTCTGACCCGCGGTGCGTTCGAGCCAGGCGCGGCCGCAAGCCGCGCCTTTTGTTTGTATAGCCGTCCGAATGATGTCGACCGATATTGCTGCCGAGATTGAGTTCCGGCCCACGCGGCCCGACCACCCGCAAGTGCGCGCGCTGCTCGATGCGCTCGATGCCTATCTCGCCAGCCTCTACGCGCCCGAGGACAACCACATCCTCGGCATCGAGGCCCTGCTCGAGCCGGAGGTCACTTTCCTCGGCGCCTGGCAGGGCGAGCGGCTCGTCGGCTGCGGCGCGGTGCGCGCGATGCCGGCCGAGGCTGAGATGGCCGGCGCGCCGTATGGCGAGATCAAGCGCATGTATGTCGATCCGGCGCTGCGCGGGCAGCGCATCGCGGCGCGCCTGCTCGCCGCGCTGGAAGACGCGGCGCGCGAGCGCGGCCTGGCGATCGCCACGCTCGAGACCGGGCGCGACCAGCACGAGGCGATCCGGCTGTACGAGCGCGCCGGCTACGTGCTGCGCGCGTCGTTTGGCGGCTATCCGGACAACGGGCTGAGCCTGTTCTACGAGAAGCGGCTCGTCGCGGCATGAACAAGCCTGCGCTTCGCATCGACGCCGACGACTTCGAGCTGTTCGGCCTGCCGCGGCGCTTTGCGCTCGATCGCGCCGAGGTCGACGCGCGCTGGAAGGCGCTGCAGGCCGAAGTCCACCCTGACCGCCACGCCGCTGCCGGCGCGGCCGCGCAGCGCGTTGCGCTGCAGTGGGCCACGCGCGTCAACGAGGCGCATCGCCGGCTGCGCGATCCGCTGCAGCGCGCCGCCGAGCTGTGCGAACTGCTCGGCGCGCCGGTCGACGCGCAGCGCAACACGGCCATGCCGGCGAGCTTTCTGATGCAGCAGATGGCCTGGCGCGAGGCGCTCGACGAGGCTGGCGACCCGGCCGCCGTCGAAGCGCTGGTCGACGAGGTCCATGCCGAGCGCCGCGCGCGCTTCGCCGCTCTGGAAGAAGCGCTCGACACGCGCGCCGACGGCCCCGCGGCGGCGGCCGAGCTGAGAGCCCTCATGTTCATCGAGCGCTTTGGCGAAGAGCTCGAACGCCGCCTCGACGCGCTGGGACAATGAAGCGCTGAACGCATCACCATGGCTCTTCTGCAGATCTCCGAACCCGGCCAGTCGCCGGACCCGCACCAGCGTCGCATCGCGGTGGGCATCGACCTAGGCACCACGCATTCGCTGGTGGCCGCCGTGCGCCACGGCGTTGCCGAATGCCTGCCCGACCCGCAAGGCCGCGTGATCCTGCCCTCGGCCGTGCGCTTTCTCGAGCGCGGGCGCCGCGCGATCGGCTTCGACGCGCTGGCCGCACAGGCCGATGACCCGCAGGACACCGTGGTCTCGGTCAAGCGCTTCATGGGCCGCGCGCTCGCCGACATCGCCGGGCGCGAGAAGCTGCCGTACCGCTTCATCGACCGGCCCGGCATGGTCGCGATCGAAACGCGCGACGGCATCAAGTCGCCGGTCGAGGTGTCGGCCGAGATCCTCGCGTCGCTGCGCCAGCGCGCCGAGGACAGCTTCGACACCGACGAGCTCTACGGCGCCGTGATCACGGTGCCCGCCTACTTCGACGACGCGCAGCGCCAGGCCACCAAGGACGCCGCGCGCCTGGCCGGCCTCGAGGTGCTGCGCCTGATCAACGAGCCCACCGCCGCGGCGATCGCCTACGGCCTGGAGCACGGCAGCGAAGGCCTCTACGCGGTCTACGACCTCGGCGGCGGCACCTTCGACATTTCGCTGCTGCGTCTGGCCAAGGGCGTCTTCGAGGTCGTTGCCACCGGCGGCGACTCGGCGCTCGGCGGCGACGACTACGACCGCGCGCTGGCCGACTGGGCGCTCGCCGAAACGGGCCTGAACGCCGCCACGCCACACGACAAGCGCGCGGTGCTGGTGGCCGCGCGCGCCGCGAAAGAGGCGCTGAGCGCGGCCGACAACGCCACGCTGCAGGCGCGCCTGAGCACCGGCGCGCTGAGCGTCGCGGTGAGCGCGGGCCAGTTCGCCGCGATCACGCGGCCGCTGACCGAGCGCACGATCACCGCGGTCAAGCGCGTGCTGCGCGACGCCAAGGTGCCGATGGACGAGGTGCAGGGCATCGTGATGGTCGGCGGCTCGACGCGCATGCCCGTCGTGCGCGAGGCGGTGGCCGCGTTGTTCGGCCGCGCGCCGCTGACCAACCTCAACCCGGACGAGGTCGTCGCGCTGGGCGCGGCGATCCAGGCCAACCAGCTCGCCGGCAACGCGCCCGACGGCGAGCTGCTGCTGCTCGACGTGACGCCGCTGTCGCTCGGCCTCGAGACCATGGGCGGCCTGGTCGAGCGCATCATCCCGCGCAACAGCCCGATCCCCACCGCGCGCGCGCAGGACTTCACCACCTTCAAGGACGGCCAGACGGCGCTCGCGCTGCACGTGGTGCAAGGCGAACGCGAGCAGGTCGAGCATTGCCGCTCGCTCGCGCGCTTCGAATTGCGCGGCATCCCCCCGATGGCCGCCGGCGCCGCGCGCATCCGCGTGAGCTTCCAGGTCGATGCCGACGGGCTGCTCTCGGTCAGCGCGCGCGAGCAGGGCTCGGGTGTCGAGGCCAGCGTCGCGGTCAAGCCCAGCTACGGCCTGGCCGACGACGAGATCGCGCGCATGCTGCAAGAGGGCTTCACGACTGCCGAGCAGGACATGCGCGACCGCGCGCTGCGCGAAGCGCGCGTCGAGGCCGAGCGCCTCGTGCTGGCCACGCGCTCGGCGCTGTCCGCCGACGGCGACCTGCTCGGCGACGACGAGCGCGCCGCGATCGAGGCGCTGATCGCCGCGACCGAAGCCACCGCCCGCGGCGACGACGCGCCGGCGATCGAGGCTGCCGTCAAGTCGCTTGCCCACGGCACCGAAGCCTTTGCCGCCGCACGCATGAACCGCGGCATCCATGACGCGCTGGCCGGCCGCCGCGTCGACGAAGTCTGAAGGAAGGTTCGGCCATGACCGTGATCCGCATCCTGCCGCACCCGGAATACTGTCCCGAGGGCGCCAGCATCGAAGCGGCGCCCGGCACCTCGATCTGCGAGGCGCTGCTCGAACACGACATCAATATCGAGCACGCCTGCGACATGAGCTGCGCCTGCACCACCTGCCACGTCATCGTGCGCGAGGGCTTCAACTCGCTGGGTGAGATGGACGAGAGTGAGGAGGACCTGCTCGACCGCGCCTGGGGCCTGGAGCCCAATTCGCGCCTGAGCTGCCAGGCCATCGTCGCGCAGCAGGATCTGGTGGTCGAGATTCCCAAGTACTCGATCAACCACGCCAAGGAAAATCACTGAGATGAGCCGACAGGTTTTCCTCGACACCGAAACCACGGGACTGAGCCCCGAGAACGGCGACCGCATCATCGAGATCGGCTGCGTGGAGCTGGTGAACCGCCGCTACAGCGAGCGCCACTTCCACGTCTATCTCAACCCCGAGCGCAAGAACCACGAGGACGCGGTCAAGGTCCACGGCCTGACCGACGAGTTCCTCGCCGACAAGCCCAAGTTCGCCGCCATCGCCGACGAGCTGCTGGCGTGGCTCGAGGGCGCCGAGATCATCATTCACAACGCGGCCTTCGACGTCGCCTTCCTCGACGCGGAGCTCGAGCGCATCGGCCGCAAGCCGTTTCGCGAGCACGTGGCGGGAGTGGCAGACAGCCTCGTGATGGCGCGCGAGATGTTCCCCGGCAAGTCGAACTCGCTGGACGCGCTGTGCAAGCGCCTCGAGGTCGACAACAGCAACCGCACGCTGCACGGTGCGCTGCTCGACGCCGGCCTGCTGGCCGAGGTCTACCTGCGCATGACGCGCGGCCAGGATTCGCTGGTCATCGATGCCGGCGGCGACGCGGGCGGCGCATCCGGCGTGATCGAGGTCGTCAGGGTCGATTTCTCGGCCTTTGCGCTGCCGGTCATCGAGCCGGTGGCCGAGGAGGCCGCGGCGCACGAGGCCTTGCTGGCCGAGCTCGACAAGGCCAGCGGCGGCAAGACGATCTGGCGCTCGCTTGTGGCATAATCTGCGGCTTTCGCGGACGGCCCCGTTCGCGAAACCGGGCCCCGGAGACCAAATTTCCGGGCGGTTAGCTCAGCGGTAGAGCACTGCCTTCACACGGCAGGGGTCGCAGGTTCGAACCCTGCACCGCCCACCAGACGCAAGAACGCCACCCGATGGGTGGCGTTTTGCTTTGGGTGGTCCGAGAGCGCTCAGGCCGTACGCCAGCGCACACCGGCGCGCTCGAACATCGCCTTCAGCGCGCCGCTGCCCGCGATCTCGTTCATCGCCGCCTGCAGCGCCCGCGACAGATCGACGGCCTCGCGCCGCGTGGCGCAGCCCACGGCCCAGCCGTTGCGCGCCTGTGGCATCGGCAGCGGCTCGATCGCGAAGCGCGCGTCGCGGCTCAGCACCGCTTCCAGCTCGGAGGCGTGGCCCGCCGCCACGCCGACCTCGCCGCGCGCCAACGCCGCGGCGGCCTCGGTGCCGTCGCGCCACTGCGTCTTGAGCTGCTCGCGCAGCCGTCCGCCCTCGGCGCCGATCAGCAGCCAGCCGGCGAGCGACTGGCCTGGCACCGCGATGGTCTGGCCTTTCAGGGCATCGAGCGAGGCAAGCTCGGGCACGCGCGACTTGTCGCGAGCCAGCATGACCGACTCGCGGTAGTAGGGCCCGAAGATCTGCACCTTCGGGTTGGCCGCCATCAGCGGGCGATCGACCGGCACGTGCAGCAGCACGTCGGCCGGACCGAAGCCGAGGTAGTGGCCGCGCCAGACCATGTTGCGCAGGTCGTCGTCCATGTTCTCGCCGGCCGCGAAGGGCATCAGCGAGAGCTTCACGCCGAGCGACTGCGCGAGCGCCTGCGCCAGCTCGACGTCGATGCCGTGGCCATCGACATGGAACGGCGGCATCGCCTGGTACACGGCCACCGTCAGGCTGCCGCGCGCCTTCACGCGCTCGAGCGCGCTGGGCTCCGTCTGGGCGCGCAACGCCGGGGCCGCGATGCACGCGGCCAGGCCGGCCAGGCATTGGCGTCGGGTCGCGTTCACAGCGGCTTCTCGCGACGCGTTTCGAGGTAGGCCTTGATCGACCAGATCGCTTCCTGGGTCAGCGTGCCTTCGAACGGCGGCATGTAGACCGCGCCGTTGCGCGTGCGGCCGTGGCGCACGGTGTTGGCGAAGAAGTCGTCGATCTCCTTCACGCAGGCCGCCTTCTTGGCGGCGTCCTTGAGCGACACGCAGTCGTTGTCGAGGCGGCGCAGGTCGGGCGCGATGCCGCCGGAGATCGCTTCCAGGCCGTGGCAGCGCGCGCAGTTCTGGTTGTAGGCCGAGGTGCCGATGCGGATCGCGGCGGCATCGCTGCGGTAGGGGTTTTCGGCGCGCCATTTCTCGCCGAGCTGCGGCAAGCTGGTGGTGTCGACCGCCTGCGGCGTGACGTCGCCGTGCGGCTGCGCAGTCGATGCAAGCAAGGCGGTGGCGAGCGCCACGGCCTGGGCAAGCGGGCGGCGCAGAAGGGCGGGGAAAGGCGTGGGCTTCATGGTCGGGTCTCGTCTCGGCAAGGGGGCTCTCGCGCGGCCGCGCCGAAGCGCATCCGCAGCCGCCCAACCGCAAACCGTGTGCCACCGCCCGAACGGATCTTTCGGGCCTGTTCGGTAGGCCTGATGTCAGCAGTTCTGCTTAGCATGAACAGCAGCGCCCGATTGAGATTGCTCAAATCTGGAGCACCCGATCGGCCCGAGCCGGTGAAAAGCAGCAGGTCACGCGGGACGGAACGCTGTACTGTGGCGCACCGACCGGCAGGCTCGATTCCTGCACGGGCGCCAGGAGCTGAGGAGACAAGACATGCGTGCGCCGACCCCAACGAGGGCCGTGACGAAGTATCACGGCCGCAAAGACCTCGGGGCTCCCGCGCTGGCCGGCAACGGCCTGCCGGAGCCCGAGCACGTCGAGGCCATCGTCCAGTCGCACGAGCGCTGCGTGGCGCTCGGCGTCTCGCGCATCGAGCACCCCGACCACTCGCCCATCGCGCGGCCCGACTTCCTGATCGCGGTGGAGCGCAATCGGCGCCTGCACGACCACGCGGCGCCGGTGATGTCGATGCTGCGCGAGCAGATCGCACGCTCCGAGAGCATGGTGCTGCTCACCGACGCCGGCGGCACCATCATTCACGCGGTCGGCGACGACGACTTCCTCGACCGTGCCGACAAGGTCGCGCTGCGCCCCGGCGCCAACTGGTCTGAGCAGGCCAAGGGCACCAACGCGATCGGCACCGCGCTGGTCGACGAGACGCCCACGCTCGTGCATGCCGACGAGCACTACCTGCACGCCAACCAGTTCCTCACCTGCTCGGCCGCGCCCATCCTCGATCCGCGCGGCAACATCCTCGGCGTGCTCGACGTCTCGGGCGATTTCCGCAGCTATCACAAGCACACGCTGGCGCTGGTGCGCATGTCGGCGCGCATGATCGAGAACCGCTGGCTGACCGAGGACTTCAGCCACGCGATGCGGCTGCATTTCCACAGCCGCGCCGAATTCATCGGCACGCTGATGGAAGGCATCCTCGCGATCGGCGAGGACGGGCGCATCATCGGCGCCAACCGTGGCGCGCTGGAGCAACTGGGTGTGAGCGGCGCGACGCTGCGCATGCAGACCGTCGAGACGTTGTTCGGCGCCACGCTGGCCGAGCTGGCCGACCACAGCCGCGCGCGCATCGCGACGCCGCTGAACCTCGTGCAGCCCAACGGGCGGCACTTTGCCGGCTTCGTGCGCTGCAACTGGTTCGCCTTCAGTTCGCCGCAGCCGATGCACGCGCAGCCGATGCATGCGCAGGTGATCGACGCCATCGCGCCCGCGGCCGACGCCAGCGTGCCGCGCGCCGCGCAGCCCGCCGCGCTGGCCGAGCTGCGCACCGGCGACGCGCAGATCGACACCGTGATCGAGAAGATCCGCCGCGTGCTCGACCGCGACATCCCCATCCTCATCCTCGGCGAGACGGGCACCGGCAAGGAACTGCTCGCGCGCGCCATTCACGCCGATTCGGCGCGCGGCAAGCAGCCCTTCGTCGCGGTCAATTGCGCGTCGATCCCCGAGTCGCTGATCGAGGCCGAGCTGTTCGGCTACGACGAGGGCGCCTTCACCGGCGCGCGGCGCAAGGGCCAGACCGGCAAGATCGTCCAGGCCAACGGCGGCACGCTCTTCCTCGACGAGATCGGCGACATGCCGCTGCCGCTGCAGGCCCACCTGCTGCGCGTGCTGCAGGAGCGCCAGGTCACGCCGCTGGGCAGCAACAAGGCGATCGCGGTCGACGTCACCATCATCTGCGCGACGCACCGCAACCTGCGCGGCATGATCGAGCAGCAGGCTTTCCGCGAAGACCTCTATTACCGGCTCAACGGCCTGGCCGTGCGGCTGCCGCCGCTGCGCGAGCGCAGCGACCTCTCGGCGCTGGTGCGCCGCATCCTCGACGGCTCCGGCTCGCCGCGGCGCCACCATCTCGCGCGCGACGTGCAGCAGCTGTTCGAGTGCTACAGCTGGCCGGGCAACGTGCGCCAGCTGTTCCAGGTGCTGCGCACGGCGTGTGTGATGGCCGGGCCCGACAGCCTCATCACGCGCGCCCATCTGCCGGACGACTTCCTCGAAGAGGCCGACGCGGCCGTGCGCGACGCGAGCCGCGCCGCGACGAGCGATGCGGCGCCTGAGAGCGTTGCGCCGGCCGAGCCCGACGCGGGCGCCGCAGCGCTGCCGAACGCCACGCTCGGCGAGCAGGAGATCGAGCTGATCCGTCGCACGCTCGAGTCGGTCAACGGCAACATCTCCGAGGCGTCCAAGCGCCTGGGCATCAGCCGCAACACGATCTACCGCAAGCTGCGCTGGAACCGGGCGGCCTGAGCCTGGGCCGGCTGCGGGTTCGCCCTGTGCCAGCCTGACACGCCGCCCCGGCGCGCGTGTCACGCGCGAACACCGGCGGCGGCGCGCCTGGCGGGCCTTGCCCTGAGCGGCGGCCTTCGGCCGAGGGCGGCACGGCGCGGCACACGATTTGCGAGTTGGACCCGCATGCGTGTCCTGATCCTGCGCGGTGAGCGCCATCGCGCTCCCAACGGTCGCCACGGCGACAGCGGCGTCATCGCCTTCGGCAGCGCCGGCCAGTGGCTGCTCGTCAACGTCTCGGCACCGGTCGCGCAGCGGCTCGACGCCGGCAACCTGCCCGCAGGCCTGCCGGGCCTCGCCGATCCGAGCGTGCGCGCGATCGTGCTCACCGACCCGCAGCTCGAGCACGTCGGCGGCCTGCTCGCGCTGCGCCGCGGCGCGCCGATCGATCTCTATGTCACGCCGGCGGTGTTCGAGGAGCTGAGCATCCACCTACCGGTGCTGCCGGCGCTGCAGCACTACTGCGGCGTGCACTGGCGCGTGGTGCCGGTGGCCGGCGACTGCCGCGAGGCGACGTTTCGCATCGACGGCCTGCCGACGATCGAGTTCACCGCGCTGGCGACGCAGGCGCCGCCGTGGCCGCATGTGCAGCAGCAGCGCGCGGTGGTGGGTGACAGCATCGCGCTTGTCGTCACCGACACCGAAACCGGCGTGAGCGTGTTCTGCGCGCCGGGTCTCGCGCATCCCGGGCCGCAGGAGATCGAGTGGATGCGCCGCTGCGACTGCGTGCTGCTCGACGACCCGCGCCCGCGCCCGGGCCGCATGCCGGCCTGGGTCGAGTGGGTCGACGCCTTGCCGGCGCGCCACAAGGTGATGCTCGCCGATGCCGATGCACCGCAGGCCGACCGGCTCGCGCGCCTGGGCGTCGCGGTCGCGGCCGACGGCATGGAGATCGAGCTGTGATGCCGCTGCGCGGCGGCGCCGGCACGGCGCCCGAGCCGCTGTGGCTGGAGTGGTTCGCGCTGGCCGGCCTGCTCGCGTTCGCGACCTGGCTGCTGGGGGCGCGCGGCGTGTGGGCGCTCCTGCTCGGGGCCGATCCGACCGGCATCACCGCGGTGATCATCGCCGTGTTCGCCGGCGCGACGCTGTGGTGCGGCGCACGCGCGCGGGAGCTGCAGCGCCAGCGCGCCGGGTGGACCGCCGAGTACCGCGCTGCGCTGGCGGCGCGGCCGATCGACCCGCAGGCGCCGATGGACCTGCTGACCGAGCGCACGCATGGCCCGCACCAAACGGCTTGGTGGGTCAACGGCATCCAGCTCAAGCTCGGCCTGCTGGGCAAGGTGATCGGTTTCTCGATCCTCGCGCTGCAGATCGGTCGGCTGCAGGAGTTCGATGCTGCGCAGTCGCAGGAGCTGCTGCGCAGCCTGACCACCGGCCTGGGCGTTGCGCTGCTGACGACGATGGTCGGCCTGGTCGGCAACATCGTGCTGGGGCTGCAGCTCACGCGACTGGACCGCTTCGCCGACGGCATCGTCGCCGAGGCGCAGCGGCTCGCGATGGCGGATCGCGGCCACGAGAGGCCAAACCCGTGAGGCGCGCCCGCCATGCGCGCGACCCGGAGGTCGATCCGTTCTACGACATGTTGTTCAACATGCTGATCGCCTTCGTGTTCTGCTTCATCGTCGCGCTGCTGGCGATGAACCCCAAGGCGCTGAAGACCGGCGACATCCCGAGCAAGGCCGAGTTCATCGTCAACGTCTCCTGGCCCGACCTCGACCCCAACGACATCGACACCTGGGTCGAGGACCCGAACGGCGAGAAGGTCTGGTTTCGCGCGCGCGAAGCGGGCCTGATGCACCTGGACCGCGACGACCGCGGCCTCGCCAACGACGTGATCGTCGTCAACGGCCGCGAGGTCGTGAACCCGCTGAACCAGGAGGTCGTCACGCTGCGCGGCGTCATGCCGGGCGAGTTCACCGCCAACGTGCACTACTTCGACAGCAAGAACGGCAAGCCGGTCGAGGTGACGGTCTCGATCATCAAGGTCAATCCGCGCGCCGACGTGGTGTTCTACGGCCAGCTCACGCTCGCGCGCAAGGGCGACGAGGCTACCGCGGCGCGCTTCACGGTGCGCCCCGACGGCTCGGTTGCCAACGTCAACACCCTGGCCAAGTCGCTGGTGCAACGCCTATGACGCTCGAGATCCTGCTGGGCGCCGCGGCGCTCGCTTTCCTGCTCGCGCTCGCGCTCTTGTGGTCGCACTGGCCGCGCTGGGCCAAGGCGCTGCTGGTCCTTGGCGTGACGGTCTTCTACTTCCATGCCGACGACGTGATGCGCCGCATCGGCGGCCTGCCGGCGAAGGAACGCCTGCCCGAGCGCTTCGTGCTGCTGGCCGCGGTGATCGAGGAGCCGGGGCGCACGACGCCCGGTGCGCTCTACGTCTGGGTCAACGCGATCGAGGACGGCAAGCCGGCGCCGATGCCGCGCGCCTACCGGCTCGACTACGCCCGCGACCTGCACGCGTTGCTCGACGAGGGCATGAAGAAGGTCCGCCAGGGCGTGAGCCAGCTGGGCAGCGCCGAGCCCAAGACAGGCCCGCGCGGCTTCTCGTGGCTGCGCCCCGGCGGCGACGAGCAGGTCGTGAAGATCCGCGACCTGCCGGTGCCGCAGCTGCCGGAGAAATAGCGTGCGCGCGTGGCTGGGCGTTTCGCTGGCGAGCCTGTGCTTCGCCGTGGTCGGCATCGAGGGCTGCAGCCCGCGCGCGGCCGGCGACGAGCTCTTTCCGCTCGCGGCCGGCGCGCAGTGGCGCTATGCGCAGGTCACCGAAATGGAAGACCAGCGCATCGAGCGGCGCGAACTCACGCTGCGCACGCTCGCCCCCGAGAGCTACGAGGACGCGCGCGCCTGGCGCCGCCGCAGCGACGACGGCGTCGACTACTGGCTGCGCAGCGATGCGAGCGGCATCTACCGCGTGGCCAGCAAGAACGACCTGCAGGCCGAGCCGGTGCGCGACGCGCAGCCGCGCTACGTGCTGAAGACGCCGATCGCCGTCGGCACCGAATGGCAGGCGACGACCTCGCCCTACCTGCTGCGGCGCCGGCAGGGCTTCCCGCCCGAAGTGCGCCACGAGCATCCCGAGCTGCCGATGCGTTACTCGATCGAGTCGACGGCCGATGTCGTCGAGGTGCCGGCCGGGCGCTTCGAGCGCTGCGTGCGCGTGCGCGGGCAGGGCACGCTGCGGCTCTTTGTCGACCCGGTGGCCGGATGGCGCGACCTGCCGCTGGTGACGACCGAGTGGTACTGCCCCGGCGCGGGCCTCGTGAAGCTGCGTCGCGAGGAGACCGCGGGCTCGCCGATGCTGCTGGGCGGCACGCTGACGCTCGAATTGCAGGCGTGGCGCCCCTAGCAGCCGTTCAACGCGGCGCTCGCCGCCACCTATGATCGCCGGCGAAGCGTTGGGAGGCGTCCATGGGGTTGGGTGGGTTTGGCTCTTGCGTTCGCGCCGCGTTGCTCGGCTGGCTCTTGGTGGCTGTGCCGCTCCTGCACGCCGCGGACCGCACGCTGCGCTGGTCCACGGCCGGCGACGTGCTGACCTTCGACTTCCATGCCGCGGCCGACAGCTTCTCGCAGAACATCGCAGGCCAGATCTACGAGCACCTGGTGCGCCGTGGCAAGGACACGAACTTCGAGCCCGCGCTGGCGCAGTCGTGGGAGGTCCGCGACCCGCTGCACTGGCGCTTTCGCCTGCGCCAGGGCGTGAGGTTCCAGGACGGCACGCCGCTGACCGCCGACGACGTGGTCTTCTCGGTGCTGCGCTCGCAGCATCCCAACGCCTCCAACCGCGCGCTGACGACACGGCTCGGCCGGCCTCGCAAGATCGACGATCTGACCGTCGAGTTCGAGCTCGACGCGCCGAACCCGGTGCTGCTCGAGCACCTGCTGTCGGCCGCGATCATGAGCCGCGCCTGGTGCGAGAAGCACGGCGTCGCGCGCCCGCAGTCCTACGCCGAACGCGAGGAGACCTTCGCGGTGCGCAACGCCATGGGCACTGGCGCCTTCATGCTCAAGCGCTACGAGCCGGGCGTGCGCACCGTGTTGATCCGCAACCCCAATTACTGGGACAAGACGGTCGACGGCAATGTCGAAGAAGTCGTCTACCGGCCGATCGCCAGCGGGCCGACGCGCATCGCCGCGCTGCTGTCGGGCGAACTCGACCTGGTGCAGGACCCGCCGCCGCAGGACATCGACCGGCTGCGCGCGCACAAGGGCGTGAAGATCGTCGAAGGCGTCGAGTGGCGCGTGATCCACCTCGGGTTCGACCAGCAGCGCGACGAGCTGCTCTATTCGAGCGTCAAGGGTCGCAACCCCTTCAAGGACCGGCGCGTGCGGCTGGCCTTCTACCGCGCGATCGACGTGGAGGCGCTGCGCAGCAAGGTGATGCGCGGCTCGGCGATGCCGGCCGGCTCGATCGCCTTCGCGGCCGGACCGGGCGGACCGGACACCGAAGCGCGCTATCCGTATGACCCGGCGCTGGCGCGCCAGCTGCTCGCCGAGGCGGGCTATGCGCAAGGCTTCGAGGTGCGGCTGGACTGCCCGAACAACCGCTACGTCAACGACGAGAAGATCTGCATCGCCGTCTCGGCCATGCTGGCGAAGGTCGGCATTCGCGCGCCGGTGCATGCCGAGCCGATGGTCACCTACTCGCCGCGTACCGACAAGCGCGACGTCAGCTTCTTCCTGTTGGGCATCGGCGGCGCGGGTCGCGATCCGCAGACCAGCCTCACGCTGGTGGCGCATTCGGAAAACGCCGCCAGCGGCGACGGGCGCTTCAACACCGGCCGCTTCGCCGACGCCGAGGTCGACCGCCTGATCGATGCCATCAAGACCGAGATGGACGCGGCCAAGCGCAACGCGATGATCCGCTCGGCTTTTCTCAAGCTCCACGAAGGCGCCTACCTGATCCCCTTGCACCGCCAGATGCTGCCGTGGGCCATGCGCGAGGGCGTGCAGGTGGTGCACACGCCGTGGAACGCCGTGAACCTGCGCTGGGTGCGGATGGACTGAGGTCGCTAAAAAGTTGCTTGATGAAACTTTGCGTTCACCGTAAAGTTGCATCAAGCAACTACGTTGGGGGCGCTTCATGCAGCGCAAGAGCTTCGATGGCATGAACTGCTCGATCGCGCGCGCGCTCGAGCAGGTCGGCGAGTGGTGGAGCCTTTTGATCGTGCGCGAGTGCACGCTCGGCACGACGCGCTTCGACGACTTCCAGCGCCGCCTGGGCATTGCGCGCAACGTGCTGACGGCCAGGCTGAACAGCCTTGTCGAGGACGGCATACTCGACAAGGTGCTGGTCGAAGGCAGCGGCCGGCGCAGCGAATACCGGCTGACGAGAAAGGGCGAGGAGCTCTATCCGGTGCTCGTCGCGCTGCTGCAATGGGGTGACAAGTGGGGCGGGCACAAGCCGCCGGTCAAGCTCGTCGACCACCGCAGCGGCAAGCCCGTGGAGCCGGTTGGTGTTCGCGTCGGCTCGCGCAGCCTCGGCCCGCGCGACGTGCGGCTCGAACCCGGTCCGGGCGCGACGGCCAAGATGGCCGACGCGCTCGAGATGCGCAACCGGGCGATGCTGGGGATGGGTTGAGCGGCGGGCGGCGCGCGTGGGCTCGCCGCCGAGGCACTACTCCAGTCGCCCGATCTTCTGCACCGCTTCCGTCATCAGCTTTGCGTCCTGCTGCCAGTAGCTCGCGAACGCCGGCGCGTCCAGGTACTCGATCGGGCTGCCCGCGCGCAGCACGGTCTGCTGCACGCCCGCATCCGCCGCCACCTTGCGCAGCGCCTCGCGCAGCTGGCGTTGCACCGCCTCCGGCGTGCCGGCCGGCACGAAGACGCCCGACCACTGCGCGAACTGCAGCTTCCACCCCTTTTGCGAAAGGCTCGGCAGCTCGGGCAGCGTGACCAGCGGCTTGTCGCCCCAGTGCGCCAGGGCGCGCAGCTTGCCGGCCTTGATGTGCTGCAGCACCGACGACGGGCCGGTGGCCAGCGCGTCGACCTGGCCGCCGAGCAGCGCGGTCACCGCGGGGCCGGCGCCGGTGAACGGGATGTGCGTCATCCGGAAACCCGCCGCGTTCTTGAACATCTCCATCGGCACGTGCATCGTGCCGTAATTGCCCGAGCTGCCGTAGTTGTACGCGCCGGGCTTGCGCTTCGCGTCGGCGACGAAGTCCTCCACCGTCTGCCAGGGCGCGTCAGACCGCACCACCAGCACCGTCGGGTCGGCCGTGATGCGCGCGAGCGGATGGAACTGCGCGAGCTGGTACTGCGGCTTGCGCGCGAGCACGCGGTCGGCCTCGGGCAGGATGGAGATCGAGCTCAGGCTCAGCAGCAGCGTGTAGCCGTCGGCCGGCGCGCGCGCCGCCTGGCCGATGCCCAGGGCGCCGCCGGCGCCGCCCTTGTTCTCCACCAGCACCGGCTGCTTCAGCTCGCGGCTCAGCGCCTCGGCCACCGGCCGCGCCACGGTATCGGCCACGCCGCCGGGCGGGAAGGGCACGATCATCGTGATGGGGCGCTCGGGGTAGGGCTGGGCGTGCGCGGCAAAGGCGCCCACCAGCGCCGCGGCCGCGGCCGCGAATCGGATCGCTCGCATGGTCGGTTGTCTCCTGGGTTCTTCTCTTCCGGGCGGCGGCGCTTCAGGCCACGCGGTTCTCGAGCGTGCCGAGGCCGTCGATCTCGATGCGCACGGTGTCGCCCTCGCGCAGCCAGCGCGGCGGCACCAGGCCCATGCCCACGCCGGCCGGCGTGCCGGTGGCGATGACGTCGCCCGGGTAGAGCGTGATGCCGCGCGAGATGGTCTCGATCAGCGTGGGGATGTCGAAGATCATCTGCTCGGTCGGGCCGTCTTGGCGCAGCTCGCCGTTGACCCAGCAGCGCACGCGCGTGTGCAGGCCGTCGAGCTGGTCGGCGCTGACGATCCACGGGCCCATCGGGCAGAAGGTGTCGAAGGACTTGCCCAGGTCCCACTGCGCGTGGCGCATCTGCACGTCGCGCGCGGTAACGTCGTTGACGATGGTGTAGCCGAACACGTGGCGCATCGCGTCGACGCGCGCGATGTTCTTGCCGCCGATGCCGATGACCACCGCCAGCTCGGCCTCGTAGTCGATCTGCTCGGTGATGTGCGCGCCGGGCAGGCGGATCACGTCATGGGGGCCGACCACGCACTCGGGCACCTTGGTGAACACGATGGGCCACTGGTCCACCGGCTTGTTGTCGTCCTTGAACACCGAGCCCTTCAGCTCGGCGGCGTGCGCGTGGTAGTTGCGGCCCACGCAGAACAGGTTGCGGCGCGGCCGCGGCAGCGGCGCCAGCAGGCGCACCGAGGCCATGGGCAGCGCGGCGCCGTCGGCCGCGGGCAGGGCCTCGCCGCGTGCGAGGCGCTCCACCAGCGGCAGCGCGCCGAGCGCGGCCTCGGCGTCGCTCAGCGCGAGCGGGGTGACGGTCTGGAGGTCGTCGGCCACGAGGCCGACGCGCTGGCGGCCACGGTCTTCAAAACAGGCAAGTCGCATGACAAGGGCTCGGAGGATGGGTCGGTTCGAGCCGCGATGCTAGGCACGCGAATCAAGTGCGGGAAGAACCAATGCCGAACCAATGTGCCTGGGAGAAATGGAGGTTTGTCCCAGGTGTTCGGCAATTGGTTCGCATTGGTTAGCATGCCGCCATGCCCGCCAAAGCACTCGCCAAGCCGCCTTCGACCCGCGATCACCCAGACGCCATCGGCGCCGGCCAACGCCTGCGCGAGGCCCTGCTCGCGCAACTGCACAGCGGCCGCTGGCGCCCTGGCGACCGGCTACCGACCGAGCGCGCGCTGTGCGCCGAATACGGGCTCGGCCGATCGACCGTGCGCCGCGTGCTCGGCGAGCTGAAGGACTTGTCGCTCATCACGCAGACCGTGGGCAGCGGCACCTACGTGGCCGAACGCGCCACTGCGGCCCTGGCCGGCCTGGCCGCCGACAACCCGGCCGCCATCACCAGCCCGACGGAGCTGATGGAAGCGCGCATGACCTTTGAGCCCGCGATCATCGACATGGTGATCCGCCGCGCGACGCCGGCCGACCTGCAGCGCATGGAGCATTGCTGCGAACAGGCCGAGGCGGCGACCACGCTGGAGGACTTTGAGCGCTGGGACGGCCTGCTGCACGAGGTGATCGCAGACGCGGCACACAACAACTTCGTCTCGAGCGTGTTCAGGCTGATGAACCACGTGCGCTCGCAGGGCGACTGGGGCGCGCTGAAGCGCAGGACGGTGACGCGCGAGCGGCGGCTGGCGTATCAGCGCGAGCACCGGGCGCTGGTGGAGGCGCTGAAGGATCGGGACTTGGCGCGGGCGGTGGAGGCGGCGCGGGAGCACCTCACGCATGTGAGGCGGAATTTGTTGGGGTACTGATCGGCACGGCGTTCGGAGTAGCGAACGCGCCCGGACCATTCGACGAGCGCTGAGATCCGCGCCAACGGTCGAGGGATGATGACTGAAAAGAACAAGGAGCGCCCGGGGAATGCAGCCGACCAAGACTTCGCCGCTGAGCATGTTCAACCAGCCCTTGCAGTACCTGGTGCCGATCTTCCAGCGCCAGCATATCGCCGTGTAGGGCGGGACCAGCCGGGGCGACGCTGCCCGGCCTACGCCGCCGGCTCGACAGCGGCGCTCCGTTGCGCGCCGAACCACCGCCCGATCAGATGCTCGGCCTCCGCCAGCGAGGGCAGCATGGCGAATGCCTCTCGCAAATCGGGCTGAACGAGATCTGGCACGACGACCACGGCCATTCCGGCTGCACGGGCCGCTCTGATGCCGTTCGTGCTGTCCTCGAAGGCAAGGCAGCGCGCGGGGTCGATCGCCAGCCGGTGCGCCGCCAACCGGTAGATCGCCGGGTCGGGCTTGCCAGCTTCGACTTCGTCGCCACCGGCGAGCGCGCTGAAGAAGTGCTCCATGCCCGCCAGGCCGATCCTTTGCCTCACCTCGCAGACCGCCGTCGACGAGGCCACGGCGCACGGGATCCCGCGCTGCGTCAAAGCGGCCAAAAGCGCAACGGCGCCCGGCTTCGGTGGGAACGTGCAACCACGGCTCAGCTTGGCCAGGACGTTCTCGCGGATCTGCTCGAACGCCGCCTGGCCGCCGAGCAGTGCCGCCAGGAGCGCATCGGCCTGCCGAGACGCCTGGCCCACGATGGGCAGGTACGCCTGTTCCGAAAGCGCGATGCCTGCTTCCGCGGCCGCTTCGATCCAGGCGCGCATGATCGATCGCTCCGAATCGAGAAGCAGTCCATCCATGTCGAAGATCGCTGCGGCAAACATTCGGATCGAGGAGGGGCGTCTAACGCGCGCCGATCACCTCGCGTAGTACCGCAGAGAACGCCCCCGGATCCTCGATGTGCGGAATGTGCCCGAGGCCCGGCAGCACATGCAGACGCGCCCCCGGCATCCAGGCCTGCAGCGCCTTCGCCTGCGCGATCGGCGTGACCGTGTCCGCCTCGCCCCACAGCAATTCGACCGGCAGCGCCTGCGCCCGCGCCCATGCCGTCAGCCGCTCGGGCTGCAGGCTCGCCGCCGTTTCGCAGCCGCCTTGCGCAAAGCCGGCGGCCCAGTCGCCGAGCACCGCGCTGAAGTCGCTGCGCGCAAAGGGGTGCTGGTAGGCCGCCACGCGTTGCGGCGTCACGGCTTCGCGCCGGTGCACGAAGCCGCCGAGCCAGTGGCCGGTGAGCGGCGGCAGGGTGGCGGTTGCGCTCACGGCGCTGGCGCGCAGCAGGCGCGGCGCGATCGCGGGTTCGAGCAGCCACGCGAGGCCGGGGCCCGGCGGCGTGCAGGCCGGCGCTTCGCCGGCCGCGCCGAGGCCCAGCGCGGGGTCGACGAGCACCAGCTTGCGCAAACGCGAGGGCGACTGCACCGCCGCTTCGAGCGCCGGGCCGGCGCCGAACGAGTGGCCCACCAGCACGACCGGGCCGGTCTCCAGCGCGTCGATCACGCTGAGCACGCGCCGCGCCTGGGCGGCGCGCGAGTAGTCGAAGCCCAGCGCCGGCGCCACGCGTTCGCTCATGCCAAAGGGCGGCAGGTCGAGCGCGACGACGCGCCAGCCGGCCGAGGCCAGCGCTTGCGGCAGCTCGAACCAGGTGCCGCTCCACGCGCCGGTGCCGTGCACCAGCACGACCAGCGGGCCGTCGGTGGGGCCCCAGGCCTGGGTGTAGATGCGCGCGTCGCCGGCGTCGATCCAGCGTCCGCCGGTGGGCGCCAGCGTTGCGGGCGAGGCCTGCTCGCGCAGCATGCGCATCGCGCTGGTGACGCCCAGCCACAGCGCGATCAGCAGCGCCGCAAGCAGCACCACGCGGACCGCCACGACCAGCGTGGTTCGCACAAGGCCCTGGATCATCCTCATCGTCGTGCTCGTCCCGTCGTGATCAGAAGTCGTACACGTGCTCGACCGTCACGCCGGCACGCGCATCCACCTCGCGCAGCAGTGCGCCGAGCCCGGCCACCGGCACCGCGAGCACCACGCGCTCGCGGCCCGGCTGCGTGATCACGGCCTGCGTGAACAGCCGCCGCGCCGATGCCGGCAGCGGCTGGCCCAGCGGGGCGAGGAGGCTCACGACGATCTCGCCGTCGTTGCCCGCCACTTCACGGAAGTCGATGCCCTGCGCGGCCAGCCAGCGGCTGTAGGCGGTGAAGCCCTCGTAGCGCGGGATGGTGGCCAGCACGCCGCGCGATGCGTCGCCGGGCAGGGCGGCGAAGTCGGCGTGGGCGGCGTCGGGCTGCGGCGCCTTCGACAGCAGCACCGCCGTCACCGGCTTGGGCGCGTCGTAGATCGACTGCGTGCCGAGCTTGATCAGGCGCGCATAGCCTTCCTTGACGAGCAGCTCGCTGGTCAGCGCGAAGCGGCGCTCCCAGCGGCGCAGCAGGTTCTCGCCGCGCAGCGGCAGCTCCGACCACAGCGCCTTCAGCTGCGACGCGAAGTCGAACTTGTACCAAGGCTCCACGCGGATGAAGTCGACGTAGGCCTGCGCGTAGGCCGCCGCAAAGCGCTCCTCCGGCACCGGCGCCGCGCCCGTGCGCGTGGCCTCGGCCAGGCGGCCGACGGTGTGTTCGTAGACGCCCTTGAGCGCGTACTCCACGGTGGTGCTGGTGCCGATCACCATCACCATCAGGTGGTAGCCGCCGTTGAAGGGGTACTTCTCGATCTCGCGGTTGACGGCCGCATAGCCCTGCCAGAACTGGCCGATGTGCGCGAACAGCGGAAACGCGCTCGGCGGCGCGCCGACTTGCAGGTAGGCCGCGTACTCGGCCGGGCTGTGCACCAGGTACCACTCGGGGAAGGTGAGGAAGGTCTGGTCGGGCGTGCGGCGGTGTTCCTCGGGCGCGGCCGGGCCGGCCTGGCCCGCGGCGCACGCGAGGGCCAGCGCGGCGGTGGCGAGCCCGCGCCTCATGCGCTCACCCCCGCTTCGCGCTGCGACAGCGAAGACGCCGCCGCGCCGCGCTTGACGAAGCACAGCAGCGTGTTGTCGGTCGGGTCGTTGTCCTGCAGCACGCGGTGGCCGCTGTCGTCGAAGCCGGCCGCGTCGAGCCGGCGCACCCAGGTCTCGACCGGCTCGAAGAAGCGCAGTTCGGCGAGGTTGGCCTCCCAGGTCTCGCCCAGGCCGGCGTTGAACACCGTGTGCGCGAGCGACACCAGGGTGCGCAGCTCGTCGGTCTTCACGTCGTGGTCGCGCACGATGAACAGGCCGCCCGGGCGCAGCACGCGCTGCACCGAGGCGAGAAAGGGCACGAGCTTGGCTTCGGTCATGTGGTGCAGGCCGACATAGCAGGTCACGAGATCCAGGCTCGCGTCGGCGATCTGCGAGGCGGGCAGCGGCGTGTAGTCGCCCAGCGGCACGTGCACGCCCGGAAGCGCGAGCTGGCCGCGCTCCATCAGGTCGACCGGCGAGTTCGTCGGCGCGTGTTCGTCGACGAAGTAGCGCGGGCCGGTGATCTCCAGCGCGGCCGCGAGACCGCGCCAGTAGCGCGCCTTGGAACCGATCTCGGCATAGCCGTCGAAGCGCGTGCGCCCGCCCAGCAGCGCCAGCGTCTGGCGCGTCATCTCGCGCTTTTGCTTGAATAGCGAGGGCAGGGCGTAGGTCAGGTCGGCCAGCGCCGGCTTGATGCCGCCCAGCTGCTGCTGGAAGTAGCGGTAGACGCTCTCCTCGTCGCGGTGCAGCCGGCAGGCCTCGCCGATCAAATGGTGCACGCGGTCCTCGGGCGCGACGCGGAACACGCTCTGCAGGAAGCGGTAGAACGCGTCGGACTGCCGCACGTCGCCGAACACGCGGTGGAACTCCGACGGCGCCTCGGGCCGCGGCACGGGCTGCTCGCGGTCGAGCCAGGCGCGGTAGTACTTGTCCCAGAGCACGTTGGTGAAACGGAAGTTGGGATCGACCTCCCACTTCAGCGCGAACAGATCCTTGGCCTTCGGATAGGCACGGTGGAACTGCTCCACGGTGGCGTGCGGCTGGTAGGGCAGGTAGTAGGTGCCGCCGACCGACAGCACCGCGTCGATCAGCTCGCGCGTCCACACGCCGACGCGGCTCTTGGCGTTCTCGCGCGTGCGCTGCTTGTGATAGAGCACGAAGGCGAAGGTCTCGCCGCGCGCCCACGACAGGGCCGTGTGCTCGTCGGCCATCGCGTGGCGGATCGAGATGTTGAGCGCGTTGACGCGGTGGCGCTGCAGCACCGCGGCCATCTTGGGCACGAAGGCCTCGAGCTGCTCGACCGGCACGAAGTACTCCTGCAGCACGTAGGTGCGGTGCATGCGCGTCGGCGGCTCGAGCTCGGCGACATCGTAGCCCGCCTCGTAGTTCCGCCAGTGCACCTTCTTGCGCAGGTACAGCAGCGGGTCGATCAGCTTCTCGCGGCGCTCCTTGCCGAACGGCGTTTCCGACACGGCCCACAGAAAGTACTGGTGCAGCGGATAGGAACGGCGCAGCGGCTGCAGGCGCGTCGGCGTGGTGGCGGGCTCGTCGGTCTCGACCCAGGTCACCGAGCGCACGCTGCCGTAGTGCGGCGCGTAGAGGTCGGCGTTGTGGAACACCGCCTTCGGGTTGTTGCGCACGGTGTCCTTGAAGTGCGACCAGTACTTCGCCAGCGGCATCACCGCGTGCTCGCGCTTCACGCGCTTGTTGTCGGCGAGATCCAGCTCCACCTCGACCACCACGCCTAAAGCGCCGTAGCCGCCGATCGCGCCGAAGAAGATCTCGCTGTTGCGCTCGCGGCTCGCCTCCACCGCCGTGCCGTCGTGCAGCACGATCTGGATCGCGCGCACCGACAGCACCAGCGGCCCCAGGCCCACGTAGCGGCCGTGGCAGTTGACGCCGAGCGCGCCGCCGACGGTGAAGTTGGCGTAGGTCTGCATGATCTTCACCGCCAGCCCGTGCGGGTCGATGAACTTCTGCAGGTCGCACCAGCGCACGCCGGCCTGCACGCGCACGGTCTTGTTCTCGGGCGAGAACCAGACGATGCGGTTCATCGAGCGCATGTCGAAGTGCAGGCTTCCCGGGCTCGCGGTCTGGCCGCCCATGCTGAAGCGCCCGCCGCCGATCGAGACCGGCCCGCTGGTGCGGCGCAGGGCTTCCTGCACGTCGGCGGTGGATTCGGGCGCAACGATGGCCATCACGCGCACCGGGTTGAGCTGCGTGACGTCGTTGACGATGTGGTGAGAGGTCATTGGGCATCCTCCGTGCTACGCACTCCGGAATTCGCCTTGGGAGCGGCCCTGCGGCTCATGCGGCTTCCTTGGATTGCTGCACGCGCAGGTAGTCGGTCGGCACGCGGCCCGGCGCGGGGCCGAAGCGCTCGGCGCCGGGCCGCGGGCCGAGCAGCCCGCAGTCGATCATCAGGAACACGGCGCCGGCGACCGGTACGGCCGCGAGCAGCAGCCACCACGCCGAGCGTGCGCGGTCGTGCAGGCGCCGGCCCCAGACCGAGACGAGGAACAGCGTCGTCGCGGCGGCGAGCAGCAGGCCGAGCGCGCGGCCGGCGTGCGCGTCGGCGGCGATGCACAGGAACAGCAGCACCGGCAGCGCCAGGGCGTGGCGCAGCCAGAAGCCGGCGCGCGACAGCCGGCCGGCGGTCTTGAACTCGTCGACGATGCGCATGGACCTCCCCGTCCTTTGAATCGGCGCCGATGATGCCGGCGCGCCGCCCGGCTGTGAACACGCGATCGTGGCGGACTTGCGTATCGGCCACGTCGCGGCGCGCAGCCTCGCACGTTTCACTTGATTCAGTGCAGACCGCCCGTTGGCGCCACGGCGGCAGAATCGGCCCATGGAGGACCGCGCCGCCTTGCCCACGCCCGAGCGCCTGCGGGCCTTGCTCGCGCAGCTGGGCGAGGGCCTGCTCGAGCGCGAGACCGCGATCCGCCTGGCGCTGCTGGCCGCGCTGGCCGGCGAGCACCTGCTGCTGATCGGCCCGCCGGGCACCGCGAAGAGCGAGCTGGCGCGCCGCCTGCACGGCGTGCTGTCCGGCACGCGCTATTTCGAGCGCCTGCTCACGCGCTTCTCGACGCCCGAGGAGCTGTTCGGCCCGCTGTCGCTCAAGGCGCTGGAGCACGACCGCTACGAACGCCTGGCCGACGGCTTTTTGCCCACCGCCGGCGTCGCCTTCCTCGACGAGGTGTTCAAGGCCAACTCCGCCATCCTCAACGCGCTGCTCACGCTGCTCAACGAACGCGAGTTCGACAACGGCACGGCCCGCGTCGCAGTGCCGCTGGTGAGCGTGATCGGCGCGAGCAACGAGCTGCCTGCGGACGAGGCGCTGCAGGCCTTCTACGACCGCTTCCTGCTGCGCGTGCCGGTGCAGCCGGTCGGCGACGCGTCGTTCGCGGCGCTGCTGGCGCTGCCCGGCGAGCGCGGCGTGGCGCCCGGCGTGGCCGCGCCGCTCGGCCCGGCCGAGCGGCAGGCGGTCACCGCGGCGGCCGGCCATGTCGCGCTCGGCGCGGACTTCGTCGATGCGTGCGGCGCGCTGCGCGGCTGGCTCGCCGAGCGCAGCGCGGCGCTGTCGGACCGCCGCTGGCGGCAGTTCGTCGGCCTCGCGCGCACCGCGGCCGCGGCCGAGGGCCGCGCGGCGGTCGATCGGCTGGACCTCTGGCTTGCGCCCTTCGTTGCCGCTGCGCGGCCGCAGGACGTGCCGGCGCTCGAGGCCTGGTTCATCGACGACGCGGCGGCCGCGCCGCCGCCCGAGGCGCCGTGGCTGCGCCGCGCGGTCGAGGCCTTCGAGCAGCAGCTCGGTCTCGAGCAGCGCGCGCCCGCCGAAGCCGGCGACGATCGCGCCGGCAAGCTCGCGCACGCGCCGGGCCTCGACGGCGCCGCGCAGCGCGTCGTCTCGCAGCGGCTCGAGGCCCGGCTCGCGCGGCATTGGAGCCCGGTGCACATCGCGGCGCGCGTCGCGCAGGTCGCCGAGATCGAGCAGCAGGTCGGCGCGCAGCGCGACGCGCTCGAAGCGTCGCTCGCGGCGCTGCAGTCGAGCCTCGCGCCGCGGCTGTGGATGCCCACGGCGCTGAAGGCGCACCTGCTCGCACGCCATGAGCAGGCGCTCGCCGTGCAGCGCGAGCTGCACGCACGCCTGGTCGCCGTGCGCGAGGGCTTCGCGGCGCTGCCGTGCGACGCCGCCCTGCCCGGCGAGGCGCCGCCGGCGGTGCCGGTCGAGCGGGCGGCGCAGGCCGCGGCCTGAGCACCGCGCCGTGAGCGGGCTGGACGCGCCCTACGACCGGCTCACGGCGCTGCCGCGCGGCGTCTGGCTGCCGACGCTGATCACCGCTGCGGGCGGGCGCGAACAGCGGCTCGACGACGCGGCGCGCTGGCTGGGCGCGCTGCACGAAGGCCGTCTGCCCGATGCCGCGGCCGAATTCGGCGAGCCCGATGCCTGCGCGCCGCTGCGCGCGGCCGTCGGCGAGCTCGGCCTGCCCTCGCTCGCGCGCGGCGTGCCAACGCTCGCCGAGCAAGTGCTGCGCACGCTGCTGTGGCACCTCGACCGCCTGACCGACCTCCAGCCGCGCCGCTCGCGCGCCGAGGCGATCGCGCAGGTGGAAGCCGAGTTCCGCGAGGCCTGGCGCATCGACAGCGCCGGCCTCGACGACGAGCTCGCGCTGCTGCGCGACCTGGCCGATGGTGCGCAGCTGCGCTGGGACACGCTGGTCGGCCGGCTGCGCTCGCGCGAATGGCAGGCCGCCCGGCGCGCCGCCGAGCGCCTGGCCGAGCTGCCCGAGCTCGCCGCGCTGCTGCAACGCGTGGGCCGCGCCGAGCCGCGGCCGGTGCCGCCGCGCGCCGCGCCGCTTTCGGCCGGCGCGCAGGCGCCGACGCCGCTGCGCGCGGTGCACACGCGCATCGCCGGCGCGCCGGGCGCGCTGACCGGCGTTCGCTTCGATGCCAGCGTCGAGCGCATGCTGCCCGCCGAGGCGATGCTGCTGCGCCATCGCGTCGCGCGCCGGCTGTGGCATGCGCGCTGGGCCGAAGGCCGGCTGCTGGCCCACGACACCGAGGCCGACCTGGTCGACTGGCGCAGCGATCCGCACGCGAGCCCGCAGCCGTCGGCCGCGCCGCCGCGCGAGCCGCTGGCGCACGGCCCGCTGCTGCTGTGCCTGGACACGTCGGGCTCGATGCGCGGTGCGCCGGAGAACATCGCCAAGGCGGTCGTCATCGCGGCGCTGAAGGCGGCGCATGCGGCGCGCCGCGGCGTGAAGCTGCTGGCCTTCGGCGGGCCAGGCGAGCTGATCGAGCGCGACCTCGCCGGCGACGGCGGCCTCGATGCGCTGCTCGAGCTGATGGGCCAGGCCTTCGACGGCGGCACCGACGTGCAGACGCCGATCGAGCGCGCGATCGAGCGCGTGCACGAGGCCGCATGGCACAGCGCCGACCTGGTGATCGTTTCCGACGGCGAGTTCGGCTGCGTGCCGGCCACGCTCGCGCGGCTCGACGAAGCGCGCGCCGAACGCGGCCTCGCGGTGCACGGCATCCTGGTCGGCGACCGCGAGACGCTGGGCCTGATGGAAGTGTGCGACGAGATCCACTGGGTGCGCGACTGGCGCCGCCACGGCGACGATGGCACGCGCAGCGAGACGGTGCTGGCCACGCCGGTGCACAGCCGCAGCCTGACGGCGCTGTACTTTCCGAACGCGCTGTCGCCGCGCGTGGCGAAGCGGCGCGGGGCATGAAGGGGTGGGCCGCCTCGCCGGCTCTTGCTCGCCCTCCCGCGCGCGGGAGAGGCGGGAACAGCCTGTTCAGCTCGCACTGAGCGATCGCGCCAGCTCGCGCAGCAGCGCGGCGCCGTCGCCGCGCCAGGCGCTGCCGTGCATGCAGGCCAGCGTGGTCGGCGACTGGGCGGCCAGGCGTTCGAGCAGGGCGCCGGTGTGCGGCGCATGCGCGAAGTAGTCCATCGGCGCGCGGAAGGCCTCGCTCGGTCCGAGGATGTCGGCTTCGGTGAGCGCCACGGCGCCGCCGCCGGGCTGCGTGAACAGGTCGCCGCAGAAGAAGGTGCCGGTACGCTCGTCCATCATCAGCCCGCTGTCCCAGCCGTGCGGCAGGTGCGGCGTATCGAACCAGCGCAGCGTGTGGCGTCCGAGTGCGAGCGTCTCGCCGTCGGCCAGCGCGTGCGGCGCTCGGTCGGCGATGTCGTTGACCGAGACCATCGCGCCGATCGAGCCGCACGCCGGCTCGGCCTCGGGCGCGGCGGCGAGCCAGTCGTTGAGCGAGCCGCACTCGTCGGCCTCGAAGTGCGAGAACGCCACGAAGCGCAGCCGCCCGACGGGCATCAGCGTCTCGACCGCCCGGCGCACCAGCGGGAACATCCGCCGCGGGCCGGTATGGAACAGCAGCGGCCGGTCGTCGACGACGAGGTACTGGTTGAAGCTGAACGCGGTGCCGTCGGGCAGGTTCACGGGCGTGTTGATGCGGTAGATGCCGGCGGCGATCTCGTGGACGTTGGTGCCGGCGCTGGGGTCGGTGATCATCGGCAGGGCTCCTGGTCGAAAGAGGCGGGACCAGGATGTGTCGCGAGCGGCGCCGGCGTTACGGCCGATGTCGCGATGTTCGCGACCGGCGGCGCCGTGGCTATGCTTGCGGCCATGGACGCCGCCGCCGATGCCGCCGTCGTGCCGGACGAGGATGCCGGCGCGGAGGTCGTCCTCGCCGCGCGCATCGCCGCCGCCGGGCACGGCGATCCCGACCTCGCGGCAGAGTCCGCGTTCTACCGGCGCATGGCGCCGCGCGTGCGCCGCTACGGCCTGCGCCACCTGCGCGACGCGCATGCGGCCGGCGACCTGATGCAGGCCGTCATGGTGCGCACGATCGAGCAGCTGCGCGCAGGCAAGCTGCGCGAGCCGCAGCGCGTCGTGTCCTTCGTGTTCGGCATGTGCCGCCTGGTGCTGCTCGAGCTGCTGCGGCGCGAGACGCGCCAAGGCGCGATCCTGGCGCAGTGGCACGAGACGCGGCCGGCGGTGCAAGCGGGCGCGGAGGAAGACATCGCGCCACGACTCGACCGCCGGCGCGTCGCCGCCTGCCTGGAGCGGCTGGCCGAGCGCGAGCGCAGCGTGATCGTGATGAGCTTCTACGAGGAGCGCGGCGCCGATGAAGTGGCGGCCATGCTCGGCACCACGGCCGGCAACGTGCGCGTGATCCGCCACCGCAGCCTCGCTCGGCTGCGCGACTGCGTGACCGGAGGGACGCGATGAGCGCCATCTCGCCGCACGTCGACCAGGACGCGCTCGTCGCCTACTGGCTCGGCGAACTCGACGAGGCGCGCACGCAGGCGCTCGACGAGCACCTGCTCGGCTGCGACGCCTGCGGCGAACGCCTCGACGGGCTACTCGAGCTCGTCGACGGCGTGCGGCGCGCGTTCGACGCCGGCTTCGTTGCCGTGAGCGTCGGCGCGGGCTTCGTGCAGCGCCTGGCCGAGCGCGGCTTGCGCCTGCGCGAGCACCGCGTCGAGCGCAACGGCGCGGTGGCCTGCAGCGTGGCGCCCGATGACGACGTGTTGATCGCGCGGCTGCAGCTGGCGCCCGAGGATCTCGCGCGCGTCGAGCGGCTCGACATCGTGCGCCGCACGGCGGGCGAGCCCGAGACCCGCGCGAGCGACGTGCCGTTCGACGCGGCCAGCGGCGAGATCGTGCTGGTGGCGCCGGCGGCGCGCGTGCGCCAGCTGCCCAGCGGCGTCGAGGAGTTGCGGCTGCTGGCGGTCGATGCGGCGGGCGAGCGGCTGCTCGGCGAGTACCGGTTCGATCACCGGGCGGCGGGTGAATGACCGCTCAAGCCTTGCGCCAGGCCACGCACCAGCCGCCCGCCGCGATCTGCTTGCGCCCGAACATCGAGCAGCCCGCCCAGGCGTCGGTCTGCGCGCCTTGCCAGAAGCTGCAGTTCAGGCACTTCTGCTCGGGCTTGTGCTGCGGGTACTTCTTGGCGTCGACCTGCGCCGTGTCGTGCTTGTAGCCGAGCGAGACGGCGGTCTCGCTGTCTTCGTCGACGCGGGCCTGCGCCCGCGCGCGCCCGGCGTGCAGGGCCGCGCCGCACACGGCGAGTTGAATGATGAAGTGGCGGCGCGCCGGAGGCTGGCGGATCTGCTGGCTCATGGGAAATCCGATCGGGGAGTTGGAAGGGCCGCCCGCAGGCGGCCCTCGGTCACGCAGCGTTCAGTGATGCGAGGCGATCACTTCATCAGCTTGAACACCCAGACGCTGCCGCCTTGCTCGAGGTAGCTGACCTTCTTGGCCACGTCGCCGCCCCACAGCGGCACCGCGCCGCCCCAGCCGGAGGCCACCGCGACGTACTGCTCGCCGTCTTGCTGCCAGGTCACCGGCGGCGCCACCACGCCCGAGCCGGTCTGGAACTTCCAGACGATCTTGCCGGTCTTGGCGTCGGCCGCCTGCAGGTAGCCTTCGGGCGTGCCCCAGAACACCAGGTTGCCGCCGGTGGTCAGCACGCCGCCCCACAGCGGCGCGTTGTTCGGCGCTTCCCAGACGATCTTGCCGCTCTTGGGATCGATCGCGCGCAGGTAGCCGATGGCGCCGTCGTTGAGCGTCTTGATCGTGAAGCCGGCGCCGAGGTAGGCCGCGCCCTTCTTGTAGGTGATGGGCTCGTTCCAGATCTCCATGCCCCACTCGTTGCTGGGCACGTAGAACAGCTTGGTGTCGGGCGAGTAGGCCATCGGCATCTGGTTCTTGCCGCCCAGGAAGCTGGGCGCCGCGAACACCGACTTGCCCTTGCCTTCGGCGCCCGCGGTGGGGTCGCCCGGGCGGTTCTCGGGCACGAAGTTCGGCCGGCCGGTCTTGAGGTCGATGCCGGTGGCCCAGGTCACCTTCTTGACGAACGGGAACGCGTTGACCAGCTCGCCGGTCTTCGCATCGTTGACGTAGAAGAAGCCGTTGCGGTCGGCCTTGCCGCCCAGCGTGCGGCCGGCGTCGTCGAAGGTGACGAACTCGTTGACGCCGTCGAAGTCCCAGCCGTCGTTGGGCGTGTTCTGGTAGTGCCAGACGATCTTGCCGGTCTTGGCGTCGATGGCCACCGTGCTGCACGAGAAGAGGTTGTCGCCCTTGCGCAGGTGGCTGTTCCACGGTGCCGGGTTGCCGGTGCCGAAGTAGATCAGGCCGGTCTTGGCGTTGTAGGTGCCGCCCAGCCAGGTGGCCGCGCCGCCGGTCTTCCAGAGATCGCCCGGCCAGCTCTTGCCCGGCGTGCCGGAGATGCCGTTCTCGATGGCCTTGCCGTCCTTGTCGTAGGTGTAGCCCATGTGGCCTTCGACCGTGGGGCGCATCCAGACCATCTTGCCGGTCTTGGCGTCGCGCGCTTCCACGCGGCCGACCACGCCGAACTCGCCGCCCGACACACCGGTGATCACCAGGCCGTTGGCGATGATGGGCGCGGCGGTGCTGGAGTAGCCGTCGGCGTAGTTGTCGATCTTCTCCTTCCACTCGACCTCGCCGGTGTCGGCGTTGAGCGCCACGAGCTGCGCGTCGAGCGTGCCGAAGATGACGAGGTTGTCGTAGATCGCCGCGCCGCGGTTGATCACGTCGCAGCAGGGCATGATCCCTTCGGGCAGGCGATGCTCGTACTTCCACAGCTTCTTGCCGGTCTTGGCGTCGAGCGCGTAGATGCGCGAGTACGAGGCCGTGACGAACATCTTGCCGTCGTGGATCAGCGGCTGGCTCTGCTGGCCGCGCTGCTTCTCGCCGCCGAAGCTGAAGCTCCACACCGGCGTGAGCTTGCCGATCGTCTGCGCGTTGATCTGCTTGAGCGGCGAGTAGCGCTGCCCCTGGGTGCCCAGGCCCCAGCTGAGCACGTCGTTCGTGCTCTTGGCGTCGTTCTCGATCATCTGGTCGGTGACCGGCGTGGATGCGGTCACCTGCGAGGCCATCGCGGCGAGCGCGGCGCCGACGAGCAGGCAGGACAGTCGAACGTTCATGGTCTCAGTCTCCTCCGGGGGAAGCACCGCCTAAGCAAACGATGCGGCGGCTCGGGCGGGCCTTTTCGCAAAGCCCATGCCACGGCGGATCGGCGGCTTTTGAGGCCTGTTGGAGCTCGTTTCGCGAGGGTTAACCCCTCGGCGCTGCTACACGCTTGCGCAGGGCGAGCGGGCGCTGCAAGCGCGCGTTCGGACGCTGCACGACCTCGGGCGACGCGCTGCCGCACAGCAGCGTCGAGGCCGTTGTCCCACCTTGGAACAGCCTGCAGGGCCTCTCATCGAGAGAAGGCCGAGCCTACGGGTTAGGCCTAGGTATCTATCGTCTCGACCTATGCAGATGATTTCAAACGCCCGAGCGAGCAAGACGGTCGCTTGCGTGCGGGCCACGCCTTCCCAACCGACCGCCAAGCGGAGACACGGGTCATGCAAAAGAGCCTGCACATCAACGCCGACAAGTGCACCGGCTGCCTCCAGTGCGAGATGGCCTGCTCGTTCGAGAACTACGGGGTGATGGCCACGGCCAAGTCGCGCATCAAGGTGTTCGACTTCCACGAGACCGGCAAGAAGGTGCCCTACACCTGCACGCAGTGCGACGAGGCCTGGTGCCTGCACGCCTGCCCGGTCGAGGCGATCACGCTCGACAAGCTGACCGGCGCCAAGGTCGTCAACGAGACCACCTGCGTGGGCTGCAAGGTCTGCACGATCAGCTGCCCGTTCGGCACGATCAACTACGTGCAGGAGACCGGCAAGGTCCAGAAGTGCGACCTGTGCGGCGGCCAGCCGGCCTGCGCCGAGGCCTGCCCGACCGGCGCGATCACCTACGTCGACGCCAACTGGACCGGCCTCGACAAGATGAAGGCCTGGGCCGACAAGCTGGGCAACCAGGCGCAAGCCTGAACGACAAGAGCTTAAGGAGAAGCACCATGTCCTGGGCTGGAAAGATTCTGCGCGTCAACCTCACCGAAGGCACCGTCAAGCCGGAGCCGCTGCGCATGGACTGGGCGCGCCAGTACCTCGGCTCGCGCGGCCTCGCGACCAAGTACTTCGTCGAGGAGACCGACCCCAAGCTCGACCCGCTGTCGCCCGAGAACAAGCTGATCTGGTCGACCGGGCCGCTCACCGGCACGATGGCGAGCACCGGCGGGCGCTACACCGTGGTGACCAAGGGCCCGCTGACCGGCGCGATCGCCTGCAGCAACTCGGGCGGCTACTGGGGCGCCGAGCTCAAGATGGCCGGCTGGGACATGGTCATCTTCGAGGGCAAGTCGCCCAAGCCGGTGTACCTCTATATCAACGACGACGTCGTCGAGCTGCGCGACGCGGGCCACCTCTGGGGCAAGACCGTCTGGCAGACCGAGGAGGAGCTGAAGAAATCGCACCAGGATCCGCTGCTGCGCATCAGCAGCATCGGCGAGGCGGGCGAGAACCAGGTGCTGTTCGCCTGCATCGTCAACGACCTGCACCGTGCGGCGGGCCGCTCGGGCGTGGGCGCGGTGGCCGGCTCGAAGAACCTCAAGGCGATTGCGGTGCGCGGCACCAAGGGCGTGGGCAACTTTGCCGACCCCAAGGCCTTCATGAAGGTCACCTACGAGAAGAAGAAGATCCTGCACGACAACGCGGTCACGGGCCAGGGCCTGCCCACCTACGGCACGCAGGTGCTGATGAACGTGATCAATGAAGTGGGCGCGCTGCCGACGCGCAACCATCGCGACGTGCAGTTCGAAGGCGCCAAGGACATCTCGGCCGAGGCGATGGCCACGCCGCGCGCCAGCGACGGCAAGAAGCACCTCGTGACCAACCAGGCCTGCTTCGGCTGCACGATCGCGTGCGGGCGCATCAGCAAGATGGACCAGGGCCACTACAGCGTGCAGAACCGTCCCGAGTACTGGGGCGCGAGCGGCGGCCTCGAGTACGAGGCCGCCTGGGCGCTGGGCGCGGCCAACGGCGTCAACGACCTCGAGGCGCTGCAGTTCGCCAACCTGATGTGCAACGAGCACGGCTACGACCCGATCAGCTTCGGCGCGACCGTGGGCGCGGTGATGGAGCTCTACGAGATGGGCGTGCTCACCAAGGAGCAGCTCGGCATCGAGGCGCCGTTCGGTTCGGCGCAGGCGCTGACCTACTTTGCCGAGATCACCGGCAAGGCGCAGGGCTTCGGCAAGGAGATCGGCCTGGGCAGCAAGCGCCTGACCGCCAAGTACGGTCATCCCGACCTGACGATGAGCGTCAAGGGCCAGGAGTTCCCGGCCTACGACAGCCGCGGCATCCAGGGCATGGGCCTGGCCTATGCCACCAGCAACCGCGGCGCCTGCCACCTGCGCGGCTACACCGTGGCCTCCGAGGTGATGGGCATCCCGGTCAAGACCGACCCGCTCACCGCCGACGGCAAGCCCGAGCTGGTGAAGGCCTTCCAGGACGCCACCGCCGCGTTCGACGCCGCCGGCATCTGCATCTTCACGAGCTTTGCCTGGACGCTGGAAGACGTGGCGCCGCAGGTGGCCGCGGCCTGCGGGCCGGAGTACACGCTCGAGAAGATGAATGAGATCGGCGAGCGCATCTGGAACATGGAGCGCGACTACAACAACCGCGCCGGCTTCACGGCCAAGGACGACACGCTGCCCAAGCGGCTGCTGACCGAGCCGGCCAAGACCGGTCCGGCCAAGGGCCTGGTGAACAAGCTGCCCGAGATGCTGCCCAAGTACTACGAGGTGCGCGGCTGGAATGCGGACGGCACGTTGAAGCCGGAGACGCGGGCACGGCTCGGCTTGTGATGAAACCACTCCCTCTCCCGCGTGCGGGAGAGGGCAGGGGTGAGGGCTCGGAGAGGCCTGGCCAGACCCTCACCCCAACCCTCTCCCGCTCGCGGGAGAGGGAGCAAAGCGAGGCTTCTCTGAGATGAAACATCTGATCCTCGGCGCCGGCCCGGCCGGCGTGATCGCAGCCGAGACGATCCGCAAGCACGCGCCTGACGACGAGATCGTCGTCGTCGGCGACGAGCCGGAGGCGCCTTATTCGCGCATGGCGATCCCCTACCTGCTGATCGGCAACATCGGCGAGGAAGGCACGCACCTGCGCCACGCCGGCGACCACTACGACCGCCTGCGCATCGAGCTCGTGCGCGGCCGCGCGGTGAAGCTCGACACCGCCGCGTGCACGGTCGAACTCGACGACGGCAGCATCCAGAGCTACGACCGCCTGCTGATCGCCACCGGTTCGTCTCCTGCCACGCCGCCGATTCCCGGCATCGCCGGGCCCGGCGTGCACTCGTGCTGGACGCTGGCCGACGCACGCGCGATCGCCGCGCTCGCCCAGCCCGGCGCGCGCGTCGTGCAGATGGGCGCCGGCTTCATCGGCTGCATCATCATGGAGGCGCTGGCCGCGCGCGGCGTGAAGCTGAGCGTGGTCGAGATGGGCGACCGCATGGTGCCGCGCATGATGGGCCCGACGGCCGGCGGCATGATCAAGTCGTGGTGCCAGGCCCAGGGCGTCGAGGTGCACACCGGCGCGCGCGTCGAGGCGATCGAGCGCGATGCCTCGCAGGCGATGAAGGTGCGGCTGTCCGACGGCGCGGTGCTCGATGCCGATCTCGTGATCAGCGCCACCGGCGTCAAGCCCAACATCGGCTTTCTCAAGGACAGCGGCGTCAAGTGCCTGGTCGGCGTGCTGACCGACGAGCATCTGCAGACCAGCGTGCCGGGCGTCTACGCGGCGGGCGATTGCGCCGAGGCCTTCGACAAGGTCAGCGGCAAGACCATCGTCAGCGCGATCCAGCCCAACGCCGCCGAGCAGGCGCGCGTGGCCGCGCTCAACATGGTCGGGCAGCGCGCCGAGCTCAAGGGCGTGACGCAGATCAACGTGCTCGACACGCTGGGCCTCATCTCCGCGAGCTTCGGCAATTGGGAAGGCGTGCCGGGCGGCCAGCACGTCGAGCTCACCGAGCCGGACGCGCGCACCGGCGGGCGCCACCTGAGCCTGCAGTTCGAGGACGACCGGCTGGTCGGCTGCAACGCGGTCGGCTGGACGCAGCACGTCGGCGTGATGCGCGGCCTGGTCGAAGGCGGCGTGCACCTCGGCGAGTGGAAGGACAAGCTGCTCGACGACCCGACGCTGCTGATGGCCGCCTACCTCGCCAGCGCGCAGGCGCAGCATGTCCATGCCCATGCTCACGCCTGAACCGGTGGTCGATGCCCTCGCTGCTGGCGTGGCAGCATCCGCCACGATGCACATCGTCTTCAAGCTCTACGCCAGCCTCTCGGATTACCTGCCCGCCGACAAGCGCCGCGGCAACGTGCTCGAACTCGACGTCGCCGAGGGCGCGACGATCGAGCAGGTCATTGCGCCGTTCAACCTGCCGCCCAAGCTCGTGCACCTGGTGCTGGTCAACGGCCACTACATCGCGCCGGCCGACCGCGCCACGCGCGCGCTGATCGAAGGCGACGTGCTGGCGATCTGGCCGCCCATCGCCGGCGGCTGAGCCGGCGGGCCGGGCCGCGATGCGCATCGAGGAGCGCGAGCGCTTCGAGCGCGAATACGGCTGCACCGAGGCCGAGTGGCTGGGCTGGATGCCGGGTGCGACACAGGGACTCCCGCTCGAGATGGCTGCCGCCGCGCTGGTGGTGCGCATCGGCGCGGGCCGGCTCGACATTGCATGGACCGTATTGCCGCCAAGGCGCATCGCGCTGATGCGGCTGCCGCGGCTGGGCGTGCGCTTCGCATTCGACGGCGTGCCCGTCGAAGCGCGCCGCGAGTTCATGCGCGGCTTCGACCTGCGGCTGCAGCGTGGTGGCGGCTAGGAATCGGCGAGTATCGAATACAATGCATTCTGAACGGAAAGCATCGTATTGGATACATTCATGGATGCCGAATCGCTTCTGGAACGCCTGGGCGCACAGCTTCGCACCCGGCGCTTGCAGCAAGGCCTCACGCAGGCCGAGGTCGCCGCGCGCGCCGGCTTGCCCCGGCTGAAGGTGCTGCATGTCGAGGCGGGCCGCCCGACGGTGTCGGCGCTCGCCTATGCGAGGGTCGCGGCCGCGCTCGGGCTCGACCTGGGCACGGTGGCGGCGCGCCGTCCGACGCTGGAGGACATGAAGGGCTTCCTCGATGAGTGAGCCGCGTCTTTACGTGCGAACGCCCACGGGCCTGGCCGGCGTGTTGAGCCACGAGGCGCTGTACCTGTTTGCCTACTCGGTGCAGGCCACGCCGCGCGAAGCGATCTCGCTGGTGATGCCGGTGCGGCTGGCGGCCTACGATTGGCCGACGCTGCATCCGGTCTTCCAGATGAATCTGCCTGAGGGCTATGTCCTCGATCAGCTGCGGCTGCGCCTGGCCAAGACCACCGGAACCGACCCGCTGGTGCTGCTGGCGATGATGGGCGCAGCCGAGCCGATCGGCCGCTTGCGCATCGGTACCCAGGCGGACATCTCCCCCGCAACCGCCGGGGGTGAACGCCTGGCCGACATCTTGGCCTACCGGGGCGCCGAAGGCCTGTTTGACAGCCTGGTCGAGCGCTACCTCAGCCGCACCGCGGTGAGCGGCGTACAGCCCAAGGTGCTGGTGCCCGAGGCCCCGGCCCGATCGCGCAGTGCCGCGCGCGACAAGGCCGTCGGGCTGACCAACGATCTCATCGTCAAGTCGGGCCTGAACATCTATCCCGGCTTGGCGATCAACGAGTACCTGTGCATGTCGGCGGTCGCCGCGGCCGGCATCCCGACGCCCGAGTTCTTTCTCTCCGACGACCGCAGCCTGTTCGTGATGCGCCGCTTCGACCGGCTGGCCGACGGCACGGCGCTGGGCTTCGAGGACATGGCGGCGCTGGCTGGCTTGAGTGCCGAGCAGAAGTACCAGGGCAGCTATGAGGGCGTTGCCAAGCTGATCCGTGCGCTGTGCTCGCCGGCCAAGGTGGCGCCATCGCTGGCGCAGCTGTTCGACATGGTCGCGATGTCCTGTCTGCTCGGCAACGGCGACGCGCACCTGAAGAACTTCGGCCTGCTCTATGCCGACCCGGAGTCGGACGCGGTCGCACTCGCGCCCGCCTACGACATCGTCAACACGACCTGCTATCTGCCCGACGATGCGCTGGCGCTGCGGCTGGGACACGACAAGACGCTGTTCTCGTCGCGGATCAGGCTGCTCGAGTTCGCGGTCAAGCACTGCGGCATCGCGAAGAAGCGCGCACAGGCGCGCGTGATCGAGCTGATGGATGCGCTTCACGCCACGCTGAAGGCCCATCGCGCGTTGGCGGACGAAGTGCCCGGTCTGCGCCGCGCGCTCGAGAAGAACCTGGCGCTGTTCAAGGGCACGTTCGCGCGGCCCTAATGCCGGCCCAGCGCGCGCTGCTCGTACCGCGGGTACAGGTGCGAGACGTTGCGCGGGTACTCGCTCGCGAACGCGGCCCAGGCGCGGAACTCGTCGGGCACCGGCGCGCGCAGCACCTCGTGGATGTCCAGCCCTTGCTCGGCCCACTGCGTGAACTGCGCGTCGAGCCACTGCAGGTAGCGGCGCGTCTGCGCGATGCCGGCGGCACCGGCGCTCACCGGCCCATGGCTGGGCACGACCGCGGTGGGCTTGAGCGCGTCGAGCGCGTTCAGCGATGCGAGCCACGCGGCCACGTCGGCATGCGGCGTGGTCGGCACGCGCTCGTGGAACACCAGGCCGCCGACGAAGGCCACGCCGCTCGCGCGATCGACGAGCACCAGGTCGCTGGCGGTGTGGCCGGCCAGCGCATGCCACTCGAGCTCGCGCTCGCCGACGCGCAGCATGCCGCGGCCGGCCGAGGTGTCGAGCGTCGCGTCGGGCGCGAGCGCCTGCGTGCCCTTCATCCACTCGCCGCACAGGCGATAGAGATTGGTCTCGTAGGCCGCGGCCTCGCGCGCAACGCCTTCGCGCGTGGTCGCGCTCGCCGTGCGCGGCACGTCGGCGAAGGCCTGGTTGCCGAGGAAGTAGTCGGGGTGCAGGTTGAGCTGCAGCACCTGCACCACCGGCTCGCCCGTCGTGCGCGCGATCAGCGCGCGCAGTTGCTCGCCGTAGCGTCGGCTCGGGCCGGTGTTGACGACCACCACGCCGGCGCCGGTGGCGATGAAGCCGGTGTTGATGATGTTGCAGCCGTTGGCCGGCGCGAAGTCGGCGTTGGCGCCTTCGACCACCCACACGCCGGGCGCGAGCGAGCGCGCCGCGAGCCGGTAGTCGAGCGTCGCCGCGTCGGCCGCGAGGGCAGGGCGCAAGGCCGTCGCGGCCAGCAGCCAGATCGCGAGCGCGCGCCTCATCGGGCCTCGCCGCGAAAGCGGTTGCCGTTGTTGTCGCTCGCGACGATGCGCACGCCGCCCGGCGGCAGCGCGGCGAAGTCGAAGCTGAACACCGGGTTCTCGCTGACCGGCTCGAAGCATTGCAGCCGAGCGAGCTCGCGCCCGCCGGCGTCGCGCAGCGACAACCGGTTCAGGTAGAAGGCCGGGATGCCGGCGACCAGGCCGGTGTCCATCGGGTGCATCACGCGCAGCCGCAGGCGCGACTCGCCAGGCACCGAGCCGAACAACCGCGCGCTGATCTCGCCCAGCGTGCGCGACCACGAGCCGTCTTGCCGCGTCGCACCGGCGACGGTGCAGCCGCCGCCGGCCGACTCGACCCAGGTGCCGCCCACATGCCATCGCCCGTCGGCCGTGCGCGCCGCCGCGCGCACCGGCGAGGCCTGCTCGAGCTTGAAGCGAAACGCCAGCGACGGCAGGGCCGCCTCGCGCGGCTCGTAGGCCAGCACCTTGCGGATCGGGTTGCGGTCGACCAGCACCACGATCTCCTCGACGCGCCCGAGCGCCGGGTCGACGCGCACGCCGATCGGCACGTTCATCGGGTCGTCGGCGGTGAGCGGCCCTTGCACGCGCACGCGCGCATCCCACACCACCTGCGCGTCGCGGCCGAGGAACTCGCGGCGAATGTCGGGCCAGGGGTGCGACGCGAACGGATCGCCCTCGAACGGATCGGCAGCGGCCTGGGCGCTCGCCGCGAACGGCGGCGCCGCGAGGCACAGCGCGATAAGACACTGACGACGATGCATGCCGCCACGCTAGCGCCAGGGCCGCCGCCGTTGAAGTGCGGGGAAGTCCGCAGCGCTGCTCCAGCCTGAAGCAGCGCCTGCCGCTCAGCTCACCGCCGCGTCGAGCATCGCCAGCGCCGACGCCAGTTCGGCGGCCTCGACATTGAGCGCCGGCATGAAGCGCAGGCGGCGCGGCCGCACCGCGTTCACCAGCAGCCCGGGCTCGGCCTCGTCGGCGCGCGCGATCAGCGTCGATGCGAGCCGCGTCGCCGCGTCGTCGCCGGGCAGCTCCAGCGCCAGCAGCAGGCCGCGGCCCACGACCGGCGGGCTGCCGAGCCGGCGCGCGATCGCGTCCAGCCCCTCGCGCAGCTGCGCGCTGCGCGCGGCCACCGCGTCCAGGAAACCCGCTCCGGTGACGGCATCCAGCACCGCCAGCGCCACCGCGCACATCAGCGGATTGCCGCAGTAGGTGCCGCCCTGGTCGCCCGGCTCGAAGCAGCACACCGCCTCGCGCGCGAGCAGCGCGCCGATCGGCACGCCGCCGCCGAGGCCCTTGCCGAGCGTCATCACGTCCGGCTTGACGCCCGCGGCCTCGAAGCCCCACAGCGTGCCGGTGCGCCCGACGCCGGTCTGCACCTCGTCGAGGATCAGCAGCAGCCCGCGCTCGTCGCACAGCGCGCGCAGCGCCTGCATGAACCCGGGCGTCGCCTCGATCACGCCGGCCTCGCCCTGGATGGGCTCGAGCATCACCGCCACCGTCTGCGGCCCGATCAGCGCGCGCACGCTGTCCAGATCGTTCAGCCGCGCCTTCGGAAAGCCCGGCACCTGGGGCGCGAACAGCCGGTCGAAGCCGGGCTTGCCGCTGGCGCTCATGGTGGCCAGCGTGCGGCCGTGGAAGGCGTTCTCGAAGGTGACGATCTCGTGCGCGCCGCCGCGATGCACCTGGCCAAACTTGCGCGCCAGCTTGATCGCGCCTTCGTTGGCCTCGGCGCCGCTGCTGGTGAAGAACACGCGATCGAGGCCGCTGAGCGCGGCCAGGCGCGACGCGAGCTCGGCCGCGCGGTCGTTGAAGAAGCCAGGCCCGGGCTGCAGCAGGCGCTGGCTTTGCGCGGCCAGCGCGGCGGCGATCTGGGGCGGCGCATGGCCCAGCGTGTTGACGGCCCAGCCTTGCACGAGGTCCAGGTAGCGGCGGCCCTGGCTGTCGTGCAGCCAGCTGCCGTGGCCATGGGTGAACACGGCATCGGGACGGCGCGCGACGTTCATCAGCGCGTCGAGCTTGGGCGGGGGAGTGTGCAGGGCAAGCGTCATCGTCGGTTCCTTCGTGGTGGGGATCACGAAGGCCTTCGAAGACTCGCCGCGGGCCCAGGGCGTCAGGCAATGTGCGCGCACAAACGACAAAGGCCACGAGGAGAGTCTCGTGGCCTTCATCGGGTGTGAACGGCTTTCGGGTTCAGCCGGGCGCTACGAGTCCTCTCGACGCAGTCGTCGGGATGAGAGTCGTCGCAGGGCGCGTTGGGCGTTCACGGCGGCGAGGATAGCGCAGCAAGGGGCGCCCCCGACGACCCGGGCATGCCACGGGGCTTACAGTCGCAAGTGGAACAGCACCCACAAGTCCAAGCCCATGGCCCTCGACGAGCCTTCGTTTTCGATCGCGGCGATGCCGGCCGTGAAGGTCGGTGCGCGGCTGTCCGAGCAATTGGCCGACGCGCTGGCGGTCGGCATCCGCGACGGCCAGTGGCAGCCGGGCCAGAAGCTGCCCACCGAGGGCGCGCTGGTCGAGCGCTTCGGCGTCAGCCGCGCGGTCGTGCGCGAGGCGTTGCAGCGGTTGAAGACTCTGGGCCTGGTCGAGAGTCGCCAGGGCTCGGGCGCCTTCGTGCGCGAAGCGCCGGCGGCGCTGGAGAAACTCGTGCTCGAGCCCGACGGCTCGGTCGAGGCGGTGATCCGCATGGTCGAGGTCAGGCGCGCGCTCGAGGCCGAGTCGGCAGCGCTGGCCGCGGCGCGGCGCACGCCGCAGTCGATGCGGCAGATCAAGGCCGCGATGCAGGCGCTCGACGATGCCGTGGCGGCCGGCGGCGACGGCGTGGCCGAAGACGTCGCGCTGCATGTCGCGATCGCGCAGGCCGCGCGCAACCCCTTCCTGCTCGCGACGCTGGCCTACCTGAACCGCTTCCTGCTCGACGCGACGCGCGTCACGCGCGCCAACGAGGCGACGCGCGACGACCTCGAGCAAGAGGTGCGCGACGAGCATGCCGCGATCGTCGACGCGATCGAGGCCGGCGACGTGGCCGCGGCGCGCCGCGCCGGCACGCTGCACATGGTCAATGCCGCGCGACGCATCGGCCAGGCCGACCCGGCCTTCTGGGCCGCGCAGGGCCGGCAGCTGGCCGACCGCTTGCGCGCCGAGCTGGGCGCGCCCGAGCTGCTGGAGGCGCCGGCTGCCTCGAGGCGCCGCGCCGCCCGGCGGCCTTCGGCGCGGTAGCTCGGCCGCGGAGGCGGCCGCCGTTCGTCGGATCGGCCCCTTTCCATGGGAATTCCCTGATCGGCAAACGCGCGGGACTGAACCAAAATTTGTCCGACAACATGACAGCTTCTGAGCGAACTGCCGGTTGTGCCGACCAGACCTAGACCCGGAGACATCGATGCCCGCCACCTCGCACGTCCTCGCGAATCTGCCTTCGAAACTGCCCGCCCTCCTGCTCGGCGCCGTGACTGCCGCCGCGCTCGGCCTGGCCGCGCCGGCCCAGGCGCAGACCGTGCTCAAGCTCGGCCACGTGCTGGCCAAGGGCTCGCACTACGACGTCGGCGCCCACGTCTTCTGCGAGGAGATCGACAAGGGCACGCAAGGCCGCATCAAGTGCCAGGTCTATCCGGCCAGCGCGCTCGGCGGCGAGCGCGAGGAGGTCGAGGCGGTGCAGCTGGGCACGCAGGATCTCGTGATCACCTCGACGGGGCCGGTGGGCAACTTCGTGCCCGAGATCAAGATCGTCGACGTGCCCTTCCTGTTTCGCGACTACGACCACGCGCGCAAGGTGCTGGACGGCAAGATCGGCCAGGACCTGCTGGCCAAGTTCCCGTCGCACGGCCTCGTCGCGCTGGCCTGGAGCGAGAACGGCTTTCGCCATATGACCAACAACAAGCGCCCGATCGTCAACGCCTCGGACGCCGCCGGCCTGAAGCTGCGCACGATGGAGAACAAGGTCCACATGGAGGGCTACCGCGCCTTCGGCATCCTGCCCACGCCGATGGCCTTTCCCGAGGTGTTCGGCGCGCTGCAGCAAGGCGTGGTCGATGGCCAGGAGAACCCGATCCCGGTGATCCTGGCGTCGAAGTTCTCGCAGGTGCAAAAGCACCTCTCGCTGACCGGCCACGTCTACTCGCCGGCGCTGATCCTCACCAGCCCGCGCGTGTACAACAAGCTCTCCGACGCCGACAAGAAGGTCTTCGCCGACGCGGCCGCCAAGAGCGTCGCGGCGACGCGCAAGAAGGTCAACGACGACGAGGCCAACGGCATCGCCCAGCTCGAGAAGGACGGCATGCAGGTCGTGCGCAACGTCAACAGCGCGAGCTTCCGCGACGCGCTGAAGGGCCCGTACGCGAGCTACGCCAAGGAGTTCGGCGCCGAGCGCGTCGCCGCGATCCAGGCCGTCAAGTAAGCGCCGCGCGCGGGGCCGGATCATGGATGCGTTCGAGAAGGCCCTGATGCGGGTCAACCGGGCGGCGCTGATCGTGCTGCTCGCGGCGATGGCGCTGATCATCTTCGCCAACGTCGTGCTGCGCTACACCACCAGCGCGTCGATCGAATGGGCCGAGGAGGTGGCGCGCTACCTGATGGTGTGGCTGACCTTCCTCGGCGCCGGCCCAGTGCTGCGCTACGGCGGCCACATCGCGGTCGACAACCTGCAAGACGCGCTGCCGCGCGGCGCGGCCCGCGCGCTGCGCTGGCTGATCGCGCTGCTGCTGCTCGGCTTCTTCGTCTTCATGGCCGTCTACGGCGTGATGTACGCCGAGCGCGCGCAGTACCAGACCACGCCGACGACCCAGATCTCGATGGCCTGGGTCTACGCCGCAATCCCGGTCGGCAGCGTGCTGCTGGTGGCGCATTGGCTGTTCATCGTGCGCGGCTACATCGCCGAGCGCAGCTTCGCTGCCGACGCCCATTTCGACGCCAACGCCAGCGCCTCTCTCTGATCATGAGCCTCAGTGCCATCTTGCTGCTGTCGGGCTGCGGCTTCCTCGCGCTCGGCCTGCCGGTTGCCTTCGCGCTCGGCGCGGCCGTGCTCGCCGCGCTGCTGCTCGGCGCCGACTACCCGCTGTTCGTTCTGCTGAAGCAGACCTACGAAGGCATCGACAGCTTCCCGCTGATGGCGGTGCCGTTCTTCATCCTCGCGGCCGAGCTGATGAGCGGCGGCTCGCTGACCGAGGTGCTGCTGCGCTTCGCGGCGCAGTTCGTCGGCCACCGTCGCGGCGGCCTCGGCTACACCAACGTCGTCTCGCTGACCTTCTTCTCGGGCATCTCGGGCTCGGCGCTGGCCGACGCCGCCGGCCCCGGCTCGATGATGATCAGGATGATGGACAAGGCGGGCTACGACCGCGCCTACGCCGCCGCGCTGACCGCCGCGACGGCGATCGTCGGGCCGATCATCCCGCCGTCGATCATCATGATCATCTACGCGCTGCAGGACGAGAGCGTCTCGGTCGGCGCGCTGTTCGTCGCCGGCTTCGTGCCCGGCATCCTGATCGCGGCCGGCATGTGCGCGGTCAACTGGTGGATCTCGACGCGCCGCAACTACCGCGGCGAACCCGACACCGCGACCTGGCGCGACAAGCTCACGGTGAGCTGGAAGGCCCTGCCGGCGCTGATGCTGCCGGTGCTGATCCTCGGCGGCATGCGCGCCGGCTGGTTCACGCCGACCGAGGCCTCGGTGGTCGCGGTGTTCTACGCGCTGGTGTGCGGCAAGTGGGTCTACCGCACGCTGCAGTGGTCGGCGCTGCCGGACATCCTGTCGCGCTCGGCGCTGCTGACCGCCTCGGTGCTGCTGATCATCGGCACCTCCAACGCCTTCGCGTGGGTGCTCACCGTCGACGGCCTGCCGCTCAAGCTGGCGGAATGGATGACCCAGCAGCAGTTCTCGCCGCTCGGCTTCCTGCTCGCGGTGAACGTGTTCCTGCTGCTGTTCGGCATCTTCATCGAGCCGTTGCCGGGCGTGATGGTGCTGGTGCCCATCCTCGCGCCGGTGGCCGCGAAGCTGGGCATCGAGCCGATCCACTTCGCGATGATCGTGATCTACAACCTGACGCTCGGGATGATCACGCCGCCGGTGGGCGGGCTCCTGTTCGTCACCTCCAACGTCTCCAAGGTGCCGCTGGCGCGGCTGACGCGCGAGCTCAAGCCCTTCCTCGTGGCCCACGGCCTGATCCTCGTGCTGCTGACGCTGGTGCCGGCGCTCAGCACCTGGGCGCCGCGCGCGCTCGGCTTCAAGTGACTTCCCAAGAGACCTCCATGAGCAATCACTCCCACATCAAGGTCGGCGTGATCGGCCTGGGCGCGATGGGCCGCGGCATGGCCGCGTCGCTGCGCCGCGCCGGCTACGCCGTCCACGTTTGCGACGTGCGCGCCGAGGCTGCGCAGGCCTTCGCGGCCGAAGGCGGCATCGCCTGCGCGACGCCGGCCGAGCTGGCGGCGGCCTGCGAGATCGTGATCAGCGTCGTCGTCAACGCGGCGCAGACCGAGCAGGTGCTGTTCGGCGAGCAAGGCGCGGCCGCGGCGATGAAGCCGGGCAGCCTGTTCGTGATGTGCTCGACGGTCGACCCGAACTGGTCGGTGCAGCTCGAGGAGCGACTGGCCGAGCGCGGCCTGCTCTACCTCGATGCGCCGATCTCCGGCGGTGCCGCCAAGGCCGCCTCGGGCCAGATGACGATGATGACCGCCGGCCGCCCCGAGGCCTATGCCAAGGCCGGCGGCACGCTCGAAGCGATGGCCGCCAAGGTCTATCGCCTCGGCGATCGCGCGGGCAATGGCAGCAAGGTCAAGATCATCAACCAGCTGCTCGCCGGCGTGCACATCGCCGCGGCGGCCGAGGCGATGGCACTCGGCCTGCGCGAGGGCGTCGACGCGGCCGACCTCTACGAGGTCATCACGCACAGCGCCGGCAACAGCTGGATGTTCGAGAACCGCATGGCCCACGTGCTGGCCGGCGACTACACGCCGCTGTCGGCCGTCGACATCTTCGTCAAGGACCTGGGGCTGGTGCTCGACACCGCGCGCGCGAGCAAGTTTCCGCTGCCGTTGTCGGCCACCGCGCACCAGATGTTCATGCAGGCCTCGACCGCCGGCTTCGCCAAGCAGGACGACTCGGCGGTGATCAAGATCTTTCCGGGCATCACGCTGCCGCAGGCTGCCGCCGCGAAGGAGGCGCCATGCGCGTCCTGATCACCGGCGGCAGCGGCTTTCTGGGCGCGCGGCTCGCGCGCACGCTGCTGAAGACGGGCCGACTCGCGCTCGCCGGCGCCGCCGCGGCCGAGATCACCGAGCTGCGCCTGACCGATCTCGCGCCGCCGCCGGCCGACCTGCTCGCCGACGCGCGCGTGAGCGCAGTGACCGGCGATCTCGCCGCGCTGCTGCGCGATGGCCGGCTTGCGCTGGACGACATCGACGCGGTGGTGCATCTTGCCGCCGCGGTCAGCGCCGAATGCGAGGCCGACCTCGATCTGGGCTTGCGCAGCAACCTCGAGGCCAGCCTCGCGCTGCTGCAGGCGGCGCGGCATGCGGGGCGCGCGCCGGTGTTCGTGTTTGCCAGCTCGGTCGCGGTGTTCGGCGCGGCGCCCGGGCGGTCGCTGCCCGAGACGATCGAGGACGATGACCTGCCCGTGCCGCGCAGCAGCTACGGCGTGCAGAAGTTCGCCGTCGAGCAGCTGGTTGCCGACTTCGATCGGCGCGGCCTCGTGCGTGGGCGCAACGTGCGGCTGATGACGGTGGCGGTGCGGCCGGGCCGCCCGAACGGTGCGGCCTCGGGCTTTCTCAGCGGCATGGTGCGCGAGCCGCTCGCCGGCGCGCGCTGCGTGGTGCCGGTCAGCCCCGAGACGCGCGTCGCACTTGCCTCGCCCGGCAACACGGTCGCGGGCCTGCTGCGTGCGCTCGAAGCGAGCGCCGATGCCTGGGGGCCCGCCACCGCGGTCAATCTGCCGGCGCTGTCGACCACGGCCGGCGAGATCGCGCAGGCGCTCGCGCGCGTGGCCGGCGACGAGGCCGCGTCGCGGCTCGACTGGCAGCCGGACGCGCGCATCGCCGCGATCGTCGGCGGCTGGCCGGCGCGCTTTGCCGGCACGCGCGCGAAGGCGCTCGGACTCGCGCCGGACGCATCGGTCGAGGCGCTGATCCGCGCCTACGCGGCCGACCACCCCGACGCGTTGCAGCGCCCGCTGCGCGACGCCTGATCGATCCGTCTCCCAGCAAGGAATGACATGAGCCGCCCGCTGCTCGGCTGCATCGCCGACGATTTCACCGGCGCGACCGACCTCGCCAACAACCTCGTGCGCAGCGGCATGCGCAGCGTGCAGACGATCGGCGTGCCGCAGACCGACGAGGTGCTGGATGCCGACGCGATCGTCGTCGCGCTGAAGTCGCGCACGGTCGATGCCGCCGAAGCGGTCAGGCAGTCGCTCGACGCGCTGCGCTGGCTGCAGCGCCAAGGCGTCGAGCAGGTCTACTTCAAGTACTGCTCGACCTTCGACTCGACGCCGGCCGGCAACATCGGTCCGGTGATCGACGCGCTGCTCGACGCGCTGGAAGGCGAGGGCCGCGGCTTCACGATCGCCTGCCCGGCTTTTCCGCTCAACGGCCGCACGATCTTCAAGGGCCATCTGTTCGTCGGCGACGTGCTGCTCTCGGACAGCGGCATGCGCCAGCATCCGCTGACGCCGATGACCGATGCCAACCTCGTGCGCGTGCTGCAGGCGCAGACGAAGCGACGCGTCGCGCTGGTCGCGCACGAGGTCGTTGCCGCGGGGGCGGCTGCGCTGCGACAGCGCTTCGAGGCGCTGCGCGCCGAGGGCGTGGGCGTCGCGATCGTCGACGCGATCGCCGACGCCGACCTGCACTGCATCGGCCAGGCGCTGGCCGGGATGCCGCTGGTCACCGCCGGCTCGGGCATCGCGATCGGCCTGCCCGCCAACTGGGGCGTCGCCGCGAACCCGGCCGCCGCCGCGCTGCCGCCGGCCGATGGCCTGCGCGCCATCGTCAGCGGCAGCTGCTCGGTCGCGACCAATGCGCAGGTGCTGCAATGGCGGCAGCAGGGCGGGGCGGCGTTCGCGGTCGATCCGATCGCGGTGGCCGCGGGCGAAGACGTGGCCGGCCAGGCGCTGGCCTGGGCGAAGGCGCGGCTGTCGGAGGGCCCGGTGCTGGTCTACGCGACCGCGCAGCCCGAGGCGGTGAAGGCGGTGCAGGCAAGACTGGGCGTCGCGCAGGCCGGCGAGCTGGTCGAGCGCACGCTGGCCGGCATCGCGCGCGGGCTGGTCGACGCCGGCGTGCGCCAGCTCGTCGTCGCCGGCGGCGAGACCTCGGGTGCGGTCGTGCAGGCGCTGGGCGTGCAGCGCATGGCGATCGGCGCGCAGATCGATCCCGGTGTGCCGTGGACCGCGGCGGCCACCACGGCCGGCGGCGGCGCGACGGTGCACCTCGCGCTGAAGTCGGGCAACTTCGGTGCGACCGACTTCTTCGCCAAGTCGTTCGCGATGCTCGAGGGGCGGCCCTGATGGACGACGCCACGCTGCGCGAGGAGATCTGCCGCGTCGGCGCGTCGTTGTTCGCGCGCGGCTACGTGCATGCGAGCGCCGGCAACATCAGCGCGCGCCGGCCGGGCGGCGGCTTCGTGATCACGCCGACCGATGCCTGCCTCGGCACGTTGCAGCCCGATCGCCTGGCCGTGATCGAGCCCGACGGCACGCAGATCGCCGGCGAGCGCGCCTCCAAGACGCTGGCGCTGCACCGGCGCATCTACGAAGCGGATCCCGAGGCCGGCTGCGTGCTGCACACGCACGCGACGCATCTCGTCGCGCTGACGCTGGCCGGCGTGTGGTCGGCCGAGGACATCGTGCCGCCGATCACGCCGTACTACGTGATGAAGGTCGGCCACGTGCCGCTGGTTGCCTACCATCGGCCCGGCGATCCGGCGGTGGCCGAGCAGGTCGCCGCGCTGATCGCGCGGTCGCGCTCGGTGGGTGCGCCGATCCGCGGCGTGATGCTGGAGCGGCTGGGGCCGGTGGTCTGGCACCGAACGCCGGCGCAAGCGAGCGCGGTGCTCGAGGAGCTGGAGGAAACCGCGAAGCTGTGGCTGCAAACCGGCCGCAGCGCCACGGCGCTCGGCGCCGCACAGATCGACGAGCTGCGCCAGGCCTTCGGCGCGCACTGGTGACCCGAACCGACTTGCCTTTCACGCGACCCGCCATGCCACGCTTCGCCGCCAACCTGAGCATGCTCTACAACGAGCACGCCTTCCTCGACCGCTTTGCCGCCGCCGCGGCGGATGGCTTTCATGCCGTCGAGTACCTGTTCCCCTATGCCTTCGAGGCCGACGTGCTGGCCGCGCGGCTGCGCGAGCACGGCCTCGAGCAGGTGCTGTTCAACGCGCCGCCGGGCGACTGGGACTCAGGCGAACGCGGCCTCGCCTGCCTGCCCGGGCGCGAGGCCGAGTTCCGCGCCGGCATCGCGCAGGCGCTGCATTACGCCGACGTCCTGCGCTGCCCGCGCATCCACGTGATGGCCGGCCTGGCGCCGGCCGGCACCGATCGCGCCGCGCTGCAGGCCACCTACGAGGCCAACCTCGCCTGGGCCGCCGAGCAGGCGCGCGCCGCCGGCCGCGAGCTGCTGATCGAGCCGATCAACCCGCGCGACGTGCCCGGCTACTTCCTGAACCGGCAGGACGAGGCGCACCGCATCGTGCAGGCCATCGGCGCGCCCAACCTCAAGGTGCAGATGGACCTGTACCACTGCCAGATCGTCGAGGGCGACGTCGCGATGAAGCTGCGCCGGTACCTGCCCACGGGCCGCGTCGGCCACATCCAGATCGCGGGCGTGCCGATGCGCAACGAGCCCGACATCGGCGAGCTCAACCACGACTACCTGTTCGCGGTGATCGACGAACTCTCGGCCAACGGCGGCTGGTCGGGCTGGATCGGCTGCGAGTACCGCCCTGCGCGCGGCACCGCGCCGGGGGCCACGTCGGCGGGACTGGGCTGGATGCGGCGCTGAGCCAGCGCGGCTTCAGGCTCGCCCGGAACGACGGCTGCGCGGCTGCAGCTTGTCGAGTTCGGCGAGCTGCTGCTTGAGCAGCAGCAGCAAGGTGCGCGCGTGCTCCACCGGCACGCGAAGCGTGCTGCTCGAGGCGTCCTCGTCGCGCGCCGAGCGCGGCAGCACGGCGATGTCGGCGGCGAGTTCGATCACGCCGTGGTGGTCGTGCCGCACCGACTTGAGGCGCTGCACATCGATGTCGTAGGTCTTCACGCGCTTTCCTTCGAATGACGGTGCCGATGCGCCGCCCGTGCCATTGTGCTGGCTGCCGCCGCCCGCAGCAGGCGCCGGAAGGTCGGGCACTCGGCGTGGCTGGGCGCCGGGCAGACCGCCGCGTGCCGCAGGCCGGAGCTCATGGCCTTGAGCCGCTTCACCAGGGCATCGAGCTCGTCGGCCTTGGCGATGAGCATCTGCCGGTCGATGCTCGGCCGGCCGTCGGGCGAGAACATCGTGCCGATCTCGTCCAGGCTGAAGCCGGCCGCCTGCCCCAGCGAGATCAGCGCCAGCTGATCCAGGATGCCCGGCGCGAAGCGGCGCCGCGCGCCCTGCCGGCCGATCGAGGCGATCAGGCCCTTTTCCTCGTAGTAGCGCAGCGTCGAGGCGGGCACGCCCGAGCGCTTGGCGACTTCCGCGATGTCCATGGCAGAAACCTCTTGACCTCAAGTTGACTTGAACTTCTATAGTGACCGCGAGTGGTTCATCGGTCAACCGGAGACACAAGTCATGCTCTCGTTCCTGCAAGACGGCGCCCGCATCGCGCTCATCGGCATCGGCGCCACGGCGCTCATGGATCTGTGGCTCGTGCTGTTGAAGCGGCTGGGCGTGCCGACGCTGGACTTCGCCCTGATCGGCCGTTGGCTCGGGCACGGGCTGGGCGGCAAGTGGACGCACCAGGCCATCGGCCGGGCCGCGCCTGTCAGGGGGGAGCTGGCCTTGGGATGGCTGGTTCACTACGCCGTCGGCGTCGCCTTTGCCGGCGTGCTGGTCGCTGCCTTCGGGCTCGAATGGGCCAAGGCGCCGACGCCGCTGCCGGCGCTGTGCGTGGGCATCGGCACGGTGGCCGCGCCGCTGCTCGTCCTGCAGCCGGCCATGGGTGCGGGCTTCGCGTCGTCGAAGACGGCCACGCCGGCGCGCAACTGCCTGCGCAGCCTGATCAACCACTGCGTCTTCGGCGCCGGCCTGTACTTGTCGGCCGCGTCGATCGCCTGGCTCTGGCACTGACGAAGCGCGTGCCGGGCAGCCCATCACCTCAACCGGAATCGAAAGCGATGAAGAAGCTCGCCGTCATCTACCACAGCGCCCACGGCCACACCGAGCACATTGCCCGGCATGTCGTCGCGGGCGCGCAGAGCGCGCCTCACACCGACGTGCACCTGCTCGAGGCCCAGGCGTTGGCCGACGCCCCCGAGGCGCTGCTGGCGTTCGAAGGCCTGATCCTCGGTTCACCGACCTACCTGGGCGGCGTGTCGGCGCCGTTCAAGGCCTTCATGGACTCGACCGGCCGGCTGTGGCGGGACCAGCGGCTCAAGGGCCGGCTCGCGTCGGGCTTCACGGTGTCTTCATTGCCCGCCGGGGACAAGCAGTCGACGCTGCTGTCGATGTTCACCTTCGCGATGCAGCACGGGATGATCTGGGTCGGCAATCCGATCATCCCGCAGCAGCACCGCGGCGTCCCGTACGACGAGGCCGCCAACCGGCTGGGTTCGTGGTCGGGCCTGATGGCGCAGGCCGGCCACGCGGCCCCGGCGGACTCGTTCGCGCCGGGCGACGTCAAGACGGCCAGGATGTTCGGCTGGAACTTCGCCGAAGCGCTGAACCGGCTGGCCTCGCGGGCCGAGCGCGCGATGCCGCAGGCGGTCCAATGATCCCGGCCCGGTTCGCGCCGGCGCTGTTCGGCCTCATCCTCTCCGGGCTGATGTCCTTCGTGGTGTCGGGCATCTCGACCTGGCGGGCTGCCGGCCTGGGGGCAGACTTCGCGGGCTTGTGGCTGAGCGCGTGGCTCGCGGCGTGGATGGTCGCGTTTCCGATCGTCTTGATCGTGGCGCCGCTGGCGCGCCGGCTCGTCGCGCGGCTCGTCGAGGCGCCTTGACTCAGATGGCCGGATTGAGCCGGGGATGCGTTTCTTCGCCCCAGCGATGGACGATCGCGCCGGACACGGCCATCGAGATCGCGACGAACCAGAACGCGCTCTCGAGCCGCCCCCCGATCGCCGCCGCCGCGCCCAGTCCGAGCGCGCCGATGCCGTAGCCCAGGTCGCGCCAGAAGCGGTAGATGCCGATCGCCGAGGCGCGCCAGCTCGGGGGCGCGATGTCCGCGACGGCGGCGCTGAGGTTGGGGTAGAGCATGGCCATGCCCAGTCCGGCGACCGCCGCGCAGGCGCTCCACCAGGCTGCGCCGCGGCCCAGCGGCATCAGCGCGACGCCGGCGCCGCAGACCCACATGCCCCAGGCGTTCAGCCGGTGGCGGCCGAGCCGGTCGGAGAGCCTGCCGGTGAAGAACTGCGCGCCGCCCCAGCTGAAGCCGTAGACGCCGACGATCCAACCGATGCCCGGCAGGTCGATGCCCTGCTGGTGCAGGTAGACGGGCCAGAAGGCCCACACCAGTGCGTCGACGAACTTCTCGACCAGGCCGGCCTGGCACAGCGCGGCCATGCGGCGGTCGCGCCAGCTCATCAGCGCGAAGACCTCCGCGGTCGTCGGCCAATCGCTCGCCGCCTTCGCGTAGCGCGGTCGCAGCGCGGGCGTCGCTGCGACGGCGTGATGCTTCACTTCGTCGCGCGCCCATGGCAGGGTCTCCTCGACGGCCAGCGCCGACAACAGCGTGCCCAGGCCGATGACGGCGCCGCCGAACCACAACAGGCCCTCGCGCGGCCCGAGCAAGGCGGCCAGATAGCCGGTCGCAACGCCGGCGGTGGCCACGCCGACGTAGCCCGAGAACTCGTTCAGTCCGATCACCAGCCCGCGCTGGTCGGCGCGCGTGAAATCGAGCTTGGCCGTCTGCGTCATCGACCAGGCGAGGCCCTGGTTGACGCCCAGCAGCACGGTCGCGGCAACGATCCACGACCAGCTCGCAGCGAAGTACACCAGCGCCGGGATCGGCAGTGCGACCAGCCAGCCCGCCAGCAGCACGCGCTGTCGGCCGATGCGATCGGCCAGCCGACCGGCCGCGAAGTTCATTGCGCCCTTGACGAAGCCGAACGCGACCACGAAGGCCACCAGCAGCAGGAACGACCCGCGCGGCACGCCGAACTCGGCCTCGGCCAGCGCCGGCACGACGTTGCGCGTCATGCCGATCGTCATGCCCACGAGCAGCACCTGCAGCAGCTGCTGCAGGAACTGGCCCAGGTTGGCGCGGATGCCGAACTTCACGGGCGGACTCGTTCGCGCCGGCTCAGTCGCGGGCCGGGCCGCGCAGCTTGGCCTCGAGGAAGCGCGCCATGTCGGCCGGCGGCGCCGGGATGTCGGCGATCCGTCGGCGCATGAACGCCTCCCTGGACATCGAGTGCATCGGGTTGAAGCGCTTTTCGAAGCCGATGGTGGACGCCGGCTTGCCCGACAGGCCCGCGCCGCAGGCGCCGCCGGCCCGGTGGCCCGCGCAGCCGAAGAGGTGGGACAGCGATGCGTTCGCGGCGGCGCGTTGGCGGAAGAACATGGTCGTTGCGGCTACGAGGCCAGCGGCAGGCCGCGCGCTCGCCACTCGGCGACACCGTCGCTCAGGTGGAACGCCCGGTAGCCCTTCTTGCGCAGCAGTTCGACCGCGTCCTTGGCCATCAGGCAGAACGGGCCGCGGCAGTACGCGACGATGGGCAAGTCCTTGGCCAGCTCGCCCAGCCGCCTGCGGATCTCGACCAGCGGCAGCGAACGCGCGTGCGGCAGGTGCGCCGCCTCGAACTCCGCCGGCGGGCGCACGTCGAGCACGACGATCTCACCCGAGGCCGCGCGGCGCAGGATCTCCGCGCGGTCGACGCCTTTCAGCTCGTCACCGTGCTCGGCGATCGACGCCAGCGCGATGCGCAGCTCGACCAGGCGCTCCTCGGCCGCGTTGCGCAGGCTGACCCACAGGTCGGCGACGCCGGTGCCGGCCAGGCGGTACGAAACGTACTTGCCTTCCTTTCGCGTCTCGACCAGCCGCGCCAGGCGAAGCTCCTTGAGATGGGCACTGGCGAGTTTGACGCTGATGTCGGCCTGGGCCGCCAGTGTCTCGACCGTCATCTCGCCCTGGCACAGCAGCTCGACGAGCTCGAGCCGCTTCGGGCTGGCCATCGCCTTGCCGATGCGCGCCACCTGCTCGTACAGCTCGTTCTTCAGTGCTCTCATACGAATAGTCTAGGGATCATTGGAATGTTTGCCAACGCCCGGCGTCCGATCCATCGCGAGACGCCATGAAGAACGCCACCCGAAGGTGGCGTTCGCGCCCGCGCAGCGAGGCTTCAGGTCAATGCGTCGTTCCAGATGTTGCGTGCCCAGCCCATCGCGTAGCCCGCTTCCTGCTCCGAGCGCTGGGCCGAGACGCCGCCCGAGCCCGCCACCGTCTTGAAGGTCTTCTCGGCGGCGTCGTAGGCGTGCACGCTCGCCACATGGATGACCTGCTCGGCGCTCACGAAGCTGTAGCAGGTGTTGGTCAGCATCGGTTTCGGATTGACCGGCCAACCCGAGAGCTGCGCGACGATGGCTGCCGCCGCGACCTTGGCGTGCGAATTCGCCATGTGGCCGCTCTTGGGCATCAGCGGCGCGATCTGAAGCGAGTCGCCGAGCACGTGGATGTCCTTCGCGGCGGTGGACTCGAAGCTCAGCCAGTCCACGTGGCACCAGCGCGCGTTGGCGTTGGCCAGGCCGGTCTGCACGGCGATCTGGCCGGCGCGCATCGGCGGCAGCACGTTGAGCACGTCGGCCTTCACGTCCTCCTGCACCTCGAACTTGATCGTGTTGCCGCTGACCGCGGTGACCTTGTGCTGGCCGCGGAACTCGACCATGCCGGGGTACAGCTCGGCCCAGGCCTTCTTGAACAGCGGCCCCTTGGAGGTGACGTCGGGGTTGGCGTCGAGGATCAGCACCTTGCTCTTCGGCTTGGCATGCTTGAAGTAGTCGGCCACCACGCTCGCGCGCTCGTAGGGGCCGGGCGGGCAGCGGTAGGGCGCTTCGGGGACGGTGATCGCGTAGACGCCGCCGTCGGGCATGGCTTCGAGCTGCTTGCGCAGCGCCACGGTCTCGGGGCCGGCCTTCCAGGCCTGCAGGATGCGCCCGCTGTCGTGGGCGGCGCGCAGGCCTTCGATCGCGTCGAAGTTGAGGTCCACGCCCGGCGAGAGCACGAGCTTGTCGTAGCGGATCGACGCGCCGCCGGCCAGCGTGACGGTCCTGGCCTTCGGGTCCACGCTCGTCACGCGGTCGCGCACGAGCTTGACGCCGCGCTTCTCGAGGCCGTCGTAGGGCGTGGTGATGTCGGCCATCTGGCGCGTGCCGCTGACCACCAGGTTGCTGATCGGGCAGGAGACGAACGTCGGGTTGGGCTCGATCAGCACGACGTCGATGCGGTAGTCCGAGAAGTGCCGCACGTACTTGGCCGCGGTGGCGCCGCCGTAGCCGCCGCCCACCACCACCACCTTGGCGCTGGTCGGGATGCTCGCGGTGGCGCAGCCGCCGAGCGCGCCGAGCGCACCCAAGGCGCCGAGCGCGCCGGCGCCTTGAACGAGTTGACGACGTTGAATCATGGCGCGTCCTCCCTTGCTCACTTGGCCTGCGCGGCGAAGTACGCCGCGAGCGCCGCGATCTGCTCGTCGCTGTAGCCTTTGGCCAGCTGGTGCATCACGGTCGCGGGGCGCTTGCCGTCGCGAAAGGCCTGCAGCTGCTCGGTGATGAACTCGGCCTTCAGGCCGGCCAGCCGGTACATCGGCCCGCCGGGCGCCGCGGCCCCGTCGGTGCCGTGGCAGTTCGCGCAGGTGGCCGCGAGGCTGCGCAGGTAGAGGGTGTCCGGGCCGGTCTGCGCGGCGGCCGGCGCGGTGCTCAGCGCGGCGGCCAGGCTCGCCGCGGCCCACGAAAGTCCCGTGCGGTGCATGGCGTCTCCTCTGGGGTGGTCGTTCGAGGTGGCGCCGATGATGTCACCGCGTCAGCCTGCCGTCATCGGCATTGGCCGCATGAGCTTATGCGGCCCCCCGATTCAGGCTTCCCGCTCGATGCGCCAGGCCTGGTAGCGCAGCGCGAGCGCGGCGCCGATGCCGAATCCGGCGCACGCGAGCGCCGCACCCGGCGCCATCAGCGAGAGGCCGGACAGACCCTGCCCCACCGTGCAGCCCAGGGCAGTGACGCCGCCAAAGCCCATCAGCACGGCACCGACCAGGTGATGCGAGAGGTCGCCTGCGTCGCGAAAGCCTTCCCAGCGGAAGCTGCGCGTGGCCAGCGCCACCGCGGCGCTGCCCAGCGGCACGCCGAGCACCAGCGCGATCGCGAAGCTCAGCGTCGTGCCCTTGTCGCTCCACAGCGTCAGCAGGGTCAGCGTGTTGGCCACCGGCGCGACGAAGCTCATCGCCTCGGGCCGGCGCGAGTCGGTGGCGGGCCAGGCGGGTTCGAGGGTCTGCGGATGCTCGGGCACGAAGCCCAGTCGCGCGGTGGACCACCACGCCGCCACGACCAGCAGGCCGATCGCCGCGCCGCCGAGCTGCGCGGCGCGGTCGCCGCGAAAGGCGGCATCGCGCCAGAGCCACACGCCCGCCGCGACAGCGACGAGCGCCGCCAGCGCGACGCGCCACAGGCCGGCCGATGCCGTCGTCGCGCGCGCCAGCCAGCTCGGCAGGTCCTGCGGGCCGGCGAGCGTGAGCGCCACCGCGTCCAGTGTCTCCACGCGCAGCGGCGCGAAGGCGCCGCGCATCGTCATCTGCGCCGCCAGGCCCAGCACCAGCACGACGACCACCGCCTTCAGGCTGCCGGCGCCGGCGCGCACCAGATTGCGCGAGCCGCAGCCCGACGCCAGCACCATGCCGAAGCCGAACAGCGTGCCGCCCAGCAGATGCGACAACCAGGTCAGCTTCGCGCCGACGTAGAACGAGGCCGAGAGATCGAGCGTGCCCGCGGCGATGAGCGCCTGCGTGCCCAGCAGCGCGACGACGGCGGCGAGCACCCACTGGCGCAGGCGCGTGCCGTCGCCGAAGTTGATGCGGTCGGCGATCGCGCCCATCGTGCAAAAGCGCGTGTGCTGCGCGACGGCGCCGAAGGCCAGGCCGATCGCGAAGCCGAGCGCGAGCACGAGGTTGACGGTGTGCTGCAGTGACGCGAGTTCCTGGTCCATGCGTCGATGCTAGCCTCGCTGCATGGACAGCATCGATGCGGTGGTGATCGGCGCCGGCGTGGTGGGCCTTGCGGTGGCTCGCGCGATCGCGCAAACGGGGCGCGAATGCGTCGTGCTCGAGGCCGAGGGCGCCGTCGGCACCGGCGTGAGTTCGCGCAGCAGCGAGGTCATCCACGCCGGCCTCTACTACCCGGGCGGCTCGCTGAAGGCGCGCCTGTGCGTGGCCGGCAAGCACGCCCTCTATGCCTATTGCCGCGAGCGCGGCGTCGAGCACCGCGCTTTAGGCAAGCTGGTCGTCGCAACGCAGCCGGCGCAGCTCGACGCCTTGCGCGGGGTGCAGGCGCAGGCGGCGGCCAACGGCGTGCCCGATCTCGAATGGCTGGAGCGCGACGCGCTGCGCGAGCTCGAACCCCAACTGGCCGCCCACGCCGCACTGCGCTCGCCGTCGACCGGCATCGTCGACACGCACGGCCTGATGCTCGCGCTGCAAGGCGACCTGGAGCATGCCGGCGGCGCGGTCGCCTTCGCGTCGGCGGTCGAGCGCGTGCTGCCGGGAGCAGGGCCGCAAGGGCGCCACGTGGTCATGGCCGCCGGCACCGAGCTGGCGGCCGAGGTCGTCGTCAACGCCGCGGGGCTCGGCGCCTTGGCGCTGGCGCGCGCCTGCGGCGCGAAGGCGGCCGGCTACGCGCTGCCCGCACCGCCAGCCCAGCTCGCCAAGGGCAACTACTTCTCGCTCGCCGGCAAGGCCCCGTTCTCGCGCCTGATCTATCCGCTGCCCGAGGCCGGCGGCCTGGGTGTGCATCTCACGCTCGACCTCGCCGGCCGCGCGCGCTTCGGCCCCGACGTGCAGTGGATCGACGCGCACGAGCCGATCGACTGGCGCGTCGATCCCGCTCGTGCAGCAAGCTTTGAATCAGCGATCCGCCGCTGGTGGCCCGGCCTGCCCGAAGGCGCGCTGCAGCCCGACTACAGCGGTGTGCGGCCCAAGCTGGGCGGACCCGAGGCGCCGTCGCAGGACTTTCGCATCGACGGCCCCGCCGCGCACGGCTGGCCCGGGCTGGTGCACCTGCTGGGCATCGAGTCGCCCGGGCTGACCTCGTGCCTGGCGATTGGCGCGCATGTTGCCGCGCTGCTGTAGATCAGCGCGACGAGGCCAGCGCAGGGCCGCTCCCAAGCGGCCGAGGGCCCCCTCGGGGGGCAGCGAACGCCCGTGAGCGGGGGGGCGACGAGGCCAGCGCAGGGCCGCTCCCAAGCGGCCGAGGGCCCCCTCGGGGGGCAGCGAACGCCCGTGAGCGTGGGGGCTCTGTTTACGGTGTCAGCAGGCGGTTGACCGAGCTCACGTCCTCGGGCTTCAGCGTGCCGGCCGCCTGGCGCAGACGCAGGTTGGTGAGGATCAGGTCGTAGCGCGCGCGCGCGAGGTCGCGCTGCGTCGTGTAGAGCTGGGTCTGGGCGTTGAGCACGTCGAGGTTGACGCGCACGCCGACCTTGTAGCCGAGCTGCGTGGCCTCGAGCGCGAGCTTGCTCGAGGCCTCGGCGGCTTCGAGCGCGCGCACCGAAGCCTCGCCCGACTGCACGCCCAGGAAGGCCTGGCGCGTCGACTGCGTGACGATGCGGCGCGCGGCGTCGAGGTCGTTGCGCGACTTCTCCTCGAGCGCCAGGGTTTCCTTGATGCGGTTTTGCACCGAGTGACCGGCGTACAGCGGCAGGTTCATCTGCACGCCGATGCTGGCCTGCGTGGTGGTGCCGGGGATGAACAGCGTGCCGGCCGGCGCACCGACCAGGCTGTCGTTGTTCTGCTTGCCGTAGCTGCCCACGAGGTCCACCGTCGGCAGGTGGCCGGCGCGCGCCTTCTCGGTCTCGAGCTTGGCGACGTCGTAGGCGAGCTGGGCCTTGCGCACGTTGGGCGAGACGCTGGCGAACTGCACCCAGTCGTCGACGTTGGTCGGTGCGAGCTGCGGCATCTGCACCGGCACCGCGAGCGGCTGCGGCGTCACGTTGCTGCGACCGACCAGCAGGTCCAGCGCGATGCGCTTGGTGCGCAGGTCGTTGTCGGCCGCGATCTCCTGCGCGGTGGCGAGGTCGAAGCGCGCCTGCGCTTCGCGCGTGTCGGTGATGGTGGCGGTGCCGACCTCGAAGTTGCGCTTGGCCGAGGCGAGCTGCTCGGCGATCGCGGTCTTGTTGGCGCGCGCGGTGCCCAGCGTGTCTTGTGCCGAAAGCACGTCGAAGTAGGCCTGCGTGAGCCGCACGATCAGGTCCTGCTCGGCGTTCTCGAGGTCGGCCATCGCGACGTCGTAGCCGCGCTCGGCCTGGTCGATCGTCGCGCTGTTGCTGCGGTTGTAGAGCGGCTGGCGCGCGCTCACCGCGGCTTCGAGCTGCGTGGCATAGCCGTTCTCGCCGACGCGCGGCAAGTCGGTGCCCACGCGCGAGGCGCCCGCCGTCAGGCCGACCGACGGGCGGCGCAGCGCATAGGCCTGGTCGCGGCGGTACTGCGCCGACTCGGCCTGCGAGCGCGCGGCGAGGTAGGTCGCGTCGTAGGCGCGCGCGGCCTCGTACAGGGCCTGAAGGCTTTGCGAGTGCGCGGCGAAGCTGGCGACGGCCAGGCCGACGACCCATGCGCAACGGGCCAGCGGGAGGCGCAACGTCAGGGAGAGCAACGGCATGAGGCTTCCTTCGTCTTCTTCAGATCGGGTGTTCGAACGGCGCGGCGTTTGTAGCGGCCGCACAAGCTGCCGTCACGCGCGCTGCGACGGCCCGCGGCCGGCGCGGCGCGTTCCGTCGAATCCGGGGCATGAACGGCGACGCCTCGCACCGCACTCAGAAGCGGAACTTCGACGGCTCGCCGAAGCCGTCGAGCCGCTGCGCGACGGTGTCGAACAGCTCGACGCGCTGCCAGGCGTCCTCGGCCGTGCGCGTGATGCGCATGGCCCGCATCACCGGCTCGTTGCCGACGATGGCCGCGAGCCGGCCGCCCACGCGCAGCTGCTCCAGCAGCGCACGCGGCACCGCGGCCACCGAGCCGGACAGCAGGATCACGTCGAACGGCGCCTCGCCGGGCAGGCCCAGGGCACCGTCGGCGCAGCGCACCTCGGCGTTGAGCACCGCGGCGCGGCGCAGGTTGGCGCTCGCCAGCTCGGCCAGCGCCGGGCGGATCTCCAGCGAGACAACGTGCTGCGCCTTGTGCGCGAGCAGCGCGGCCATATGGCCCGAGCCGGCGCCGATCTCGAGCACGCGCTCGTGCTTGTGCACCTGCAGCTCCTGCAGCAGCCGCGCCTCGACCTTGGGCGCGAGCATGCACTGGCCCTCGGGCAGCGGCACCTCGAGATCCATGAAGGCCAGCGCGCGGTGCGCGGGCGGCACGAACTCCTCGCGGCGCACGACGGCCAGCAGCGAGAGCACCGAGCTGTCCAGCACGTCCCACGGCCGGATCTGCTGCTCGATCATGTTGAAGCGGGCTTGTTCAATGTTCATGGCGGGACTTTGCGATGAGCGAGGGCAGGAACGGCCGCGGATTCTAGGTGGCGGTCAGGTCAGGGGCGCGGTCCGGCAGTTGCGGGCCGCGGCAGCATGCCCTGCATCGTCAGCTCGACGTGGGCGTCGATGACCCGACGCGGATCGATGCCCAGGTCCACGCCCTCGCAGGCGCCGAACGAGTGCTTGTTCATCACGAGGTAGAGCATCGGCGCGGTCAGCAGCTGCACGGTCTGCGGCATGGGCACCGCACGGAACTCGCCGCGCTCGACGCCGCGCTCGATCACCGTGCGCAGCAGCCCGTGCATCGGCTTGATCACCTCGTCGGCGAAGAAGCTCGCGATCTCGGGGAAGTTGCGCGCCTCCGACATCATCAGCTTGCAGATGCCCGAGGCGCGCGTTTCGCCGAAGCGGCGCCACCACTCGTGCAGCACGAAGGCCAGCAGTTCGGGCGTGCCCTCGCTCCAGCCGCGCACGATGTCCATGCCCTCGGCGATCTCGCCGGAGATGTTGCGCAGGATGACGGCCTTGAGCAGGTCTTCCTTGCTCGGGTAGTAGAGGTAGAGCGTGCCCTTGGAGACGCCGGCGCGTGCCGCCACTTCCTCGGTGCGCGTGGCCGCGAAGCCCTTCTCGACGAAGAGCTCGAGCGCGGCGTCGAGCAGCTCCTGCGGACGCGCGGCCTTGCGGCGCTGGCGCGCCGGCGTGGGCGCCGCGGCGGCATCGGGGGAGGAATCGGCGCGGGACATGTTAATGACTGATTGGTCATTAATGTACCCGCAGCGGCGGCGGGCGGTCAAACCACGGCGGCTTTCAACGCGGCGCTTCGGCGAGCGCCGAGGCCTCCCAGCCGCCGCCCAGCGCGCGGATCAGTGCCACGCTGGCGGCATAGCGCCGGCCGGTGATGTCGAGCGCGGAGCGGCGAGTGTTGAGCTCGGCGGTCTGGGCCGAGATCACCTCCAGGTAGCTCGCGGTGCCGGCCTTGTACTGGTTGGTTACCAGGGCCAGCGTGTCCTGGGCGGCGGCCACCGCGCGGCCCTGGACCTCGGCCTCTTCGGCCAGCAGGCGCAGCGCGACCAGGTTGTCCTCGACCTCGCCGAGCGCGGTGAGCACGGTCTGGCGGTAGGCCGCGACCTGCTGGTCGTAGGCGGCGACCGCCGCGTCCTTGGCGGCGCTGCGCTGGCCGCCGTCGAAGAGCGTCGCGGCGAGCGCGGCGCCCAGCGACCACACGCGGTTGGGCGCGGTGAACAGGTCGCTCGCGCCGAGGCCGCGCCAGCCGCCGCTCGCGCCGATCGACAGCGTGGGGAAGAAGGCCGCCTGCGCGACGCCGATCTGCGCATTGGCCTGCGCGACGCGGCGCTCGGCCGCGGCGATGTCGGGGCGCCGCTCGAGCAGGCTGGCGGCCAGCGTCGGCGGCGCGCCCGGCGCGGCCAGCGCCTCGGCGCGTGGCGGCAGGCTGAAGTCGGCCGGCGCGCGGCCGACCAGCAGCGCGATCGCGTGTTCGAGCTGGGCGCGCGTGACGCCGACGTCGATCGCCGCGGCCTGCGTCGACAGCAGCTGCGTCTCGGTGGCGCTGACGTCGGCGCGCGTGATCACGCCGGCGGCGTAGCGGTTGCGCGTGAGCTGCAGCGAGCGTTCGTAGGCGGCGATGGTCTCGGCGTAGATCGCACGCTGCGCGTCGGCGATGCGCAGCGCGAAGTAGTTGGTCGCGAGCTCGGCCTCCAGGCTCAGCCGCGTCGACGCGAGCGTGGCCTGGCTGGCCTGCGCGCCGGCCTCGCCGGCCTCGACGCCACGGCGGATGCCGCCCCACAGGTCGAGCTCCCAGTCGAGCGTGCCGCTGACCGCGTTGGTGGTCGCCGTGCTGCCGTTCGAACGCGCGCGCGTGCTCGACGCGCCGGCGCCGACCACCGGCCACAGCTGGGCGCGCGCCTGGCGACCGAGCGCGCTGGCCTGGCGCCAGGCGGCCTCGGCGGCACGCAGGTCCTGGTTGGCGGCGTGCAGCTGGTCGATGAGGCCGTCGAGCTCGGCATCGCCGAGCGATTTCCACCACGGGCCGCGCGGCAGCTCGTCGGCAGGGCGTGCCGTCTGCCAGCCGGGTGGGGCTTCCTTGAAGCGGGTGGCATCGACGGTGTCGGGCCGCCGGTAGTCGGGGCCGAGGGCGCAGCCGGCCATGGCCAGCGCGGCCACGAAGGCCATGAGGGCGCAAGGAGGATGGCGAAGGCTCATCGTGCTTCAGGCAGGAGTCTGTTCGGGCAGGGCGGGGCGCGCACGGCGGTCGCGCCACGCGCGCCAGCGCAGCCGCAGGCGATCGAGCGCGAGGTAGACGACCGGCGTCGTGTAGAGCGTGAGCAGCTGGCTGACCATCAGGCCGCCGACCACCGCGATGCCCAGCGGCTGGCGCAGCTCGGCGCCGTCACCGGTGCCCAGCGCCAGCGGCAGCGCACCCAGCATCGCCGCGACCGTGGTCATCAGGATCGGGCGCAGGCGCAGCAGGCAGGCGGTGCGGATCGCACTGTGCGGGTCGAGCCCTTCGCGGCGCTCGGCGTCGATCGCGAAGTCGATCATCATGATCGCGTTCTTCTTGACGATGCCGATCAAAAGGATCACGCCGATCAGCGCGATGACGCTGAAGTCGGTCTTGAACAGCATCAGCGCGAGCAGCGCGCCGACGCCGGCCGAGGGCAGGGTCGAGAGGATGGTGATGGGGTGCACCGCGCTCTCGTAGAGGATGCCCAGCACGATGTAGATCGCCAGCAGCGCGGTGACGATCAGCACCGGCTGGCTCGCCAACGACTGCTGGAAGGCCTGTGCCGTGCCCTGGAAGCTGCCGCGCACGTCGACCGGCACGCCGGCGCGTGCCATTGCGTCGTCGATCGCGCGCGTCGCGTCGCTCAGCGAGACGCCTTGCGCGAGGTTGAACGAGACCGTCGAGGCCGCGAACTGGCCCTGGTGGTTGACCGACAACGCGGTGTTGGTCGGCGCCCAGCGCGCCACCGCGGCCAGCGGCACCTGCGCACCGGCGCTGTTGATCAGGTAGATGTCGTTGAGCGACTCGGGGCGCTGCCAGTACTGTGGCGCGGCCTCCATCACGACCTTGTACTGGTTGAGCGCCTCGTAGATCGTCGAGACCTGGCTCTGGCCGAAGGCGTTGCCCAAGGCGGTGTCGACCTGCTGCATCGTCAGGCCCAGGCGGCCGAGCGCGTCGCGGTCGACCGTGAGCGTGGTCTGCAGGCCCTTGTCCTGCGCGTCCGTGTTGACGTCGGTGAGTTCGGGCAGCGACGAGAGCGCCTGGCGGATCTTCGGCTCCCACTCGCGCAGCAGCGCGAGGTTGTCGGACTGGAGCGTGTACTGGTAGCCCGCATTGCCCTGGCGGCCACCGATGCGAATGTCCTGCGCCGGCGCGAGAAAGAGGTTGGCGCCCGCCACCTTGGCCAGCTTGGGACGCAACCGTGCCATCACCTGCTGCGCCGAGATCTTTCGCTCGGCCAGCGGCTTGAGCGTGACGAACATGTTGCCGCCGTTGCGTTGCCCGCCGCCGGTGTAGGCGGTGACGTTGGCGACCGCCGGATCCTCGCGCACGATGTCGACGAACTGCTGCAGCTTGCCGCTCATGGCCTGGAACGAGATGCTCTGGTCGCCCTGGATGCCGCCGACCAGCAGCCCGACGTCCTGCTCGGGGAAGAAGCCCTTGGGCACGATCACGTAGAGCCACACGCTGGCCGCGACGGTGGCGAAGAACACCGCCAGCATCGTGCGCGTGTGGCGCAGCGCCCAGTCGAGGCTGCGCGCGTAGCCGCGCTGCAGCGCCGCGAAGCCGCGCTCGACCGTCGCGCCGACGCGGCTCCACGCGCGCGGCCTCTCGTTCGCCGGCTTCGCCGCGCGCGCCTTGAGCAGCCGCGAGCACATCATCGGCGTGGTGGTCAGCGAGACGACGAGCGAGATCAGGATCGAGACCGACAGCGTCATCGCGAACTCGCGGAAGTAGCGCCCGACGATGCCGCCCATCGCGAGGATCGGTATGAACACCGCGATCAGCGACAGGCTCATCGACAGCACCGTGAAGCCCACCTCGCGCGCGCCGCGCAGCGCGGCCTCGCGCGGCGCCATGCCTTCCTCGATGTGGCGGCTGATGTTCTCCAGCACGACGATCGCGTCGTCGACCACGAAGCCGGTGGCCACGGTCAGCGCCATCAGCGACAGGTTGTCCAGGCTGTAGCCGAGCAGGTACATCGCGGCAAAGGTGCCGACCAGCGAGACCGGCACGGCCACTGCGGGAATCAGCGTCGCGCGCCAGTCGCGCAGGAAGACGAACACCACCGCGATCACCAGGCCGACCGAGATCGCCAGCGCGCGCTCGACCTCGCGCAGCGAGGCGCGGATGGTGGTGGTGCGCTCCATCGTCACGCGCATGTCGATGGCGCTCGGGATCGAGGCCGCCAGCTGCGGCAGCAGCGCCTTCACGCGCTCGACCGTCTCGATGATGTTGGCGCCCGGCTGGCGGAACACGAACAGCTGCACGCCCGGCTTGCCGTTGGTGAGGCCGAGGTTGCGCACGTCCTGTACCGAGTCGACCACTTCGGCGACGTCGCCCAGGCGCACCGCGGCGCCGTTCTTGTAGCTGATCACCAGCGGCAGGTAGTCGCTCGCCTTCTTGGCCTGGTCGTTGGCGCCGATCTGCCAGCGGCGCTCGCCGTCCTCGATCGCGCCCTTGGGCCGGTTGGCATTGGTCGCGGTGAGCGCGGTGCGCACGTCCGACAGCGCGATGCCGGCCTGGTTGAGTGCCGGCAGGTTGAGCTCGACGCGCACGGCAGGCAACGCGCCGCCGCCGACGTTGACGTTGCCCACGCCCGAGACCTGGGCGATGCGCTGCGCGAGCACGGTCGACGCCGCGTCGTACATCTGGCCGCGCGTCAGCGTCTGCGAACTCAGCGAGATGATCATCACCGGCGCGTCGGCCGGGTTCACCTTGCGGTAGGTCGGGTTGTTCGGCAGGCTCGACGGCAGCAGGCTGCGCGCGGCGTTGATCGCGGCCTGCACGTCGCGCGCGGCGCCGTTGATGTCGCGGTCGAGGTCGAACTGCAGCGTCACGCGCGTCGAGCCCTGCGAGCTCGACGAGGTCATCTCGGTGACGCCGGCGATCTTGCCCAACGCGCGCTCGAGCGGCGTGGCGACCGTGGCGGCCATGGTCTCCGGGCTCGCGCCGGGCAGGCTGGCCGAAACCGAGATGGTCGGAAAGTCCACCTGCGGCAGCGGCGCGACCGGCAGCATCCGGAACGCCACCGCGCCAGCGAGCAGGATCGCGATCGTCAGCAGCGTCGTCGCGACCGGCCGGGCGATGAACGGGGCGCTGATGTTCATCGTGCGCCGGCCGGTTGGCTCCCTCGCCCCGCTTGCGGGGAGAGGGCAAGGGTGAGGGGCTGGGCCAGGCCCTCACCCCGGCCCTCTCCCGCCCGCGGGAGAGGGAGTGCGATGCGATGCACTCGGCGGCTTTGCATGACCGTCAATGCGCCGCGTTCTCGCGCCAGCGCCTGAAGCGCCGCGCGGTGCGGTCGAACGCGAGGTAGATCACCGGCGTCGTGAACAGCGTCAGCACCTGGCTCACGATCAGGCCGCCGACCATCGTGAAGCCCAGCGGATGGCGCAGCTCGGATCCGACGCCGGTGCCCAGCATCAGCGGCAGCGCGCCGAGCAAAGCCGCCATCGTCGTCATCAGGATGGGGCGAAAGCGCAGCAGACAGGCCTGGTGGATGGCCTCTTCGGGCGAGCGGCCTTGCTTGCGCTCGGCATCGAGCGCGAAGTCGATCATCATGATCGCGTTCTTCTTGACGATGCCGATCAGCAAGATGATGCCGATGATCGAGATCACGTCGATCTCGTTGCCGGTGAGCAGGAGCGCGAGCAGCGCGCCGATCGCGGCCGACGGCAGCGTGGAGAGAATCGTCACCGGGTGCACGAAACTCTCGTAGAGCACGCCCAGCACGATGTACATCGTCACCACCGCCGCGAGGATCAGCCACAGCTGGTTGCCCAGCGAGCCGCGAAATGCCAGCGTCGCGCCCTGGAACTCGGTGCGCATCGAGGCCGGCAGGCCGATCTCTCGCTCGGCCTGTTCGATCGCCTCGACCGCGTCGCCGAGCGAGGCGCCCTTGGCGAGGTTGAACGACACCGTGGTGGCGGGGAACTGTTCGAGGTGGTTGATCACCAGGTCGGTGGGCTTCTCGATCACGCGCGCAACGGTCGACAACGGCACCTGCGAGCCGTCGGCGGCCGGCAGGTAGAGCTGGTCGAGCGCGGCGAGGCCGCGCTGGAACTCGGGCGCGACCTCGAGCACGACGCGGTACTGGCTGGCCTGCGTGAAGATCGTCGAGACGAGGCGCTGGCCGAAGGCGTTGTAAAGCGCGTTGTCGATCTGCGCGACGGTGATGCCCAGCCGAGAGGCGGTGTCGCGGTCGATCTGCACGAAGGCCTGCAGGCCCTGGTTCTGGAGGTCGCTGGCCACGTCGGCGAGTTGCGGCAGTTCGCGCAGCCTGTCGACCAGCTTCGGCACCCAGGTGCCGAGGTCGGCGGGGTTGGAGGAGTCCAGCGTGAACTGGTACTGCGTGCGGCTCACGCGGTCTTCGATCGTGAGGTCCTGCACCGGCTGCAGGAAGACCTGCATGCCCGGCAACTGGGCCGCGCGCTGCTGCAGGCGCGCCAGCACGTCGCCCAGGCGATCGCGCTCGTCCAGCGGCTTGAGGTTGACCAGCATGCGCCCCGCATTGAGCGTGGCGTTGCTGCCGTCCACGCCGATGAAGGACGACAGGCTTTGCACCGCGGGGTCTTCGAGCAGCACCCGCGCCATCGCCTGCTGTCGCTCGGCCATCGACGCGAACGAGACCGACTGCGGGGCCTCGGTGATGACCTGGATCGTGCCGGTGTCCTGCAGCGGGAAGAAGCCCTTGGGCACGACGACGTACAGCAGCGCGGTCAGCGCCAGCGTGCCGACGGCGACCACGAGGGTCAGCGACTGGTGCCGCAGCACCCAGCGCAGCGCGACGTCGTAGCGCGCGATCAGCGCGTCGAACTGGCGCGCCGACCAGCGCGCGAAGCCGCGCTGCTCGCCTTCGGGGGCGTGGTGCAGCAGGCGCGCGCACATCATCGGCGTCAGCGACAGCGAGACCACCGCCGAGATCAGGATCGCGACCGCCAGCGTGATCGCGAACTCGCGGAACAGCCGCCCGACCACGTCGCCCATGAACAGCAGCGGAATGAGCACCGCGATCAGCGAGACCGTCAGCGAGATGATGGTGAAGCCGATCTGGCCCGAGCCCTTGAGCGCGGCCTGCATCACCGTCATCGGCCGACCGTCCTCGTCGCCATGCTCGATGTAGCGGCTGATGTTTTGGCTCCGGCTCACGTCGGCTTCGCCGACATGACCCTTCACCGAAACATAAGCCGGCCCCTCCAGGTGCCGGCTGATGTTTTCGATCATCACGATCGCGTCGTCGACGACGAAGCCGGTCGCGATGGTCAGCGCCATCAGCGTGAGGTTGTTGATGCTGAAGCCGGCGAGATGCATCACGCCGAAGGTGCCGACCAGCGACAGCGGGACCGCGACGCTGGGGATGATCGTCGCCGGCACGCTGTGCAGGAAGACGTAGATCACCGCGACGACCAGGCATACCGCGAACAGCAGTTCGATCTGCACGTCGCGCACCGAGGCGCGGATGGTCGTGGTGCGGTCGGTCAGCACGACCACGTCGACGCTGGCCGGCAGCGCGGCCTGCAACTGTGGCAGCAGCGCCTTGATGCGGTCGACCGTCTGAATCACGTTGGCGCCGGGCTGGCGCTGGATGTTGATCACGATGCCCGGCGCGTCGTTGGCCCAGGCGGCGAGCTTGACGTTCTCGGCGTCGTCGACCACCGAGGCGACGTCCGACAGGCGGATCGGCGCGCCGTTCTTGTAGGCGACGACGAGCTGCCGGTACTCCTCGGGCGAGCGCAGCTGGTCGTTGGCGTCGATGGTGGACGCGCGCAGCGGCCCGTCGAAGCTGCCCTTGGCCTGGTTGACGTTCTGCGCCGCGATGGCGGTGCGGATGTTGTCGATCGACAGGCCCAGCGCCGCGGCCGCGCGCGGGTTGACCTGCACGCGCACGGCCGGCTTCTGTCCGCCCGACAGCGTGACCAGGCCCACGCCCGGCAGTTGCGAGATCTTCTGCGCCAGGCGCGTGTCGGCGAGATCCTGCACCTCGGTCAGCGGCAACACCTTCGAGGTCAAGGCGATGGTCAGGATCGGCGCGTCGGCCGGATTGACCTTGCTGTAGACCGGCGGCGAGGGCAGGTCGCTGGGCAGCAGGTTGGCGCCGGCGTTGATGGCCGCCTGCACCTCCTGCTCGGCGACGTCGAGCGAGACCTCCAGGCCGAAGCGCAGCGTGATCACCGAGGCGCCGCCCGAGCTGGCCGACCACATCTGGTCCAGGCCCGGCATCTGGCCGAACTGCCGCTCCAGCGGCGCGGTGACCGACGAGGTCATCACGTCGGGACTCGCGCCGGGATAGAAGGTGCTGACCTGGATGGTCGGGTAGTCCACCTGCGGCAGCGCCGACTGCGGCAGCTGCCGGTAGGCGACCAGGCCCGACAGCATGATCGCCAGCATCAGCAGCACGGTCGCGACCGGCCGCTCGATGAAGAGGCGCGAAGGATTCATTGGCCTTGCGCGTCCGACCCGGCGCGGCGGCGGCGTTCGCCGGGCGGCGCACTCGCGGCGCCGCCCGGCATGCTGGCGGCGGCGGCCACGGCGCTCGCCCGGCGGTCGATCACCTCGACCTTCGCGCCGTCGCGCAGCCGGTCGGCGCCGTCGATCACGACGCGCTCGCCGGCCTGCAGGCCTTCGACGACCGCGACGCGGTCGCCGTCGGCCTGGCCGAGCTTGAGCGGACGCATCGTGACCGTGCTGTCTTGCTTGACCACGTAGGCAAAGGTGCCCGGCGCGCCGCGCTGCACGCCGGCGCTGGGGATCTGGATCGCGTCGGTCAGCGTGTCGACGAGCAGCTTGACGTTGACGAACTGGTTGGGGAACAGCGCGCCATCGGTGTTGGGGAACTCGGCCTTGAGCTTGACGGTGCCGGTCGCGACATCGATCTGGTTGTCCACCGTCAGCAGCATGCCGCTGCCGAGCTTGATGCGGCCTTCGCGGTCCCAGGCCTCGACGGCCAGCTTCGCCCCAGCGTTCAGCCGCTTGAGCACGGCCGGCAGGTGGTCCTGCGCGATCGGGAACACCACGCTGATCGGTTGCACTTCGGTGATCACGACCAGGCCGGTGGTGTCCGAGCCGCGCACCAGGTTGCCCGCGTCGACCTGGCGCAGGCCGACGCGCCCGCCGATCGGCGCGAGCACGCGCGTGTAGCCGAGCTGCAGCCGGGCGTCCGCCACGGTGGCGCGGTCGGCCGCGACCGTGCCCTGGTACTGGCGCACCAGGGCCTCCTGGTTGTCGACCTGCTGGCGCGCGATCGAGTCCTGAGCGAGCAGGCTACGGTAGCGCGCGAGATCGCCCTCGGCGTTTTGCAGCTGCGCGAGGTCGCGCGCGAGCTGGCCCTCGGCGTTGGCGAGCGTGGTCTGGAACGGCCGCGGGTCGATCTCGGCCAGCACGTCGCCGGCCTTGACGATCTGCCCCTCGCGAAACAGCACGCGCGCGAGCTGACCATCGACGCGCGGGTGCACGGTGACGGTGTTGCGCGGCGTCACCGTGCCCAGCGCGCTGATGCGCACGTCCAGCGGCGCGACGCGCGCCGTCGCGGCGATCACCGGCATCGCGCGGTTGGGGTCGAAGAAGCGCCGGCCGCCGCCGGGGCCGCCCTGGGCGCCCGCGCTCGTGCCCGGTGTGCTGGCCGCCTCATCGGCGCCGCCGCGGCCGCGCCAGAACCAGAACGCCGCGGCGATGGCGATCAGCACGACCGCGATGGCGATCCAGCGGCGCTGGCGGCCGGCAAAGAGGGTGGAGGCGTCGGGCTCGATGCTCATGAAGGCGGCGGTGGGTTCGCTTTGCGCGCGGATTGTGGACGCGCTTCGTTGCGGCGCCGCCCCGCGGGGTTGCCGCTTTGTAAAGTTGCTGCCGGCTCCCTGGAGCCAGTGCCCTGGTGTCAGCTGGAAGCGCGAAGGCGGTCATCTAAGATCGCGCGCTTTGCGACCGGACCGCCGGGCGCCCGAGGAGCCGAGCTTGGATTGGATGCTGTGGATCAAGGCCGCCGTGATGGGCGTGGTCGAGGGGCTGACCGAGTTCCTGCCGATCTCCAGCACCGGCCACCTGATCCTCACCGGCTCGCTGCTCGGCCTTTCCGGCGACACGATCAAGGTCTTCGAGATCGCGATCCAGACCGGCGCGATGGCCGCGGTGATCTGGGAGTACCGCCGCAAGCTGTGGGGCACGGTCGCCGGTCTCGGCCACGACGCGGTGGCGCAGCGCTTCGCGCGCAACGTGCTGATCGCCTTCCTCCCGGCGGTCGTGCTGGGACTGGCGTTCGGCGGGCTGGTGAAGGCGCACTTGTTCAAGCCGGTGCCGGTGGCGATGGCCTTCGTGGTCGGCGGCCTCGTCATCCTGTGGGTCGAACGGCGTCACCACCGGCATTTCGGCGAGCGCGACCTCGAGGGCACGCGGCGCGCGCGCGTCGAGACTGTCGATGACATGAACTCGCTCGACGCGTTGAAGGTGGGCCTGGTCCAGTGCCTGGCGCTGATCCCCGGCACCAGCCGCTCGGGCGCGACGATCATCGGTGCGATGCTGTTCGGCTTCTCGCGCAAGGCGGCCACCGAGTTCAGCTTCTACCTCGGCATCCCGACGCTGATGGGCGCCGGCGCCTATTCGGTGTGGAAGCAGCGCGCGGGTCTGAGCTGGAGCGACGCCCCGATGTTCGCGGTCGGGCTGGTGTTCGCGTTCGCGAGCGCGCTGCTGTGCATCCGCTGGCTGATCCGCTACGTCTCCACGCACGACTTCACGGTCTTCGCGTGGTATCGGATCGCGTTCGGGGCGGTGGTCCTGCTGACGGCGTGGAGCGGCGCGGTGGCCTGGACGGCCTGATCCCTGCCGCCGCCGCGCTTGACCGCGATCAAGCGCCCGGCCCGGCGGCGCGCCTATCGTGGCCCGACGGATCACGTTGGAGCGAGCCATGGGATCGAAATGGTGGATGGCCGCGATGGCGGCATGCCTGATGGCGGCGGGTGTCGCCCAGGCGCAACCGGCTTCGGCGCCGGCGGCCAGCGCGCCGGGCCGAGGGCCCGGCATGATGGGCGGGCGCTGGGGCCCGGACTTCACGCCCGGCTGGTCGATGATGAGTCCCCAGGAGCGGCAGGCGCACCAGGAGCGCATGCGCTCGATGCACTCGTACGAGGACTGCCGCACGTACCACGACCAGCATCACCGCGAGATGCGCGAGCGGGCGCAGTCCCAAGGACGCACGCTGCCGGAACAGGCGCGGCGCGATCCGTGCAGCGGCTTGGCCCGTTGACTCGCTTGCGGGGTTTCAGCGCTTGGTGAACACCAGGTCCCAGACGCCGTGGCCGAGCTTCAGCCCACGGTTCTCGAACTTGGTCAGCGGCCGGTAGTCCGGCCGCGGCGCGTAGCCCTCGGCGGTGTTGACGAGCGCCGGCTCGGCGCCCAGCACCTCGAGCATCTGCTCGGCGTAGTCCTGCCAGTCGGTCGCGCAGTGCAGGTAGCCGCCCGGCGCGATGCGCGAGGCGAGCAGCGAGACGAAGGCCGGCTGGATCAGCCGGCGCTTGTGGTGCTTCTTCTTGTGCCAGGGGTCGGGGAAGAAGACGTGCACGCCGGCCAGCGAGTCCGGCGCGAGCATGTGCTCGAACACCTCGACCGCGTCGTGCTGAACGATGCGCAGGTTCGCGAGCTGCTCTTCGCCGATGCGCTTGAGCAAGGCGCCCACGCCGGGCGTGTGGACCTCGATGCCCAGGAAATCGCACTCGGGCCGTGCCTTCGCGATCTCGGCCGTGGCGTGGCCCATGCCGAAGCCGATCTCGACCACCAGCGGCGCACTGCGGCCGAACGCGGCGTGCGCATCGAGCGGTTGCGGCGCATAGGGCAGCACGAAGCGCGGGCCCAGCTCGGCGAGTGCGCGCGCCTGGCCGGTGCCCATGCGGCCGGCGCGCAGCACGAAGCTGCGGATGCGGCGGGCAGGGCGGTCGGGGTCGTCTTGTGGCGGGGCGTCGTTCATCGTCATCGCCGCGCGGCACTGCCGCGCAGGTGTTCGCAATCGGGTTGCAGGCACTCGCTGCAGCGCGCGCGCCAGCGCGAGAACGGCGCGCCGTCGGCGCTGCTGCGCGCGTCGAAGTTCTCGTCCGGCAGCGGCAGGCCCAGCGCGGCGCACACGGCCGTGAGCGCGTGGCGGGTGCGCGCCTCGTCCTCGCCGTAGACCACCGCGTGCGCGATGCCGGCGCGTGCCAGGGCGTCGCGCAGCAGCGCGTCGATCGGCTCGCGCACGTGCGGGCCGTCGCGCTGCAGGCCATCGGGCAGCCAGGGCAGATCGAGGCCGGTCACGAGCGTGCAGTCGACCTGCGCGCGCTGCCAGGCCAAGGCCTCGTCGTAGAGGGCGGTGTCGGCAAACACCCACTGGCTGTAGACCGCGGTCATCAGCGGCGTGGTGTCGGCCAGCACGATCGCGTGGCGCGCCGCGGCAGCCTCGATGCGGCGCGCCTGCTCGCGCGCGATGGGCCGCTGCTCGTCGGGCGTCGGCGTGCGTGCGGCGCGGTCGCAGAACTCGCGCAGGTACTCGGCGACGACCACCGCGTCGTGGCCTGCCGCGCGCAGCGACAGCGCCAGCGCATGGCTCAGCGTGGTCTTGCCGGTGCTTTCGGTGCCCAGCAGCGCGACGATGCGACCGCGTGCGTTCTCAGGCATGGGCGACCGCCGTTTGGGGCGTGCGCGCGCGCTGCGCCCAGGCGCGCCAGCCCAGCAGGGCCATCACGAGGAAGAGCAGGTACAGGCCCGTGGTCATCATCAGGCCCTGCTGCGCGAAGAGCACGACGCCGACCGCATTGACGGCGGTCCAGACGACCCAGTTCTCGACCCGCTTGCGCGCCAGCAGGAACTGGGCGACCACGCTGCCGGCGCTGACGAAGCCGTCGGCCCAGGCCGCCGGCGTGGCGTGCTCGTGCAGCAGCCACACGATGGCCGGCGTCAGCGCGAGCCAGGCCGCGACGACGACCACGCGCCCGCGCGCCGACAGCGTGCGCACGGCCAGCGCGCGGCCGTCCGACTCGCGGCCCTTGAGCCACTCCCACCAGCCCCAGCACGCGACGACGATGAACAGCCCCTGCAGCCAGGCATTGCCGTGCAGGCCGGCGGCGTGGAACACCAGGCCGTAGAGCGCCGAGCTGGTGATCGCCAGCGGCCAGGCGAGCGGGTTCACGCGGATGTTGCAGACGACCATCCACACGCCCAGCAGCGAGCCGATCAGCTCGGCGCGGGAGCCGAGGCTGCCAGCCGGTGCGTTGAGCCAGGCGAGAAGGGTGTCGAGCATCGTGGAGTGCGAAAAAGGGGCCGCGCGGCCCCTGGGTGTGTCGTGACGCCGGCGGCCGTCAGCGCCTGGGGGCAACCTGCACGTAGATCTCGTCCGGCTTGATCATGCCGAGCTCGGCGCGCGCCTTCTCCTCGACCATCTCCAGCCCTTCCTTGAGATCGCGCACCTCGGCCTCGAGCTGGTCGTTGCGGGCCTGCGCCTGCTCGTTCTTGTGCTGCTGTTCGGCGAGCTGGCCGCGCAGCGCGGCCACGCGCAGCATGCCGCCCTTGCCGAACCACAGCTCCGCCTGCACGAGCGCGATCAGCACCGCGAGCACGAGGGTGACGATGCGCATCGCGGGCGGCGCTTCAGCTGACGGTGCGAGCGATCAACGCAGGTTGTAGAACGCCGCGCGGCCGGGGTAGACCGCGATGTCGCCGAGGTCTTCCTCGATGCGCAGCAGCTGGTTGTACTTGGCGATGCGGTCCGAGCGCGACATCGAGCCGGTCTTGATCTGGCCGGCGTTGGTGCCCACCGCGATGTCGGCGATCGTGGAGTCTTCCGTCTCGCCCGAGCGGTGCGAGATCACCGCGGTGTAGCCCGCGCGCTTGGCCATCTCGATCGCCGCGAAAGTCTCGGTCAGCGTGCCGATCTGGTTGATCTTGATCAGGATCGAGTTGGCGATGCGCTTCTCGATGCCCTCTTGCAGGATCTTGGTGTTGGTGACGAAGAGGTCGTCGCCCACCAGCTGCACCTTCTGGCCGAGAACGTCGGTCAGGTGCTTCCAGCCGTCCCAGTCGCCCTCGGCCATGCCGTCTTCGATCGACACGATCGGGTACTTGTCGGCCCAGCTGGCCAGCACGTTGGTCCATTCCTGGGCGGAGAGTGTGAGGCCCTCGCCTTCGAGGTGGTACTTGCCGTCCTTGAAGAACTCGCTGGCCGCGCAATCGAGGCCCAGCGCGATCTGCGTGCCGGGCGTGTAGCCGGCCTTGTCGATCGCCTCGAGGATCAGCTGGATCGCGGCTTCGTGGCTCGCGACGCTGGGCGCGAAGCCGCCTTCGTCGCCGACGGCCGTGCTCATGCCCTTGGCATCGATGATCTTCTTCAATGCGTGGAACACCTCGGCGCCCCAGCGCACCGACTCGCGAAAGCTCGTCGCGCCCACCGGCAGGATCATGAACTCCTGCAGGTCGAGGCTGTTGTTGGCGTGCGCGCCGCCGTTGATGACGTTCATCATCGGCACCGGCATCTGCACCGCGCCCATGCCGCCGAAGTAGCGGTACAGCGGCAGGCCCGACTCTTCCGCCGCGGCACGCGCCACGGCCATCGAGACAGCCAGCATCGCGTTGGCGCCGATGCGGCCCTTGTTCTCGGTGCCGTCGAGGTCGATCAGGGTCTTGTCGAGGAAGGCCTGTTCCGAAGCGTCGAGGCCCAGCACCGCTTCGCTGATCTCGGTGTTGACGTGCTCGACCGCCTTGATCACGCCCTTGCCGAGGTAGCGCGACTTGTCGCCGTCGCGCAGCTCGATCGCCTCGCGCGAGCCGGTCGAGGCGCCCGAGGGCACGGCCGCGCGGCCCATCACGCCGGACTCCAGGAGCACGTCGCACTCGACGGTGGGGTTGCCGCGGCTGTCCAGGATTTCTCGGCCGACGATGTCGACGATCGCGCTCATGCGTTTCCTTTCAGGGGGATTTGAAGATCAATCAGACCGGGGCGGCAACGCCCTCGACCAGGACCATGTTGAAGTAATCGGTGCAGCCTTCGCGCAGCTTGCGAACGCGCGTGTAGTGCTCGCCGTCGTAGAAGGCCTTGGCCTGCTCGTAGCTCGGAAAGCGCAGCATCGCGACGCGGTGCGGCTGCCAGTCGCCTTCGAGGGTTTCCTGCTTGCCGCCGCGCACGAGGTACTCGCCGCCGGCCGCCTTCACCGCCGCAGGCGCCTCCGCCATGTACTGCTTGTAGCGCTCGGGGTCGGTGATGTGCATCGTGACGATGAGGTAGCCGAATGCCATGGCCGTTCCCCGTTTCAGCAGCCGAAATCGTTCTCGAGCAGCGGCTGCGCCTTCACGACGCGGTCGATGCTCACCAGCTGCTCGAGCAGCGCGGCCATGTGCTTGAGCGGCACCGCATTCGGGCCGTCGGACAGCGCCTTGGCCGGGTCGGGGTGCGTTTCCATGAACACGCCCGCCACGCCGACCGCGATCGCCGCGCGCGAGAGCACCGGCACGAACTCGCGCTGGCCGCCCGAGCTGGTGCCCTGGCCGCCCGGCAGCTGCACGCTGTGCGTGGCGTCGAAGACGACCGGCGCGCCGGTCTCGCGCATGATCGCGAGGCTGCGCATGTCGGAGACCAGGTTGTTGTAGCCGAAGCTCGCGCCGCGCTCGCAGGCCATGAAGACGTCGTCGGGCAGGCCCTTCTCGCGAGCGGCCTCGCGCGCCTTGTCGATCACGTTCTTCATGTCGTGCGGCGCGAGGAACTGGCCCTTCTTGATGTTGACCGGCTTGCCCGATTGCGCGACCGCGCGGATGAAGTCGGTCTGGCGGCACAGGAAGGCGGGGGTCTGCAGCACGTCGACCACCTCGGCCACGGTCGGGATCTCGGCTTCGGTGTGCACGTCGGTCAGCACCGGGACCTTCAGTTCCTTGCGCACCTTGGCCAGGATTTCCAGGCCCTTCTCCATGCCCGGGCCGCGGAAGGACTTGCCGCTCGAGCGGTTGGCCTTGTCGTAGCTCGACTTGAAGATGAAGGGGATGCCCAGCTTGCCGGTGATCTCCTTCAGGCGGCCGGCCACGTCCATCTGCAGCTGTTCGCTTTCGACGACGCAGGGGCCGGAGATGAGGAAGAACGGCTTGTCGAGGCCAACGTCGAATCCGCACAGCTTCATGTCAATGAACTCCGTTGATGCCGCGCCCGATCAGGCCGCGGCCTTTTCCTTGCCCTGCGCCTGGTGGGCGAGCGCGGCCTTGACGTAGTTGGTGAACAGCGGATGGCCGCCCCACGGCGTGGACTTGAACTCGGGGTGGAACTGCACGCCCACGAACCACGGGTGCACGCTTTGCGGCAGCTCGACCATCTCGGTGAGTTTTTCGCGCTGCGTGATCGCGCTGATCACGAGGCCGGCGTCCTGCAGGCGCTGCAGGTAGTGCTCGTTGGCCTCGTAGCGGTGGCGGTGGCGCTCGGTCACGACGTCGCCGTAGATCTGGTGCGCGAGCGTGCCGGGCTTGACGTCGGAGCTTTGCGCGCCCAGGCGCATCGTGCCGCCGAGGTCGGAGTTGGCGTCGCGCTTTTGAATGCTGCCGTCGCGGTCCTGCCATTCGTCGATCAGCGCGATCACCGGATGCGGCGTCTCGGGATCGAACTCGGTGGAGTTGGCGTTCTCGAGGCCGGCCTTGTGGCGCGCGTACTCGATGGTCGCGACCTGCATGCCCAGGCAGATGCCGAGGTAGGGCAGCTTGTGCTCGCGGGCGTAGCGCGCCGCGAGGATCTTGCCCTCGATGCCGCGCTTGCCGAAGCCGCCCGGCACGAGGATCGCATCGAAGTTCGCGAGCTGGTCGATGTTGGCCGGCGTCAGCGACTCGGAGTCGACGTACTCGATCTTCACGCGCGCCGAGTTGTGGATGCCGGCGTGGCGCAGCGCCTCGTTGAGCGACTTGTAGGAGTCGGACAGGTCGGTGTACTTGCCGACCATCGCGATCGAGACCTGCGCGCTCGGATGCTCGACCGCGTGGACCAGGTCGTCCCAGCGCTTGAGGTTGGCCGGCGGCGTGGACAGGCGCAGCTTGTCGCAGATCAGGCCGTCGAGGCCTTGCTCGTGCAGCATGCGCGGCACCTTGTAGATGGTGTCGGCGTCCCACACCGAGATCACGCCCCACTGCGGCACGTTGGTGAAGAGCGAAATCTTTTCGCGCTCCTCGTCCGGAATCGCGCGGTCGGCGCGGCACAGCAGCGCATCGGGCTGGATGCCGATCTCGCGCATCTTCTGCACCGTGTGCTGCGTGGGCTTGGTCTTGAGCTCGCCGGCGGCCGCGATCCACGGCACGTAGGTCAGGTGCACGAAGGCGGTGTTGTTGGGCCCGAGCTTCAGGCTCATCTGGCGCACGGCTTCGAGGAAGGGCAGCGATTCGATGTCGCCCACCGTGCCGCCGATCTCGACGATCGCCACGTCCACGGCATCGGGCGAGCCGAAGCCGGCGCCGCGCTTGACGAACTCCTGGATCTCGTTGGTGACGTGCGGGATCACCTGCACCGTCTTGCCGAGATAGTCGCCGCGGCGTTCCTTCTCGAGCACCGACTTGTAGATCTGGCCGGTGGTGAAGTTGTTGGCCTTCTTCATCCGCGTGGTGATGAAGCGCTCGTAGTGGCCGAGGTCCAAGTCGGTCTCGGCGCCGTCGTCGGTGACGAACACCTCGCCGTGCTGGAACGGCGACATCGTGCCCGGATCGACGTTGAGGTACGGATCGAGCTTGATGAGGGTGACTTTGAGGCCGCGCGACTCGAGGATGGCCGCAAGCGAGGCCGACGCGATGCCCTTGCCGAGCGAGGACACCACACCGCCGGTGACGAAGACGAACTTGGTCATGTCGTGCCGCATGTCCCGGCGGCGCACGGATGTGGCGCGGGAATGCTTCGGTGGTAAAGCGGCATTATAGGCGCGCGGCCTGGGGGCTCGCGACGGCTGCCTTGTTGTGGAACGCGCGGGTTCGTGCGGTCGCGGCAGGCCGTGCTGATTCGAAGAGGGTCGAAGAGGGCTGGTGCGGGGTCCTCTGCCACTACCCGCGCATCTTCTCCAGCTGCTCGAGCACGATCCTGGCCGTCTCGTCGGGCCGCTCCATCGGGAACAGGTGCGAGCCCTCTACCTGCGCCATGCGCCCCTGCGTCAGCCGGCGCGTCGCGGCGAGGCCGACCTGGCGTACCTCGGCCGAGATCGTGCCGCCGATGAACGCGACTGGGCAATCCGGCGGCGCGCGGCGCACGAGCTTCTCGATGTGGTGGGGCAGCGTGTTGTAGATGGCCGTCTCCACGGCGCGATCGAAGGCCAGTTCGCGTTCGCCGCGCGAATCGACCGTGCCGCTGGCGACGTAGTCGGCCAGCACGCGCGCATCCCAGCGGGCGAAGGCTGGCTTGCTCTCGAAGTGGCGATGCACCTCGGCGGCGTCGCTCCAGCGGTCGCGGCGCTTGCGCGAGACGCGGCCGGGCGAGACCTGGCCGACCCAGCCGGTCGCCTTGGCGAGCTGCACCATGCGCGCCTTCCAGCCGTAGATCAGCGGCGAGTCGATCATCACCACGCCGGCGGCCAGCGGGCGATGCTCGAGCGCGACCATCAGGCTCAGGAAGCCGCCGAGCGAGTGGCCGACCAGGAAGGCCGGGCCGTCGGATTCGCGCAGCACGAAATCGGCCAACTGCTGACGCAGATGCGGCCAGTTGCTGGTCACCGGGTAGGCCGCGTCGTGGCCGATGCGCTCGATCGCGCGGACCTCGTAGCCGGCCGCGCGCCAGGCCTCGAACAGCACGCGGTAGGTGCCGGCCGGAAAGCCGTTGGCATGCGCGAAGACGATGGTGGGCTTGCGGCCGTCGCGCGCGACGGCACCGGGATTGATCGCGGGAAGCTGGGTGTCGACGAAGGGGATCTCGCTGGCCGCGTAGCGCGGCGCGTTCTTCTTCACGCGGTCAAGCATCGGGCGCCCTCACCACCGCGATCGGCGCCAGCGGCGAAGGGCCGTCGTCGGACGACTGCATCTGGCTGCCCGGGCCGTTGGACAGTGCCGGCGCGGCCGCAGGCAGTGTCAGCGGAAACTCGCTTTGCTCGCCATGCCACGTGGGGGCCGGCAGCGAGTCGAAGGCCTCGCGCAGCTTGCGGCCCCAGGCGGCGCGGATCATGCGGAAGTAGGCGTTGTTCTCGTCGATCTTGACCAGACGGTCGACCGCGAGCGAATCGGCCTCGTAGACCAGCAGGTCCAGCGGCAGGCCGACGCTGAGGTTGGACTTGAGCGTGGAATCCATCGACACCAGCGCGCACTTGGCCGCCTCGTCGAGCGGCGTCTCGGGCGTGACGACGCGGTCGATCACCGGCTTGCCGTACTTGCTCTCGCCGATCTGGAAGTAGCACACGCCGTCGACGCCGGCCTCGACGAAGTTGCCGGCCGCGTAGACGTTGAACAGTCGCATTGTCTCGCCGCCGATCTGGCCGCCGACGATCAGGTTGGCGTTGAACTCGATGCCGTGCTTCTTGAGCGCGGTGGCGTCACGGTCGTGCACCGTGCGCACCGCGGCCCCGACGATGCGCGCGACGTCAAACATCGTGGTGGCGGTCCAGATCGTCACCGGCGTGCCGTCGTGGTCGATCGTGGCGCTCTGCAGCACCTGGCGCACGGCCTGCGTGATCGCCAGGTTGCCGGCCGACAGCAGCACGATGACGCGGTCGCCGGGGCGCTCGTAGACCGTCATCTTGCGGAACGTGGAGATCTGGTCGAGGCCCGCGTTGGTACGCGAGTCCGACAGGAACACGAGGCCGGCGTTGAGCCGCATCGCGACGCAGTACGTCATGGTCGCTCCGCAGTGGAAGACAGAAGGGCGCGCAGGCGGTAGAGCGCGTCGAGCGCCTCGCGCGGAGTGAGCGTATCAGGGTCGATCGCCGCGAGCTCGGCCTCGAGCGCCCCCGGCGCGGCGGCCGCTGCGCTCGGCGGCTCGATGGGCGCGGCGAACAGGTCGATCTGCGCGTCGCGCTCGCGCTGCTGCGTCTCCAGCGCCTCGAGCGCAGCCCGGGCCTGGCGCAGCACGGCCGGCGGCATGCCGGCCAGGCGCGCGACCTGCACGCCGTAGCTGCGGCTCGCGGGCCCCGGCTGGATCTCGTGCAGGAAGACGATGTCGTCGCCGCCCGAGCCGTGGGTCTCGGTGGCGCTCACGTGCACGTTGATCGCGCGTTCGTGCTTTTCGGGAAAGGCGGTCAGCTCGAAGTAGTGCGTCGCGAACAAAGTGAAGGCGCGGCTGCGGTCGTGCAGGTGGGTCGCGATCGCGCCGGCGAGCGCGAGGCCGTCGAACGTGGAGGTGCCGCGGCCGATCTCGTCCATCAGCACCAGGCTGCGCTCGGTGGCGCCGTGCAGGATGGCCGCCGCCTCGGTCATCTCGAGCATGAAGGTGGACTGCGCGTTGGCGAGGTCGTCGGCCGCGCCGATGCGCGTGTGGATCGCATCGAAGGGCCCGAGCCGGCAGGCGCCGGCCGGCACGTAGGAGCCCATCGCGGCCAGCAGCACGGCGAGCGCGACCTGGCGCATGAAGGTGCTCTTGCCGCCCATGTTGGGGCCGGTGATGACGAGCATCTTCGTCTTCGCGTCGAGCCGGCAGTCGTTGGCGATGAAGGTGCCGCCGCCGGTCTCGGCCAGCCGCGCCTCGACCACCGGATGGCGGCCGGCCTCGATCTCGAGGCAGGGGTGGTTGACGAACTCGGGCCGCGTCCAGCCCAGCGTCGCGGCGCGCTCGGCCAGCGCGGCCAGCGCATCGATCGCCGCCAGCGCGCGCGCCAGCGCGCCAAGCGCGGCCACGTGGGGCTGCAGCGCGTCGAGCAACTGCTCGTAGAGCCACTTCTCGCGCGCCAGCGCGCGCTCCTGCGCCGACAGCGCCTTGTCCTCGAAGGCCTTGAGCTCGGGCGTGATGTAGCGCTCGGCGTTCTTCAGCGTCTGGCGGCGCTGGTAGTCGCTCGGCACCTTGTCGACCTGGCCCTGCGTGACCTCGATGTAGAAGCCGTGGACTTTGTTGAACTGCACGCGCAGGTTGGCGATGCCCGTGCGCGCGCGTTCGCGCGACTCGAGGTCGAGCAGGAAGGCGTCGCAGTTGTTCTGGATCGCGCGCAGCTCGTCGAGCTCGGCGTCGAAGCCGGGGGCGATGACGCCGCCGTCGCGCAGCAGCACGGCGGGCTCCTCGGCGAGGCTGCGGGCCAGCAGCTCGCCGATCGCGGCGTCGGGCGTCAACGTGCGTGCGAGGTCGTCGATGGCGGCGGCGCCCGCGGGCAGTGTCGCGCGCAGCGCGGGCAGCGCCGCCAGCGTCGCGCGCAGGCCGGCCAGTTCGCGCGGGCGCACCTGGCGCAGCGCGACGCGCGCGGTCGTGCGCTCGACGTCGCTGACACCGCGCAAGGCCGCGCGCAGCGGCTCGATGCCGGCGGCGATCAGCGCCTCGATCGCGTCGTGGCGGCCGGCTGCGACCGTGCGCTCGCGCAGCGGGTGCGTGAGCCAATGCCGCAGCGCGCGGCTGCCCATGCCGGTGACACAGACGTCGAGCAGCGACAGCAGCGTCGGCGCCCGCTCGCCGCGCAGCGTCTGCGTCAACTCGAGGTTGCGCAGCGTCGCCGGCGGCAGCTCGAGCAGGTCGCTCGCGCGCTCGACCGACAGCGTGCTCACATGCGCGAGCGCGCCGCCTTGCGTGTGCTCGACATAGCCCAGCAGCGCCCCGGCGGCGGCCTGCGCGACGGCCAAGTCCTGCGCATTGACGCCGGCCAGGCTCGCGACGCGCAGCTGTTCGCACAGCTTGCGCGTACCTAGCCCGGCGTCGAACTGCCACGGCGGGCGGCGCGTCAGCGCCGCGCCGCTGGCCGCGGCGGCGGCCTGCACCGCTGCCGGCAGCTCGTCGCTCGTGACCAGCAACTCGGCCGGCGACAGGCGCGCCAGCCAGCCGGCGAGCTCGCGTTCGCCGCATTCGGTGATGCCGAGCCGGCCGCTCGCCAGCCCCAGCCAGGCCAGGCCGATCGTGCCGCGCTGCGCGTGCATCGCGACCAGCAGCGTGTCGCTGCGCTCGTCCATCAGCTCGGTGTCGGTCACCGTGCCGGGCGTGACGACGCGCGTGACCTTGCGCTCGACCGGGCCCTTGGCAGTGGCGACATCGCCCACCTGCTCGGCGATGGCCACCGCCTCGCCGGCGCGGATCAGCTTGGCGAGGTAGCTCTCCAACGCGTGCACCGGCACGCCGGCCATCGGGATCGGCTCGCCGCCGCTCGCGCCGCGCGCGGTCAGCGTGATGTCGAGCAGGCGGTTGGCGCGCCGCGCGTCGTCGTAGAAGACTTCATAGAAGTCCCCCATGCGAAAGAACAGCAGCGTGTCCGGATGCTGCGACTTCAGCCGCAGGTACTGCTGCATGACCGGCGTGTGGCCGGCGAAGTCGTTCATGACGCGGCTCCCGGCGTCAGAACGGGGCGTCGTCGTCCTTGGGCGGGACCAGATCGGCCTTGCGGATGCGCGTGGGCGCCTTATTCGCCGCCGGCGGCTTCACGGCGGCGGCGAGCGCGCTTTCCGGTGTGGCCTCGACCGGGGCGTCGGCGGCGGCCGGCTTGTGCGCGGCGTCGCCGTCTTCCTTGATCACGCGGGTGTAGGGCGCGAGCATCTGTACCAGTTGCGCGTAGATGCGCGGGTTGCCCGCGACCAGCTCGCGCTGGTGCAGGAAATCCGATTCGCCGGTGAAGTTGCCGACCAGGCCGCCGGCCTCGGTGATGATCAGCGAGCCGGCCGCGCAGTCCCAGGGCGACAGGCCGGTCTCGAAGAAGCCGTCGTAGTAGCCGGCGGCCACGTAGCACAGGTCGAGCGCGGCGGCGCCCGGGCGGCGCAGGCCGGCGCAGGCGCTGCTGACCTCCTCGAACATCTTCAGGTAGCGCTTGAAGTTGTCGCCCTTGCGAAACGGGAAGCCGGTGCCGATCAGGCACTCGAGCATGCGCGTGCGCTTGCTGACGCGGATGCGCCGGTCGTTGAGGAAGGCGCCGCGGCCCTTGGAGGCGTAGAACAGGTCGTTGCGCGAGGGGTCGTAGACGACGGCCTGCTGGATCTGGCCGCGAAACGACAGCGCGATCGACACCGCGTAGACCGGAAAGCCGTGGATGAAGTTGGTGGTGCCGTCCAGCGGATCGATGATCCACAGGTAGTCGCTGTCCTTGGCGCCGTGGGCGCGGCCCGACTCTTCGGCGAGGATGCCGTGGCCCGGATAGGCGGTCAGCAGCGTCTCGATCACGGCCTGCTCGGCCGCCTGGTCCACCTCGGTGACGAAGTCGTTGTGCGACTTGGCCGTGACCTGCACCCGCTCGATGTCCAGCGCCGCGCGGTTGATCAGCGCACCGGCGGCCCGCGCGGCCTTCACGGCGGTGTTGAGCATGGGGTGAAGGGCTTGGGACATGGCGGTCTCGTGCGGCGGGCGCGAAGGTGAATGCAGGCTGGCGGGGGACAAAGAGCGCGAAGCCAGCACAAGGCCGGCTTCGATAATGGCGGCGATTTTAGCCGTAGCCCGCCATGACCGATTCCGCCGACCCGACCCGCTTCATCCTCATCGGCACCAGCCATGCCGGCAACGTCGGCGCGGCGGCGCGGGCGATGAAGGTGATGGGCTTTCGCGAACTGGTGCTCGTGGCGCCGCGTTTCGCTGACGTGCTGGTTCAGGAGGAGACCGTCGCGATGGCCAGCGGCGCGGCCGACATCCTGGTGCGCGCCAAGGTGGTCGGCAGCTTGGCCGAGGCGCTCGATGGCGTGCAGGTGGCCTGCGCGACAGCGATGACGCCGCGCGACTTTGGCCCGCCCACGCATGCGCCGCGCGACTGGCTGCCCACGCTGGCGGCCGCGCCGCGCCCGGTGGTCGGCTTCGTCTTCGGCTCCGAGCGCTACGGGCTGGCCAACGACGACGTCTATCGCTGCCACGCCACGCTGTCGATCCCGACCTCGCCCGACTACGGCTCGCTCAACCTCGCGCAGGCGGTGCAGATCGTGGCCTACGAGTGGCGCCAGGCGCTGGGCGGCTTTGCGGTCGAGGCGCGCACGCCCGAGCCGGCCTGGGCCGACGGCGCGGCGGTGCAGGGTCTGCTCGAGCACTGGCAGCGCGCGCTGGTGCACATCGGCTTCCTCGACCCCGACGCGCCGAAGAAGCTGGTGCCGCGGCTGAACCAGCTGGCCAACCGCGCCCGCCTCACGCAGGAAGAGGTGCACCTGCTGCGCGGCGTCGCCAAGGCGATGCTGGAAGGCCGGCGCTGAGCGGCACGGCGCCCGGCGGCCGTGCGGCCGGTCACGGACAAGGCCCCGCGCCCATCCCCGGAGTAGGCGGCGGCGTTCGTGACTGCGCGGCTTCATCGCTACACTGCCTTGCATCCTTGGTTCCCGCATGAGCTGTCCCATGTTCGGCAACCTGCGCGAAGACATCGCCTGCATCCTCGAGCGTGACCCCGCGGCACGCAGCACCTTCGAAGTGCTGACGTGTTACCCGGGCCTGCACGCCCTGGTTCTGCATCGCAAGGCGCACAAGTGCTGGAACCGCGGCTGGCGCTGGCTCGGGCGCTTCATCTCGCATGTTGCGCGCTTCCTGACCGGCATCGAGATCCACCCGGCGGCCAAGATCGGCCGGCGCGTGTTCATCGACCACGGCATGGGCGTCGTGATCGGCGAGACCGCCGAGGTCGGCGACGAATGCACGATCTACCAGGGTGTCACGCTCGGCGGCACCTCGCTCGCCAAGGGCGCCAAGCGCCACCCGACGCTTGGGCGCGGCGTGATTGTCGGCGCCAACGCGCAGGTGCTGGGCGGCTTCACGGTCGGCGAGGGCGCGCGCGTGGGCTCGAACGCGGTGGTCACCAAGCCGGTGCCGGCGGGCGCCACGGCGGTCGGCAACCCGGCGCGCATCATCCAGGCCGAAGGCGACGCGCAGCGCGAGGCGGCGGCGGCCAAGATGGGCTTCTCGGCCTACGGCGTCACGCAGGGCGACGATCCCGTAGCGCAGGCCATGAAGGGCCTGATCGACAACGCGGCCGGCCAGGAACACCAGATCGCCATGCTCTGGCAGGCGATCGAAAAGCTCTCCGGCGGCGCGCGCGAACTGCCCGGCGAGGAATGCGTTCCGCAGGACGCGCACACGACCGAGCAGTTCGACGCAGAGGCGCTGAACCGGCTGGTGAAGTGAGCCGCGGCCGCGCTGGTCGAGCGGTTGCGCGAACTCAGCCGCGCGCCGGGCGGATCGCCGACTTCGGCCTGAACGCCTTGCACACGGCCTCGTCGCACTCGAGGTAGGGTCCGCCGATCAGGTCGATGCAGTAGGGCACGGCCGCGAAGATGCCGTGCGCCGGCGGCTCGGCCTGCGGCAGGCCGGCCAGCGTCTCGGCGATCGACTTCGGCTGGCCCGGCAGGTTGACGATCAGCGCCTTGCCGCGGATCACCGCGACCTGACGCGACAGGATCGCGGTCGGCACGAAGCGCAGGCTGATCTGGCGCATCTGTTCGCCGAAGCCCGGCATGAGCTTGTCGGCCACCGCGAGCGTGGCCTCGGGCGTCACGTCGCGCGGCGCCGGACCGGTGCCGCCGGTCGTGAGCACGAGGTCGCAGTGCTCGTCGTCGACCAGCGCGCGCAGCGCGGCGCTGATGCCTTCCTGCTCGTCGGGGATCAGGCGCGTGACCCAGGTGATCGGGTTCTTCAGGGCGCGCGACAGCCAGTCTTGCAGTGCGGGAATGCCCTGGTCGGCGTAGACGCCGCTGGAGGCGCGGTCGCTCACCGACACGAGGCCGATGCGCACGGGGTCGAAGTCACTCATGGTCGGCACCTTGGTCGCCGGCGCGCGCGAGCGCCTCGCGCAGCAGCTGGAAGAGTTCGCGGAAGGCGCGGCCCTGGCGCTGGCCGACGCCGGGCGCGGCGTTGGGCACCGCGTCCTTGCGCGCGGCGCGCACCAGGCTGCGCAGCTGTTGCGCGTCGGTGGAGGGATGCGCCGCCATCCAGCGCGTCAGCGCGTCGTCGCCGGCGATCAGCTCGGCGCGCCAGCGCTCGGCCTCGTGCAGCGCGAGCGCGTCTTGCGCGTGCCCGAGCCGGAACGCCGCGACGGCCTCGCGCACGGGCTGCGGATCGACCTGGCGCATCAGTTTGCCGATCAGCTGCATCTGCCGGCGCTTGCCTTCGAAGGATTTCGTGCGGCGCGCCTCGTCGAGCGCGTCTTGCAGCGGCTCGGGCAGGGCGAGAGCAGCCACGCGCGCGGCGGGCAGCGTCAGCAACGCCTCGCCGAGCGACTGCAGCTCGTGCATCTGCTGCTTGAGCTGGGTCTTGCTCGGCCGCTCGGCGGCGGGCGAGGCCTCGTCGTCGAGGGGCTCGTCGTGCGCGGCTTGCTGCGCGCGGGAGAGGCGGCTCAAGGTGGTCGTGGGGTGAAACGGCGGGTCGATATCATAGGTTCATGACCCGCACGACCTCCGCCTCGGGCTTTGCCCACAGCACCGAACAGTTCCGCCAATTGATCGACGACGCGCTGGCGACCGCCAAGCGCCTGGGGGCCAGCGACGCGGCGGCCGAGATCAGCGAAGGCGCGGGCCTGTCGGTCTCGGTGCGCAAGGGCTCGGTCGAGACGGTCGAGCGCAACCGCGACAAGTCGCTCGGCATCACGGTCTACATTGGCCAGCGGCGCGGCAATGCGAGCACCTCCGACTTCTCGCGCGCGGCGATCGAGCAGACGGTGCGCGCGGCCTACGACATCGCGCGCTTCACCGCCGAAGACCCGGCCGCCGGCCTGCCCGACGCGCAAGACCTGGCCACGCCCGCCGAGGCGGCGCGCGACCTGGACCTCTACCACCCGTGGGCGATCGACGCCGCCCAGGCCGCCGAGATCGCGCTGCGCTGCGAGGCCGCAGCCTTCGCGACCGACCGGCGCATCACCAACTCCGAAGGCGCCGGCGTCTCGGCGCAGGCCTCGCACTTCGTCGCCGCCAACACGCGCGGCTTCGTCGGCGGCTATGCGAGTTCGCGGCATTCGATCTCGGTCGCGCCGATCGCCGGCCGCGGCGACGACATGCAGCGCGACGCCTGGTACAGCTCGATGCGCAGCCCCGACGAGCTGGCCGCGCCCGAGGCGATCGGCCGCTATGCTGCCGAGCGTGCGTTGGCGCGCCTGAAGGCCCGCAAGCTGCCGACCAGCGAGGTGGCGGTGCTGTTCGAGTCGCCGGTCGCGGCCGGACTGCTGGGCGCCTTCGTGCAGGCCACCAGCGGCGGCGCGCTCTATCGCAAGTCGAGCTTCCTCGACGGCAGCCTCGGCCAGGCGGTGTTCCCGGCGCACATCGACATCCTCGAAGACCCGCACCAGCCGCGCGGCAAGGGCAGTGCGCCGTTCGACGACGAAGGCGTGCGCACCCGCGCGCGCAGCGTCGTCGATGCCGGCGTGGTGCAGGGCTACTTCCTGTCGAGTTATTCGGCGCGCAAGCTCGGCATGAAGACCACGGGCCATGCCGGCGGCTCGCAGAACCTGGTGATGAGAAGCCGCCTTTCGCAGCCCGGCGACGACCTCGACGCGATGCTGCGCAAGCTCGGCCGCGGCCTCTTGGTCACCGAGCTGATGGGCCAGGGCGTCAACTACGTCACCGGCGACTACTCGCGCGGCGCGGCGGGCTACTGGGTCGAGGACGGGCGCATCGCGCACCCGGTCCACGAGATCACGATCGCCGGCAACCTGCGCGAGATGTTCAGGCAGATCGCCGCGATCGGCGCCGACGCCTACACGCTGGGCAGCAAGACCATCGGCTCCGTGCTCGTCGAGCGCATGAAACTGGCTGGCAGCTGACGCACGGCCCCTCCAGTGGGGCCTTTGGCATCGGGGACTTCCCCGTTCGTTGCGCAGGAGGCCGCTGGCAGAATGCCAGATCGTTGCCTAAGCAATCTTTTTTTCCTGAGGTATCGCAGTCATGGAACGTCGTTCGTTTGTGAAGCGCGCTGGCCTGGCCGGCGTGCTGGCCGCGGGGGCCGCGCCCGCCATCGTTCATGCGCAGGCCAATCTGCGCTGGCGCCTGGCGTCGAGCTTTCCGAAGTCGCTGGACACCATCTTCGGTGCGGCGGAAGTGTTCGCCAAGAAGGTCGGCGAGATGACCGGCGGCAAGTTCCAGATCTCGGTGCATGCGGCCGGCGAGCTGGTGCCGGCCTTCGGCGTGGTCGACGCGGTGCAGAACGCCACCGTCGAGATGACGCACACCGCGCCCTACTACTTCTACGGCAAGGACCCGACCTTCTGCCTCGGCTGCGCGGTGCCGTTCGGCCTGAACTCGCGCCAGATGACGGCGTGGATGTACGAGGGCAACGGCCTGAAGCTGATGCGCGAGTTCTACGCCAAGTTCAACATGATCAGCTTCCCCGGCGGCAACACCGGCGCGCAGATGGGCGGCTGGTTCCGCAAGGAGATCAAGTCGGTTGCCGACCTCAAAGGCCTGAAGTTCCGGTGCAACCCGTTCGCGGGCCGCGTGCTCGAGCCGTTCGGCGTCGTGCCGCAGAGCATCCCGGGCGGCGACATCTACCCGGCGCTGGAAAAGGGCACGATCGACGCGGCCGAGTGGGTGGGCCCCTACGACGACCAGAAGCTGGGCTTCAACAAGGTCGCGCCGAACTACTACTACCCCGGCTGGTGGGAGGGCGGCCCGCAGCTCGACTTCTTCATCAACACCAAGGCCTGGGAGGCGCTGCCCGCGGAGTACAAGGCGGCGGTCGAGGCCGCGGCCTCGCATGCCCACGTGGAGATGCAGGCGCGCTACGACGTGCGCAACCCCGCTGCGCTGAAGCAACTGGTCGGCTCGGGCACCAAGCTGCGCCCGTTCCCGGTCGATGTGATGAACGCGGCCTTCAAGTCGGCGCAGGACGTCTACGCCGACCTGTCGGCCAAGAACCCCGAGTGGAAAAAGGTGTGGGACGACTATTCCAAGTTCCGCGCCGACCAGAACCTGTGGTTCCGCTACACAGAAGCGATCTTCGACCGCTTCATGCAGGCCCAGAAGCTCTGAGCCTGGTCGCCTGACCATCACGGCCCGCTGACGGCGGGCTGTCGTCTGGCTCGCGGCGCGGGTTGCCCCGAACGGGGCAAACCCGCGCGGGCGCGCGCGCATCGCACTCCTAGAATCCGGCCCGCCTTCAGGCAGAAGGCCAGGCAATCAGGAGACAAGATGCAGCGTCGTTCGTTCGTTCAACAGGCCGGCCTCGCCGGCGTGCTCGCAGCTGGGATGGCGCCCGCGGTGGTGCATGCGCAGGCCAATCTGCGCTGGCGCCTGGCGTCGAGCTTCCCGAAGTCGCTCGACACGATCTACGGCGCGGCCGAGGTCTTCGCGAAGAAGGTCGGCGAGATCACCGGCGGCAAGTTCCAGATCTCCGTGCATGCGGCCGGCGAGCTGGTGCCGGCCTTCGGCGTGGTCGATGCGGTGCAGAACGCCACCGTCGAGATGGCGCATACCGCGCCGTACTACTTCTTCGGCAAGGATCCGACCTTTGCGCTGGGCTGCGCGATCCCGTTCGGCCTCAACAGCCGCCAGATGACGGCGTGGATGTACGAGGGCAACGGCCTGAAGCTGATGCGCGAGTTCTACGCCAAGTACAACATCGTCAGCTTCCCGGGCGGCAACACCGGCTCCCAGATGGGCGGCTGGTTCCGCAAGGAAATCAAGTCGGTCGCCGACCTGAAGGGCTTGAAGTTCCGCATCGGCGGCTTCGGCGGCAAGGTGCTCGAGCCCTTGGGCGTGATCCCGCAGAGCATCCCCGGCGGCGACATCTACCCGGCGCTGGAGAAGGGCACGATCGACGCGGCCGAGTGGGTGGGCCCGTACGACGACCAGAAGCTGGGCTTCAACAAGGTTGCGCCGTTCTACTACTACCCCGGTTGGTGGGAAGGCGGTCCGCAGCTCGACTTCTTCATCAACAACAAGGCCTGGGACGCCCTGTCGAGCGACTACAAGGCTGCCGTCGAGACGGCTGCGTCGCACGCGCACCTGGAGATGCAGTCGAAGTACGACGCCAAGAACCCGGCAGCGCTCAAGCAGCTGGTCGGCTCGGGCACCAAGCTGCGCCCGTTCCCGACCGACGTGATGAACGCCGCGTTCAAGTCGGCCATGTCGATCTACGAGGATCTGTCGAGCAAGAACCCGGACTGGAAGAAGGTCTACGACGACTACGCCAAGTTCCGCGCCGACCAGAACCTGTGGTTCCGCTACACCGAGGCGATCTTCGACCGCTTCATGCAGGCCCAGAAGCTCTGAGCCATCGCGGCCGTCGCGAAACGAACAAGGGGCCCCGCGAGGGGCCCTTGTTCTTTCTGCCTTCAGCCCTTGTGCCGCAGCGCCAGCGTGATCGCCGCAAACGCCGCCAGCACCGGCGGCTCGGCGGCGTTGAACTGCACGATGCGGCCCTCGTGCGTGCGAACGATCAGCCTCGGCGCGACGAGCCACGCGAGATAGGGCACGTAGACGAACTTCGCGTTGACGAGGCTGTCGAGCGCCGCCTCGCGCTGCCACAGCCAGCTCTGGCGGATGCGGCCGTCGGCCACGCCGGTTCGGCTGCGCAGGATCCAGCCGGCGAACAGCAGCATCAGTGCCAGTGCGGCCAGCAGGGCCGCCTTGACGGCGGCCGGCGCCTGGGCGATCTCCGCAGCGCCCGCCTGGCGTGCCGCGCCCACCAGCACCGCGGCGCACAGCGCGACGGCCAGGCACTTGGCCGTGCGCGTGAACGCGGCGCCTTCGACCGGCGCGGCGGCCTTCAGGTCCTCGATCGACAGCGTGCCGGGCGCAGCGTGCGCAGGGCTGCCGCGTGCCATGCGCTCAGTTCGCCGGCGCGCTGGCCGGCTCCGACGCGCCGTCGGCGGGCGGCGCGAACGGGTCTTCCATGCCCGGTGCCGAGCTGCCGAACTCGACCTCGGCCGGCGCTTCCATCTGCACCTTGTCGATGTCGATCTTCTGCTGCTCGCCCAGGCCCACGGTCACGAGCCGCGGGAAGGCGATCACGAGGCCGACCATGACCATCTGGATGATCACGAACGGCACCGCACCCCAGTAGATCTGGCCGGTGGTGACCGGCGCGATCCGCTTGGACGTGACCTTGTCGGTGTACTCGTTCTGCGGCGCGACGCTGCGCAGGTAGAACAGCGCGAAGCCGAACGGCGGATGCATGAACGAGGTCTGCATGTTCACGCCGAGCATCACGCCGAACCAGATCATCAGCGAGTTGACCGGGATGTCAGGGTACATCGTCTGCAGCAGCTTCTCGGCCACCGGGCCCAGCAGCGGGATGATGATGAAGCTCAGCTCGAAGAAGTCGAGGAAGAACGCCAGCACGAACACCATCAGGTTGACGACGATCAGGAAGCCGATCGCGCCGCCCGGCAGGTTGGTCAGCAGGTGCTCGACCCACTTCGGACCGTCGACGCCCTGGAAGGTGAGGCTGAAGACGGTGGAGCCGATCAGGATGAACACGACGAAGCACGACAGCTTGGCCGTGGTGTTCATCGCCTGCTTGAGCAGCGACAGGTTCACGCGTCGACGCATGATCGCCAGCAGCAGCGCGCCGGCCGCGCCCATCGCGCCGCCTTCGGTCGGCGTCGCGATGCCCAGGAAGATGGTTCCGAGCACGAGGAAGATCAGCAGCAGCGGCGGGATCAGCACGAAGGTGACCTGCTCGGCCATGCGCGACAGCAGTCCGAGCTTGGTCACGCGGTTGATCACGGCGAGCACGAAAGCGAAGATCACCGCGAGCGACATCGACACGACGATCTGCTCGTCCATCGGGGCCTCGGTGACGGCGTGGTTGCCCATCCACGCGAGCAGCCGCTCGTAGTTCAGGCCGACATAGACCGCCAGGCCGACCGACAGGGCCAGCAGCACGCCCAGCGAGGCCAGGCCGCTCTTGCCGTTGGGCTCGCGGATCGTGCGCGCCTCCGGCGGCAGCGCAGGCACCCAGTTCGGCTTGAACAGCGCGATCAGCAGGATGTAGCCGGCGTACAGGCCCGTCAGCACGAAGCCCGGAATGAACGCGCCCTTGTACATGTCGCCGACCGAGCGGCCGAGCTGGTCGGCCATGATGATCAGCACCAGCGAAGGCGGGATGATCTGCGCCAGCGTGCCCGACGCCGCGATCACGCCCGAGGCGACGCGCCGGTCGTAGCCGTAGCGCAGCATGATCGGCAGCGAGATCAGGCCCATCGAGATCACCGAGGCCGCGACCACGCCGGTGGTGGCGGCCAGCATCGCGCCGACGAAGATCACCGCGAAGGCGAGGCCGCCGCGCAGCGGGCCGAACAGCTGGCCGATCGTGTCGAGCAGGTCCTCGGCCATGCCGGAGCGCTCGAGGATCAGGCCCATGAAGGTGAAGAACGGGATCGCGAGCAGGGTGTCGTTGCCCATGATCCCGAAGATGCGCAGCGGCAGCGCCTGGAACAGCGACGCGGGCAGGATGCCCAGCTCGATGCCGACGAAGCCGAAGAACATGCCGCAGGCGGCCAGGCCGAAGGCGACCGGGAAGCCGAACAGCAGGAAGACGATCAGCGCCGAGAACATGATCGGCGCGATGTTGTTGATGATGAACTGGGTCATGGCTCAGGCCGCCTTGTTCTCGTTGTTCTGTCCTTCGGTCTGGCGGCGAATCGCCTCGGCGAGCTCTTCTTCCGGCGACTTCTCGCGTGCCTTCAGCGTCGGGTCGGGAATCAGGTCCATCAGGAAGGCCACGCGCTTGGTCAGCTCGGAGATGCCCTGCAGCCCGAGCAGCGCGAAGCCCAGCGGCATCAGCAGATACACCGGCCAGCGGATCAGGCCGCCTGCGTTGGACGACATCTCGCCGCTTTGGAAGCCCTGCCAGAAGAACGGCACCGCCAGCCACAGCGTCAGCACCACCATCGGCATCAGGAAGCACACCAAGCCGATGATGTCGATCCAGATCTGCTTGCGCTTGGACAGCCGCCCGCTGACGACGTCGATGCGCACGTGCTCGTTGTGCAGCAGCGTGTAGCCCGCGCACAGCAGGAACACGGCGGCGAACAGGTACCACTGGATCTCGAGCCAGGCGTTCGAGCTCGTGTTGAAGACCTTGCGGACGGTGGCGTTGCCGGCGCTGATCAGCGCCGAGAACAGCACCAGCCACATCACCAGCTTGCCGACGCGCTCGTTCAGCGCGTCGATCAGCCTCGAAAGGCTCAGCAGAAGATTCATCTCGGCAGGGTGTTATCGGTGGGACGGCCGCCCGCGCGAAGCCGCCGTGCGGGCAAACGCGCGATTCTAGTCAGCCGCCTCTAGGCGTCGCGGCGGGGGAAACGCGCGTGGCGGACCGCCGCGGCCAGGGCCGACAGGAACTCCCACGGCGATCCGTCGGCCTAAACTGCCTGGATCGAGGCATCACGATGAGCAAGGCCTTCACCAGGGAATCCGACGCAGCGGACGAGGACGATGACCTCGCGCTGCCCGCGCTGCCGCCGGGCGGCAAGAACTACATCACGCCGCAGGGCTATGCGCGCCTGCGCGCGGAGCTGCTGCAGCTGCTCGACGAGGAGCGCCCCAAGGTGGTCGAGACCGTGTCGTGGGCCGCGAAGAACGGCGACCGCTCCGAGAACGGCGACTACCTCTACGGCAAGAAGCGCCTGCGCGAGATCGACCGCCGCATCCGCTTCCTCACCAAGCGCCTGGACATCGCCGAGGTCACCGATCCGAGCCTTCACCACGGCAGCGATCAGATCTTCTTCGGCGCGACCGTGACCTATGCCGACGCGCAGGGCCACGAGCGCACGATCACGATCAAGGGCATCGACGAAGCCGACAACCAGGCCGGCGAGGTGAGCTGGGTCGCCCCGGTGGCGCGCGCATTGCTGAAGGCGCGCGAGGGCGACGAGGTGAGCCTGATGACGCCGGGCGGCGCGCAGACGCTCGAGGTGCTGAAGGTGGTCTATCCGAAGCCGAGGCCGCAATGAGCGGCTTCAGCCCTTCACGCGCGCCGCGCGCAGCACCACCGGTGTGCGCTTGAGGGTGCGCAGCACGTCCGCCAGGTGCAGGCGATCGCGCACTGCGATCAGCATGCGCAGTTCGGCGGTCTCGGCCGAGCGGGTGTCGCTCATGTCCAGGTGCACGATGTCGGCCTCGGCGCCGCTGACCGCCGAGGCCACCTGCGCCAGCACGCCCTTGCCGTTCTTCACCAGCACGCTGACCGCGGTTTCGAACGCCTGCTCGGGCGCCTCGGCCCATTCGACCGTGATCCACTGTTCGCTGTCGCGCGTGGCCAGTCGCTTGGCGACGCTGCAGTCGGTGGTGTGGACCACCAGGCCCTCGCCGCGGCCCAGGTAGCCGGCGATCGCGTCGCCCGGGATCGGACGGCAGCATTGCGCGAGCTGCAGCGTCGCGCCCTCGCTGCCGTCGATCACCACGGTGCCGTGGCCGGGCTGGCTCTCGTCGGCGATGTAGCGCCCGGCGGTGAGCGTCAGCGCGTCGGGCCGTGCCCCGCGCTCGGCCAGCAGCGCCGCCAGGCGCTTGGCGACGATGCCGGGAATCTTCTTGCCTAGGCCGATGTCGATCAGCAGCTCGTCGCGCGTCTTGTTCGCGCTCCAGCGCAGCAGCGCCTGCCACAGCGGTGCCTGGCCGGGGTCGTCGGTGGTCTCGTCGCCGCCCGGCAGCGTCAGGCCCTCGGCGCGCAGCGCCTGCGCGAGCATCTTCTCGCCCAGGCGCAGCGACTCCTCGGCCTCCATGGTCTTAAGGTAGTGGCGGATCTTCGAGCGCGCGCGGCCGGTGCGCACGAAGTTCAGCCAGGCCGGATTGGGCCGCGCGCTCGGCGCGGTGACGACCTCGACCACGTCACCCGAGCGCAGCTCGGTGCGCAGCGCGACCGCTTCGCCGTTGACCTTGGCGGCGATGCAATGGTCGCCCACGTCGCTGTGGATCGCGTAGGCGAAGTCCACCGGCGTCGCGCCCTTGGGCAGGGCGAGGATCTGGCTCTTGGGCGTGAACACGTAGACCGAGTCGGGGAACAGGTCGATCTTCACGTGCTCGAGGAACTCGGCCGCGTCGCGCGTCTCGTCCTGGATGTCGAGCAGGCTTTGCAGCCACATCGCGCCCAGCGCCTGCGCGTCCGAACTGCCGGCGCCGTGCGCCTTGTAGAGCCAGTGCGCGGCAATGCCCTTCTCCGCCACCAGGTGCATCGCCTCGGTGCGGATCTGGAACTCGACCGCGGTGCCCAGCGGACTCACCAGCGTGGTATGAAGCGACTGGTAGCCGTTGGCCTTGGGGATCGCGATGTAGTCCTTGAAGCGCCCGGGCAGCGGCTTGTAGAGCTGGTGCAGCACGCCCAGCGCGAGATAGCACTCGGGCAGCGTCGTCACGACGATGCGAAAGCCGAACACGTCGTTCACCTGGGCGAAGCTCAGGTGCTTGTCGTGCATCTTGCGGTAGATGGAGTACAGCGTCTTCTCGCGGCCCCAGACCTGCACGCTGAGCTTGGCTTCCTTGAACGAGCGCTCGACGTCGCGCTGCACGCGCTCGACGATGTCGCGGCGATTGCCGCGCGCACGCGCCAGCGCCTTGGCCAGCGCGCCATGGCGCCAGGGCTTGAGGTACTGGAACGAGAGCTCCTGCAGCTCGCGGTAGGTCTGGTTCAGGCCCAGCCGGTGCGCGATCGGCGCATAGATGTCGAGCGTTTCGCGCGCGATGCGTCCGCGCTTGGCCACCGCCATCGCGTCCATCGTGCGCATGTTGTGCAGCCGGTCGGCGAGCTTGATCAGGATGACGCGCACGTCGCGCGACATCGCCAGCAGCATCTTGCGAAACGACTCCGCCTGCGATTCCTCGCGCGTCGAGAACTGCAGCTTGTCCAGCTTGGTGAGGCCGTCGACCAGGTCGGCGACCGGCGCCCCGAAGCGCTCGATCAGCTCCGGCTTGGTGATGCCGCAGTCCTCCATCGCGTCGTGCATCAGCGCGGCCTGGATGGCCTGGGCGTCGAGCTTCCAGTCGGCGCACAGGCCGGCGACCGCGATCGGATGGGTGATGTAGGGCTCGCCGCTGGCGCGGAACTGGCCCAGGTGGGCCTCGTCGGCGAAGCGGTAGGCGTCGCGCACCTGGCGCAACTCGGCGGCGTCGAGGTAGTCGAGCTTGATCTTCAGCGCGCCGAAGCTGCCGGCTTCGGGCGCCGGCGGGTCGGGCGCGGCCACGACGGCGCCGGGCGGGGTCGAGCCGCCGAGCATGAAGGCCGGCAGCGCCTCGCTCAGCTTCTTGCGAACAGCGGAAACCGCACGGGAGGGCATGGCCTCATGGTAGCGGAGGCCGCGCGGCCGCCAATGCGCATGGGCTTGGCACCGACGCTCGTGCCGCCAAGCAAAACGGCCCGCACAGGGCGGGCCGTCAGGGCGGGAGGCGGGCGGCTTAGACCGGCACCTTCTTCAGCATCTCGATGCCGACCTGGCCGGCGGCAATCTCGCGCAGGGCCGTGACGCCCGGCTTGTTCTTGGTCTCGACCTTGGGCGCGTGGCCCTGGCTCAGCATGCGCGCGCGGTAGGTGGCAGCCAGCACCAGCTGGAAGCGGTTGGGGATCTTGTTCAGGCAGTCTTCGACGGTGATGCGGGCCATGCGGGCGCTCCAAGGCAGAGGGGAGGGAATCAGTCCAGGTGCAGTGCCTGGAACACGGCCGCCTTGCTGCGGCGCTGACGACCGTATTTTAGCCGCTGGGCGTGGACGATCGCCTTGAGGTCGAAAAGCGCGGTCTCGAATACCGCGTTGATCACCACGTAGTCGAAGTGACGCGCCTGCGCGACCTCCTCGCGGGCGTTGGCCATGCGCGTCTCGATGACCTCCGGCGCATCTTCGCCGCGGCGGTGCAGGCGCTGCAAGAGCTCGTCCCAGCTCGGCGGCAGGATGAAGATCAGGGTCGCGTTCGGGAACAGCTTCTTGATCTGCAGCGCGCCTTGCCAGTCGATCTCGAGCACGACGTCCTCGCCGTCTTGCAGGCGCTTCTCGATCGCCAGCCGCGAGGTGCCGTAGAGGTTGCCATGCACCTCGGCCCACTCGAAGAACGCGCCCTTGGCGATCATGTCGCGAAATACCGGCTCGGCGACGAAGTGGTACTCGCGGCCGTCGACCTCCTGGCCGCGCGGCGGGCGCGTCGTGTGCGAGACCGACACCGCCAGGTGCGCGTCGAGCTCGAGCAGCGCCTTGACCAGGCTGGACTTGCCGGCCCCGCTGGGGGCGGCGACGACGAAGAGGTTGCCGGGGTAGTCCATGGCGCTTGTGCTGCTCATTCGATGTTTTGCACCTGCTCGCGCATCTGCTCGATCGCGACCTTCATCTCGACGGAGATCTGCGTCAGCTCGAGCGCGGCCGACTTCGAGCCCAGCGTGTTGGCCTCGCGATGCAGCTCCTGGATCAGGAAGTCCAGCCGCTTGCCGATCTCGCCGCCGGCGGCGAGCAGGCGGTCCACCTCTTCCAGATGCGCGCGCAGCCGGGCCAGTTCCTCGGCCACGTCGATGCGCAGAGCGAACGCCGCGGCCTCGCCCAGCGCGCGCTCCTGCAGCGCCTCGGCCGGCACGCTCTGCGCCGCACCGGTGGTTTCGAGCGCGGCGCGCCAGCGCTCGAGGAAGCGCTGCTGCTGGCGCTCGACGACCTGGGGCAGCAGAGGTTCGGCCTCGGTGGCCAGTTCGCGCAGGCGCGCGATGCGCTGCGACAGGATCGTGACCAGCTTGGCGCCTTCGCGCCGACGCGCCTCGTTGAGCGCCGCCACCGCCTTGCGCGCGATCTCGATCACGGCTTCGTCGCTGCGCGGCGCCGAGGTGCCGGCGCGGCACCACTGCAGCGCTTCGTGCACCGACAGCGGCTGGGCCTTGGGCAGCCAGCCCTGGACGGTGCCTTCGAGGCGCGCGAGCGCGCTGAGCTGTTCCGGATGCGGATGCGGCAGGCCGCTGTCGGCCGAATCGCGCGTCGCCACGCGGACTTCGACCTTGCCGCGGCGCAGCGAGGCCGTGAGCAACTCGCGCAGCGCCGGCTCGATCGGGCGCATTTCGTCAGGCATGCGAAATGCGAGGTCGAGGAAGCGGCTGTTGACCGAGCGCAGCTCGATGGCCATGCCCGGCTCGCCGGGCGCATTGGCCTCGCCCATCGCCTGGGCGTAGCCGGTCATGCTGTAGACTGACATCGCTATCGCATTGCAAAATCCGATTATGTCAAAGGCGAAACCCGCCCCCTTGCCAGCTGGCACCGTGGTCGGGGGCTACCAGATCGTCAAGAAGCTGGCAGCCGGCGGCTTTGGCGTCGTCTACCTCGCCGAGGACGCCGAGCGCCGACTCGTCGCGCTGAAGGAATACCTGCCCGCTTCGCTGGCCGAACGACAGCCCGGCGAACTGACCCCGCGGGTCAAGCCCGAGAAACAGCCGCTGTACCGCCTGGGCCTGAAGAGTTTCTTCGAGGAGGGCCGCTCGCTCGCGCAGATCTCGCACCCGAGCGTGGTCTCGGTGCTGAACTTCTTCCGCGAGAACGAAACCGTCTACATGGTGATGAACTACCTGCAGGGCGACACCCTGCAGGACTTCATCGTCACCGCGCGCGATCTCAAGCGCGACAAGGTGTTTCGCGAATCGACGATCCGCAGCCTGTTCGACGAGATCCTGCGCGGCTTGCGCATCGTTCACCAGCACAAGATGCTGCACCTGGACATCAAGCCGGCCAACATCTTCATCACCAACGACAACAAGGCGGTGATGCTCGACTTCGGCGCGGCGCGCGAGGTGCTGAGCAAGGAAGGCAACTTCATCCGCCCGATGTACACGCCCGGCTTCGCGGCGCCCGAGATGTACCGCCGCGACGGCACGCTGGGCCCGTGGACCGACATCTACGCAATCGGCGCGTGCATCTACGCCTGCATGCAAGGCTACCCGCCCAACGACGCCCCGCAGCGCCTCGACAAGGACCGCCTGGGCCTGTCGCTGTCGCGGCTGCGCAATGTCTACTCGGACAACCTGATCGAGGTCACCGAGTGGTGCATGTCGCTCGATCCGCTGTCGCGCCCGCAAAGCGTGTTCGCGTTGCAAAAGGAGCTTGCGCGCGAGACCGAGCGGCGCTACACCAAGCTCAGCTTCAGCGAACGCCTGAAGCTGCAGCTCGAGAACATCAAGACCGGAGCCAAGGCCTGAGCCTGGCCCATCGCGAGGAAAGCGCATGAGGTTCTCCGTCTACCAGGTCAGCCGCAAGGGCGGACGCGAGAAGAACGAAGACCGCATGGGCTATTGCTACACGCGCGACTCGGGCTTGTTCGCATTGGCCGACGGCATGGGCGGCCACCCGGAAGGCGAGGTCGCCTCGCAGCTTGCGCTGCAGACGCTGGCGGCGATCTTCCAGCGCGACGCCAAGCCGGTGCTCAAGGATCCGACGCGCTTCCTGCACGACGCCGTCATCGCGGGCCACCACCAGCTGATCCGCTACGCGACCGAAAAAGCGCTGATCGACACGCCGCGCACGACCGTGGTGGCGGTGGTGCTGCAGGGCAACTCGGCCTACTGGGCGCACTGCGGCGACTCGCGGCTGTATCTCGTGCGCGGCGACAAGCTCATCGCGCGCACGCGCGACCACAGCTACTCCGAACTGCAAGAGACGATGGCCCAGGTTGTGCCGATGGGCGAGCGCTTCAACCGCAACGTGCTGTTCACCTGCCTCGGCAGCCCGGGCAAGCCGGTGGTCGACACGGTCGGCCCGATGATCCTGCAAGGCGGCGACAAGCTGCTGCTGTGCTCGGACGGCCTGTGGGGCAGCGTCTCGGACGAAGAGATCACCGCCCAGCTCGCACAGAAGCCGATCGCCGACGCGGTGCCCGAACTCGTCGAGCAGGCCCTGCGCAACGGTGGCCCGAAGAGCGACAACGTCACCGTGATCGCCGTCGAATGGGAGGCGGCCGAGGACTTCGAGACCTCGCGCGGCATCTCGACACAGACGCTCGGCGAAGAAGTGTTCGCCTCGACCATTCAGGCCAGCGTCGGCGCCGGCACCGGCGAGCCCGACGAGCTGGATGAAGCCGAGATCGAGCGCTCGATCCGCGAGATCAACGAGGCGATCCGCCGCTCGGCCCAGCAGAAGAAGTCCTAGCCGCGCTGCGCGACAATCGCACCCGAACCACCCAGCGGGGCCCAGGATGAACGTCCCGGGCCCCGCGGCCTTTCAAGGACCCCATCGATGAGCTTCACCCGCCCCGCCGGCCGCGCCGCCGACTCGCTGCGCAAGGTCAGCCTGCAGCGCCACTACACCAAGCACGCCGAAGGCTCCGTCCTGGTCACCTTCGGCGACACGCAGGTGCTGTGCACCGCCTCGGTCGAGGAGCGCGTGCCCCCGCACAAGAAGGGTTCGGGCGAGGGCTGGGTCACGGCCGAGTACGGCATGCTGCCGCGCTCCACGCACACGCGCAGCGACCGCGAGGCCGCGCGTGGCAAGCAAAGCGGGCGCACGCAGGAGATCCAGCGCCTGATCGGGCGCTCGCTGCGCGCGGTGGTCGACCTCGCCGCGCTGGGCGAGCGCACCATCCACCTCGACTGCGACGTGATCCAGGCAGACGGCGGCACGCGCACCGCCGCGATCACCGGTGCCTACGTCGCGCTGGCCGACGCGATCACCTGGCTGCTCTCGCAGGGCAAGATCACCGCCAGCCCGCTGCGCGACGCGGTCGCCGCGATCAGCGTGGGCATCGTCGAGGGCACGCCGCTGCTCGACCTCGAGTACGTCGAAGACGTGGCCTGCGACACCGACATGAACGTCGTGATGACCGGCGCCGGCCACTTCGTCGAGGTGCAGGGCACGGCCGAGGGCGCGGCCTTCACGCGCGCCGAGATGGACCGCCTGCTGGCGCTGGCCGAGGCCGGCATCGGCCGGCTGATCGCCTTGCAGCGCGAAGCACTCGCCCAGTGAAGCCGATGAAGCTCGTCCTCGCCTCCAACAACGCCAAGAAGCTCGCCGAGCTGCGTGCGCTGTTCGCGTCGTTGCCGATCGAGCTGCTGCCGCAGGGCGAGCTCGGCATCGCCGAGGCCGACGAGCCGCACCATACGTTCATCGAGAACGCGCTCGCGAAGGCGCGTCACGCGTCATTGGCCAGCGGCCTCGCGGCGATCGCCGACGACTCCGGCCTGTGCGTCGACGCGCTCGGCGGCGCGCCGGGCGTGCAGTCGGCGGTCTACGCGCCGCTGCCGTTGGTGCCGGGCGAGCGCGAGCAGCGCCGCGCCGCGCAGGACGCCGCGAACAATGCGCTGCTGCTCGAACGCCTGGCCGGCGCGACCGATCGCGCCGCGCGCTTCGTCAGCGTGCTGGTCGCGGTGCGCAGCGCCGACGACCCCGAGCCCTTGGTCGCGATGGGCCGGTGGGGCGGCGAGATCCTCGCGGCGCCGCGTGGTACGGGCGGCTTCGGCTACGACCCGCTGATGTTCATTCCCTCGCTGAAGTCCACGGTCGCCGAGCTCGACGCCGAGATCAAGAACGCGATGAGCCATCGCGCGCGCGCAGCCGCGCAGATGTTCGGCCTGATGCGCGAGGCCTGGCGGCTGGAGTCGCGCGGTGGCTGATGCCCCCCAAGGCAAGCGCGTGCCGATCCCGCTGCGGGTGTCGGGGCATGAGCAGGCCGTCTCGCTGCACCTGACGCCCGGCGCGCTGCGCCTGCCGGCGCCACCGCCGCTGGCGCTGTACGTGCACCTGCCGTGGTGCCTGCGCAAGTGCCCCTACTGCGACTTCAATTCCCACGAGGTCCGCTCGCAGGAGCTGCCCGAGCGGCGTTATCTCGACGCGCTGGTCGCCGACCTGGAGGCCTCGCTGCCGGCCGTCTGGGGCCGCCGCATCGTCAGCGTCTTCATCGGCGGCGGCACGCCCAGCCTGTTCTCGCCCGACGGCATCGCGCGGCTGATCCCCGACCTGCGCGCGCGCCTGCCGTTCGAGCCCGGCTGCGAGATCACGCTCGAGGCCAATCCCGGCACCTTCGAGCGCGAGCGCTTCCGTGCGTTTCGCGAGGCCGGCGTCACGCGCTTGTCGGTCGGCGTGCAAAGCTTCGACGACGCCAAGCTGAAGGCGCTGGGCCGCGTGCACGATCGCGCCCAGGCCCTGGCCGCCGTCGAGGAGGTCGCGGCCTGCTTCGAGACCTGGAACCTCGACCTGATGTACGCGCTGCCGGGCCAGTCGCTGGCGGATCTGGAGGCCGACTTGTCGCAGGCGCTGGCGTTCGCGCCGCCGCACCTGTCGCTCTATCACCTGACGATGGAGCCGAACACGGTGTTCGGATCGCGTCCGCCGCCGGGGCTGCCCGACGACGATCTTGCATCGGAGATGCTCGATCTCGTCACGGCGCGCACCGACGGCGCCGGCATGGAGCGCTACGAGATCTCGGCCTACGCGCGCCCGGGGCACCGATGCCTGCACAACCTCAACTACTGGCGCTTCGGCGACTACCTCGGCATCGGCGCCGGCGCGCACGGCAAGCTGAGCTATGCCGAGCGCGTCGTGCGCCAGGTGCGCTGGCGCGAGCCGGCCAAGTACATGGAACAGGCGCTGGCCGGCCAACCGGTGTCGAACGAGCACGAGGTCGCGGCCGACGATCTGCCGTTCGAGTTCATGCTCAACGCGCTGCGGCTGAAGGACGGCTTCGAGTTCGCGCGCTACATCGAGCGCACCGGGCTGCCGCTGAACAGCATCCTCGCCGGCCTCGACGAGGCGGAGAGCAAGGGCCTGCTCGCGCGCGATGCTCAGCGCGCCTGGCCCACCGACCGCGGCTTCGACTTCCTGAGCGACCTGCAGTCGCTCTTCCTCAAACCCGGTTGAGCGACATGCCGGCCGTGGCGCGCAAGCGCTCGACCAGGTGGCCGGCGATCTTCGCCAGCGGCAGCACCTCGTGCGCGGCGCCTGCCGCCACCGCTTCGCGCGGCATGCCGTAGACCACGCAGCTCGCCTCGTCCTGGCAGACGTTGTAGGCGCCGGCGTCGCGCATCTCGCGCATCGCCCGCGCGCCGTCGGCGCCCATTCCGGTGAGCATCACGCCAACCGCGTTGGGCCCGACCACTCGCGCGGCGCTCTTGAACAGCACCTCCACGCTGGGCTTGTGGCGGTTGACCGGCTCGCCGTCCTGCACGCGCGCGATGTAGTTCGCACCCGAGCGCTCGACCGACAGATGCATGCCGCCCGGCGCGATGTAGGCATGGCCCGGAAGCACCCGTTCGCCGTCGCTGGCTTCCTTGACGCGGATGCGGCACAAGCCGTCGAGCCGCGTCGCGTAGCTCTTGGTGAAGCCGGCCGGCATGTGCTGCGTGATCATCACCGCGGGGCTGTCCGCCGGCAGGTTCACCAACACCTCGCGCGTGGCCTCGGTTCCACCGGTCGACGCGCCGATGAAGATGATCTTCTCGGTCGACAGACGCCCGAGCGATGGCACCGGCGTGATCGGCCGGGACGTGCCGCTGTCGGCCGCGGGCGCGGCCAGCTTCTTGACCTGAGCGCCCGAGGCGGTGCGGATCTTGTCGGTGATGTCGGCGCCGAGCTGGCGCAGGCCGTCGGAGACGCCGATCTTGGGCTTGGCGACGAAGTCGATCGCACCGAGCTCCAGCGCGCGCAGCGTGACCTCGGCGCCGCGCTCGGTCAGCGTGGAGACCATCACCACGGGCATCGGCCGCAGGCGCATCAGCTTGCCGAGGAAGTCGAGGCCGTCCATGCGCGGCATCTCGACGTCGAGCGTGATCACGTCGGGGTCGAGGTTGCGAATCATCTCGCGCGCGACGAAGGGGTCGCTCGCCGCGCCCACGCACTCCATGTCGCGCTCGCGATTGATGATCTCGGTGAGAAGGCTGCGCACGAGAGCGGAGTCGTCCACCACCACCACGCGCGTCTTCTTGGCTGCCATGCGTTCGGTCCTTGTCGTTGTTGCGGTCGTTGTCGCGCTCGTTCGTCGCGACGGCGTCAGAACAGGTCGATCGAGCCCCCGGCGCCGGCGGCCGGCACCGACCTGGCCGCCGCGCGCTCCTGGGCGACGAGGTCGGGCGCGCTGGCCGCGAGCCGCTTGACCACCGCCTTGCCGCTGGCCGGGAAGAAGCCGACCTTGCGCGGGTAGACGTCGAGTACGTCCTTGCTGACCACCGGGATGCGCTCGGTCTTCAGGTAGTCGATCACGAAGGCGGTGTTGCGCTCGCCGACGTTGATCGTGTTCATGCCGCTGATCACCGCGCCGCCGCCGAACACCTTGGCCTCGAGCGCGAGCCGGCTCGCGCCGCGCTTCATCATCTCGTTGATCAGCAGCTCCATCGCGAAGCTGCCGTAGCGCCCGCTGTCGGCGCCGGCACCGCCCTCGGGCAGCATGAAGTGGTTCATGCCGCCGATGCGGCGCTCGCGGTCCCACAGGCAGCAGGCGATGCACGAACCCAGCGTGGTCATGATGAGCACGTCCTCGTCGTGCACGAAGTACTCGCCGGGCAGCACCTTGACCGTGTCGGTCTTGAAGTGCGCGTCGAAGAAGAAGAACGAGGCCTCGCCGGGCTTGCGCGGCGCGGCCTTGAGGGCATCAAGGCGCGAGGGTGGGCGCGCGGCGGCGGTGCTGGCGAGCAGGCTCATGGGATTCTCAGCTGTCCACGCGCTCGTAGACGGTCTTGCCGCGAAGGCGGAACAGGTCGCGCGAGTCGGTGAAGTTCTCGGAATGCCCGACGAACAGCAGCGAGCCCGGCTTCATCACGCGGTGCATGCCCTCGAGCACGCGGCGCTGCGTCGGTGCGTCGAAGTAGATCATCACGTTGCGGCAGAACACGATGTCGAACGGCTCGCCGAGCGACCAGCTCGCGCTCATCAGGTTGAACGTGCGGAACTCGATCAGCCGCGCCAGCTCGGGCTTGACGCGGATGCTCCCGGCGTTGGGGCCCGTGCCGCGAAGAAAGTGCTGGCGCAGCCGTTCCGGCGACAGGCCGCGCGAGTCGGCGCCATAGACGCCGCGGCGCGCGCGGTCGAGCACGTTGGTGTCGATGTCGCTGGCGACGATGCGCGCGTTCGGCTGCGCGCCGAGCGATTCGACGACCGTCATCGCCAGCGAGTAGGGCTCCTCGCCGGTCGAGGCGGCGTTGCACCAGATCCGCTGCGACTGGCCGCGGCGTTGCGACAGCGCCTGCGCCAGCAGGGGAAAGTGGTGCTCCTCGCGGAAGAAGGCGGTCAGGTTGGTGGTCAGGCAATTGATGAACTGCTGCCACTCCTGCTCGGCGGTCGCGCCGTGCGCCTGCTCGAGCCACTGCAGGTAGCTGGCGAACGAGCGGTGGCCGGTCTCGCGCAGCCGGCGCGACAGCCTGCTGTAAACCATGGCCTGCTTGCCGGGCTGCAGGTGGATGCCTGCGCGCTCGTAGATCAGGCGCTTGACGCGTTCGAAGTCGCTCGGGGCGAAGTCGAACTCCCGATCGGCAACGGCGGGAACAGATGCGGACAGGACGGCGCTCATCGGCAACGGGACAGTGCTGGCCCGTGGGAGACGGGCGTCAGCGGGTTATCGGCTGCCAGTGTGGGGAGCTTGAGAGCCGCATATCTCGGAAGATGGGGTACCTCGGTGGCGCAGTTCGAAGGCTGGCGCGTGCCGGTCACCGCTAGACTGACCGCGAACAGAACCTGCCCCGATGACCGACCGTTCCGCCGACGTGCCTGCCGAGTTGCGCCTGGATGCCGCGCTGCAGCTGCTCGGGCGTTCCGGCGTCGCGTTGCCGTCGGGCGGCGATCCGCGCGATCCGCAGTGGCTGCAGCAGGTCATTGACGGCCTGATCGAAGTCTCCAGCCGCGATGCGCTGACCGGCCTGGCCAACCGTCGCCAGTTCGAGCTGGCGCTCGAGCGCGAGGCCGATCGCGTGGCCCGTGCCGGCGAGCCGGCGCTGCTGCTCCTGCTCGACCTCGATCACTTCAAGTCGATCAACGACACCCACGGTCACGCGGCCGGCGACCTGGTGCTGCAGGCCGTGGCCCAGGCACTGCTCGACTGCGTGCGCCCGATGGATACCGTCGCGCGCTACGGCGGCGAGGAGTTCGCGGTCATCCTGCCCAACTGCCCGCCGGCCTTTGGTGCCACCGTGGCCGAGCGCGTGCGCCGGCGCATCGAGTCGCGACCGGTGCCCATCTCCAACAGCCTGGCGCTCAAGGTGACCGCCAGCGTCGGCGGTGCGTTCGCGCCGCCATGGGTGCGCTCGTCGGCCAGCCTGTGGATCGAGCGCGCCGATCGCCAGCTCTACGAAGCCAAGGCGGCCGGTCGCAACCGCGCCTGCCTCGAAACGACCGCCACGACCGAAGTCAGTGCCGAGGAGAAGGGCCTGCTGTTCGGCCTGTCCGCACCGATGCCGCTCGACGAACCGGCCCAGCACTTCCCCAAGCCATGACCGCGACCCCCACCGAAGCACCCGCTCGCGGCCGCCGCGCGCGCATCGTTGCCGTCACCAGCGGCAAGGGCGGCGTCGGCAAGACCTTCATCTCCGCCAACCTCGCCGCGGCGCTGGCCCGGCGTGGCCTGCAAGTGCTGGTGCTTGACGCCGACCTGGGGCTGGCGAACCTCGACGTGGTGCTCAACCTGCACCCCAAGATCACCTTGCATGACGTGTTCACCGAGCGCGCCACGCTGGAGCAGGCCACGCTGGCCGCGCCGGGCGGCTTCTCGGTGCTGCTGGCCGGTTCGGGCCTGGTCGAGTACTCGCGGCTGACGCCCGACGTGCGCGACAAGCTTCAGGCCATCGTCGACCAGGTTCGCCCGCGCTTCGACGTGGTGATCCTCGACACTGGCGCCGGCATTTCCGACGTGGTGCTGCACGCCGTGTCGCTCGCCGACGAGGTGCTCGTGGTCGCGACGCCCGAGCCGACCGCGCTGACCGACGCCTACGCGACGATCAAGGTCCTGGCGACGCAGCAGCAGCGTCATGAGCTGCGCCTCGTGGTCAATCAGGTCGCGCGCAGCGGCGACGGCCGTGCGGTCGCCGCCCAGCTGCAGCAGGTGGTCGACCGCTTCGTCGCGCCGGCCGTCGGTACGGCGGTGCGCCTGAACCTGCTGGGCGACGTGCCGAGCGACCCGGCGGTGCGCGAGGCGGTGCAGCGCCGCCAGCTGCTGGTGGAGGCGATGCCGGGCGCCGCGGCGGCCCAGGCCTTTGCGCCGCTGGCGCAGCGGCTGGCTGACTGAGGCGTCGACGCCTGACCCTGCACAAGCCGCCGATCGGCACGGCCGGCGACAATTCCGCCATGACGAGCGAAGCGACCGACACCGCGGCGACCGCCTATGACCTGCTCGGCGGCGATGCCGCCGTGCGCGCGCTGGTGGACCGCTTCTACGACCTGATGGACCTCGAGCCGGCGTACCGCGATCTGCGCGCGGTGCATCCGCACGAGCTGACCGGCTCTCGCGACAAGCTCTACTGGTTCCTGAGCGGCTGGCTCGGCGGGCCCGGCCTCTACATCGAGCGCTTCGGCCACCCGCGCCTGCGCGCGCGCCATCTGCCGTATTCGATCGGCATCCGCGAGCGCGACCAGTGGCTGGCCTGCATGGCACAGGCGATGGACGAACTGGCCATCGACGTGCCGCTGCGCGAGCGCCTGGCTGCCGCGTTCGCGAACACGGCCGACTGGATGCGCAACCGCGGCGGCTGAGGGGCAGCTCGCCGGGTCAGTCGCGCCGGCCGCGCCCGCCGAGGTAGAGGCCGACCGCCAGCGCCGCCAGCAGCAGCGCGAAGCCGGGCGACAGCACGCCGGTGGCGGTGCCGGCGATCTCGGCCGGATCGTTCAGCAGGGCGTCGGCAGGCGCCGCGGTCGTTGCCGAAGCCGCCGTGGACGAATGCATGGCCACCGGGGCCGACGTTGCGGCCGAAGTCGGTGCCGCCACCAGGCAACAGCCTGCCGCAACGGCGAGCGCAGCGACGCTGACCCGGCCGCCCGGCCACAACGGTTTTCGATTCATGGGCCCCCCGATTGCGGCGACCGGCCCGCCGGCGCCGATGAACGGAGCTTATCGGCCGACGAGCGGTTGTTCGACCCCGCGGCCAGGGGTGAGGGCTGGGATGAGGGCCCGGCAGGCCCCGGGGTTCTGCACACCAGGACAAAGAGGCAGGAGCGTTCGGACCCCTGCCTCTCTTCTATTGCTTGGCACGGAAGCGGCCGTCAGCCTTGTTGCCAGTTGCTGGCGATCAAGGGTTGCAGCGAGGACTGATAGATGCCGACCTCCGACTTCCAGGTCCGATCCGGTGCGCCGCAGCCGGATCTACTCGGCGGAGCACCCGTTGCCGAGCTCGATGCGGTTGCTTGTCCCGCCGCCGTCGAGCATTCAGTCCTGCCCGCCGCCCAGGTCAAGTCGGTAGATGTCGCCTTCGTTGCCTCGCGGCTGTCGAGCACGTCTTTGCCGCCCCAACGTGTCATGGCATCACCGGTTCGGAAGCATGCGGGGTGGCAGGTGGTCACCATGAGCAATGAGCAGGCGGCAATAGCGCAGCTCAACTGCGCCGAATCAGCGGTCGCGCGGTCGGCGCGGCCTCGCTGCCGGGGCCGGTTTCCCATGCTGCAGCAGCCAGTCGCGGATGAATCGCGCGGCCGGTCCGAACGGGTGGTCGATGCGGTGCGCCACGTAGGAGGGCTCCGTCGTTTCCCCGTCGCTGCCGAAGGCGGCGGCGGGCACGCGCACCAGGTGCCCCGCGCCGAGATCGCGCTCAACCGACCACAGCGGCAGGCGGCCCCAGCCCACGCCACCGAAGATCAGGGCCCGCTTGGTGTCCTGCCCGGAGACCCGCCAGGTCTGCGGTGACAACACGCCGAAGTCGCGCCCTTCGGACAGCCGCGACGGATCCTCCTGCACGATCTGCAGGTGCTCGGCGAGTTCGGCGCTGCGCAGCCGTGCGCGTCGCCGGGCGATCTCGGCCAGGGGGTGCGAGGCCGCAACGACCGCCACGAAGGGCACTGGCAGCACCGACGCCAGTTCGATGCGCGGGTCGCTGAAGCCCTGACCTACCGTGATGCCGAGGGTGCAGCGGCCCTCGGCCAGCGCCTCGAACGGACCGCCCAGCGCCGCCACTTCGATGCGCACGCGCACCGTCGGGAGCGCCTGGTTGAGCTCGCGCAGCGCAGCAGCCACCAGCGGCATCGGGAAGAGCGTGTCGACGACGATGGACAGCTCCATCTCGAGCCCCTCCGAGAGTGCGCGTGCGCGTGCGCGCATGAAGTCCACCTTCAGGAGGACCGCGCGCGCGTCCTCCAGCAGTGCCTTCCCGTGGGACGTGAGGACCGGACGCCGGCCCGTGCGATCAAAGACCAGCACACCCAGTTGCGACTCGAGCGAGGCGATGGCATGGCTGACCGCGGACTGTGCGCGCAGCAGCTTCGCGGCGCCCGCGCGGAAGCTGCCGGCGTCCGCGATCGCGACGAACGTGCGGATCTGGCCCAGCGTCATTCCATCGAGCATTGATCTACTCCATCGATCGAGAGAGTCGAAATTTTGTCACTTCTGTCGATCGATCGTTGGCGCCACAGTGACGGTCTGTCTAACCGATGAAAGAGGTCCTTCGATGGTCAAGGTGCTCGTCCTCTACTACTCGTCCTACGGTCATGTCGAAGCCATGGCCCATGAAGTCGCGACCGGCGCCCGGGAGGCGGGCGCCGAGGCGACCGTGAAGCGCGTGCCGGAACTGGTGCCGCCGCAGGTCAGGGCGGACGCAGGCTACAAGCTCGACCAGCCGGCGGAGATCGCGTCGGTGGAGGAACTGGCCGGGTACGACGCGATCGTGTTCGGCACGCCGACGCGGTTCGGCACGATGGCCGCCCAGATGAAGAACTTCATCGACCGCCTGGGCGGTGTCTGGTCGCGCGATGCGCTGGTCGGCAAGGTGGGCAGCGTCTTCACGTCCACCGGCAGTCAGCACGGCGGCCAGGAAGCCACGGTGCTGACCACGCACGTGGTGCTGCTGCACCTCGGCATGGTGGTGGTCGGGCTGCCCTACACCTTCAAGGGCCAGAGCCGCATGGACGAGGTGAGTGGCTGCAGCCCTTACGGCGCCTCGACGATCGCCGACGACGGGCACGGCGGCCACCGGGCCCCGAGCGCCAACGAGCGCGCCGGCGCGCGCTTCCAGGGTGCGCACGTGGCGCGCACAGCGCAGGCGCTCGCGTACGGTCGCCGCCACCTGGCGGGCGCCCGCATGTGATGGTGCGCTCGCCGATCACCGTGGGCCCTCCGGTGGAGGGCGCCTGGCGCACCGTCGCGCTGTCCGTCCTGGCCGGCATCGTGTCGGCGTTTCAGGCGGGCAAGGCGCCCGTCGCGCTCGACCTGCTGCGATCGGACCTCCAGCTCACGCTCACCGCGGCCTCGGGGCTGCTGTCGGCCTTCGCCATCGTCGGTGCGCTCGCCGGCGTCGCGACCGGCGTGCTGGTCGATCGCGTCGGCGCACGCCGGCTGGTGCTGGCGGGTCTCGCGCTGCAGGCACTCGCCAGCGCGCTCGGAGCGGCCGCTGCAGGCGCGGTCACGCTGCTGGCCACCCGAGTTGTCGAAGGCGTGGGGTTCCTGGCGGTGGCCGTCGCGGCGCCAGCCCTGATCGAGGCGGCCACCGCGCCGGCGCAGCGAACTCGCGCCTTCGCCGCCTGGAGCACCTTCATGCCGCTCGGCATGGCGACGGTCATGCTCGGCGCGCCGTGGTTGCACGCCGTGGGATGGCGCGCCTACTGGCTGCTGAACGCGGCCGTCCTGATCGCCGTCGCAGCCGCGCTGCTCGTGGGAACCGCCCGGCCCATCGCAGCGGTGCGTGCGCAGGGCCTGGCACGCGCCGATCTTCACGCGCTGCTGCGCGCCCGGGCGCCGCGGCGACTGGCGCTCCTGTTCACCCTCTTTTCGGCCGCCTTTTTCGCCGTCGTCACGTTCCTTCCGATGGTGCTTGCCGAACGTTGGGGACTGCCGGGACCGACGGCCGGCGTGCTCACCGCGCTGGCGGTCGCGCTGGGCGCGGCGGGCAACCTCGCGGCCGGGGCCTTGCTGGCGCGCGGAGTGCCGCCTCGCCGCCTGCTCGCGGCGGCCTTCGCGGGCCTGGCCCCGTGCGCCCTCGTGGTGTTCCTTCCTGCGATGCCGGCACCGGGTGCCTATGTGGCCTGCCTGGCCTTCTCCGCCGTGGGCGGCCTCGTGCCCACAGTGCTGTTCAGTCTCGCGCCGGCGGCTGCGCCCCGGCCGGCACTGGTCGGCGCCACGCTGGGAGGGCTGATGCAGGGCAACAATCTCGGCCTGGTGATCGGCCCGCTCGCCGCCGGCAGCCTGGCGTCCACCTGGGGGTGGCCGGTGGTGTCCTGGTGTGTCGGCGGCCTGTGTGCCGTGGCCGCTGGGCTGGCTGCAGGGAGGGGCCGCTCGCATGGGACCTGACGGCATGCTGGACGGCGATCATGCCCACCCCGGAGGTCCAGGGCCTCCAACTCGCCATAGCTAGCTGGCGCTGCCCCTTACCCCCCGTCGCCCCGTGGTGGGGGCAAGGGAGCCCAAGCCTTGCTCTCTTCCGTGCGCGGGAGGGCCGCTCGGGCTCAGCGGCTCGGTGCGTCGGGCCCGCCGTCGAGCAGCACGACGAGCGCGCCGGCGCCGCCGTCGCTCGGGCGCGCCTGCGCATAGGCCATGACCTCGTTCTTCTGGGCCAGCCAGCGCCGCACCTTGTCGCGCAGCACCGATTCGCGGCCCGGCGAGCCGTTGCCCTTGCCGTGCACGACGCGCACGCAGCGCAGGCCATGACGCTGGGCGTCGCGCAGGAAGTCGCCCAGCGCCTCGCGCGCCTCGTCGCGGCGCAGGCCGTGCAGGTCGAGCTGGGCCTGGATCGCCCAGATGCCGCGGCGCAGCTTGCGCACGACGTCCGGCCCCACGCCCGGGCGCCGGAAGGCCAGGCCCTCGTCGGTGTCGAGCAGGGTTTCGACATCGAAGTCGTCCGACAGCGCCTGGCGCAACACGGCTTGCTCGTCGCGTTCGCGCTGCGCCGCGCGTGCCTCGCGGCGGGGGCGCGGCACGTGGGCGCGATCGCGCGCAGGCAGCGCCGTCACCGGGCCGACCGTGCGCGCGAACAGGTCGCGCTCGCGCGTGGCCGCGGCCTCGCGTTCGCGCCGCTCGGCCTCGAGCCGCGCGGCTTCGCGCCGCTGCGCTTCGAGCCGGCGCTGCAGCTCGCCGAGATCGGACAGGCTGTGCAGCGGCCTGGGCGTGGGGCGGCGCGTGGTCACAGCAGGCCTCGCTCGGCGAAGGACACGCTGCCGCCGCGCGCGATCACCATGTGGTCGAGCACGTGCACGTCGACCAGCGCCAGCGCGTCGCGCAATGCGCGGGTCAGGGTCTCGTCGGCGCGCGAAGGCTCGGCGACGCCGGAGGGATGGTTGTGCGCCAGGATCACCGCACCGGCATTGAGCGCCAGCGCGCGCTTGACCACCTCGCGCGGGTAGACGCTGGTCTGCGTCAGCGTGCCGCGAAACAGCGTCTCGAAGGCCAGCAGCCGGTGCTGCGAATCGAGGAACAGTGCGGCGAAGACCTCGTGGTCGAGCGCCGCGAGCTGCAGCCGCAGGTAATCGCGCACCGCTTCGGGCGACTCGAAGACCGGCCGCGCCGCCAGCTGGGCCGCGATGGCCCGGCGCGCCAGTTCCAGCACGGCGACCAGCTCGGCGCGCTTGGCCTGGCCGAGTCCCTTGACCTTGGCCAGCGCCTCGGCCGGCAGCGCGAGCAGGCCGGCCAGACCGCCAAAGCCGTCGAGCAGGTGCTGCGACAGCTGCAGCACGTCGCGCTGCGGCGTGCCGGTGCGCAGCAGCAGCGCCAGCAGCTCGGCGTCGGCGAGCGCCGCGGCGCCGCGCGCCAGCAGCTTCTCGCGCGGGCGCGCCTCGGGTGGCAAGTCCTTCAGGGGCATCGTGTCGGGGCCGAAACCTACAATCCGCGGTCAGTCTATCGAACGCCCTCCAAGTCCCGTGGCCACTGTCCGATCCGGTTCCTTCCTGACCTTGCACTACCGCCTGAGCGGCGCCGACGGCCAGGCCGTCGTCGACACCTTCGGCGGCCCGCCGGCGACGCTGTCGCTGGGCGCCGGCGAGCTGTCGCCGGCCATCGAGGCGCGCCTGATGGGCCTGGAGGAGGGCAGCAGCGCGCGGTTCGAGCTCGAACCCGGCGAGGCCTTCGGCCAGCGCAGCCCCGAACTGCTGCAACGCGTGAAGCTCGCCCTGCTGCGCGAGCTGGGCGATCCCGACGAGGTCTACAGCGTCGGCGACGTGGTGCAGTTCCCGACGCCCGACGGCCAGGGCAGCTATGCCGGCGTGGTGCGCGAGGTCGGGCCGGCGGAGGAAGACTGGGCGCTGTTCGACTTCAACCACCCGCTCGCCGGCCAGGCCGTGCGCTTCGAGGTGCAGCTGATCGGGGTGCTGTGATGACGCAGGAAGCCAACGCTGGCCAGCCGCTCGTGGATGAAGTGCTGCTGGCCGAGCCGCGCGGCTTCTGCGCCGGCGTGGACCGGGCGATCGAGATCGTCGAGCGCGCGCTGACCAGGTTCGGCGCGCCGATCTACGTGCGCCACGAGATCGTGCACAACACCTACGTGGTCAACGACCTCAAGGCCAAGGGCGCGATCTTCATCGAAGACCTCGCCGAGGTGCCGCCCGGCGCGACGCTGGTGTTCAGCGCGCACGGCGTGAGCCAGGCGGTGCGCCGCGAGGCGGCCGAGCGCGGATTCAGCGTCTTCGATGCGACCTGCCCGCTGGTGACCAAGGTGCATGTCGAGGTCGCCAAGCTCGCCAAGGAAGGCTACGAGTTCGTGATGATCGGCCACAAGGGCCACCCCGAAGTCGAAGGCACGATGGGCCAGCTCAGCGACGGCATCTACCTGGTCGAGGAGGTTGCCGACGTAGAGCACGTGCAGGTGCGCGATGCGGCCAAGCTCGCGGTCGTGACCCAGACCACCTTGAGCGTCGACGACGCGGCCGAGATCCTTGCCGCGGTGAAGCGCCGCTTCCCGCAGGTGCGCGAGCCGAAGAAGCAGGACATCTGCTACGCGACGCAGAACCGCCAGGACGCGGTCAAGCTGATGTCGCCGCAGGTCGACGTCGTGGTGGTGGTCGGCAGCCCCACCAGCTCCAACAGCAACCGCCTGCGCGAGCTCGCCGAGCGCCTGGGCACGACAGCCTACATGATCGACAGCCCCGACGACCTGCGCGAGGAATGGTTCGCCCATCCGCAAGGCCAGGCGCTGCGCGTGGGCCTGACCGCCGGCGCCTCGGCGCCCGACATCCTGGTGCAGCAGGTGATCGCGCGCCTCAAGGCGCTCGGCGCGGTGTCGGTGCGCAAGATGGACGGCGTGCAGGAGACCGTGCACTTTCCGCTGCCCAAGGGCCTGGGCGACAAGTCGATGGCCTCGGTGCGCTGACGCGCACGCAGGCCGCCCCGACCCGCACTTTTACAATCCGGCGCTTTCCCGCCGGAACCCGCACCGATGCTCGACATCAACCTGCTGCGCAAGGACCTCGACGGCGTCGTCGAGCGCCTCTCGCGCCGCCAGCATCCGCAGCCCTTCCTCGACGTCGAGCGCTTTCGCGCGCTCGAGGCCGAGCGCAAGACCATCCAGACCCGCACCGAGGAACTGCAGGCCAGGCGCAACTCGCTGTCCAAGCAGATCGGCCAGCTCAAGCAAAAGGGCGAGGACAGCTCGGCGGTGATGGCCGAGGTCGGCGGCATCGGCGATGCGCTCAAGGCCAGCGCCGAGCGGCTCGAGGTGATCCAGTCGGAGCTGTCGTCGCTGCTGATGAACGTGCCCAACCTGCCGCAGGACGACGTGCCGGTGGGCGCCGACGAGCAGGCCAACCTCGAGGTGCGCCGCTGGGGCACGCCGAGTGAGCTAGGCTTCGCGCCCAAGGACCACGTCGATCTCGGCGCGCCGCTGGGGCTGGACTTCGAGACCGGCGTCAAGCTCTCGGGCGCGCGCTTCTCGTTCCTGCGCGGCCCCGCTGCCCGGTTGCACCGTGCCCTCGCGCAGTTCATGCTCGACGTGCAGACGCAGGAGCACGGCTACACCGAGTGCTACACGCCCTACATCGTCAACCGCGAGATCCTCGAAGGCACCGGCCAGCTGCCCAAGTTCAAGGAAGACATGTTCTGGGTGCTCCGGGGCGGCGACGAGGCGCAGCCTGAGCAGTACCTGATCTCCACTTCGGAGATCTCGCTGACCAACACCGTGCGCGAGCAGATCCTCGACGCGGCCGCGCTGCCCATCAAACTGACCGCGCATTCGCCGTGCTTTCGCAGCGAGGCCGGCAGCGCCGGGCGCGACACGCGCGGCATGATCCGCCAGCACCAGTTCGACAAGGTCGAGATGGTGCAGATCGTGCAGCCCGAGCAATCGAACGCCGCGCTCGAGCAGATGGTCGGCCACGCCGAGGCGGTGCTGCAAAAGCTCGAACTGCCTTATCGCGTGATGCTGCTGTCGACCGGCGACATGGGCTTCGGCGCTGCCAAGACCTACGACCTCGAGGTCTGGCTTCCCGCGCAGAACACCTACCGCGAGATCAGCTCGTGCTCGAACTGCGAGGCCTTCCAGGCGCGGCGCATGCAGGCGCGCTATCGCAACGCGCAGGGCAAGCCCGAGCTCGTGCACACGCTCAACGGCTCGGGCCTCGCGGTCGGCCGCACGCTCGTCGCCGTGCTCGAGAACCATCAGCGCGCCGACGGCTCGATCGGCGTGCCGCCGGCCTTGCGTCCTTACCTGGGAGGCGCGACGGAACTGCGCGCGTGATCAGCTATACTGAGCGGCTTCGCCGATGACCACCGGCGAAGCCGCATCAGGCAACACCAGGAGAGGTGGCAGAGTGGTCGAATGCGCCGGACTCGAAATCCGGTATACGTGAATAACGTATCGTGGGTTCGAATCCCACCCTCTCCGCCAAGACATCAAGCAAGACGGGCCCTTCGGGGCCCGTCTTGCTTTCTAGCCAACATCCCGCTCCGCAAGCACCCCCGACTCTTCATCGATCCGGGTTTGCTGCGCGGCTTTGCTGTCGCTCGGTTCGGCCGGGGAGTGCGGGCCTGAATGATCGGCATGGGCGATTGAGGAGTCATTCGCCCCTGTCTTGCGTCGGCTGCGCGTGGCACCCCCATCAACCCATCTCCGGTCGGGTTGAAGGGGCCGCCCGCCCAACGCCTCAGCGCGAGTTGCCCGCCGTCAGCGTCGTGTAGCTGTTGATCAGGTTGCGGTAGTCGGGGATGTGCTTGGAGAACAGCGCACCCAGGCCCTCAATGTCGTTGCGCCAGTCGCGGTGCAACTCGCAGGCCACGCCGAACCAGGTCATCAGCTGGGCGCCGGCTTCGGCCATGCGATTCCAGGCCGAGTGCCGGGTCAGCTCATTGAAGGTGCCTGAGGCGTCGGTGACGACGAAGACATCGAAGTCTTCGGCCAGTGCCGACAACGTCGGGAAGGCCACGCAGACCTCGGTGACCACGCCGGCGACGATCAGCTGTTTCTTGCCGGTGGCCTTGACCGCCTTCACGAAGTCCTCGTTGTCCCAGGCGTTGATCTGGCCGGGGCGGGCGATATAGGGCGCGTCGGGGAAGGTTTCCTTCAGCTCGGGCACCAGCGGGCCGTTGGGGCCGCTTTCGAAGCTGGTGGTCAGGATGGTCGGCAGCCCGAAGTACTTGGCCAGGTCGGCCAGGGCCAGCACGTTGTTCTTGAACTTGTCGGGATCGATGTCCCGCACCAGGGACAGCAGGCCGGTCTGGTGGTCGACCAGCAGCACGGCGGCGTTGTTCTTGTCCAGACGGACATAGGGCTTGCTCATCAGGGTCTCCTTGTGCCGCGCATCGGCGGCGGGGGGGCGCCGGCAACCGGCCGGCGAACGGGTTTGCTCGGTGGACTCGGTGACTCAGACCCGCATGCGCCCGAACTTCCCGCTCTTGAAGTCGGCCATCGCCTGATGGATCTCGGCGGCGTTGTTCATCACGAAGGGGCCTTGGCCGACGATGGGCTCGTCGATCGGCTCGCCGCTGAGCAGCAGCACGCTGGCATCGTCATTGGCCTCCAGGCCGATCGCGTCGCCGCTGCGGTCCAGCAGCACCATCTGCGCGTCCCGCGCCACTTGGCTGGCATTGACAAGCACCGTTCCGCGCAGCACGACGACAGCAGCGGTGTGCCCATCGGGGAGCATCAGTTGCAGCTCTCCGTCGCGCCGCAGCTTCAGGTCCCAGACATTGAGCGGCGTGAAGGTGCGGGCTGGCCCGCGCCGCCCGTGGTGATCGCCGGCAATCACGCGCAGGCTGCCGGCCGCGCCGGGCAACTGAACGACCGGGATGTCGGCTGACGCGATCGCCTGGTAGCCGGGCGCGCTCATCTTGTCCTTGGCCGGCAGATTGACCCACAGCTGCACCATCTCCAGCCGGCCGCCGCGCTGGGTGAATGCGGGCGTGTGGAACTCCTCGTGCAGGATGCCGGCGCCAGCCGTCATCCACTGCACATCACCCGGACCAATTACGCCGCCCTCGCCGGTCGAGTCGCGGTGCGCAACCTCGCCCTCGTAGACGATGGTCACCGTCTCGAATCCCCGGTGCGGGTGCGTGCCCACGCCGCGCGGCCGGGCTGCCGGCGCGAAGTCCGCCGGACCGGCGTAGTCGAGCAGCAGGAAGGGGCTGAGATGGGCACCCAGGCTCTGGTAGCTGAACAGCGAGCGCACCGGAAAGCCGTCGCCCACCCAGTGCGGCCGGGTGTTTCCGTAGAGACCGAGAACCTTTTTCATGCGCCGCTCCTTGGAGGTCGCCAGCCGATCCGGCAGCGACGACAGAACGTTATTCATGAAACACTGGATCGACTAGACGGCAGAAATCGGCCACAGAGTTCTGAAATCAGAACGATGATCTCGTCCATGCAGAACCTCAACGATCTCTACTTCTATGCCCGCGTCGTCGAGCACGGCGGTTTTGCGGCCGCCAGTCGCGCACTGGGCGTGCCCAAGTCCAAGCTGAGCCGACGCATCGCGCAGCTGGAGGAGCGCCTGGGCACGCGACTCATTCACCGCTCGACGCGGCGCTTTGCGGTGACCGAGATCGGCCAGGAGTACTTCCGCCATTGCCAGGCGCTGCTGGTGCAAGCCGAGGCGGCGCAGGAGGTCATCGAGCGCACGTTGAGCGGACCGCACGGCCTGGTGCGGCTGAGCTGCCCAGTGGCGCTGCTCGACTACCAGGTGGGCGAGATGCTCGCCCGCTACCTGCAGCAATGTCCCGGGGTGCAGCTGCACGTGGAAAGCACGAACCGCCGCGTCGACGTGATCGCCGAAGGCTTCGACCTGGCGATCCGCGTGCGGTTTCCGCCGCTGGAGGATTCCGATCTCGTGATGAAGCAGCTCGGCCTCAGCACCCAGCGGCTGGTGGCCAGTCCGACGCTGCTGCAGGGCCTGCGGCAGCCGCTGACTCCGGCCGATCTACCCGGCCTGCCCAGCCTCGACGAAGGGCCGCCGCACCGCCAGCACGCCTGGCAGTTGGACGCGGCAGACGGCGCCAGTGCGAATGTGCCGCACCAGCCCCGACTGGTCACCGACGACCGCCTGGCGCTGCGTATTGCGGCGCTCCACGGCGTCGGCGTCGTGCAGCTGCCGACCATGATGGTTCGGGAGGATCTGCGCGCAGGGCGCCTGGTCGATGTCCTCCCCGGTTGGCGTCCCCGGCCCGCCATCGCGCATCTGGTCTTCCCGTCGCGGCGCGGCCTGCTGCCCGCGGTGCGGCAACTGATCGATTTCCTCGCCGCAGAGTTCGAGGTTCTGGCTGCGCTGGAGCAGAAGCAGGAGCGCGTGGCGCTGCGTCGGCAACGGGCCAGCGGGGTAGGTTGAAACGTCGAGCTTGCGCGCGATGCGGTTTGCGCTGCTCATTGACCGTTGTACATGTGAGCGATTCGTTCGGCGGCCCTGCAGCCCGCAGACTTGGCGGTCTCACACGCCACCGGCTGTGAGCTGGTCTCCCGCATGGACAAGGTCGGCTTGCCGAGTGCCTCCGCTCGCGCGCCATTCGCGTGGCGAGCACCCGAAGCGATCACGGAAGGCTCGACTGAAGTGAGCCGCGTCGTTGAAACCCCAGTTGAAAGCGATCTCTGCAACGGAGGCTCGCGCTCGGCGCGGATCCAACAGATCCCGGCTGCACTGGTCAAGTCGACGGCCCCACAGATACTGCGACGGTGACTGGGGCTCGGATTTGAAGAGTCGGTGCAGATGTCCGGGCGACATGTGCAGGCTCGACGCAATGGACTCGATCGTGAGCGTCGGATCCTGCAGCCGCTCGTCGATGCAGCGGCGAATGCGGGCCACGTGATAGGCGCTCATCGTCGATGGCTCGACATTGCGGCAAGCCGGAAGTGATCTGAGCCCGGCGACGAGCAGATTGACGATGCCCTCGGCCACGGCCCCTGCCGACGCCGGAACGAGACTGTCGACCTCGGTCTGCAGCGTGTTGATCATTTCGATCAACAGCCGGCCGGCGCCCGTGCGACCGCACACGGTGGTGGCTGTGAGCTTGTGGGTGTCGCGAACCAGGGACCGCAGATGGTCTCCTCGCATCTTCAGCACGATCTCACCGAAGTCGTCGTCGAAGCGCAGCGTGTAGGGCCGTGTGCTGTCGTAGATGGCGAAGTCGCCGGGCGACAGGACGGCCTCCCTGCCGTCCTGAATGATCGTGCCGCCGCCGTGCGTCTGCAGGCTGACGATGAAGTAGTCGTCGCTGGCCGTGGAGATTGTCCGTGGCGTGCGCATCACCCGCTGACTGCGCGACTTGACGACAGAAACGTCGAGACCTGGCAACTGATGGCGGAGGATCGAGCCGGCAAACCCGCTCCCCTTCTCGAGTGGGTCGCACTCGAGCTTCACGTAGGTTGCGCAGATCAGGTCGGTCCAGAACGCAGCGCGCTGAGGAGGGCTGACGACGTCGGTGGTCAACAACTGGCTCATCGGGCTTTCCTAAGGTATCGCCTACCCGCCGAGGAGCGGCTAGGCAAATGCACATCTTCGTCCTCGGCGAGGCCATCCTCAAGCAATTGATCCTTCTGGAAACACCAAGGCGAGACCCTGAGTCAAGTGATCTGTTCCTGATGGGCAAGGCGGACGGACTCGCGGAGGTGTGTGGAGGGAAGTTCACGTCGTGAACCGAGGTCAAGAGGGCGCGACTCCAGGGCAAGACGTCACGCTGGGGGGCACGCAGCATTCGGACACCACGGCTGCAGCACTCCGTGGCATCCGTTCGACATTCGCAAGGAAGGAAGTCGCATGCCCAGTCAGAACCACCCCAAGCTTCGTGTGGCCGCCGTCCAGGCTGCGCCAGTCTTCCTCGATATCGACGGCACGGTCGAGAAGACGATTCAGCTGATGAAGCAGGCCGCTAGCGACGGCGTCCGGCTGATTGCCTTTCCGGAGACCTGGATTCCCGGCTACCCCTGGTGGATCTGGCTGACTGCACCGGCAATCGGCATGCAGTTCGTGCAACGCTACAGCGACAACTCACTGGTGGTCGGCAGCAAGGAGTTCGAGCGCATCGCCCAGGCCGCCCGCGAACTGGAGATCTGGGTCTCGATCGGCTTCAGCGAGCGTGCGGGCGGCAGCCTCTACATCGCCCAGGCCCTCTTCGATGACGAGGGCCGCCTGGTCAAGGCGCGCCGCAAGCTCAAGCCGACCCACGTCGAGCGCACCGTGTTCGGCGAAGGTGACGGCAGCGATCTGGCCGTGATGGAAACGCCCATCGGCAATGTCGGCATGCTGGCTTGCTGGGAGCATCTGCAGCCGCTCAGCAAGTACGCGATGTATGCCCAGAACGAGCAGATCCATATCGCCGCGTGGCCAAGCTTCTCGCTCTATCGAGGCGGAGCCTACGCGCTCGGGGCGGAAGTCAACAACGCCGTGAGCCAGGTCTACGCGGCGGAGGGGCAATGCTTCGTGGTGGCTCCCTGCGCAACGGTGTCCAAGCAGATGCACGACATGCTCTGTACCGACGATCTCCAGCGTCAGCTGCTGCTCCAGGGTGGGGGCTTTGCCCGCATCTATGGGCCGGACGGGTCGCCTCTGGGTCGCCCGATCCCCGAGAACGAAGAGGGGATCGTCGTCGCGGACATCGACCTGGGCGTGATTTCGCTTGCCAAGGCAGCGGCCGATCCCGCGGGTCACTACGCGCGCCCCGACGTGACGCGGTTGCTGCTCAACAAGACGCCTGGGGATCGCGTCGTCTCGCATGTTCCGCGCGGCATGGTCGAGGTGCTTCCCGAAACCAATCCGGACGTCGACCCGGCTTCTGCGAACTGAGAGCGCCCTAAGGAGGTTGCCATGGACTCTGCAATTCCCAAGCATCTGCAATGTCTGCGTACGAGGCAGCGACGCGTCCCCGATGACTTCACGCCGCCGTATCCGTCAAGCGTGGCGCGCTTCGCCCCCGGCGTGAAGCGTGTCGTGATGGCCTACTTCGGTGTCCAGCATGCCGAAGGGCACGCTCCCAGCGGTGTCGGTCACGCGCTAGGTTGGCTCACGTCAAGTCTTACGGCCTCGAACGGGCCCGGACACTGGGACCGTGCCCAGCACACGGACGAAGCCGGCTACAAGAACATCGTCAGCATTGCGTACTGGAACGATCCAGCCAAGTTCGACCGGTGGTTTGCCGAGCATGGTGTGAAGTGGGCGGGCGGTGGCGTGGTTCATCCGGGGATCGGCACCTTCACCGAGGTGCTGCGTCCTGCCGCGGAGCGCTTCGAGACGCTGTTCTCGTCCAACGTTCCGGAGGGCGTGGCGGTCGTTTCTGACGGATGGAGCGACCACGTTCTTGAGCACGCGTACTGGGGCGGCATGCGCGATCGCATTCCCCTTTCCCAGACCCATGACATGGCGCCGGTTGGCGAACCGAGCGTCCTAACCACGGGCAAGCACCGGCGTGTGATCCCGCACGAGAACATCTGCCTGATCCGGTCAGGTCAGGACTGGACGGCCACCGAGAGCGAAGAGCGTCGCATGTACATGGAGGACGTCGAACCCGTTCTGCATGCCGGCATGAACTACCTGCGTGACGAGGGCATCAAGGTCGGCTGCTATACGAACCGGTACATGACCGTGGTGGATGCCGACGGTTCTCCCGTCGAGAAGAGCTTCGGCATGAGCTGGTGGCGAAGCCTTGCCGACTTGGAGCGTTGGGCCGAATCGCATCCCACCCACGTGGCCATATTCGGCGCGGCGATGAAGTACCTCGGCACGCTCGGCCCGGCGGCCAAGCTGAAGCTCTACCACGAGGTGACCGTAGCCGCCGCCGATGAGCAGTTCTTCGAGTACTACGACTGTCATCGCCAAACCGGCATGTTGCGCAGCACAGGCTGACCCCGCCGGTCGCCCCCCAACAAGCGCGAACCCGCAGCTCTGGCGCGCGGGTGAGGGTCGTGCGCGCTCAATTGATCAGCAACTCAATCGTGAGGAGGAATTCTGTGAGTACTTGCAGCAACAGACTTGGGCACCTGAGCAAGCTTGCGCTGGCGTGCCTCGGGGTCGCCATGAGTCTCGGTCTTGGCACGGCGGCGCAGGCCCTCGAAGTCACTGCCGGTGACTACGAGATCTACCCGGCGGGCGTCAACATCGGCGTCCTCTATTACCAGCATGCCACTCGTTCGGACCTCTACGCCAACGGCACCAAGGTCTTGGGCAACGCAAAGCTCACAAGCGATATCGGCATTGCCCGATACATCCGGCCGATCGCGCTGAGTGAAACGGCGACGCTTGACATCAACGTGATTCAGCCCTTCGGGCATCTGCACGCCAAGGACGATGTGGCCTTCCTGGGTAGTCGCAGTGGGGCGGCCGATCTCATTCTGGGCGCGCCGGTCAAGTTCCTGATGGACCCGGCGACCCGCGATGCCTTCAGCGTCGGCCCCTACCTCTATCTGCCCACCGGCACCTACGATCGAAACAAGCCCTTGAACCTCGGGGAGAACCGCTGGAAGTTCCTGCTGCAGCTGGCTTACGTGAAGCACTTCAACCCAAACTGGGCGCTTGATGTGGTTGGTGACGTGGAGGTCAATCGCAAGAACGACGATTTCGGTCCCGCCGGCGACACGATGAAGCAGGATCCGCGCAAGGAGATCCAAGCACACCTGCGTTACATGCCCTCGCAGGCGACCGCGTTCTCGGTAGGGGTGGGCCGCTACTGGGTGGCCGACCAGGAAGTCAATGGCGCGACGGTCATGGAGGGAGCGCGCAACACCTATGGCCGACTGACGGTGACCCATTTCCTCGACCAGACCACGCAGTTCCAGGCCCAGCTCGGGCGGGATCTGGCCGTGGACCGTGGTGGATTCAAAGAGAGTGCCCGACTGAACCTGCGCCTCGGCAAAATCTTCTGATCACGCGCGTCCCAGAACGAAAGCGCGGCAGAGGACGTCCGGGCTCATCGCCACAGAACTTTACGTTCAACGCGCGGCCGGGATACAGCCCAGCGTCAACATGCTCCCCGGGTTGCTCACGCGAGCAACCGCGAAAGGAGCTTTTGAATGAACGCGAAGCTGGCAAGAAAGCCCTTGCTCGTCTGGCTGGCCGTCATGGCGACTGGCGCTGCGTCGGTGACGGCGCTGCAGGCGCAGCCCATGGGCGAAGCCCACCGCATGCAGATCGATGGGCCGATGTGGCACCGCGGCGGTCCACGCGTCGACCACATGGTCGATCGCTGGCTGTCCGGGGCATCCAACGTGACGCAGGCTCAGCGCGACGAGGTGCGCAAGATTGCCGAGGCCGCTCGAAGTGATCTGCGCGCGCAGCACGAGACCGGCCGTGCACTGCACGAGCAGATGCGCGACCTGCTCGCCCAGCCATCCATCGACGCCGACGCGATCGAGGCGCTGCGCCAGAAGATGCTCGCGCAGCACGACCAGGCGTCGCGCCGCATGACGCAGGCGATGGTCGACGCCGCGCGCGTGCTGACGCCCGAGCAGCGCGCGCAGGCGGCCGCCAAGGCGAAGGCCCGCCGCGACATGATGGAGCGCCACATGCGCGAGCGACGCCAGCTCGAAACGCCAACCGGCAAGGGCTGAGCATGGCCGCGTTCCCTGACGCGCGCGGCGTATCCTTCGCGGCCTCGGGGGCGCGCTCGCGCGCCTCGCCCGCCACGCCGACCGACCTGCCGATGACGCCCCGCCTGCTGCTGATCGACGACGACGCGCGCCTGTCCGCGATGCTGCGCGACTACCTCTCCCAGGCCGGCTACGCGGTCGAGTGCGCCGAGTCGCTCGCGGCAGGCCGCGAGCGACTGCTGCGCGAGAACTACGACGCGCTCGTGCTCGACCTGATGCTGCCGGACGGCGACGGTCTCGATCTCACGCGCGAACTGCGCGCCAACCCGGCCACGCGCTCGCTGCCTCTGCTGATGCTGACCGCGCGCGGCGAGCCGATGGACCGCATCCTCGGCCTCGAGCTGGGCGCCGATGACTATCTGCCCAAGCCCTTCGAGCCGCGCGAGCTGCTGGCCCGGCTGAAGGCGCTGCTGCGCCGCGCGGCGCCCAGCAGCGACGACGAGGTGCTGCGCTTCGGCCGGCTCGAGATCGACCTCGCGGCGCGCCAGGCGCGCATCGACGCCAAACCCTGCGAGCTCACGAGCTACCAGTTCGACCTGCTCGTCGTGCTGGCGCGCTCGGCCGGCCGCGTGCTGACGCGCGACCAGATCATGGACGCGCTCAAGGGCCACGCGCTGGAGGCCTTCGACCGCTCGATCGACGTCCACGTCTCGCGCATCCGCGCGGCGATCGAGGAAGACGTCAAGACGCCGCGGCGCATCCTGACCGTGCGCGGCGCGGGCTACGTGTTCGCCAAGAAGCAGGACGCCGACGCGGCCTGACGCGCGGCGTCTTCGCGCGAGCTTGCATGCGGACGCTGTACCTGCGCATCTACGCGACCGTGGTCGCGGTGCTGCTGCTGTTCGCGCTGTTCTCCGGCTGGCTGCTGCAGCACAAGCTGGAGCAGGAGCGCGCGCAGTTCCAGCAGGCCTCGAGCGAGCGCCTGCAGGCTTGGGCCGAGCTGCTGCAAGGCGCATTGCCCTCGGCCGACGCGCCGCCCGACGAGCAGGCGCAGGCGCTGCTCGAGTGGTCGCAGCGTCTGCGCTGGCCGCTGGCGCTGGATGACGTGCGCGGCGAGCGCATCGCCACCTCGCCGAGCTTCGAGCGCGCGCAGCGGCTGTGGGCGGAGATCCCGCTCGGCGGCGACGGCGCGCTGCGCGAGCGGCGCGTGCCGGTGCGCCTGGCGCTGAGCGACGGGCGCGTGCTGTGGCTGCTGCGCCCGCCGCTGCGGGGCATGCTGCGCCCGGACGGGCCGCCGCCGGAAGGACCGGGCGGGCGGCCGATGCCGCCGCCCGACGGGCCCTTCGGTGGACCGCCGCGCGCAGGCCCTCCGCCGGACGAGCGGGGCGCCGACGTGGCACTGCGCCTGCGCCTGCCCGAGCCGCCGTGGTTCGCCGGCGGCGCGGGGCTCGCGGTCACGCTGGTGGTGCTGTTCTTCGCGGTGGCCGTCGGCGCCTGGCCGGTGGTGCGCCGCCTGACGCGCCGCCTCGAGGCGCTCAAGCAGGGCGTCGAGGCCTTCGGCGCCGGCGCCTTGCACCAGCGCGTCGACGAGGGCGGGCGCGACGAGGTCGCGGCCGTGGCGCAGAGCTTCAACCGCGCTGCCGAGCGCATCGAGACGCTGCTGCGCGCCAACCAGTCGCTGCTGGCCAATGCCAGCCATGAGCTGCGCTCGCCGCTCGCGCGGCTGAAGATGGCGCTGGCGATGGACGAGCACAGCGAGGATCCCGCGCAGCGCGCGGCGCTGCGCGTCGAGATCGACCGCAACATCGCGGAGCTCGATGCGCTGGTCGAGGAGGTCTTGCTCGCCAGCCGCCTCGACGCGCGGCCCGAGCCGGCGCGAGATCCTGTCGACTTGCTCGGCCTGGCGGTCGAGGAGGGCGCGCGCGTCGGCGCCGACATCGACGCGCAGGCCTCGGCCGCGCCCGACGCCTGGGTCGTGACCGGCGACGAGCGCCTGCTGCGCCGCGCCTTGCGCAACCTGCTCGAGAACGCTCGCCGCTACGGCGGCGCGGCCGCACCGACGGTGGTGCTGTCATTGCGGGCGGGGCAGCTCGTGCTGGCCGTGTGCGACCGCGGCCCGGGTGTGCCGGACAGCGAGCGCGAACGCATCTTCGAGCCGTTCTACCGCCTGGCCGGCCATGCCGAGCGCGCCGGCGGCGTGGGCCTGGGCCTGAGCCTGGTGCGCCAAATCGCGCGCGTGCACGGCGGCGAGGTGCGCTGCCTGGCGCGCGAAGGCGGCGGCAGCTGCTTCGAGATCAGCTTGCCGAGCCGGCGCTGATCCCGCCTCCGGCGGCGGCTTCGAGGCTGGCCGCTGGCGGATGGTCCTCGCCGGTCGCCAGCCGCGCGCGCTCGGCGTAGCGGTTGAAGCGCCAGGCCGTGCCTTCCATCGTGATGCGTCGCCAGGTGACGCGCTTGGCGGCCGGCGTCATCTGTGTCCAGTGCTGCACTTCCGAGAACGTGCGGCCGCAGCCCTTGCAGACCGCGTCGCCCTGGCTCGTCGAACAGATCGCGATGCAGGGCGCGTCGGGCGTCGTGGCGTACCACGCCAGCCACGCCGCCTTGGCCTTGGCGGGCATCGTGTCCTCGTCGCACTCGGGCTCGCGGTAATAGACCATCAGCGCGTAGACCTCGGCCAGCGCGCGCACCTCGGCGCAGGCGCTCACGCCGTCGGGCGACGGTGCGCGCTCGCGCCACCAGTTGATGGCGGACTCGATGTCGGTGATGTGGATGCCGGCCACGGCCGATTCCTCGCGGTCGGGCATTCAGCCCTGCTCGGCGGCGGCCAGCGCGGCCAGCGCGGACTCCACGGCCGCGCGATCGACGCCGTCGCCCAGCGTCGCCGGCGCCACGGCCAGCGCGGCCGCGCCCTCGGCCTTGAGGCGCTTGACCCAGGCGCCGGCCTCGCGGCCTTCGTCGAAGCCCTGGCTTTGCAGCAGCAGTCGGCCGTGCGCGTCGTTGAGCTTGAAGTAGAAGCGGCCGTCGGCCTCGCGGTACTGCTTGAACATCGGCAACGCCGACTTGGACGGTGCGGCGTCGGACTGGCGCTTCGTCGTGCTCGACGCCAGCATCGGCCGCAGGCCGACGGCGTTGCGCAGCTGGGCCAGGAAGGGCTGGGCCACCGCGCGCGCCTTGGCGGCACCGGCCTGCAGGGTCTTCTCGATCTCTTCCGGATGCGCCATCAGCGCGTCGTAGCGCTCGCGCATCGGCGCGATCTGCGACTCGACCAGCTCGAACAGCTGCTGCTTCGCGTCGCCCCAGCCCAGGCCCTCGCGCAGCGCGGCGCGAAAGGCCCGGCGCTGCTCGGCGGTGGCGAAGGCGTCGTACAGCGTGACCAGCGTCGTGCCTTCGGGCTCCTTGGGCTCGCCGGGCAGGCGCGAGTCGGTGACGATGCGCGCGATCGACTCGCGCAGCGCCTTCGCGCCGCCTTCGAACAGCGCGATCGCGTTGTCGTAGCTCTTGGACATCTTGCGCCCGTCCAGGCCCGGCAGCTGCGCGACCTCTTCCTCGATCTCGGCTTGCGGCAGCACGAAGAGATCGTGGCCCTGTCCGAACAGGTGGTTGAAGCGCTGCGCGACATCGCGCGCCATTTCGATGTGCTGCACCTGGTCGCGGCCGACCGGCACGCGGTGCGCGTTGAACAGCAGGATGTCGGCGGCCATCAGGATCGGGTAGCTGTACAGGCCCATCGTGACGCCGGCGTCCGGGTCCTCGCCGGCCGCGACGTTGGCGTCCGTCGCAGCCTTGTAGGCGTGGGCGCGGTTCATCTGGCCCTTGGAGGTCACGCAGGTCAGAAGCCAGGTGAGCTCGGGCGTCTCGGGGATGTCGCTTTGCCGGTAGAAGACCACGCGCTGCGGATCGAGCCCGCAGGCGAGCCAGGTCGCGGCGATCTCCAGTCGCGAGCGCTCGATGCGGTCCGGCTCGTCGCACTTGATCAGCGCGTGATAGTCGGCGAGGAAGAAGAAGCTCTGCACGCCCGCCTCGCGGCTGGCGGCGATCGCGGGGCGGATCGCGCCGACGTAGTTGCCCAGGTGGGGCGTGCCGGTGGTGGTGATGCCGGTGAGGACTCGGACTTTCATGGGCTCTTCGATCAAGGGATCGTTCACAACTTCTCAGGCCTGGGCGCTCAGCACCGCGTTGAGCGACGGGAAGACGGCGCGCATCACATTCAGCGTCGCGCGCATGACCGGCAGCATCCACCAGGTCGCGACGAGCCCGGCGATCACCAGGCCCATCACGATGAAGAAGCCGAAGGGCTCGATGCGCGCGACCACCGCCGCCAGCGGCCGCGGCAGCAGGCCCACCAGGATGCGCCCGCCGTCCAGCGGCGGCACCGGAAACAGGTTGAGCGCGAACATCACCAGGTTGACCAGCACGCCGGCCTTGGCCATCAGCAGGAAGAAGGGCTCGGCCGTGCCGAGCATCAGCTGGGAGGTGCCGAACAGCGCCCAGGCGAAGGCCTGCACGAGGTTGGCGCCGGGGCCGGCCGCGGCCACCCAGACCATGTCGCGCCGCGGATGGCGCAGGCGGCGAAAGTCCACCGGCACCGGCTTGGCGTAGCCGAACACGAACTGACCCGACGTGGCGACGTAGAGCAGCAGCGGCATCGCGATCGTGCCGATCGGGTCGATGTGGCGCAGCGGGTTGGCCGAGATGCGCCCGGCCTCGGCCGCCGTCGTATCGCCGAACATGCGCGCCACGTAGCCGTGCGCGGCTTCGTGCAGCGTGATCGCGAACAGGACGGGCAGCGCATAGACGAGGATCGTGCGCAGAACATCGGACTCCATGGCCCGAGGATTCTAGGCGTCGCCCCTGGCCGGGCCGGCCGTGGGGACGGGCCTACACTGCGCGCCGTCATGAGCGTGCCCGTTCCCTCGTCTTCCCCTTCGTCGGCGCCTCGCCGGCGCATCGCGGTGCTCATCTCCGGCCGCGGCTCCAACCTGATGGCGATCGCCGAAGCCTGCGCGCGCGAGGCCTGGCCGGCCGAGATCGTCGCGGTGATCGCGAGCCGACCCGACGCGGGCGGCCTCGCCTGGGCCGCCGCGCGCGGCCTGCCGACGGTGGCGCTGGACCACCGCCAGTACCCGGACCGCGCGAGCTTCGATGCGGCGCTGGCCGCGGCCGTCGATGCCGCGCGGCCCGACCTCGTCGTGCTGGCGGGCTTCATGCGCATCCTCACCGAGGCCTTCGTGCAGCGCTACGAGGGCCGGCTGGTCAACATCCATCCTTCGCTGCTGCCGGCCTTTCCGGGGCTGCGCACGCACCGTCAGGCGCTGGACGCCGGCGTCAAGCTGGCCGGCGCGACGGTGCACCTGGTCACCGCGCGCCTGGACCACGGGCCGATCGTCGCGCAAGCGGTGGTGCCGGTGCACGCCGGCGACGACGAGGCGGCACTCGCGGCGCGCGTGCTCGAGGCCGAGCACCGGCTCTATCCGATGGCGCTGCGCTGGCTGGTCGAAGGCCGCGTCAGCGTCGACGCCCAGGGCTGCGTGACCCAGCTCGACGGCCAGGCGCAGCTGCTGATCACCTGACGATCAGGACGGGCAGCGTGGTGTGGATCAGCACCCGCTGCGTCTCGCTGCCCAGCAGCAAGGCGCTCATGCCGCGCCGGCCGTGCGAGGCCATCACGATCAGGTCGCAGCCGGTCTGCTTGGCGTGGTCGATGATCGCCTGCCATGGGTGCAGGGCTTCGATCGCCGTCGTGCGGCAGGCGATGCCGGCCGCTTCGCAGGCGCTCGCCACGGCCTTCAACCGCTGCTGCGCGATGCGTTCCTGCGCGTCGTAGTACTCCTGGGGCGCGATCGGCTGTATCTCGCTGACGGCGCTGTAGGGGAACGGATCCTTGGCGGCGAGCGCTTCGATGCTGGCGCCGGTCAGCTTGGCCAGCCCGACGGCGCGGTCGACCGCCTTGACCGTGATGTCGCTGCCGTCGGTCGGAACAAGAATGCGCTGGAACATGGCGTTCTCCTGCTCGAAGAAGGCCATCATGCTCCGTCGTCGCGTGCCACGCCAGCTTGATGCGGCGCAATGCTTCGGCTTGGATCCGCCCGGACCGATCCCTCAGCCGCGGGCCACGGGCCGCGCCGGGTCGGCACTCCATTCGCTCCACGAGCCCGGATAGAGCACGCCCTCGCCGAGCCCGGCCGCGGCCACCGCGAGCAGGTTGTGGCAGGCGGTGACGCCCGAGCCGCAGTGGTGCACGACGGCATCGGCCGCATGGCCCACCAGCAGCGGCGCCCAGGCGGCGCGCAAGGCATCGGCGTCGAGGAAGCGGCCGTCGGCCGCGAGGTTGTCCTTGAACGGCCGGTTGCGGGCGCCGGGGATATGGCCGGCCACCGCGTCCAGCGGCTCGATCTCGCCGCGAAACCGCTCTGCGGCGCGCGCATCGATCAGGCGCAGCTGACCGAGCCGGCGCGCGAGCGCGTCGGCCTCGACCGTGCGCGCGAGCGCAGCCCGCTCGGGATAGGGCGCACGCGGCGCGGGCACTGCGGCGGCGCCCGACACGAGCGCAGCGCCGGACGCGCTCCAGGCCGGCAGGCCGCCGTCGAGCACCAGCACCGGGTCGTGGCCCATCCAGCGCAGCATCCACCAGGCGCGCGCGGCGTACATCGAGCCCTGGCGGTCGTAGGCGACCACGGTCGTGCCCGGCCCGATGCCGAGCCGGCCCAGCGTGGCGGCGAAGGCCTCGGGCGAGGGCAGCGGGTGGCGGCCGCGAAAGCGTCCGTCGGCGCCGGTCTTGGGCCCGCACAGATCGCGGTCCAGGTGCACGTACAGCGCGCCGGGCAGATGCGCGTCGGCGAACTGCCGCTCGCCGGCGTCGGGATCGGTGAGCTCGAAGCTGCAGTCGAGCAGAACGGTTGGCTGGCCTTCGGCCAGGCGCGCGGCGAGCGCGGCGGCGTCGATCAACGGTGACGGGCAGGGCATCTAGGACTCCATGGAGCTGTGTTCGGCGTCGCGCGGCGCCGCGCGGCTGCGCAGCAGCGTCGCGCCGAGGCCGGCGGCGATGATCAGCACCATGCCGGCCACCGCCATCGGCTTGATGGGGTCGTCGAACAGCATGGCGCCGTAGATGAACGAGAACACGATGCCCAGGTACTGCAGGCTGGCGTTGACCAGCGGCCGCCCGCGCGCATAGGCCTTGGTCATCAGCAGCTGCGCGGCGGTGGCCAGCGCGCCGGTGGCCAGCAGCATCAGCACGCCGAACGGCGTGTGGCCGTGAAAGCCGTCCGAGGCGCCGGTGAAGGGCATGCTCAGCAGGCCCGCGACCATGCCGCCGACCGAGAAGTAGAACACCACGCGTTCTTCGGGCTCGCCGGCGCGGCCGAGCGCGGTGACCTGCAGGTAGGCCATGGCCGAGAGCATGCCCGACAGCAGGCCCAGCAGGCCGTGCCAGAGCTGGTCGCGCTCGATCGTCGGGCGCAGTACCAGCGCGACACCGACGAAGCCGACCAACACCGCGGCGATCAGGCGCGGATCGATGCGGTCGCGGCCCATCATGATCGCGCCGCCGATCAGGAACAGCGCCATCCACACCGAGGACATGTAGTTCAGCGTCATCGCGGTGGCCAGCGGCAGGCCGCCGATCGAATAGAACCACAGCGACAGCGCCGTGACGCCCGACAGGCTGCGCCAGAAGTGCATGCCCGGCACCCGGGTGCGCAGCGTGCCGCCGCGCGCACGCGTGAGCACGGCCATCGTCAAGGCGCCGACCAGGCCGCGGTAGAACACGATCTCGCCGGTCGCGTACAGCGCGGATGCGAACTTGACGCACACACCCATCGTGGCGAACAGCAGTGTGGCGAGGACGAGCAGCAGCGGTGCAGGCATCGGGCGATGCTAACCAAGGGCAGCAAAGAAAACGGCCGCCTCGAAGGCGGCCGTCCGGGGCGCTCGGGATCAGAGCGCGGCGCCCATCTTGCGCCGATACCACTCGTGGAAGTGCTGCATTCCGTCTTCCATCGGGCTCTGGTAGGGGCCGGCGTCGTCGTCGCCGCGTTTCATCAGCGCCTCGCGGCCGGCGTCCATGCGCAGCGCGATCTCGTCGTCCTCGATGCAGGTCTCCATGTAGGCGGCCTGCTGCGCCTCGACGAACTCGCGCTCGAACGCGGCGATCTCCTCGGGGTAGAAGAACTCGACCACATTTAGCGTCTTGCGCGGCCCCTGGGGGTGCAGCGTCGAGACCACCAGCACGTGCGGGTACCACTCCACCATCGTCAGCGGGTAGTACGTGAGCCAGATCGCGCCGTGCTTGGGTGCCACGCCCTCGCGGTAGTTCAGCAGCACGTCGTGCCACTGGCGGTAGATGTCGGAACCCGGCTTGCCGAGCGCCTGCCCGCCATGCTTGGCGACGCCCACCGTCTGCACCGAGTGCTCGGGGCCCCATTCCCAGCGCAGGTCTTCGCAGGTGACGAAGTTGCCCAGGCCCGGGTGGAAGGGGCCGACGTGGTAGTCCTCGAGGTAGACCTCGATGAAGGTCTTCCAGTTGTAGTCGCACTGGTGCAGCTGCACCTTGTCGAGCACGTAGCCGCTGAAGTCGAGGTCGGCCTTCGGCCCCAGGCCGGCGAGGTCGGTCGCGACATCGGGGGCGCCCTCGCCGCCTTCGAACAGCAGGCCGTTCCACTCCTGCACCGGAAAGCGCTTCAGGTGCAGGCAGGGATCCTCGGCGAAATGCGGCGCGCCGAGCAGCTCGCCTTGGGGCGAGTAGGTCCAGCGGTGCAGCGGGCAGACGATGTTGGCGCCGGTGTGGCCGCGCCCGCGCAGCATGACGGCCTGGCGGTGGCGGCACACGTTGGACAGCAGCTCGATGCCCGAGGCGCTGCGCACCAGCGCGCGGCCCTCTCCTTCCTGGGGCAGGGCGTAGTGGTCGCCGACCTCGGGCAGCGCGAGCGCGTGCCCGAGGTAGCGGGGCCCGGGCCTGATGAGCACCTCCTGCTCGCGGCGATACAGATCCGCATCGAAGTAACTGGCCACGCCGAGTTGCGTGCGTGGGCGAGCCAATGCCTGGGAGGTGATGCTCAGGTCGGACATGATCCCCGAAATCTCCAGCAGAAACCGAAGAAAGGCCGCCTCCCGCCGTACGTCTTGCGATTCGCGGCGCGGCCGGGGTAGACCATGCGCCGCCGCCGTGCGGGAAGGGAACTGCCCGTCGAGCGACGGGGACGCGAATTGTACCGAGGCCTCCGTCATCCTGGGGTTGGCAGGACCGAGGGCCCACGGTCCAATCGCCCCCCTCGTTGCATGCCGACACGCTCCTCACGAGGGCCGCGGCCGGAGCTGTCGGTCGGCTGACTACAATTCCAAGGTTTCTCGAACAATTCCATGGCGCTCGCTCCCACGTCCCCCCAGCCAGCGGCGAATGAACCCGCCAGCTACGAGACCGCGCTCGCGGAGCTCGAATCCCTGGTGTCCGCGATGGAAGAAGGGCAAATGCCGCTCGATCGCCTGCTCGACAGTTATCGACGCGGCGCCGAACTGCTGGGTTACTGCCGCTCGCGCCTCGAGGCGGTCGAACAGCAGGTGAAGGTCGTCGAGGACGGGCAGCTCAAGCCGTGGACGGACGCATGAGGCGCGACCACGATTTCGATGTCTGGATGTCCCGGCAGCTGGCGAGCGTCGAGGCGGCGCTGGGCCGCTGGGTGCCCGAGGAGGCGCCGGCCGGCCTGAGCGAAGCCATGCGCTACGGCGTGCTCGACGGCGGCAAGCGCCTGCGCCCGCTGCTCGTGCTGGCCGCCGCCGAGGCCGCCGGCGCGCGCGACAGCGACGCCGCGATGCGCGCGGCCTGCGCGGTCGAGCTGATCCACGCCTATTCGCTGATCCACGATGACATGCCCTGCATGGACAACGACGTGCTTCGCCGCGGCAAGCCCACGGTTCACGTCAAGTTCGGCGAGGCGCTGGCAATGCTCGCCGGCGACGCGATGCAGGCCCTGGCCTTCGAAGTCCTTACCCCCACCGACGGCAGCATCGAGCCGGCGCTGCAGGCGCGGCTGGTCGCCCTGCTGGCGCGCGCGGCGGGCCAGCACGGCATGGCCGGCGGCCAGGCGATCGACCTCGCCAGCGTCGGCCAGCCGCTCGACGAATCGGCGCTGGCCGACATGCACCGCCGCAAGACCGGCGCGCTGCTGCAGGCCAGCGTGGTGATGGGCGCGGCCTGCGGGCGCCTCGACGCTGCCGCGGCCCGGGCCCTGGCCGACTACGGCGCCGCGATCGGCCTGGCGTTCCAGGTCGTCGACGACATCCTCGACGCTACGCAAGGCTCAGACACGCTGGGCAAGACCGCCGGCAAGGACGCCGGCAACAACAAGCCCACCTACGTCACGGTGCTGGGCCTGGCCGCAGCGCGCGAGCATGCGCGCGCGCTGCATGCGCGGGCCCAGCAGGCGCTCGCGCGCAGCGGCCTGACCGACGCGGCCTGGCTGAGCCTGTTGGCCGATCGCGTCGTCGAGCGCGACAGCTGACGCATTCAACAAGAAGCCCCATGAGCGCCAAATACCCGCTGCTCTCGCGCATCGACTCGCCGGCCGACCTGCGCCAGCTCGCCCGCGGCGACCTGAAGCAGCTGGCCACCGAACTGCGCGACTACCTGCTGCAAAGCGTCGCCCAGACCGGCGGCCATCTCTCGAGCAACCTCGGCACGGTGGAGCTCACGATCGCGCTGCACTACGTGTTCGATACGCCGCGCGATCGCCTCGTCTGGGACGTGGGCCACCAGACCTATCCGCACAAGATCCTCACCGGCCGGCGCGACCGCATGGCCACGCTGCGCCAGCTCGGCGGCATCAGCGGCTTCCCGCGCCGCGACGAGAGCGAGTACGACACCTTCGGCACGGCGCACAGTTCCACCTCGATCTCGGCCGCGCTGGGCATGGCGCTGGCCTCGCAGATCAAGGGCGAGTCGCGCAAGGCCGTGGCCATCATCGGCGACGGCGCGATGACCGCCGGCATGGCCTTCGAGGCGCTCAACAACGGCGGCATGCCGCACGCCGGCAAGGTGCCCGACATCCTCGTCGTGCTCAACGACAACGACATGTCGATCAGCCCGCCGGTCGGCGCGCTGAACAAGTACCTCGCGCGGCTGATGAGCGGCAAGTTCTACGCCGCCGCGCGCGAAGGCGCCAAGGGCCTGCTGAAGAACGCGCCGCCGCTGTTCGAGCTGGCGCGCCGCTTCGAGGAGCATGCCAAGGGCATGGTCGTGCCTGGCACGATCTTCGAGGAGTTCGGCTTCAACTACGTCGGCCCGATCGACGGCCATGACCTCGACGCGCTGATCCCCACGCTGGAGAACCTGCGCGACAAGCCGGGCGCGCAGTTCCTGCACGTGGTCACGAAGAAGGGCCAGGGCTACAAGCTGGCCGAGGCCGATCCGATCGCCTACCACGGCCCGGGGAAGTTCAATCCGGCCGAGGGCCTGAAGAAGCCGGCCACCCCGCCCAAGCCGACCTTCACGCAAGTGTTCGGTCAATGGCTGTGCGACATGGCCGCCAAGGACTCGCGCCTGGTCGCGATCACGCCCGCCATGCGCGAAGGCTCGGGCATGGTCGAGTTCGAGAAGCGCTTCCCCGGCCGCTACTTCGACGTCGGCATCGCCGAGCAGCACGCGGTGACCTTCGCCGCCGGGCTGGCCTGCGAAGGGCTCAAGCCGGTCGTCGCGATCTACAGCACCTTCTTGCAGCGCGCCTACGACCAGCTGATCCACGACGTCGCGATCCAGAACCTGCCGATGGTGCTGGCGCTCGACCGCGCCGGCGTCGTCGGCGCCGACGGCGCGACGCACATGGGCGCCTTCGACATCGCCTACCTGCGCTGCATCCCCCACTGCAGCATCGTCGCGCCGGCCGACGAGGCCGAATGCCGCCAGGCCCTGACCGCGGCCTACGAGCAGGACCACCCGGTCGCGGTGCGCTATCCGCGCGGCGCCGGCGTCGGCACCGCGATGGCGGGCGACCTGCAGCCGCTGCCCTGGGGCCGCGGGGAGATCCGCCGCGAGATCAAGAAGCCGCTGCCTGGCCAGCGCGTCGCGATCCTCGCCTTCGGCACCCTGCTGTACCCGGCGCTCGAAGCCGCCGAGCGGCTCGACGCCACGGTGGCCAACATGCGCTTCGTGAAGCCGCTGGACACCGAGCTGCTGCAAGACATCGCGCGCCGCCACGACGCCATCGTCACGGTGGAAGAAGGCTGCGTCACCGGCGGCGCGGGCAGCGCCGTGATGGAGACGCTGCAGGCGGCCGGCGTCACACTGCCGGTGCTGGCGCTGGGCCTGCCGGACGAGTTCATCGAGCATGGCGATCCGGCCAAGCTGCTGTCGCTGATGGGCCTGGACGCCGCCGGCATCGAGCGCTCGGTGCGCGAGCGCTTCGTCGACCGCGCCGGCCGGCTGGAACTGGTGCGCGCCGCGAGCAACGGCTAAGGCCGCGATAGCGGCGCGAGCCCTTGCTCGCCCGCGGGTCGGGCCTCATCTGTCATGCTCGCGACTCGCCGCCGGGAGCGGCCGCGCCGACAATCAAGACTGCGATGAACGACCTGACCCATCCCACTACCGGGCTGCTGCACATCCCCGATACGCAAAGCGAGCGCGACGAGCGTCACCTCGCGATCCAGCGCGTCGGCGTGCGCGAGCTGCGCTACCCGATCAACCTGCGCATCGACGGGCAGGTGGTCGGCACCGTGGGCAGCTGGAGCCTGGACGTCGCGCTGCCGGCCGAGCAGAAGGGCACGCACATGTCGCGCTTCGTGGCCTGGCTCGACGCGCTGTCGCAGCGCGGCGCCGCCTTCGACCTCGCGACGCTGCGCGAGAGCTTCGACGCCATGCTCGACAAGCTGCACGCCACCGAAGGCCGCGTCGAGGCGCGCTTTCCGTTCTTCCTGCGCAAGCACGCGCCGGTCTCCGGCGTCTCCAGCCTGCTCGACTACCAAGGCGCCTGGATCGCCGAGCGCCGCGCCGGCGTCACCACGATCTGGTGCGAGGTGCTGGTGCCCGTGAAGAGCCTGTGCCCGTGCTCGAAGGAGATCTCCGACTACGGCGCGCACAACCAGCGCTCGCACGTGACGATCCGCGCCGAACTGAAGGCCGAGATCGGCTTCGCCGAGCTGGTGAAGATCGCCGAGGGTGCGGCCTCCAGCGAGATCTGGGGCCTGCTCAAGCGCCCGGACGAGAAGTGGATCACCGAGCGCGCCTACGAGAACCCGAAGTTCGTCGAGGACCTGGTGCGCGACGTCGCGCTGGGGCTCAATGCGGAGCCGCGCGTCGGGCGCTATCGCGCGACCGTCGAGAACTTCGAGTCGATTCACAACCACAGCGCGTTCGCGGTGATCGAGCGCTGAGGCACGAGGGTCAGTCGAGCATCAGGATCGGCCAGCTGTGCGCGACCGCATGCTCGCGCAGCCTCACGTCAGGCCTCACCGCAACCGGATCGCTGACCGCCTCCATCAGCGCCACGTCGTTGATCGAGTCGCTGTAGAACCAGCTGCGCTGCAGCGCGGCCCACGTGAGACCGCGCAAGGCCAGCCAGCGCTCGACATGGGCGCGCTTGCGTTCGCGAAAGCACGGCTCGCCCGCGATCGCGCCGCTCCAGCGTCCTTGTTCGTCGATGGCCGGTTCGCTGGCCAGCACCTCGTCGATGCCGAACAGCGGCGCGACGGCCTGGGCGATCGGCCGCGTCGTCGCGGTGAGCAGCACGCACAGATCGCCTTCGTCGAGGTGCCTGCGCACCAGCGCCCGCGCCGCCTGCGGCACGCGCGCGGCCAGTGCCTCGCGAAAGCCGGCCAGCTCCGCGTCGACGCGCTCGCGCGGGAGCGCGGCCAGCGGCGCGACCAGTTGCCGGTGCAGCGCATGGATATCGAGCGCGCCGGCCACGTGACGCTGGCAGGCGGCGAGGTAGTCCTCGGCATAGCCCGGCCCGAGCAGGCCCTGCGCGATCGCGTGGTGCGTCCACGCCATGCCGCTGTCGAAGGGCAGCAGCGTGTGGTCGAGGTCGAACAGCGCCAGTCGCATGGCGCGGCGGCTCAGGCCGCGATGGCGGCGTGCGCCAGCTGGGCGGGCAAGACGCCGCGCAGCGCATTGGTGACGACGATGGCCTTCGCGAGCGCGAGGTCGGCCAGCGTGAGGCTGCGTTCGCGCGCGCCCCAGACCGGATCGTCGAGCAGCACGCCGCGCATCACGCCGGGCAGCACGCCGTCGGCCACCGGCGGCGTGAACCAGCGGCCATCGAGCTGCACGAAGACGTTGCTGCGCCCGCCTTCGAGCAGGCGACCGTCGACGGTGTGGAACAGCGTGTCGAACGCGCCTTGCGCCTGCGCGGTGCGCACGCCGGCGTCCAGATGCGCGCGCAGCGTGGTCTTGTAGGGCGCGAGCACCGCGTGCGCGTCGCACGGCAGTGGCGCGAGCAGCAGCGAGACCGGCCCCGCCGCCAGCGCATCGAGCGCGGCGCGCGTGGTCGCGAGCGCGCCGTCGTGCGCGAGCTCGAGGCGCAAGCGCCATTCGCCGTCGGCGGGCAGCGCGGCCAGCGCGGCATCGAGCGACGCATTTACCTCCGCGGCGTCGGCGCGAAAGCCCAAGGCGCAGGCACTGCGCAGCAGCCGCGCGACATGGCGCTCACGATGGCGGATGCCGGCGGCGCGCGTCGCGTGCATGGTTTCGAACAGCGCGAAGCCTGGGTCGAGGCCGGTCAGGAAGCGCGCCTTGGTCTTGCACTCCTCGAACTCGTCGTCGTCGACGCTGTCGAGCACGATGCCCGCGCCGACGCCCAGGCGTGCGGAGCGCGTGCGGTCGGGCCGCTCATCGCCCAGCACCAGCGTGCGGATCGCCACCGACAGGCAGAAGTCGCCCAGCACGCGGCCCCCGGACGGCGCGTCGACCCAGCCGATCGCGCCGGTGTACAGGCCGCGCGGCGTGCTCTCCAGCGCGCGGATGTGCTTCATCGTCTGGCGCTTCGGCGCGCCGGTGATCGAGCCGCACGGAAAGCTCGCGCGCAGCAGCGCCGGCATGTCGAGCCCGGGGTCGAGCTCGGCCTCGATCGTCGAGGTCATCTGGAACACGGTCGCATGCGCCTCGACCTCGAACAGCGCGGGCACCCTGACGCTGCCGACGCGCGCGATGCGGCCGAGGTCGTTGCGCAGCAGGTCCACGATCATCAGGTTCTCGGCGCGGTTCTTCACGTCTTCGTGCAGGCCGCGCGCGGTCTCGCTGTCGGAGATCGGCCAGTTGACGCGCCGCGCCGTGCCCTTCATCGGCTGCGCGCCGAGGCGGCCGTCGGCGTGGCGAAGGAACAGCTCGGGCGAGCACGACAGCACGTGCGTCGGCGCCTGCGCATCGGGCGAGGCCGGCAGCGCGATGAAGGCGCCGTAGCGCACCGGCTGGCGCGCACGCAGCCGGCGGTACAGCGCGACGGGCGGCCCGAAGGCCGGGCCGTCGAGCCGGTAGGTGTAGTTGACCTGGTAGGTCTCGCCGGCACGGATGGCCTCGTGGATCGCGGCGATCGCGGCGCGGAACTGCGCGCGATCGACGCTGCGCGACAGGCGCAGCGTGCCGGCGGGCGAGGGCTCGGGGCGACCCTCGTCCTGTGCCGCGAGCCAGGCATCGACCTGCTCCCGCGAGAGCTGCGCGAGCGATTCGAACATCAACACGCGCAGGGCGCCCGGCGCACCATCGCGGTGGCCGGCGCCGACGATGCCACAGCCCCATTCATAGTCGGCCAGCAGCACCGCGTGCAAGCCGGCACGCTGGTCCGCGTGGACCGCGGCCCACGTCGCCTCGAGCGTCGACGCGTCCTCGCAGACATGCTCGCGCACGAACCCGGTGTACAGGCGCGAGCGCGGCTGCGAGGCAGTGGCCTCGCAGTCGTCGAGCAGTGCGAAGACGTGGGTCATCAGGACCAGTCGTCGTAGTCGTGCTTGATCTTGTGGCGGTTGGCGATCAGTTCGTCGATCGAAGGCTCGTTGTTCAGCGCGCGCTTGATCGCCAGCTTGGTCGCCTCGTAGTTGGTGCGGTACATGTCCTTCTTGTCGAGGTTCGGATCCTTGGCGCAGCGCGGGTCGATCCACACCAGGCTGATGATGCACAGCTCGTCGACCAGCTCCTTGGGGATCACGCCCTCGATCACGCAGTCGAGCACCGCATCGGCGGTGGCCGATTGCACCACGCCGCCGAAGAGATCGATGTTGGCGCTGTCTTTCAGCGTGACCTTGGGCACCGTGATCGTCGCGGGCCTGACCATCTGGTTGCAGGCGCGGATCGCGAACATCGCGGTGTGGCCCTTGGTCTGCGCCATCATGTTGGCGAAGGCCTGGCCCACGGGCCCGTCGGTGCGGCCGATGAGGATCTCGGGCATTGCATCGGTGGCCTGGCCTTCCTTGGCGAGCACGGTGGCCTCGCCGGCGTGGAAGAGGTACTTCTTGGCGGTCATTCAGGGATCTCCGGAAACGGATCAGGAAGCGGGGGATCAGGGGCTCGCAAGCCACCATTCTCCGCGGCCGTCGACCCCGAGGTCGCCGACCGCGCGCTGCGGCGTGCGACGCGAAAGCTCCGCGAACGCGTCGGCCACACCGTTGGCATGGGCCAGCCGTTCGATCTCGCGCGCAAGCAGCTGCCACGCCACGCGCACGTCGGATTGCACCGGCACGAAGGTCGCCGGCAGCTCGGGCCGCGCGCTCGCGAACACCAGGCTGCCGCGCCGTTGCGCATAACCGGGGTGGGCGCCGCAGCCGCCGGCCAGCGCGATCGTGCCGGCCACCAGGCGCGAGGCGAGGAAGTCGCCCGCGTCGCCGGCGATCAGCAGCGTGCCGCGGCGCATGCGGTCGGCGCAGCGCGCACCGACCGAGCCGTGCACGACGATCGTGCCGCCGCGCACGCCGTCCATCTCGCCCGGCAGCGCGCCGAGCGCGTGGTCGCCCAGGTCGCCTTGCACCGCGAGCAGGCCGCCGCGCATCGCGCAGCCGGCCAGCAGGCCGGCATTGCCGCACAGCAGGATCTCGCCGCCGGACAAGCCGGCCGCGAACCAGTCGCCGACGCTGCCTTCCACCTCGAGCCGGCCGCCGTCCATGCCTTGCGCGAGGCGGTCGCAGCGGTGCAGGTCGCCTTCGATGCGCAGGAACGGCGTCTCGCTCGGCACCGCGGCAACGTCGAACCAGTCGCCCAGCAGCGAGGGTTCGTTGCCGTGCCACACCGGCACGCGCAGCGCGTCGACGTTGGCCAGCGCCGCGGGCGAGACGCGGCGCAGATCGAGACGCTGCGTCGGTGCCTGGCGCAGGCGCAGATGCCAGCCGCTCATGGCGAGGCTCCTTCGCCCATGATGCGCCGCAGGTGGAAGTGGAAGGGCCCGAGCTTGCCGCCGTAGTTGCCGGCCGCGATGCGCGTGATGCCGGCCGCGGCGCCGCGCTCGATCACCGCCTGCATGCCGGCGCGCATTGCCGCGGCGACGTCGGCTTCGGTCAGGCCGTCGATCACGATCTCGAGCACGCAGCGCACCTCGGGCGTGAGGTCGGTCTTCCTCGCCAGGCCGATCAGGCTCGGGCAGTAGGCGTCGTTGGTCGAGGCGCTCAGCGCCGGGTACTTGCTGCCCACCTTGGAGCCCGAGCGCACGACACCGCCGGGAAACGGCATCACGACGCCCGGCACGCGGCGCATCGCCTCGACCGCGGCCTCGGCTCCGGCGAGCGCCTCGTCGGTGCCGGCGGCCAGCAGCAGCAGGTTGCCGCCGCCCACCGCCTTGACGACCGGCGTTGTCTCCTGCGCGACGAACTCGCCGTCCATCACCGGCACGCGCCAGTAGCGCTTGCCCGCGATCAGCTTGCTCTGCTGCCAGCCGTCGCCGAAGAAGCGCAGGTTCTTGCCCAGCGCGATCGCCTCGCCTGCATCGGCCGGCAGGCCGGCGTAGATCGCGGTGGTCGGGCAGGTCAGCACGCACTGGCCGACGCGGCGCTCGATCTGCTTGGCGAGCTCCTTGCCGCTCATCGAGAAGATCAGCACCGCGAGACCGGGGCGGCCGTCGGGCGTCTCGTCGGGCGAGAGCTCGCGCTCGATGCCGGCTTCGCAGCCGCAGGCGATCACGCTGGTCGCGAAGCCGGTCGCCGTGGTCGCCGCGTGGCGCGCCCACGTGAGGTTGTGGGCGGTGATGACGAGCCGCGTGGCCTTCATCGGGAAGGCTTCCGCAAAGCTCTCGTCGACGGCAACGCCATTGATGTTCATGGCGCCCCCACGCTTGCGGCTTCGCCGCTGCGCTGCCCCCCGAGGGGGCCCAGCTCGACTTGGGGCGGCCCAGCGTCGAGCTGATTCATTGCGCCCCCACCTGCAGCTTGCACGCATGCGGCAGCAGTGCGCCGTGGTTCGCGCAAGTGCACAGCTCGTCGCGGCCGATCGTCGAGCGCTGCGGGTCGAGCCGCCCGCTGCGCCGCGCCGCGTCGGCCAGCGTCTTCTCGATGCCGCGGTCGAACTCCGGCTCGGCGAAATGCACGCCGCCGGTCGGCGTCGCGACGATGCGGCCGTTCTCGGCGACCAGGCGGCCGTCCTTGAACACCCACACCGGCTTGGCAAACATCGCCTCGCGGTCGGGCTGGTCGCGGTAGACCGCGATGTCGGCCGCCGCGTCGGTGCCCAGGTGGCCGCGGTCGCGCAGGCCCAGCAGGCGCGCCGGGCCGGTGCGCGTGAGGATGGCGATCTCGTTGAGGTCGAGCTCGCGCGTCATCGCTGCCAGCGGCGAGCCGCTCGCGATGTCCGGATGCAGCTTGGCGAGCTGCTCGTCGCGGAAGCTCTTGTCCATCAGCAGGCGGATCAGGTGCGGGTAGCTGGTGAATGGCCCGCCGTTGGGGTGGTCGGTGGTCAGCACGATGCGCCAGGGGTCCTTGACCGAAAGGAACAGCTCCAGCCCGATCGCCCACTGCAGCGCGTTGACGTAGCTTTCCTCGCGGTAGCGAAACGGCACCACGCCGCAGCCGGCGTCGCACTCGATGTCGGCGCCGATCCACTTGCGCGGGCTCGCCAGATGCGCGTTGGCATGCTGGCGCATCGTGTCGCCCGAGGCGGTGACGGTCTGGCCGAAGATGATCTGGCCGACATCGATCGAGACGTTGGCGTTGGCGTTCACCGCGTCGGCGAGCTGCTGCGCGGCCGACGAGAACTTCTTCGGGCCCTCGGTGCCGTAGGCGTGGAACTGCACGTGGGTGAGATGGCCGCGGTGACCGTCGAGCGCGTCGATGGTCGCCAGCGTCGAGGCGATGTTGCCGGCCACGCCGAGGTTGCTGGCGTGGATGTGCAGCGGATGCGCAAGGCCCAGCTCGGCGACCGCGCGCGCCAGCGTGCGCACCACGCTGCGCGGCGTGATGCGCCAGTGCGCGTGCTCGGCGTCGACGTCGAGCGCGCGCTGGTTGAACTTGAAGGCCGAGATGCCGCCCGGGTTGACGACCTTCACGCCCATCGCCTTGCTCGCATGGATGGTCCAGCCCACCACGTCGCGGATGCGCTGGAAATCCTCGCCGCGCGCCATCATCTCGAGCACCAGCTCGTCGTTGCCGAGCATCACGTAGGCGCCGTGGTCGAGGATCGGCACGTCGCCCATCTCGAGGTGCGCGTGGCGTGCATTGCTGGCCACCATCGCCGGCTCGAACGCCGCGGTGTAGCCCATCTCTGCATAGCGGTAGCCGGTGGTGAGCGTGCCCGGCGTGCAGCAGCCGACCGAGGCCGCCTCGAGAGGGTTCTCGGGCAGCGGCAGGGGCTCGAGGCCGGCGCGGTGCTCCTCGGGCAGCAGCAGGCGCGCGAGGTTGACCTTGCCGCCGCCGATGTGGCTGTGCAGGTCGATGCCGCCGGCCATGATCACGCAGCCGCTGGCGTCGAACACGCGGTCGGCGTGCTCGCCGGGGGCGAGCGTGACGATGCGGCCGTCGCGGATCGCGAGATCGCGCACCGCATCGACGCGATGCGCCGGGTCGATGATGCGTCCGCCGCGCAGCAGCACGGTGCTCATGTGGACCTCACCTTCGCCGTCAGGCGCGCGACGATCTCGGCCACGCTCGGCAGCGGCTCGCTGCGCGCGGGCGTGAGCGGCATCAGCACGCTGAACTCGGCGCGGAACTGGTGGCCGCCGTGGCCGATGCCCGGCGTCGCGACCGGGATGAAGACGCTGTCGCCCGCGCGGCCCTGCGCGAGCGGCGCGAACGAAGGGTGGCCCAGCAGCACCAACGGCCCGGCCCACTCGGGCGGCGGCGGCTCGGTGCCGTGGCTGGCGATCCACAGCAGCGCGTCGATCGCGCCGTCGGCCGCGAGCGCGGCGGCGCCGTGACGCCAAGGGTCGTGCTCGAGGCCCAGCGGGCCATGGCGCGTGCGCAGGGGCAAGCCCGTCTGCCAGGCATGCACCTGCTGCGCGGTGGCCGCGCCGTCGCCGCCGCCGAGCACGAAGCCGGCCGCGCGCGTCGTGAGGTTGAGCGTGCCGATGGTGCGCTGCATCGACTCGATCGCCAGCTCGGCCGGCACCGGCAGTGCGCCGGGCTCCCACAGCAGCACCGCGTAGCGCGAGGCTCGCAGCAGTTCGGCAAGACGCCGCTGCGTGTCGCTCGCGCGCTCGACCGCGCGGCCGGCCACCAGCGCGGCCAGCGTCGCGAGCTCGCCGTGCAGGTCGGGGGCGGCAGGATGCGCCGCGATCGTGGCGGACGGCAGGGCCTGTGCGATGCGCGCACGCTCGGCGTCGGCGTCAGGCACGCCGAGCAGCACGACGTCGAGCGCGCGCGACGGCTCGCCGGCCGCCGGCGCGATGCGCTCCCACAGGCGCGGATGGCGTTCGGCCGGCGCGCTGCCGACGACGACGATCAGCTCGGCGCGCGTGCGGAGCTCGGCCAGCGTCGTGAAGTAGCCGCCTCGGTCCTGCAGCACGCGCAGCGCCGCCGTCTGGCCGGCGCTGGCGGCCGCGTCGCACACGGCACCGCAGGCCGCGGCCAGGCGCATCCAGGCGCGCGCGCCGGCGACGTCGCTGCCCAGGCCGCCGATCAGCGGCGAGCGCGCGCGCCGCAGCAGTCCGGCGGCGGATTCGAGCGCCAGGTCGAGCGGCACGGGTTGGCCGTCGACGCTGGGCGCGACCGGTGCCGCCGCGCCGAAGCGCGCGAGCGCCGCGCTGGCGCGCGGGCAGCGGCCGCCGGCGAGCGAAGGCACGCCCTGCGCATCGACATCGAGCGAGACGTCGTCGCACAGCAAGGCGCAGAAGGGACAGGTCCAGGCCGGCAGGCGGGACGGGGTGGTGGCAACGGAGGCTGACATGTCAGGGCCGGACCTACGCAAGCGATGTGCCGGCAGCGCCTGCCGGGCCGCCGCGGGGGCGCGCGGCGCAGCGCGCTTCGCCGCCGTGACAGCGCGCGGTGCGCGGTGCGACACAGTGTGGCGCGCGCGGGCCGTGCTGCATCGCGGCCGGCGTCGCGCCGTGCTGGCATGAATCCTGTTGGCAGGCGGTCATGGTCCCGGCCTTCGTTGCGGCTCTTGTCGGTGTTCGCACCTATGCCCGCGCCGCGTTCGCGCGGCGGTCGAGTGCCTGCGCGTGCAAGGCGCTCGCGACCAGCCAGGCCTCGGCGCCTGCCGCCGCGGCGGCGGCAAGGTCGGCCTCGTCGCGCACGCCGCCGGCACCGACCAGCCGCGTGCCGGTGGGCGCGCGTCGGCGCACGTCGGCCAGCGTCGCGAGGTCGGGGCCGGCGCCTGCGCCGACCGCGTCGAGCGACATCACGATCACCGTCGTGGGCCAGCGGTCGGGCTCGCGCCACCAGCCGGCGGGGTCGAGCAGTGCCTCGCCGCGCCGGTCGAGCGAGAGGATGGCCTCGCGCGGCAGCGCGTCGACCCGCAACGACTCGCTGCCGAACACCGGCGTCACGCGCGCCGGCCAACGCGCCAGGGCTGCGGCCTGCGGGCCGGCGAAGCCGGCGTCGAGCCACAGCTCGATGCCCGGCAGTGCGGACAGCAGCGCGTCGATCGCCTCGCGCTGCGGCCGGCCTTCGACGATGGCGTCGAGATCGGCCACGTACAGCCGGCGGCTCGCCGCGCGCTCGAGCAGTGCGCGCGCCACCGCGACCGGCTCGCAGCCTTCGGCCAATGGCGTGACCAGCGGCCGGTATGTGGCACGCTCGCCCCGCACCGCGCGCACGACGCGTCCGGCCTGCAGATCGATGACGGGAACCAGATCCATGACGACGATGATGATCGCGCGTCGCGCCGCGCCGGCGCCGGCGCGGGCATGAGCAGCCAAATGGGCGGCCACATGAGCGGCTCGGTCACGCCGAACAGCGTGCTCGTGCTCGAGTATCTCAGCGCCGGCGGCGAAGCTGCCGACGCCGACGGTGAACTGCTTTCACAGGGCCGCGCGATGCGCGACGCGCTCGCCACCGACCTGTGCGCGGTGCCGGGTCTCGCGGTCCATCTCGCGGTGGCCTCGCCCGACGAACCGCTGCCGGCCGCGCTGGCCGCGCAGCCGCGCCTTTCGCGCATCGCGCCGCACGAGGGCGAGGACACGCTCGCGTTCGCGGCGCGCGCCGCGCTCGCGGCGGATGCGAGCTGGATGGTCGCGCCCGAAAGCGGCGGCCTGCTGGCGCGACTGCAGGCGGCCGTCGGTCCGCGGCGCTGGCTGGGCTGCGACGCGCTCGCGCTCCACGTTGCCGAGAGCAAGCGCGAGACGCTGGCGCTGCTCGCGCGCGCCGGCGTGCGCACGCCGCTGGCCTGCGAGGGCAATTCGCGCGGCTGGGTCGTCAAGCCCGACGACGGCGCCGGCGCGGTGGCGACGCGGCGCCACGCGAGCCGCTCGCAGGCGCTCGCCGACTTGGCCGAGCGCTGCGCGCACGACGAGCCGGCCACCATCGAGCCGTGGATCGAGGGCGAGCCGCTGAGCCTGTCGCTGCTGGTCGATGCGCGCGGCGTCGCCAGCGTGCTGGCGCGCAACCGCCAGCGCATCGAGTTCGACGCGCAGGGCTTCGTGCACTTTCGCGGCGTCGACGCGGCGGTGATCGACGCGCGCGATCCGCGCGCGCCGGCGCTCGACATCCTCGCGCGCGCGGTCGTCGCGGCGCTGCCGGGGCTGCGCGGCTTCGTCGGCATCGACGTCGTCTGGTCGCGCGCGCTCGACGCGCCGGTGGCGATCGAGGTCAACCCGCGCCTGACCAGCGCCTTCGTCGGCTTGTCGGGCCGGCTGGGGCGCAACGTCGGCGCCGAGGTGCTGGCGGCGAGCTGGCGGCCCGAGCAGCTGCGGGAGCCGGCATGAGCCGCCGGGCCGCTCCCAAGGCGAATGCCGGAGTGCGCAGCACGGAGGACGCCCAATGAGCCCTGTTTTCGGCTGGGATGTCGGCGGCGCGCACGTCAAGGTCGCGTGCATCGAGGACGGGCGGCTGCGCGATGTCGCGCAGTGGTCCTGCCCGCTGTGGCAGGGCCTGGAGCATCTGCGCGGCGCGATCGAGCAGGCCGGCCTGCGCTGGCCCGCGCTGCGCGATGCACGGCACGCGGTCACGATGACCGGCGAGATGGTCGATCTGTTCGCCGACCGCGAGCAGGGCGTGCGCGCCATCGTCGCAACGCTGGCGCAGGCGCTGCGCGGCCCGCTCGCGGTGTGCGCGGTGGGCGAGCGCGACGAGGCGCTGCGCTGGATCGACGCGGCCGACGCGCCGCGCCACTGGCCCGCGGTGGCCTCCGCCAACTGGCTCGCGACCGCGGCGCTGGCCGCACGCGCGGTCGGCGAAGGCGTGCTGGTCGACATCGGCAGCACGACCTGCGATCTCATCGCGCTGGGCGAGGGCGCTCGCGTGCTGGCGCGCGGGCGCAGCGACGCCGAGCGCCTGGCCGCCGACGAGCTCGTCTATCAGGGCGTCGTGCGCACGCCGCTGATGGCGCTGGGCCCGCGCATCGTCTGGCGCGGCGTGCCGCACCAGGTGATGAACGAGTGGTTCGCGACCACCGCCGATGTCTACCGCCTCACCAGCGAGCTCGACCCCGCGCACGACCAGCAACCCACCGCCGACAACGCCGGCAAGGACCTGCCCGCCACGCGCCGTCGCCTGGCGCGCATGATCGGCCGCGATGCGCGCGAGGCGCCCGATGCCGACTGGCTGGCCTTTGCGCATGCCTGGCGCGCGCGCCAGTGCGAGCGCATCGGCGAGGCGCTCGAGCGCGTGCTCTCGGTGGCGCCGATCGCGCGCGACGCGCCGCTGGTGGCCGCCGGCTGCGGCGCCTTTCTCGTCGAATCGCTGGCGCTGCGCATGGGCCGCCCGTCGCGCAGCTTCGCGGCGCAGGCGGTGCCGCTGCACGACGGCGCCGGCGACGACGTTCCGCGCTGGGCCCAGGTCTGCGCGCCGGCCGTCGCGGTCGGCCTGCTGTACGCCGCGCTCGCCGAGCCGACGCCCGCCACCCGCGCGACCAAGGAGCTGCAGGCATGTGGGTCGTGAAGATAGGCGGCAGCGTCGCGCGCGATCCCGAGCTGCTGCCGCTTTGGCTCGAACTGCTGGCCGAGCACGGCGGCGGGCGTGTGATCGTCGTGCCCGGCGGTGGCGCGTTCGCCGACGAGGTGCGTGCCGCGCAGCGCAGCTGGGGCTTCGACGACCGCGTTGCGCACAACATGGCGGTGCTCGCGATGGCGCAGACCGCGATGCTGATGCAAGGCCTCAACCCGGCCCTGCAGCCGGCGCTCAATGAGCACCAGATCCGCCAGACGCTGCGCCGCCTGCGCCCGGCGCTGTGGGTGCCGCTGGAGCTGCTGCGCCAGACGCCCGACGAGCTGACGAACTGGGATGTCACCTCCGACAGCCTCGCGGTGTGGCTGGCGAAGCGGCTCAACGCGGAGCGGTTGATCGTCGTCAAGTCCTGCGAGGTGCCCGACGAGTGGCAACCCGACTGGCCCGCGCTCGCCGATGCCGGCGTGATCGACCGCGGCTTTGCCGGCTTTGCCTGCGACGCGCCGTTTCCGATCGGCCTCATCAACAAGGCCGAGCTCGAGCGCATGCGCTCGCTGCTGATCGAGCCGGCGCAGGCCATGCAGCAGTAGGCCCCCACGCTCACTGCGCTCGCTGCCCCCCGAGGGGCCCTTGCGGCGGATCGGCGAAGCCGGATCCGCGCGAGCCCTGGGATCAGGCACCTCCATGGGCGACCGAGGTGTCATGCGGCTGCGATAGGCTCGCGGCCCATGACGACGAACTTGCCCGGCTTCAACCGCCGCGCGCTGCTGCTGGCCGCCGGCGCGGCCTGTGCCCCGGCCTTCGTGCGCCACGCCCGCGCGGCCGACGTGCCGCGATTTGCGCTCGGCATTGCCTCCGGCCAGCCGCGTGCCGACGGCATGGTGCTGTGGACGCGGCTCACCGGGGCCGCGCTGCCCGAGCGTGTCGCGGTGCGCTGGGAGGTCGCCGATGACGAGCGCTTCACGCGCGTCGTCGCGCGCGGCGAGGAGATCGCCGAGTCCGACGGGGCGCACAGCGTGCATGCCGAGCCGCGCGGCCTGAAGCCGGATCGCTGGTACTGGTACCGCTTCAGCGCGCTCGGCCAGCGCAGCGACGCCGGCCGCACGCGCACCGCGCCCGCCGCCGATGCCGACGCCTCGCTGGACTTCGCGATCGCCAGCTGCCAGCGCTGGGACGACGGCCACTACGCCGCCTGGCGCGACGCCGCGGCCAGCGGGCTCGATCTCGTGATGTTCCTCGGCGACTACATCTACGAAAGCGCCGCGCGGCCCAATCGCATCCGTTCGCACGAAGGCCCGCTCGTGCGCACGCTCGAGCAGTACCGCGCGCGCTATGCGCAGTACAAGAGCGACCCGGCGCTGCAGACCGCGCACGCCGCGTGCCCGTGGCTGCTGGTGTGGGACGACCACGAGGTCGACAACGACTACGCCGGCCTCGTCGGCCAGTCGCTGCAGGCCGATTTCGCCGCGCAGCGCGCCGCGGCCTACCAGGCCTGGTGGGAGCACCAGCCGGTTGCCAAGGCGATGCGGCCCGTCGGGCCGGACCTGCGCGTCGTCGGGCGGCTCGACTGGGGCCGGCTCGCGCGCATTCACCTGCTCGACGACCGCCAGTACCGCGACCCGCAGGCCTGCCCGCGGCCCGACCGCGCCGGCTCCAACACCGTGCGCACGGCCGATTGCGCGGCGCTCGCCGACCCGAAGCGCAGTCTGCTCGGGCCGACGCAGGAACGCTGGCTCGCCGAGGGCTGGGACCTCGAGCGGCCGTGGAACCTGGTCGCGCAGCAGACCCTGATGGCGCGCTTCTCGTGGCGCGACCCGGCGGTCGACCCGACCTACTGGACCGACGGCTGGGACGGCTATGCGCCCTCGCGCGAGCGGCTGCTGCGCGACGTGGCCGCGCGCCAGGTACCCGGCGTCGTCGTGCTCGGCGGCGACGTGCACACGAACTACGTCGCCGACCTGAAGCCCGACTTCGACGACGAGAAGGCGCCGGTCGTCGCGAGCGAGTTCTGCGGCACCTCGATCGCGAGCCACGGCCTGGCGCAAGAGCGCATCGATGCGGCACTGCCGTTCAACCCGCACATCAAGTACGGCCGCGGCGACCGGCGCGGCTACGTGCGCTTTCGGCTCGACGCGAAGCGGCTCGATGCGCAGCTGCGCGTGGTCGAGCAGCCGCTGGACGCGGGCAGCGCGGTCGAGACTGCCGCGCGCTTCGTCGTCGAGGCAGGGCGCCCGGGGCCTCAACCGGCTTAGGTTTCATTGGCTCCCTCTCCCGCGTGCGGGAGAGGGAGCCAAGAGCCTACGGCGCGGGGCGCGCCGGAACCTTCAGCCCGCGCTGCACCGCCGGCCGCTCGAGGAAAGCCTTCAGCGCGCGGTCGACGTGCGCAAACTCGTGGAAGTCGACCAGCTCGCCGGCCTCGTAGAAGCCGATCAGGTTGTTGACCCATGGAAAGGTCGCGATGTCGGCGATCGTGAACTCGTCGCCCATGATCCATGCGCGCTCGGCCAGGCGCTGGTCGAGCACCGCGAGCAGGCGCTTCGATTCGCCGGTGTAGCGGTCGCGCGGACGCTTGTCCTCGTACTCGCGGCCGGCGAACTTGTGGAAGAAGCCGACCTGGCCGAACATCGGCCCGATGCTGGCCATCTGGAACATCAGCCACTGCAGCGTCTCGTAGCGCGCGGCGGGGTCGGCGGGCATCAGCTGGCCGGACTTCTCAGCCAGGTAGAACAGGATCGCGCCCGACTCGAACAGGGGCAGCGGGCGACCGCCCGGGCCGTTGGGGTCGATGATCGCGGGGATCTTGTTGTTCGGGTTCAGCGACAGGAACTCGGGCGAGAACTGGTCGTTGGCGTCGAAGCGCACCAAGTGCGGCTCGTAGGGCAGGCCGGTCTCCTCGAGCATGATCGACACCTTCACGCCGTTGGGCGTGGGCAGCGAGTAGAGCTGGATGCGCTCAGGATGCAGGGCGGGCCACTTGCGGGTGATCGGGAACTGCGACAGGTCGGCCATGACGCTCCGGAATCTGGGCTGATGCGATCGGCCGATTGTCCCGGCGCACGCGGGGCCGGCCCGGCGCGCGGCGGCGATGGCCGCAGGCGGAGTGGGGCCGCCCGGCGCGTGGCGCGCGCCGGTTCAGAGCTGCTTGTAGAAGAAGGTCGTGCCGCACAAGGCGCCGTCGGGCATCAGCGCGTAGTTCGGCACGGCGCCGGCGCGCTGCCAGCCGCTGCGCGCGTAGAGCCGCTCGGCGTCGCCGCCGGTCACGGTGTCGAGCACCAGCACGCTCTTGCCCTGGTCGCGCGCCGCGTCGTCGAGCGCTTGCAACAGGCGCTGCGCGATGCCCTGGCGGCGCGCGCGGCGCAGCACCAGCATCTTGGCCACGTCGGCGCGGTGCGGCTGGTTGTCGGGCAGTGCGGTGATCAGCTGCACGGTGCCGACGATGCGCCCGTCGCCGTCCTCGGCGACAAGCAGCACGCGTTCGCCGCGCGCCACGCCGTCGGCGACCCCGCGCCAGAACGCGAGCGCCTTGTCGCGCGCCAGCGGCCACATGAAGCTCACCGACGCGCCGCCTTCGACGCAGTCGATCAGCAGGTCGGCGAGGGGCTCGATGCAGGCGTGCGCCTCGTCGGCGCCGACGCGGCGTACGGTCGTGGTGGGGCTCATGGTTTCGGTCTGCGGGGGGCCATCTGCAGCGGCGAGGTGACGAGCGCGACCGCATAGCGCGCCGGCCGCGTGGTGGGGTTGTGGTAGCTGATCGGGCCGTCCAGCCGCATCGCGAGGCAATCACCGGCCTCGAGGCGCCATTGCCCCTGGCCCACCGCGAGCTCCATCGTGCCCTCGATCATCCAGACCAGCTGGTGCGTCTCGGCCGCGCGCGTGGCGTCGTCATAGGCGACGCGCTGGCCGGGCGGAAACACGACGTCGACCAGCTGGATCGGCGAAGCGCCGGCCGGCGCGACGTTGCGGCGCATGTAACCGGACGCCGGGTCGGTCCAGACCGGCTGATCGGCCAGCCGGGCGATCGGCGCCGGTTCGACCGCCGGTGTCTCGTCTTCGAACAGCGAGGCCAGCGTCACGCCCAGACCGCCGGCCAGCTTGTCGAGCACGGTGGCGGTCGGGCTGCTCTCGCCGCGCTCGATCAGCGAGATGTTGGAGCGGCTCACACCGCTGCGATCGGCGAGCGCCTCGAGCGAGAGGGCGCGGGCGTCGCGCAGCGCGCGCACCCGTCGGCCGAGCCGGGTGGTGATATCCATGCATCCAGTTTAATGGATGTTTATCCATAAAAGTGGATGCGCGCATCTGCGAGCCGTTCATCGACCGCATTCGACCGTCAGAACGACCGTTCGTCCTAACTCCATTGCTTGATGGATTGAAGTTTGTGAACGACCGCACAGAATGTAACGCTTAGTAAGCGTGGGGCAGCCCATTCAGCGCCGCTCCCACTGCTTGCGCCGGCCGAACGCCGGCCCACGTTTCCCGACACGGCTCGCCCCTGGGCGAGAGGTACGGCCCGACCGGCCGCGGTCTTGATGTTGACGAGGACGCTATGGCTGTCGAAGAAGTGAACAAGCCGCGCGCATGGCGTGCGACGGCGCGGGGCGTGCGGCACGGCCTGCTGCTGGCCATGGGTCTGTGCGGCGCGCTGCCCGCGCTGGCGGCCTCGCCGACGGTGGACATCAGCGTCGTGCCCGTCCCGGCGACGGTCAGCTACAGCCGCCCGAGCGCGACGCCGCCGCTGGTCACCCGCGCAGCCTACGAGGTGCGCATCGTCAACCAGAGCACCAACACCATCAACGACGTGCGCTTCCTGGCCACCTCGCAAGTGATCGGCGCGACGGCGAGCGCGCCGTTCGCCGAGGCCATCGGCGCGAGCTGCCAGGCGACCGATGCCGCCAAGCTCAGCGTCTCCTGCAGCCTCGGCCAGCTGCGAGGCGGCGGCGGCGCGGACGCGACCACGAGCTTCGTGCTGGTCTTCAACGCGCCGCCGGCCGGCAGCAGCATCTCGCTGGCCTGGACCGCGGCCTACGGCGAGGGCCTGGGCGACAGCACCGGCGCCAGCCACGTCGACACGCAGACCGGCAGTGCCGCCACACTGCTCGGCACGCCCACCGCGACCGACGTGCGCAGCTACATCCCGACGGCCGGCGCGAAGATCTTCACCGGCCTGAACGGCATCGCGACCCCGGGCGACCCGTGGACCACGACCGTCGTCGTGCCGGCCTTCGCGAAGGCCGAGGTGGTCGAGGATCTGGACGCCAATTCCTGCGCGCCGGACCTGCTGATCTGCGTGCGCTCGACGCTCACGATCCCCGGCAGCTTCAACTATCTGCTGGTCACGCTGCGCCGCGACGTCTCGACGCTCAAGCCGGGCGCCAAGATCGCCAACGCGGTGCTGCGCTACCAGCCCGGCAGCGTGATCAACGGCGAGTTCGTGCCCTCGGGCACGCCGGTGGACATCGTCGCGTGCGACCTGCTGCCCGGGCGCGTGCCGAACGCCACCACGCGTCGCTGCGTCGACTACCGGCTCGAGTACACGAAGAAGAACTCGCCATCGGCCGACTACCTCGGCGACTGGGAGTTCGGCCTCAAGGCGCTGGAGAACGGCCGCGTCTCGTGGTGATCGCCTGAACGCGGCGCGCGCCGCTCACGCGGCGCGCAGCGCCTGGACGCGCGCGCTCGAGACCGTGTCGCCCTTGGCGACGTAGATCGCCAGCGCCTCGTCGAGCAGCGCGCACGCCTCGTCGGCGCGATGCGCGTGCTGCAGCACCGTCGCCAGTTCGGCGAGCGACTCGGCCAGCAGCACCGGCACGTCGGTGCTGCGCGCGAGTTCCACCGCCGCGCGGCCCAGCGCCTCGGCCTGCTGCGCATCGCCTGCACGAGCGAGGATGGGCGCACGCGTCGAGCGCCACAGCACCTGCGCATCGACGTCGTCATCGGCCGCGTTGGACTCGGCCATGCGCGTGAGCGCCAGCGCCTCGTCGTCGCGGCCCGGCTGCTCACGCACCGCGCGCGCGAGCAGCGAGGCCATGGTCGAGAGGTAGAAGGTCTCGCCCATCGACTCCAGCACGGCGTAGTCGGGCCGCAGCTCGCGCTCGGCGGCGGCCGGCTCGCCGGCCAGCAGCTCGATCACCGCGAGGTCGAGCGACGACGACGCGACGTGCACGCCCTGGCCGAGGTCCTGCAGCTGCGCGCGGGCGCGCGCATAGTGGGCGCGCGCGGCGTCGAACTGGCCTTGCATGGCCAGCAGCTGCGCGAGCTTGCACAGGATCAGGCCCTCGACCTGCCGATCGCCCAGGCCGTCGGCCAGCACGCGCTCGCAGCGCGCCACCGCCTGCGCCACCGGCGTGGGGCCGTAGAGCAGGCTGAACACGAGGCCCAGCGCGCTGCGCGCGATCAGGCGCTCGTCGCCGGCCGAGCGCGCATGCGACATCACGCGGTCGATCGCTTCGCCGGCCTTGCCGAAGCGCCCGGCGATCTGGTGCACCAGCGCGACCAGCCGCCAGGCCTTGGCGAGTTCGCCGTGCGCGTCGAGCGCTTCGAGGCGCGGGATCAGCTCGCCGGTCAGCGTGAGCGTCGCGTCGCCCCAGTTGCCCGGCTCGCCGCTGTGCAGCCGCAGCTGCAGGCGCGCGAGCTGCGCGGCGGCGTTCACGCGCGGCAGGGTCTGCGCGTCGGCCGACTGCAGCGCCTCGTCGACCAGTGCGCGCGCCGCGTCGAATCGCCCGAGCTCGAGCAGCACTTCGGCCAGCTCGGGCAGCAGCGCGAGGCGCTGCGCGTCGCTGGCCGGCACCAGCATCAGCGCGCGGCCGTAGAGGTTGGCCGCGGCATGGCGGTCGCCGCGCGCAAACGAGCGCCGCGCAGCCGACGCGAGCCGGCGCGCGCCGTCGCGGCCGATCGCGACGCCTTGTTCGTCGAGCGGGCCCAGCTCGCTGAGATAGCGATGGGCCTGCTCGAGGTGGTAGCCGAGGATCTCCTCGAACTCCAGCGTGCGCCCGCGCTGCGCGTTGACCTGGTCGGCCCAGCGCACGAAGTCGTGGTGCAGCGTCGCGCGCGCGCGCTTGAGCAGGCCGCCGTAGACCGTGTCGCGCACCAGGTGGTGGTGGAAGCGGAAGATCGCCTCGCCGTCGACCGAGGGCGTGCGCGTGACGAAGCGCTTGCGGCTGAGCGTGTTCAGGTGCGTCTCGACCGCGCCCGACATCGCGCTCGGCGCGAGCGACATCACGGCCGGCGCGCTGAACTCCAGCCCGACCACCGAGGCCGGGTCGATGGTCGCGCGCTCCTCGCGAGCGAGCCGGCCCAGGCGCGCTTCGAGCAGCGCCTTGATGGTGGGCGGCACCGCGATGCCCGAGCCGTCGGCGACGTGCACCCAGCGCCCGTCTTCCTGGCGCAGCGTGCCGCTGTCGATCAGCATCGACAGGATCTGCTCCAGGTACAGCGGATTGCCTTCGGCCGCCTCGACGATGCGCACGACCACGTCGTCGGGCAGGCCGGTCGCACCGAGCAGGTTGTGCGCGACGCTGGCGGCCGCGTCGTCGCTGAGCGGGCGCAATACCAGCTGCAGCGCGCCGTCGCGCTCGGGCCACTGCGGACGCTCTTCGATCAGGTCGTGGCGCGCGGTGGTCAGCAGCAGGATGGGCGCGTCCTGCGCGGTGTCGAGCACGTGGACGATGAGATCCAGAAATGCCGGTTCGGCCCAGTGGATGTCGTCGATCACCGCGACCAGCGTGCCGCCGGCCGCGAACGACTCCAGGAACTTGCGCGCGCCCCAGTAGATCTCGTGCAGCGGAAACACCGCCGCGCTCAGGCCCGCGACCGCCGCGATGCGGTCGGCCACCGCATCGTCGGCCAGCGTCGCGCGCAGCTTGGCATGCGCGGCCGCGGGCGCGTCGTCGAAGCGGATGTCGGCCGCCGCGCTGGCCATCTCGCGCAGCGGCCAGAAGGTGATGCCGTCGCCGTAGGGCAGGCAGCGACCGCGCAGCACGCGGGCATCCGAGCCGGCGCGCGCGAGCACCTCGTAGGCCAGGCGCGACTTGCCGATGCCGGCATCGCCGACCAGCGTGACCAGGCGCGCGCCGCGCGTGCGCCGCGCCTCGGCCAGCGCCTCGTCGATCGCGGCCAGCTCGCGGTCGCGCCCGACCAGCGGCGCGTCGTGGCGGCGCTGGTAGCCGTCCAGGCCCTCGACGCTGACCAGCCGCCAGGCCGGCTGGGGTTCCGACTTGCCCTTGAGCGTGAGCGGCTCGACCGGTTCGGCCTCGACCGCGTCGCGCACCAGCTTCCAGGTCTCGTCGCCGATCAGGATCTGGTTCTCGGGCGCGGCCTGTTCCAGCCGCGCCGCGAGATTGACCGCGTCGCCGGTGGCGAGCTTCTGGTCGGCGCGCGGATCGTCGTTGGCCACCACCTCGCCGGTGTTGACGCCGGTGCGGTTGGCCAGCACGACGCCGTAGCGCGCGCCCAGCGCCTCGTTGACGCGATGCAAGGCGGCCTGCATGCCCGCGGCCGCGCGCACCGCGCGCAGCGCGTCGTCCTCGTGGACCACCGGCAGGCCGAACACGGCCATGATCGCGTCGCCGATGTACTTCTCGATCTTGCCGCCGTGGCGCGTGATCTCGGCGGCCATCGCGCTGAAGTAGCGCTCCTTGACCTCGTGCAGCGCCTCGGGATCGAGCTGCTCGCCCAAGGCGGTCGAGCCCTTGAGGTCGCAGAACAGCAGCGTCACCGTCTTGCGCACCTCGCGCACGGGCAGGGCCGGCGCGGCGGCCGCGAGCGGCTCGCCGCAGTAGCCGCACAGCCGGAACTTGGGCGGGTTCTCCTCGTGGCACTTGGGGCACAGGATCATGGCGTTCGCATCACTCGGTGTGCGTGTGGGCCGCTTGCAGCTCGTCGGACAGCGCGCGCACGCGCTGCGCCAGCTGGAGGTTCAGGTTGAGCAACAGCCGGGCCAGCAGGGCCGGATGATCGCGCTCCAGGCGGTCCAGCGCTGCGCGGGAAAGCGCCAGCAGCAGCGCGTCGTGGCCGGCGACCGCGTCGGCCGAGCGCGGCTGGCGCTGCAGCACGGCCATCTCGCCGAACACCACGCCCGGCGCGAAGGCCACCAGCCGCCGCGCGCGATGGCCCTGCGACGCCGGCAGCCAGATCTCGACATCGCCGCGCACCGCGACGTAGAGCGCGTCGCCGGCTTCGCCGCGCCGGAAGATCGTCGTGCCGGCCGCGACCTCGCGCTCGACGAGCAGCGAGCCGAGCAAGGCGGTCTCCTGCGCGTCGAGCCCGGCGGCGAGCTGGGTCTCCGACAGCGACAGCGTGTGGCCGCGCTCGGGCGCGGCCGCCAGGCGCGACAGCAGGTGGTCCTCGGCGCGCTCGAGCGCGAGGTCGACATCGGGCAGGAAGTCGGCCGCGCTCCACAGGCCCCGCGTGTCCATCTCGCGCAGCAGCCGGCCCCAGCGGCCGCCGGCATCGAGCGAGGCGAACATCAGCCGGCCGCCGCGCGCATGCAGCGCGTCGGCCGCGTGCGCCAGGCCGCGCGCGCCGCTCACGTCGAGCTCGCGGACGTGGCGGAAGTCGACCACGATCAGCTCGGCCTCGCGCGCCGTGCGCTCGACCGCGTCGGCCACCACGTCGGCGGTGCCGAAGAACAGCGCGCCGTCGAGCTCGATCACCGCGATGCGGCGGCCATGCGCTGCGAGCAGGCGGCTCGCGGCGCCGCCGCGCACCTTGAGTGAGCGGCGGCGGTCGCCGAAGCCGGTCGCGCGCACCGGCGAGCGGCTTTGCGTGCGCACGAAGGCCACCAGCGCGAGCAGCACGCCGACCGCGATGCCGTGCGCGAGCGTGAACAGCACCGAGGCCATTGCCACCGCCGCCATCACGGCGAAATCGGCCGCGAGGCCGGGCGGCGGGCGCTGCGCGTGGCGCAGCGCGCGCAGCAGCGTGAGCGTCGCGCGGCGCGCCCAGGCGTCGACCAGGCCCCAGGCGCTGGCCAGGAACAGCCCGGCGATGACCGCCAGCGGCAGGTGCTGCAGCGTGCCGGCGCCGACCGTGACCGCGAGCGCGAGCGTCACGGTGAAGGCGATGCGCGAGTACGGTCCGCGGGCGCCGGCGTCCATGCTGAGCTTGGTGCGCGACAGCGCCCCGGCCACCGGCAGGCCTCCGCCGATGCCGGCGACGAGATTGGCCATGCCCTGGATCGCAAGGCCGCGCTCGCGGTCGCCGCGCTGGCGCAGCAGGCCGTCGACCACCGAGCTGCCCATCAGCGACTGCAGGCTGCTGACCAGCGCGACGGCCAGCGCGAATTGCAGCAGCAGCGGCAGCAGCTCGCGCACGAGGCCGGCATGCGACTGCCACTGCCGCAGCGATTCGACCGGCGTGGTCGCCCAGGCCTGGGCTGGCAGCAGCCCGAGGACGGGGCCGAGCGCGCTGCCGAATCCGGCGGCCTGCAGGCCGTGGTGCAGCAGCGTGCCGGCCGCCAGCGCCGTCAGGAAGCGCGGCACGCGCCGCGTCCACGAAGGCGGGCGCAGCGCCACCGCCAGCGTCAGCAGCGTGACCACGACGGCGAGCGGCCGCGCCTGCGGCAGCGCCTGCGCCAGCTTGGCCTGGCCCGGCGCCAGGCCAAGCGCCACCGGCGCGATCGCCACCGCCATCAGCAGCGCGACGGCCCAGGTGAAGCCGGCACTGACGGGGTAGGGCACGTAGCGCACGACGCGGCCGACGCGCAGCAGCCACGACAGCGCTTGCATCACGCCGGCCAGGATCACGCCGAGCGAGGCGAGCGCGAACAGCAGCGGCGTGTCGGGGCTGCCGTCGGCGCGCACGAGTTCGGGACGCGCGAGCAGCGCAACGAGCAGCGGCGGCATCAGCAGCGCCAGCGGCGCGCTCGAGCCGCTCAGCAAGGGGCCGCGCGCGCCGGCCAGCGTCATCGCGGCATTGGCCAGCACCGCGGTCAGGATGCCGCAGGCAAAGGCCAGCGGCGTGAAGACCGTGCCCAGCGGCGCCAGCGCGATCAACCCGTAGCTGCCCTCGATGGCCAGCATCACGATGGCGGCGATCGCGCCGCCGGCAATGTCTTGCCGCATGCCGTGCGCAGCCGTGACCTGGGTGCCGGAGGCGGGTTCGCGATCGCGCATGGCAAACGACACTTCAACTCCCCGAACCTCGGTTCAGAACAGCACCGTCACCCTCAGGCTGTCGTCGGTCTTCTCCACGCTGACGTTCGTGCCGCCGGCGCGCGCCAGCTTCACCATGCTGGTGTTGGTGGGGAGGATTTCGGCGACGAAGCCGCGCACGCCGCGCGACTGTGCGTGGGCCATCATGCGCCTTTGCAGTGCGCCGCCCAGGCCCTGGCCCTGCCAGCGCGGGCTGATCATGAAGGCGGTCTCGGCGAGGTTGGTCGACGCGTCGATGAAGTAGCAGGCGTGCGCGACGATCTCCGGCTGCTCGCGCGTGCCGGCCACGGCGACGAAGGCGACCTCGGTCTCGAAGTTCACGTTGCACAGGCGCTGCACGTCGCGGTTCGACAGGCCGCGCAGGTTGCGGAAGAAGCGCGTGAAGACATCGAGCTGCGACAGGCTGTGGAACAGCGCGCGGATGCCTTCGGCGTCGCTGGCGATCGCGGGACGCACGAGCAGGCTGCGGCCGTCCTTGAGCGCGACGGTGAGCTCGTCTTCGACCGGGTAGGCGCGCAGATTGGACAGGGTCTGGTCCGCCGGCAGCAGGCCCATGGACTGCGCCTGCGAGAACAGCTCGGCGCGGAAATCCGGATGCGCCACGCCGATCAGCGCGACCGCGCGCTCGCGGATCGACTTGCCGAAGAGATAGGCGATGCCGTACTCGGTAATGACGTAGTGAACGTCGGTGCGCGCGATCGTGACGCTCTCGCCCTCGCGCAGTGCGGCGCGGATGCGCGAGTGACCGGCGTCGTCCGTCGAGGCCAGGCAAAGGATGGCCTTGCCGCCTTCGGAGCGCGAGGCGCCGCGCAGGAACTCGCCCTGCGCCGCGATGCCGCCGTAGAACTCGCCGCCTTCCTGGTCGACGCAGGCCTGGCCGCTGAGGTCGATCGCGAAGGCCTGTGTCACCGAGACCATGCGGTGCTGCGCCGCGATCACCGCCGGCTGGGCCACCGCCTCGATCGGCTGGAAGGAGAACAGCGGGTTGCGGTCGATGAGGTCGTAGAGCCTGCGGCTGCCCATCGCGAAGCTGCAGACGATCTTGCCGCGCTGCTGCGACTTGCGCCGCCCGGTGAGGATGCCCTTCTCGAGCAGCGGCACGATGGCGTCGGTGATGACGTCGGAGTGGATGCCGAGGTCCTTGCGGTCGTCGAGGTACTTCAGCGCCTCGTTCGAGAAGCGGCCCAGGCCGATCTGCAGCGTCGAGCCGTCGTCGATCACGCTGCCGATGTAGCGCGCGATCTGCTCGACCACCTGCTCGGCATGCACGCGGTGCCGGTACTCGATGACCGGCGTGTCGACCGGCACCAGGTGGTGGATCTGGCTCAGGTGCAGGGTCGAGTCGCCCATCGTGCGCGGCATGTGCGGGTTGACCTCGGCGATCACCAGCTTCGCGCGGGCCACGACGGCCGGCAGCACGTCGACCGAGACGCCCAGGCTCACGTAGCCGAACTCGTCGGGCGGCGAGACCTGGATCAGCGCCGCATCGACCGGGATGCGGCCGATCGCGATCAGCTGCGGCAGCCGCGCCAGCGACAGCGGCACGTACTCGGCCAGGCCCTGCCGCACCGCGGCGCGGATGTCCGCGCCGACGAAGAACGCGCGGTGGCGGTACTGCGTGGTCGCCGTGCCGTCCATGTCGTGCGGCACCGCGTGGTCGGTCAGGAAGTGCAGCAGCTCGACGTCGGCGATCGGCACGGGCAGCGCCTCGAGCGCGGTGACCAGCGTGCGCGGCGTCGCGCAGGCGGTGCCGACGAAGACGTGGCTGCCCGGCGCGATCTGCGAGACCGCGTTGGCGGCCGAGGCCAGCTTGTCGGCGTGCTCGCCCAGGCGTGCGGCGAGTTCGGCGCGCGGGTCGGGCTGGTCATGGCCGTTGCCGCGCAGGCGCTCGCGCAGGCTGGCGGCGAGGCGGCTCCACAGGCCGTGCGCCGCGTCCGAGGGGTGAGGGTCGGTTGCGGCGCTCATCGTTCCTGCTCCTTCAGGCCGCGCGCGCCCGGAAGCGCTCCAGCTGCTCCGGCGCCAGCGCATCCAGCACCTGCACCGCATGCGCATGGCCCTGCGCGACGATGGTGTCGAAGCGGTCCCACTGCAGCATGCCCACGCGCTCGAGCGGCGGGTTGAAGTAGAGGTCCGTCAGCTTGCGAGCGGCGCGCTGGCGCGACGAGCTGTACAGGATGGTCACGTTCATCAGGTAGGCCATCAGCGACGGGAACTTGTAGCGCCGCTTGGGCCGCGGGCGCAGGCGGTCGCGCAGCAGCGTCCACACGCCGGGCGGCTCGGCGTGTTCGATGCGCCTGGGCTTGCGGAACTCGAGGTCGACGCCGATCACCGAGCCGACGCCGGGTTCGTCGAGCATCGCGTCGACCGGGAAGTTGTTGAAGGTGCCGCCGTCGCACAGCAGGTCGCCGTCGTGGATCACCGGCGGCAAGGCACCCGGGATCGACAGGCTCGCGCGCACCGCCTTGGCGAGGTTGCCGCGGCGGATGCGGTGCTCGCTGGCCTGCGAGTAGTTGCTGGCGACGCAGTAGTAGTTCTTCCAGAGGTCTTCGACGTCGGCGTCGAAACCCAGCAGCTCGCGCACCGCGGTCTCGAGCAGGCGCCGCATGCGCCGGCCCTTGATCAGCGAGAGCATCGGCAGGACGTTGAAGTCGCCGGTCGGGTTGTCGGAGAAGGCGCGCTTGGCGAGTGCATGCACCTCCTCGTGCGGCCGGTCGCAGGCCACCAGCAGCCCCATCACCGCGCCGATGCTCGTGCCGCCGACATAGTCGACCTCGATGCCGCGCGCGGCCAGCTCGCGGCAGATGCCCAGGTGCGCGAAGCCGCGCGCGCCGCCACCGGCCAGCACCAGGCCGACCGCGTTGTGCGTGAGGATGCGCGCCAGGCGCGCCAGGTCGCGTTCCAGTGCCGGGCGCAGGTGCACGTGCGTCGCCACGGGCCGGCGCTCCAGCCAGCGGCGCGTGCCGCGCGGGCAGCGCCGGTCCTCGGGATGCAGCAGCACCAGGGTCTCCGCGGCCTCGTGGCGGCTGCTGCGCGCCATCAGGCAGCGGCGCTCGGTTTCGTGCAGTTCGGGCGGCTGGTCGGCGTCGGCCAGCAGCAGGATCTCGTCGCAGCGGTGGCTGCAGCGGTCGGTCCAGGCGTCGGGGGCGCCGTTGCCGAGCAGCAGCACGTACTCGTGCTGCGCCTCGATCTGGTCGAGCCGCAGCGCGGTCAGGCGGTTGACCTCGGCCACGTCGTGCGGTGCCTCGCCCAGCAGGCCGGCCTCGCGCAGCTCGGCCAGCATCGAGCGCTCGTCGACCACGCGCACGCGGCCGTAACCCGCCAGGTGCACGGCCAGCCGGTCGGCGAAGCCGCGCAGGTCGATGCCGGCGGTGATCGGCAGCAGCGCCAGCGTGACCGGGCGCGCGAGCCGCGAGCGGCTTTGCGTCGACTGCAGGCGCTGGATCAGCTGGCGCGTCAGCGTGATCGACAGCTGCGCGCTGCTGGCCAAAAGCGGCCCGAACTCGGCGCGGTCGAGCCGCACCAGCACCGAGTCGCGGATCGCGACCACGGTGGCCGAGCGCGGCTCGTCGGTGTAGAGGCTCATCTCGCCGATGACCTGGCCGCGCGCCATCTCGCGCACCATGTGCTCGATGCCGTCGTCGTCGCGCACGTAGGCGCGCAGCCGGCCGCTGACCACCAGGTACATCGAGTCGCCGCGCTCGCCCTGGCTCATCAGCGTCTCGCCGGCGCCGATCTCGACCCATTGCAGCCGCTCGCGCAGCAGGGCCATGGCCTCGGGCTCCAGGTTCCCAAGAAAGGTGCGCAGGTGCCGGTCGAGCAACTCTTCCTGGTAGGACTGGCGCATGAGAAGGACAGCAGTTCCTGGACGACGAGACGGCGCGCGACGGCGGCCGAACTGGTCGAGTATGGATGCCGGTCCCTGCCGCGACAACTGGCGCTTGCCAGCGAACAACGCGCCGTCGCGGGCGCTCTCCCCCCGCGGACGGAGGGGCGCGGGGGGCGCCCGTTTGCCGCAGCACGAAACTTGCAAGCTGGTGCGCATGCCATCTGCGCCATCCACCGAACTCGCGGGCTCGCCGGTCGAGGCCTACCTGCAGCAGCTGCACGCCGAGTTCAAGTCGCTCGATGGCGGCCAGCTCGCGAGCTACATCCCGGAGCTGCTGAAGGCGGACCCCGGCTGGTTCGGCATCGCGATCGCCACCGTCGACGGCCATGTCTACGAGGTCGGCGACGTTGCGCAGGCCTTCACGATCCAGTCGGTCTCGAAGCCCCTGGTCTACGGCATGGCGCTCGAGGACCGCGGCCTCGCGCGCGTGCTGGAGGCGATCGCGGTGGAGCCCAGCGGCGACGCTTTCAACTCGATCAGCCTCGAGCCCGGCAGCGGCCGACCGCTCAACCCGATGATCAATGCCGGCGCGATCGCCGCCTCGTCGCTGATCGCTGGCGCCGACGCGAGCGCGCGGCTCGCGCGTGTGGTCGACGCGTTGTCGGCCTACGCCGGGCGGCCGCTCGCGATCGACGAGGCGGTGGCCGAGTCCGAGCGCAGCACCGGCCACCGCAACCGCGCGATCGGCCACATGCTGCGCAACTACGGGATCATCGACGCCGATCCCGAGCCCTCGCTGGATCTGTACTTCAAGCAGTGCTCGGTGCTCGTGACCTGCCGCGACCTCGCGCTGGTGGCGGCCACGCTGGCCAACGGCGGCGTCAACCCGCTGACGCAGCAGCGCGCGGTGCGCAGCGAGTTCGTCAGCCCCATCCTCAGCGTGATGACGACCTGCGGCATGTACGACTTCGCCGGCACCTGGGCCTATCGCGTCGGCATGCCGGCCAAGAGCGGCGTCGGCGGCGGCATCATCGCCGTGTTGCCCGGCCAGCTCGGCATCGGCGTGTTCTCGCCGCCGCTGGACGCGCGCGGCAACAGCGTGCGCGGTGTGCGCGTGTGCGAGCGCCTGTCCGAAGACCTGGGCCTGCATTTCCTGCAGCCGCCGCGGCCCTCGGTGTCGACGGTGCGCGCGCGCTACACGCTGGCGGCGGTGCGCTCCAAGCGCCGCCGCGCGCCCGAGGAGAACGCGGTGCTCGAGCGCCACGGCCACGCGGTCGCGGTCTACGAGCTGCAGGGCGACCTGCGCTTCCCGACCATCGAGCAGGTGCTGCGCGACGTGGTGGCCGCCGGCGACGAGCGGCGCTTCACGCTGCTCGACTTCGAGCGCGTGAGCCATGTCGACCATGCCGCCGCGCGCCTGCTCGCGAGCCTGGCGCACTACTGCGCGACGCGCGACCAGCACCTCGTGCTCACGCGCGTGCGCCGCGGCAAGCTGCTCTGCGGGCTGGAGGCCGAACTCGACCCGCGCGACGCGCACTGGATCAGCTTCCAGCCCCAGCTCGAACTCGGCCTCGAATGGTGCGAGCGCCGCGTGCTCGAACGCCACGGCAGCCTGCGGGTGATCGGCACCGTCGACCTGGCCGGCCACCGCCTGTGCGTCGGCGCGAACGACGACGAGCTGGCCTGGCTTGCGGCCAACACCGAACGCCGCGACGACGAACCCGGGGCGCTGATCGTGCGTCGCGGCGATGCGTCGGACGCGGTCTTCCTGCTGATGCGCGGCGACGCCAGCGTCGTGGTCGAGCTGCCCAACGGCGGCCACAAGCGCCTGGCCACGCTGTCGGCCGGCATGAGCTTCGGCGAATCGGCGCTGCTGGCCGGCGGCGTGCGCTCAGCCGACGTGCGTGCCGACACCATGGTCGAGTGCCGCGTGCTGCGCCGCGATCGTTTCGAGGCGCTGCAGGCCGAGCATCCGGCGCTGGCGATCCGGCTGCTGCGCAACCTGCTTCAAAGCAGCGCCGAGACCACGGTGCGGCTGACCGCCGAGGTCAGCGCGCTGGGCGGCTGAGCTTCAGGGCAGGGCGCGCAGCGCCGACACCAGGCCGGGAAGGACGCGTTCGCGCAACTCGGGTGGCCCGCCTTCCTGCGCCGCGATGTACAGCGGCATCAGGAAGCCCTTCACATCGTGCACACGCGCCAGCGATGCAAGCGAGGCCGGCTCGCCCGGCGGCACGGCCGCTTTCGTCAACTGCGTGAACCACTGCCGCCATTCCTCGGTGGAATGCAGCCCGCGGCGGGCGACGAACAGCACCGGCCGCGCCAGCCGCTCGCTCTCGCCGTGCACGTAGGCGTGGCCGGCCGGCATGACCTGGCTCGCCACCGCGGCGAGGATGCGGTCGAGCTGCTCGCGCGTGAGCGCCGGGTTCAGCGCGAACTGCATCAGCGCGTCGGAGGCGTGCGCGACGCTGTGGCGCCAGCCGATGCCGGGCTCGAAGCCCCGGTAGTCGGTGACCGCGCGCAGCTGCTCGGCCACGCGCGTGAGCGTGGCGTCGCGTTCGGCGCTCGTCCACACGCCGCGCAGGCGGTCGTCGCGCACGACCTCGGCCAGCGCCAGCATCGCGAACGGCCGCGCGACGCCGTCGGGGTCGGGCGCCGAGAGCATGTCTTGCAGGCGCACGCCGAGCTCGCGCGAGGTTGCGCTCGTCAAGGCGCCGGTGCGCAGCCAGGTCTGCAGCGCCTCGAAGGCGAGCTGATCGCGCAGCTGCGGATCGGGGCTGGCCAGGCAGGGCAGAAGATCAAAGGCGAGGCGCGTGCGCCGCTCGGCATCGGCGAGCTGCCACTGGGACGCCTTCAGCGCTTCGAGCTGCGCACGGGGCCATTCGGATGGCGGACAGGCGTGCGCGGCGATCGACACGGCGACCAGCAGCCCTGCGGCGGCGAGGCGGCGCATCGCGTCAGCCCCGCAGCGGCAGCGCCGCGCCGATCGCGACGAACACGCCGCCGCAGGCCTGGTTGAAGCGCCGGCCGACGCGCGCGAGCCAGGGGCTGATGCGCTGGGCCAGGCTGGCGATCAGCAGCTCGGTGGCGATCTCGACGACGGCGAAGCTGCCGGCCATTACCGCGAACTGCAGCGCCAGGTCGCGCGACGGATCGACGAACTGCGGCAAGAAGGCGGCGAAGAACAGCAGCGCCTTGGGGTTGGTGACCGCCGAGAGCAGCCCCTGCCGGAACAGCGACGCGCCGCCGCGCGGCGCCGCGGCGGCGGCCTTCGGCCCGAGGCCGATCGGTGGCGAGCGCCAGACCTGAATGCCCAGCCAGACCAGATAGGCACCGCCGATCCACTTCATCACCGTGAGCCAGGTCAGCGAGGCCTGCAGCAGTGCGCCGATGCCGAACATCGACAGCGCGATCAACGTGACGAAGCCCAGCGCGCCCCCGGCGATCGTGAAGAGCGCCTTGCGCCGGCCGTGCAGCGCGCCGTGGGTGAGCGCGAGCAGGCCGTTCGGGCCGGGCGACAGCGACAGGCCGATCGAGGCGAGGAGGTAGACGAGCCAGGTATGGAGATCCATGCCCGGCGATGCTGTCGGGCCTTGCGCGGCGGGTCAAGCGGCCAGTCGATGGCGCACGGCCGCGATGGCGCGCCGATAGACCTCGTGCCACGCGGCATCGGGTTCGGCATGCAGCGGATGCCAGAAGAACTCGAACACGAGGCCGCCGCCGTCGAGCGTGCGGTGGGACCAGCGATCGGCCAACGGGTCGGACACTTCGCAGCGCTGGAACGACCACACCTGACCGTCAAAGCCGCTGGCCCACGGGCCCAAGTCGCGCGAGACATGCGTGGCGACGAGGCCGGACTCCTCGCACAGCTCGCGCAAGGCAGCGTGGGCGGGACTTTCGCCGGGCTCGATGCTGCCCTTGACGAGCTGCAACCCTGCGAGCGGGTGGCGAAAGGCGAGGAGCTCGGTGTGCGCGCTCGCGTTGCGCAGCACGATGGGGCAGGCTTTGCCGGGCGTCATCGATCGCCGAGGGGCGTGCCTTGGTGGAACACCAGCTGCCAGCCCGACGGGCCGAGCTGCCAGATCGACGATCTGAGCGTCTCGCGTTCGATGCCGCCGTCGGGACGGCGCCGGACCGACCGGTAGGTCAGCAAGGCGACATCGGCCCCGAGCTTCCTCACCGCATATCCGGACGACTCGATGCTGCCGGCGCCCGTGTCCTCGCACGCCATGCGCGAAAGGATCTGCGCACGGTCGTAGCACGTGCCGGAGCGGCCGAACTCGGTGAAGTCCGAATGGATCAGGTCGCCCACACGCTGCGGTGAACGCCGCACGGCGGGCGATTGCAGTGCGAGCTCCAGTGCGATCAGCTGGCGCGCGAGTGCGTCGGAAGCGGACAGGTTCATCAGCAGATCAAGCTCACCGAGGTCTCGGCATTCTCGGCCCGGCCGGGCCCCGCCCGAACCCGCTTACGAAATGGTGGCAATGGCCGCGGCCTTGCCGACCCGCGCCGTGCTCAACAGGGCCGCCAGCCGCGCGGCATCGAGCCCTTGCCGCCGATCCCCGGCGCAGACCGCGCCGCGAAAGCCGGCCACGTCCGGCGCCAGCGCGGCGATGCGTGGCCAGTCGGCCAGGCGCAGCGAGCCGGCCAGGCCGGCCCTGGCGCCGGTGCGGTGCGCGCGGGCGATGAAGCGCGCGAGCGTCGCGTCGTCGTGCCGCTCGAGCAGCGAGCGCGACTTGTCGGACGTGTCCAGCATCCACGCGGGGAAGCGGTGCCGCGCCGCGTGGTCGAGCAGCCCGTTCGCGACGCCGCCGTCGGCGATGAAGACCGGCACGACGGGCGTGGGCTGCGAGGCCAGCAGGTCCAGCAGCGCCGTCGCCTGCGCCGGCGAGCCGGTCGACGCGTCGACACCCACCTTGACCCAGTCGACGCCGCAGGCCGCCGTGGCGGCGATGCGCCGGGGCAGGGCGGCCATCGCGGCCGCATCGTCGAGCCGCAGGTCGCCGACGGTGGCGCTGATGCGCGCTGGCGAGCCGGCGCGCTTCACGGCGCGCACGACGGCATGGATGCGCGCGATCGGCAGCGCACCGAGTGCACCGTCGTTCGGCTCCTTGAGATCGATCAGCGCGACCCCGGCCGCGGCTGCGGCCAGCGCTTCGGTTTCGTCGCGCACGCTGACGAGCACGCGGATGTTCGCCAGGCCGCTCATGAGGATCCCTTCGCAGCGGCGGCCTCGCGCTGCTGGCGCACCGCGGCCATCAACCAGCCCCAGGCCTCGCGCTCCGCGTCGCCGGCGGTCTTGTCGATCGCGATGCGCAGGTACTCGACCTCGCCGTCGACCTTCTCGCGCGGCAGCATGTGCAGCCGGCTGACCAGCACCGCGCCCTCGATCACCGCGGCCTGCGCGCGGTTGAAGCCGGCGAAGGGCGCATGGGTCTCGTCGCGCACGCGCGCGAAGCGCAGCGTCGGCCGCTCGGCGTGGTCGTCGTCGTGCACCAGTTCCAGCTCGCTGTGGGCCAGCGCGTTGGCGAGCCTCATGCCGGGCACCGCGGACGTCGGGACCAGCGGCCATTCGCGCGGGCCCAGCCAGCGCGCGCAGACCGCGCCGGCGAACACGCGCACGTCGGTGGTCAGGTTGAGCACCGCGTGGCCGCTGGCGCGGATGTTGTCGAGCGTCGCGCTGGGCTTGAACGGCATCAGCACGACCTCGCGGCCGCGGTAGCGCACGCCGAACGGCGCGACGTGGGCGCGGCCTTCGCGATCGACCGTGGTCACCACGGTTTCGTAGATCATCTCGTTCATGCGGCGTTCTTCTTGTTGTGCGTGAGGGTGGTGCCCGGCGCGCATTGCTCGTTCGCATCGTCGGGCGCGCGCTCGACGGCCGCGCCCCAGTCGAGCGGCTGGTCCTGCGCGTAGCGCTTGCCGAGCTGCCACGCGACTTCGGCGCGCGCCAGCTCCACGCCCATGTAGAAGGCGTGCGCCGCGTCGTCCTCGAGCCCGAGCTGCGGCCACAGCGCGAACGGGTCGCGCTCGATGCGCATGCCGTCGCGGTTGTAGACATGCAGGCCCGCCGGCGAGATCTGGACGCGGAAGTTCGGGTCGCGCACCTGCGCCGCGGTGGCCGCGATCTCTTCGGGCGTGTCGGGAAAGGGCTGCTTGGCGTGCACCGTCATCAGCGCGTCGCTCAGGCCCTTGGGCAGGCTGTGCGTGCTGGCGGCCGCGTGCATGATGCGCCGCGCCCAGTCGGCCTCGCGCACGGCGCGGCGCGCGTGCTGGCTGACCTGCGTGGTGAGGATGGCCGCGGCATCGAGCTCGGCGCAGATGCCCAGCATCAACGCGTTGATGCCGCTGGTGTCGGCCTCGGTCAGCTCGGTGATGTTGCCCACGCCGACCAGGATCTCGACCTCGGGCTCGCGCTCGCGCAGCCGGTGGTAGCGCGCGAGCGAGGCGAGAAAGCCGAACGGCAGCGGGTCGAGGATGGGGTCGGCCATGAAGGGCCGGCCCTTGGCGCGCATCGCGGCAATGGCCGCATCGAGCGAGGCTTCGTCTTGCGGCGTGCGCGGGATCAGCACCGGCGTCGAGGCCACCTCGTCGGCCAGCCACAGCGTGTCGACCGTGAGGCTGAGCAGGTAGTCGGCGCCGGCTTGGCCGCCGCGGCGCAGTTCGTCGACATCGAGCGAGTCGACGCTGACCGTGAAGCCTTCGGCCTTGAGCGCGCGCACCGCGTCTTCCAGATGCGCAAAGGGCGTGGCCGGCAGGCCGCCGAGGTCGATCACGTCGGCGCCGTCGGCCTTCAAGGCGCGGGCGCGCTCGACGGTGGCGGCCACGTCGAGCCGCGGCGCGTCGACGATCTCGGCGAAGATCCTCGTGCGCCAGCGGCTCAGGTCCACCGGCTGCGCCTCGCGGCTGAAGAAGCGCGGCAGGTCCTTGAGCTCCTCGGGGCCGCGCTGAACCGGGATGCCGTAGTGGGCCGTGAGCGCATCGACGTCGCCGCGCGCGCGGCCGGGCAGGATGATGCGGTCGGCCTGCACCGGCGCGGCGACGCGGCGCTTGACCATGTCGGTCGTCATCAGCGCGGCGACCTGCAGCCCGATCTCGCGCACCTCCCAGCTGAAGGCCGGCGGCTCGATGCCCGCGAGCACGCGCCTGAGCGCGGGCTCGGCCAATCGGCCGGTCAGGAAGAGGATGTGTTCCATGCGAGCTTCAACGCCGCAAGTCTCGCGCCCAGAGCGGCGACCAGCTCGTCGGGCGTGGTCACGACCTGGCAGAAGTCGATCGCGCGCAATCGCTCGACGTTGTCGAGCTCGAGCCGGCGCGGGCGCAGCGTGAGCCACTCCTCGTGCGAGGTCTGCGGCGCGCGCGTCACGACCACCGGCTCGGTGTCGCACGCGAACACGATGCCCGGGATGCCCAGCTTGCCGGCCTGCGCGAACATGTTGGTCGGCAGCGTGTCGCTGAAGCCGTAGGCGCACTTGGCGACCGTGTTGCTGGTGGCCGGCGCGACCACCACCGTGTGGTAGATGTCGTCGTAGAGCGAGCCCACCGGCACCGAGCTGGCGCTGTTGTCGCGAAAGACGCGAAAGCGCTCGCGCAGCTGCTCGATCCGATGGCCATACAACGGCAGCACCTCGTTGGCCGCGGCCGACAGGAACAGGTCCACGTCGGGCAGGCGCCGCGCGATCTCGAGCGATTCGTCGAGATAGTGGCCGGAACCGGTGACGCACCAGGCGAAGCGCGAGCGGCGCTTGGCAGCGATGGCGGGAACGTCGTCATCCTGCGCCGCGTCGTGCGCGGCGGTCGCGCGGGTGCTGTCCGCACGCTCGCCCCGCTGGCGGGGAGAGGGTGGGGATGAGGGGTGCGTCGCGGCGTCGCGCGTTGCCCTCACCCCAGCCCTCTCCCGCATGCGGGAGAGGGAGCCGGCTTCACCGGCGCCCGGGCGGGAGAGGGAGCCGCTATCGCTGGTGCGAGAGCGGGATGTGGAGCTTGTGGAGCTTGCGGTAGAGGGTGTTTCGGCTGACATGGAGCGCCTTGGCGACGTTGCTCACGTTCCAGCGTTGATCTTGCAGCAGGCGCAGCAGCACTTCGCGTTCATTGGCTTGGATGAGGTTGAGCCCGGCGGTCGCGGCCGCGGTCTCGTCGGGCGCCTCGTCGTTGGCGGCTTCGGGCTCGGCGGCCATCACCGTCGGCGCGGGCAGCGCCATCGGCGTGCCCGCGACGGCGCCGTCGGGGCTCAGCGCCGGCAGGTGGGCGACGTCGATGCGGTCGCCGTCGGCCAGCGCCACCGCGGTGCGCAGCACATGGCGCAGCTGGCGCACGTTGCCGGGCCAGGCGTGCTGCATCAGGCGCGCCAGCGCGGCCGGCGACAGCGTCGCCTGCGCGCCCGCCTCGGCCGCGAGCAGGCCGAGGATCAGCTCGCGCTTGTCGCTGCGCTCGCGCAGCGAGGGCAGCGCGACGGTGTAGCCGCACAGGCGGTAGTAGAGGTCTTCGCGAAAGCGCCCGGCCTGCACCAACGCGCCCAGATCGCGGTGGCTGGCGCTGACGAGCTGGAACTGCACCGAGACCACGTCCTCGCTGCCCAGCGGCGTGACCTGGCGCTCGTCGAGCACGCGCAGCAGTCGCGCCTGCAGCTCGAGCGGCATGTCGCCGATCTCGTCGAGGAACAGCGTGCCGCGGTCGGCCTGCAGGATCTTGCCGCGCCGGCCGGTGCGCTGCGCGCCGGTGAAGGCGCCGGCGCGGTAGCCGAACAGCTCGCTCTCGATCAGGCTCTCGGGCAGGCTCGCGCAGTTGACCGCGACGAAGGCGCCGGCGGCGTTCGGACTCTTGGCGTGCAGCGCGCGCGCGAAGACCTCCTTGCCCGCGCCGGTTTCGCCGTGCAGCAGCACCGGGATCTCGCGTGCGATCGCGCGCGTGGCGCGCAGGAACTGCTCGGCCAGGCGCGGATCGCCGAAGCCCACGTTCTCGCGCGCGGCCACCGCCGGCGGCGAGCTGATCGCGGCGTCGACCGCGTCGACCGTCGCGCCGCGCGAACGCTGGGCGGCGGGCGAGGGCCGCAGGTTGCGCTCGCTCGCCGCGTCGGCGGCCGGACGGCGCGCCACCGCGAAGAAGCGGTTCGCCGCATTGGCCGCGCGATACGTCACCACCGGGTGGTAGGCGCTGCGGCTGCTGCGATCGAGCAGGTTCTCGAGCGAGGTCTGGAAGATGTCCTCGACGCGCTTCAGGCGCAGCTCCTCGACGCTGCGAAAGCCCAGCTGCATCAGCGCGCTGCGATTGCCCGCGAGGATGTGGCCGTCGGCCGCGACGGCGAGCTTGCCCTCGTGCAGCGTGTAGACGAACTCCGGGCGCGAGTGGAAGTGCACCGGGTGGGCATCGCGGTAGCGCAGGTCGAGCAGGCGGTTCTCGATCATCTGCGCGGTCATGCCCAGCAGCACCAGCAGGTGCTGCTGCTGCAGGCCCGAGCGGCTGGTGACGTCGAGCACCGCGCACATGCGCCCGCTGGCGTCGTGCACCGGCACGGCCGAGCAGGTCAGCGAGGTGAACTGGGTGAAGAAGTGGTCCTCGCGCCGCACCGCGACCGGGCCGGCCGCCGCGAGGCAGGTGCCCATGCCGTTGGTGCCGGCCTCGGCCTCGCTCCACACCGCGCCGACGTGAAAGCCCAGCGGCGCCACTTCCTCGGCGAATTCGGGCGACGAGACCATGTGCATGATCACGCCGTCGGTGTCGGTCAGCACCACGGCCGACTCGGGATCGGCGAGCTGCTGGTACAGCGTCGTCATCTCGTAGCGCGCGCAGTCGATCAGGTCGGCCAGGCGCAGGCAGCGTTCGTCGAGCGCGGCCTTGCCGATCACCGGCGGCTTGCGCGGGCGGTCGGGATGCAGGTGGTGTTCCTGCAGGCAGCGCTGCCAGGAGCGGGCGACGAGGTCGCTCGTCTCGGCCGCGGTTCCGACAGCATTTCCATGCTCGACGACTTCCAGCACGCGGTGCGCGTGGCGGTGGTCGGTGGGCGTCAACGTCAGGCTCATGTCTCCTCCGCGGTGGGCGGATGCGGCCACGTCAGCCCCGGCAGGACTGCGAGCCGTCTGGGATGCGCATTCTCGCGCTCTGTTCGATCACGCGCAGGGGGAAACCCCGAGGGCCCGCCATCCTGCCGGCGACCGGAGCGCAATTCGCGTGCCCGCGCGGCCCGCGCCCCGAGGCCATGCGTTGGCCCGTGATTTGCTGCCTTGCCGATAATCCCGACTGCGCCGCCAGGAGACCCCGTGACCGCCTACCCCCTGCAAGTTCTTGCGCAAGCGCCCGTCGCGAGCGCTGCCGAGCCGCTCGATCTGGTCTTCATCGAGGGTTTCACCGGACACACGGTGATCGGCATCCACCACGACGAGCTGCACGACACGCAGCCGCTGCGCATAGACGTGGTGGCCGGCGTGCCGCGCCCGCGCGCCTGCGACACCGACAGCATCGCCGACACGATCGACTACAGCGTCGTGCGCACGCGGCTGCATCGCCACCTGCAGGAGCATCGCCTGCAGCTGCTCGAGGCCTTCGCAGAATCGGTGGCCGACATCCTGCTCGACGAGTTCGGCGCCCACTGGGTGCGCGTCGCGGTGGCCAAGCCGCGCAAGTTCGATGACGTGGAGGCGGTTGGCGTGGTGATCGAGCGCCGCCGCGATCCACACGAGCGCCTGACCCACAAGGGCGCCGCAGTGCTCTCGCTCATCGGCGCCGGCCACGTTCCGAAATAGAGCCCCCACGCTTGCGGCTACGCCGCGGCGCTGCCCCCCGAGGGGACCCTTGCTGCGGACCGGCGTAGCCGGATCCGCGCAAGCTCTTGGTCAAGAGCCACTCGGGCGTTCATTGCACCCATGCAAGAACGGAAAAAGCGCCCCGAGGGGCGCTTTTTCCGGTGCTACGCACAAGGAGAGGCGCGCTGGGAACGACGGGGGCGGGTGGAACGTACCTCGGCGCTTGCGCGCCTCGGCGAGGGACCGCCCCTTGGTCCTTACTTCGCCTGGAACGGGTGGGCGACGCTGCCCTTCTTGGCGACGACGTCGCGCGCCGAGGGTTCGCCACGGACCGCGCGCTGGATCGACTCGCGCACGGCCTTGTAGTTGAACTCCTGGATCTTCTTGTCGTCTTCGGCCAGCCAGTGGATGAAGACGCCGACGCAGATGAACAGGTTGTCGGCCTCGTCGGCCGGGATGGTGCCGTCCTCGACGCTGTCGGCCACCGCCATTGCGACGCCGCGCTGGGCCGGGCCGAACATCTGCACGGCCTGCTTGGCGCCCTTGATGGTGACCTTGTTGAACATCACCGTGTTGGGCTTGGTCAGCAGGTTCGGCGCGACGACGGCCAACAGCGACGTGAAGCCGTCCTTGTTGTTCGTCAGCGCGTTGGCGAACGCCGATTCCGCGGGGCTGCCGCGCGGGCCGATGATCAGGTCGATGTGGGCAACTTCATTGCCGTCACCGACCAGCGACTCGCCGACCAGCATGCGATCGATCTTTGCCATGGCATTCAGTCTCCGGTTGGGGTTTTAGGGATTGGTACTTCGGGCTCTAGAGCGCCGGGACGAAAGACCCAGCAACCGATCAGTTATCACGTTCCATGCCAGCGAAGGCCCGATCGTCGAGCAAGGCGGCCAGCATCAGGGTTGCCACGGTGAGGTCGGCACTGGTGCCGGGGTTCAAGCCCTGGCGCTTGAGGGACTGGTCCCAGGCGGCGAAGGCGGGATCGGCATCGAGGTGCTCGCCGGCCTCGGCGCGGCGGGCCCAGACGGCCGCTTCGGCGGTGACAGCCTGTGCCGCCGGCGCGCCCTGGCGTCGAACAATGTGTGAATCGGCTTCGCTGGAGAGCCAGGCCAGGTAGACCGCCTGCACGCCGGGCGCCGGGTCGTCCCAGCGGCCATGGCGGTCCCATGCGGCGAGACCGAGGTCGAACAGCTCGGCGCCGCCCTCGGCGTACTGCCGCGCGATGCGGTCGCGGTGCGCGGCCAGCTGCATCGCCTGGCGCAGCGTCATCGTCGCGGGCGCGCGCACGTCGGCCTCGCTGCTGTGGCCGAGCCCGCCGGGGTTGGCCACCGTGATTGCGCGAAAGGTGCGCTCGGCATCGTCGAGCGTCAGCGCCGCGAACACGGCCGCGAGCGCGGTGCGCAGGTCGCGTCCGACCTCGGCGGCCATCGCGATCGGCGCGGCCAGCAGCAAGATGCCCAGGTTGGTGTTGCAGCCGGCGACCGCCTGCGTGGCCCACACGCCGACCTCGATGCGCTCGCCGACCGAGGCGCCGTCGAGCGTGATCGCGTCGCGCGCGGCGTGCGCGCTGTCGACGAACTGCTGCGCGCGCATGCCGTGGCCCGGCGAGACCAGGCTCACGTTGCCCGGCTTGCGCACCGCGACGTCGAGGGTGCAGGCAAGTTCGAAGGCGGCGGCGATGCGCTCACGCACGTCGCGCACCTTGTTCGGCCTGCGCGGTGGCGCCGCCCAGGCGCCGCTCAAGCAGGTCGTCGACGATGGCCTGCGCGAGATTGAAGTCGGTCACGCGCTGCAGGCCCTGCCAGGCCGCGACGCCGTTGACCTCGAGCACCTGCGGCTCGCTGGCGGTGGGGATCAGGTCGACGCCGGCATAGTCCATGCCCAGCGCCTGCGCGGCGCGCTGCGCCACGTGCGCGAGCTCGGGCGTGAGCATCGCGCGCACGACCTTCGCGCCTTGCGCGACGTTGTGGATCCAGTGCGTGCTGACGCGCTGCATCGCCGCGCGTGCCGTGCCGCCGATCACCAGCACGCGCCAGTCGTGGCTGCTGGCGTCCTTGCCGGCGACGTGGTGCAGCGGTGCGACGTAGCGCTGCAGGTAGGCGAGCTGGCCGAAGCCGGACAGCGGCGGCAGCGGCATGTGCTCGCCGTCGACGCAGCCCACGCGCACCAGGCCCTTGCCCTGCGAGCCGAACAAGGGCTTGAGCACCAGCGCGCGGCCGGCGGCGCTTTCGCGCATCACCAGCCGCTCGGCCTCGGCCTGCGACTCGATCGCCCAGGCCGCCGGCGTCGGCACGCCTTGCGCGTGCAGCAGCGCGCTGGTCATCGACTTGTCGACGCTGCGCTCGATCGCGCGCGCATCGTTGTAGACCGGCACGCCCAGCTCGCGCAGCGCGTGCAGGATGCCGAGTCGCTTGGTGACCTGCTCGAAGCTGCCGCCGGCGATGCCGCGCACCAGCGCTGCATCGGGCAGCGCGCCGCCGAAGCCGGGGATGGCCAGGCCGTGCCAGCCGGCCGTGAGGTCGATGCGGCAGTCGGCCAGGTCGACGCAGCGGCCCTGCGCGCCGCGCGCGCGCAGCGCGGCCTGCAACTGGCGCGTGTGCCAGCCGATCTCGTCGGTGAAGATCGCGACGCGGGTCATGTCGGCTCCCCGCTTGCCGATAGGGGCGGGCCTTGCTTGGGGCGGCCCGGTGCTGCGGCCCGGGTGGATCTCATTGGCTCATCCATTGGCGCTTGAGCAGCTCCAGGTCCGTGTGTCCGCCGTGATGCGTGAGGCCGGTGCGCAGGTTGGAGACCCACACCTCGGCCGGCGCGAACAGCGCGGGATCGATCTTGTAGAAGTCGTAGTTCGCCGCGGCAAAGGTCTCGGCGAAGCCGCGGCCGTAGTCGCGCGAGTTGGTGCACGAGAGTGTGCCGGCAAGCCGGCGCGCGTGCTCGTCGTCGGCATCCACCGTCAGGTGGACGCGGCCGCCGTAGAGGATGGCGTCGTTGGTGCGGCCCATCGCCTGCACGCCGTCGGCGGCCGGCGGCGGCAGCGGCGCGCTGGCCGTGCCGTCGACGATCTGGTGCAGCGGGAAGTGCAGCTCGTGCGCCTGGTGCAGCGCGGTCTCGAGCACGCGCGCGACGATCTGCGTCGTGCCGGCGGCGCTGCGCGTGGGCGTCAGCACGATGGCCAGCCGTTCGGGCGCGAGCGCGCAGTCGTGCAGCAGCTTGTCGATCACCACGTCCGGCGGCGCGCGGTCGACCTCGAGCACGATCACGCCGCGCTCGCAGCGGTCGCGGTAGCCGAGCTCGCCGAACAGCGCTTCCTTGCCGGCCAGCGCGCGCGCCGGGCCCGAGCCGAGCGCGAAGAACTTCTTGCCGCCGGTCTCCTCCTTGCTGGCCGCCAGGCTCCAGCCGGCGTACTGGCTGGCCAGGCAGGCGAGCACCGGCTGCGAGCTGGCAACGTCGATCCAGGTCGGCCAGCCGCTGGCGGCGTCATGGCGCAAGCTCACCTGCCCGAGCCCGCCCATGCAGATGCGCGCGACCGCGAGCCCGGCCTCGATGCCGCCGGGCGACTCGATGCCGGCATCGACGATCGTCACGCCGCGCGCGTCGCGCGCGACGCCCACGCGCAAGGCGGCGGCGCGCGCCAGCAGGTCGTCGAGCAGGGGTGCGGCGAGCGCGTTGACGCTGATGTCCGCGAGGGGCGAGGTCATTCGGGATTCTCCAGGTCGGCAAGCAGTGCCTCGCGCGATCGCGCGAGCGCGGCGCGCACCGCGCCAACGTCGTCGCCGCGCGCGCTGAGGCTGGCGATCGGCTGGCCGGCGTCGAAGCTCTGGCCGGCCGCGGGCAGGTCGTGCGCGTCGTCGCGCGCGGCAAGGTCTTGCGCGGCGCGCGTGCCGATCCGCACGCGGCGGCGCGCATAGACGATCTCGAGGCCGCGCAGCTCGGCACCGCCGCCGCGCGCGCTGCCCTCGCGCAGCATCGCCGCGCTCGGCAGCTCGCCGCGGCAGGCGTCGACATGCGCACGCATCAGCGGGCAGTGCGGGTAGAGCGCCAGGCTGCCGGGTGGGCGCGCGTTGAGCTCGAGCACCCGGATCGGCTGCTCGTCCGCCTCGTCGGTCACCAGCAGGTCGAGGCTCGCGAGGCCGCGCACCTGCGTGGCCGGCACCAGCTGCGCGAGCGCGCGCTCGATCGCCGCGAGCACGCGCGGCGCCAGCACGATCGGGCCGATCACGCCGGCATAGACGTGGCGCAGCGCGCCGACCGTGGTGACGAGCTGGCGCTGGCAGCCGACCAGCACCGCGCGCTGGCCGTCGGCGACGAACAGCGCCGAGATCGGCGTCGCGTGCAGCAGCTCGCGCTGCACGCATTCGCTGTCGGCCAGGCGCGTCGCGCCTTCGGCCGGCCGCACCGACCAGCCGCCGCTGGCGTGCAAGTCCTTGACCAGCCAGCCGCTGCGGTCCACGCCCTCGGCGGGCAGCTCGAAGCGCGTCGGCGGATGCGCCAGGCCCAGGCGCGCGAGCAGCGGGAACCACTTCAGCGGATCGCGCAGCGCGCGCAGCGCCGCCGGCGCCGTGCCGAGCAGCGGCAGGCGCTCGGCGGCCTGTTCGAGCCACAGCGGCGCATGGTCGAAGCCGCTGCCGGCCACCCAGCCGATCACGCCGCGCTCGCGTGCGCGAGCGGCCAGCGTCTGCAGCAGCAGCGAGCCGTCGATCGACAGTGCATCCGGCCGCGCGATCGACAGCCAGGCCGCGCTGGCGCGGCGTGTGTCGAGGTCGCCGAAGGCGTCGAGCGCGATCACGCGATAGCCGTCGCGCGCCGCGGCCTCGGCCATCAGGCGCGCGGAGATGCCGGCGACGATCAGCGTGGGCGTGGCCATGGCCGCGCGGCTGCCGGTGCCCGGCTCAGCCCTTGGCCTCGGCGAGCACGCCGCGCGCGACCTCGAACGCCGCGTCGAAGCTCAGCATCACCGGCTTGTCGGTCTCGCGCATGCGCACGAGCAGGCGGTGCTGGGTCTGGTACTTCACGTTGCCGACCGCCAAGGCGCCGATGCACACGGCCTGCGTGCCGGCCAGCGGCTTGCCGTCGTCCATCACGCCGACGCCGGCGATGCCTTCCGGCGGCACCGCGTTGACGTCGGCCGCGACCTTGAGCTGCTTCGCGAAGCCCAGGTCCTCGGCCGAGACCACCTGCACGCCGGCCGCGGCGGTCGCGAGCACGACGTCGGCCTCGGCGATCGAGCGGCGCACCGCCTCGCGGTCGCCGCCAGAGACGCCGTGCAGCGTGGCGTCGAAGCGCTTGCCGGTTTCCTTGGCGGCTTCCTCGGCGACATCGATGCCGTGGCGGCTCGACAGCACGACCAGTGCGCCTTCCCTGGCCGCCAGCACGCCGGCGATGCGGCCCACGGTGCCGGTGCCGCCGAGGATGGTCACGCGCTGGCCCTTGAGCGACTCGCCGCGCGCCTTCAGCTTGGCCTCGACGCAGGCCACCATTGCCGCGGCGGTGGTGTAGGAGCCGCTCGGGTCGGCCATCGCCGAGACGACGAAGGGCTTGACCATCGAAGCCTTGGCGCGCTCGAGCATGTCGGCCGCCAGCAGCACGTCGCGCCCGCCGATGAACAGGCCGGTGCGCGCGACACCCTTGGGGCCGCGCGAGAAGATCGCGTCCTGCGTCAGGCCCATCACCGACTCGAGCGTCACGTCGGTGTAGGTGGGCACCAGCTGCCAGCCGGCATCGGCCGCCATGTTGATGTCGAACGGGCTCATCTGCTTGCCGGGCGTGAGCATGTGGAGGATGTAGGGACGTTCCATGGTCGGCGGCTGAAGGATCGAAGGAGAAGGGCGAAAGAGCGCGCCGCCTCAGGCGGCGGCCGCGATGCGGCCGGCCGGCACCGAGGCGTCGGCCAGCACCTGCGCGCCTTGCGAACGCGCGCGCACGAGCTCGACCTGCAGCGCGGCGTCGAGCACGCCCGCCGCGCGCGCCGCGGCGATCAGCGCCTCGCCGCGCGCCGCATCGGGCACGAAGGCAAAGCCGGTCGGGCCCCACGAACTCTGGCCGATGGCCACCGGCGTGCCGGCGAGCTGCGCCGCGTGGGCGTCGATCCAGCCCAGCAGGCGCGCGACGCCTGCGCTGGTGAAGGCGCCGTGCGGCTGGGCCGGCGCGAAGTGCTCGCCGAGCAGGCGCTGCACCGTGCCCAGGCCGAGCGCAAAGGACTCGAAGTCGCCGTCGGCCGCGCCGGGCAGCACGCGCATCAGCACCTCGTGGCACAGCGCGGCGGCGCGCTCGGCGGCAAAGGGCGAAAGCCGCGCCAGCGCGGCCTTCTCGGCCTCGCCCGACAGGCCCGCGGCCCGCGGATCGCGCACGAGGATCACGCGCCAGGCGGACGGCAGGGCGATGCGCGACAGCAGCGGCGCGGGCCGCCCGTCGGGCCCCGGGCCGCCGTCGAGCAGCAGCCCGCCCTGGTCGAAGCCGGCGATGCCGATGCCCGAGCGCAGGCCGCGGCCGAGCAGATGGGCGAGTTCGGCGCTGGCGATGCCGGCGGTCTCGTGGCCCATCAGCCGCGCGTAGGCGCGCCCGATCGCCAGCGCCAGCTGCGTGCCGGAGCCGAGACCGGCATGCGCGGGCAGCGCCGACAGCAGCTGCAGCTGCAGCGCGCCGTGGCGCAGCGGCGGCAAGGCTTCGCGCAGCCGGCGCAGGTGGCGCGCGGCGCGCACGACCTCATGCTGCGCGCCGGGCGCGGCGCCGACGTCGTCGGTACCGCTGCCACGCCAGGCCAGGCGCACGACGGTCGACGGCCCGTCGATCACCAACCCCAGGCTGCCGAAGCGGCGCCCAAGCGTCGCGCTCGGATCGAGAAAGCCCAGGTGCAGCCGTGCTGGAGCGCGCACCTCGACCTGCAGGGCTTCGGTGGTCGCGAGGAAGGCGGGCAGGGCGGGGGTCATGTCGGTCGGCGCAGTCGCGGGTCGTGCCCCGAAGTTAGCAAGGCGCATTCCCCGCGTGCCGCTCGATGCTATTCCTTGCGCGCCGCGATGGCGCCCGGACTTGCGCTGTGCCGCGGACAGCGCAGGCTGCGCCGATTGCGCAACGCCGCCTGCGTTGCGGGGCGGGGGCCGTCAGAACTTCATCCGCAAGCCCACATAGAACGACCGCCCCGCTCCCGGCGCGACGAACAGCGCATCGCGCTCCTGCCCGGTGTAGGCCCCCGTCGGGCTGAACATCGTCTCGGCCAGCGCGCCGAAGGTCTCGTAGCGGCGGTCGAACACGTTGTTGACGTTGGCGTACAGCTCCCAGGTCTTGTTCGGCTTCCAGTTCGCGCGCAGGTGGAGCAGGCCGTAGCCGGGCACCTTGAGCCGGTGCGCCTCGGGCTGCTCGCCGTCCACGGGGTCCTCGAGCAGGCCGTCCTCGTTGCCCGAGACCGTGCGGCTCGAGTAGAGCTGCGCGTCGGCGCCGAGCGTGACGCCCGCGGCCACGCGCCAGTCCGCCGCGAGCTTGAGCGAATGGCGCGGCAGCCCCGCGATGCGCGTGCCGGGCGTGATCGTCACGTTGCGCTCGCCCTGGCGCAGCACGCCATGGGCCTGGTAGGTCGCGTCGAGGAAGCTGTAGCCGACACCGAGCTCAAGCGCGCCGAGCGTGGCGCTGAATTCGCTGTCCACGCCCTGGTGGCGCGTCTTCGGGAAGTTGGCGAAGTAGCCGAGCTGGCCGTTGACGCTGACGCTGCGAAACAGGATGTCGTCGCGGTTGTCGGTGCGAAAGGCCTCGACGTTGAGCCGCATGCCGGGCGCGATCGGCCAGCGCATGCCGGCCTCGACGGTGGTCGACTTGACCTGCTCCAGGTAGGGGTCGGCCTGCAGGCCGGCGGGCAGGCGGCACGGCTCTTCGGGGTCGGCGCAGCCGAGCTCGATCACGGTGGGCACGCGCGTGTTGCGCGCGACGTTGGCGAACAGCGTCGGTCCGCCTTCGAGCCGGTGCGCGACGCCCAGCGCCGGGTTGAGGCTGGTGTAGCTGAACCGTTCGCGCGGCTTGTCCTCGATCTGGCCGCTGTCGTCGTCGCGCGTGGTGAGCTGGTTGCTCACGCGCGAGCGGTTGTAGCGCAGCGTGCCGGTCAGGTGCGTGCGAGAGGCGACTTGCCAGGTGTCGGTCGCGTAGACGCCGACGCTGGTCGAGCGGCCCTCGACATCGGCGGCCAGCTCGACCGGCTCGCCTTCGGCCGGCACGACGCCGCGGTCGGGCGTGAAGAAGCCTTCCTGCTCGAGCTGGCGGTAGCGCACGCGGCTCGCGTCGACGGTGGCGCCGAGCTGCCACTGGTGCGCCCCGCTGTTGCGCGCATAGCTGATGCCCGCGCCGTAGCCGGTCTGGCGCGTGCGCGTGGTGTTGAACGCGGCATTGGTCCCGCTGGGTTCGGGGTTGCCTTCGCCGCCCGTGTTGTCGTCGTCGGTGTCGGCCTCGTCGCCGTTGACGGTGTCGCGCCCGGTGCGCCGCACGTAGGCCAGGGCCGAGAGCGTGCTGCTCGCGTCCAGCGTCTGGTGCAGGTTGAAGGCGAGCTGGTCGAGCCGGTTCTCGGTGCGGTCGGGGTAGGTGTAGACCGACTCGCGGCGATGGAAATAGAGGTCGCGCGAGAGCTCGCCGTCTTCGATGCCGTAGCCCGGCAGCAGGCCATTGCCGACCAGGTCGCTGCGCCCGAGCAGCAGGCCCAGGCTCCACGCGGTGCTGCCGTCGTCGTGGCCGAGCTTGCCGAAGAAGTGCTGCAGGTCGCCCTCGGAGTGGTCGCGCCAGCCGTGTTCGTCGAAGGCCGTCGCGGCGACATAGGCATGCCAGCCGCTGTCGTCGGCCACGCCGTAGCTCAGGTCGACGCGCTTGCGCCCGAAGCTGCCGGCGCCGATCTCGCCTTGCAGGCCCGGCGCGCTGCGGCCGTCATGGGTGGAATAGGCCAGCGCGCCGCCGAGCGAATTGAGGCCGAAGGCCGGGTTCGCGCCCGGCACCAGCGAGATCGTGCGGACCGCGAATTCGGGCACGAGGTCGAAATTGATGACGTCGCCGAAGGGCTCGTTGATGCGCACGCCGTCGAGGTAGACGGAGAGACCCTGGCCGGCGCCGATCAGCGGCGACGCGCGAAAGCCGCGGTAGGTCAGGTCGCCCTGGAACGGGCTGCCCTGGATGTCGTTGAGCTGCACGCCGGCCACGCGGCGGTTCATGAAGTCGCTCAGGTTGACGGACTGCGCCTGGTCGATGCGTTCGCGCCGGATCAGCTGCGTCGCGTAGGGCAGCAGGTCGCGGTCGATGCCCTGGCCGGGCAGCGGGCTGGTACCGATGACCTCGACACCGGGCAACTGGGCGGTCGGCACCGCCGCGGTGCCCTGCGCGGCAGCGCCGGCACAAAGCACGGCCAGCGCGGCGGCCACGGCAGTGCGGGGAAGCCCTAGGGTCGGTGTGCCGCGACGACACGCCGCGATCGCGGCGCCTGCGGTGATCATCGCTGCCTTGCGCACCGGCGCTTCGCGTCGGCGTGTTGCCCTTCGGGCCATCGTGTGTCTCCTGCTTCGAGTCGTTGTGTCGTGAACGGAACAGACGCCTATCTGAGAGCAACGGCCGGGCCGCCGTCTTCGGGAATCGCTCCCGATGCATCGGCGCCGGCCTCGGCGCCCACCCCAGCAGCGCCACTGGCGCTGCCGGGCCTGGTGATGCGGCGCGCCGGCGCGCTGGCGCTGCTGTGCCTCGTGCTCGCCTTGCTGCTGGGCCTTCAGCGCGCGCAGCAGGACATGCGCGACGAGCTCGCCGATGCAGTGGCCGGCGCGCGGCTCACCGCGCTGCTGTCCGGGCTCTCGACGCTGACCGACGACGAGGCCCTGGCCCGCGTGGCGGCCTTGCAGCCCGCGCGCGATGCGCGCCACCTGCATCTCGAAGTGCGCGACGCGCAAGGCCGCGAACGCCTCGCCGCGCCGGCGCCGCCGGCCGACGCCTGGCCGATGCGCGCGGCGCTGGCGCTCAACCAGCGCCTGTTCCCGCCGCCCCCCTCGCAGCGCGTCGAGTGGAGCGTCGCGCGGCCCGACGGCACGCGCTGGCAGCTCGCGCTGGTGGCCTCGTCCGACCGCGAGCAGCGCGAGGCCTTGTCGAACTGGCTGGCGATGTTCGGGGTGCTGCTGCTCGGCTGCGCGGGCCTGCTGGCGGTGATGCGCTGGTCGCTGGCGCACTCGTTCGCGCCGCTGGCGCGGCTGCTGGCGGCGATCGGCGCACTCGGCGATCCGGCGCGCGATGCGCCGCGGGCCATTGCCGCGCTGCCGGCAATGCCGGTGCGCGAGCTCGAGGCCATCGCGCAGGCGCTGCGCCGGCTCGCCGCCTCGCTCGACGAAGCGCAGGCCGCGCGCCGCGTGCTCGCGCAGCAGGTGTTCAGCCTGCAGGAAGACGAGCGCACGCGGCTCGCGCGCGAGCTGCACGACGAGTTCGGCCAGCGCCTGACCGCGCTGCGCGCCGACGCCGCCTGGCTGGCGCGGCGCAACGCGCACGATGCCGAGGCCGCGTCGGTGATCGAGGGCATGAGCGCGCAATGCCGGCTGATCCATGACGACATCCGCGCGCTGCTCGCGCGCCTGCGCCCGCTGCCGCTGGCCGACGACGGCCGCGGCGAGGCGCCGGCGCGGCTGGCGGAGCTGCTCGAGTCGCTGTCGCGCAGCGGTTCGCCGGCGGCCGACCGCGGCCTCGCGCTCGATCTCGCGATGCAAAGGCGGGCCGCGGACGGCAGCGTGCTGCCTTGGCCGACGGAGAATGACGAAGCCGCGCCGCGCCTGCCGCGCGCACTGGTGCTGGCGCTCTACCGCGCGAGCCAGGAAGCGCTGACCAATGCCGCACGCCACGCGCAGGCGCGGCGCGTGCGACTGGCGCTCACGCTCGAGGACGCAGCGGGTGCTGCATCGCCGCGGCTGCGCTGGTCGGTGCGCGACGACGGCATCGGCCTGGCCGATATCTCGGCGATGCGCCAGGGCACCGGCCTTGCGAGCCTGCAGGAGCGCATCTGGTCGCTGGGCGGCGAACTGCGCTTCGGCCCCGGCCTCGACGGGCGCGGGCTCGGTCTCGAAGCGACGCTGCCGCTCGCGGCGGGCGCGGAGGTCGCGCGATGATGCCCGCGTTCGCGAGTCCGGCCCGCGCGCGCCATCGCGTGGCGCTCGCCGACGATCACGCCGTCGTGCGCGCGGGCTACCGCCGCCTGCTCGAGCTCGAGCCCGACATCGATGTCGTGGCCGAGTTCGCCGATGCCGAGTCGGCCTACGTGGCGCTGGCGCAGGTCGAGCCCTGTCCGGCCGACCTGCTGGTGCTCGACCTCTCGATGCCCGGTCGCAGCGGCCTGGAGATGCTGCGCCGCCTCGGCCAGCGCGCGCCGGGCTTGCGCGTGCTGGTGTTCACCATGCACGACAGCGTGGCGATGATGCGCCAGTGCCGCGAGGCCGGGGCGGTCGGCTTCGTCACCAAGGCCAGCGAGCCGGCGGTGCTGATCGACGCGCTGCGCCGGGCGCTGCGCGGCGAGGCCGCCTGGCCGGCCGAGTTCGACGCCGCCGTGCACGACGGCGCGCCGCACGAGCGGCTCTCCCCGCGCGAGTTCGAGGTGCTGCAGCACCTGATCGCCGGGCGCAGCGTCGAGGACATCGCGGCGCTGCTGCGGTTGTCGGGCAAGACGGTGGCGAACTACCAGACGCTGGTGCGGCAGAAGCTGGGCATCGCGACGGCGGTGGAGCTGCTGCGTTATGCGCAGGTGCACGGGCTGCGGGGGCTGTAGCGGCGCAAGGCACCAAGGTCGCCCCGTTGCGCCTGGCCGTCGCCCTGGCACTGGCGCGTGGTCATCGTGATCGGCGCAACCCGCCGGCGGCCCGATCACTCAAGCTCGGTTGCCCGTTGCGGGAGCCAGTGCAGGAGGGCCCCGAAGAGCGCGGCCGGCTCGACCGGCTTGGCCACGAAGTCGTTCATGCCGGCCTGCAGACAGAGCGCCCGATCCTCGTTGAACGCGTTGGCCGAGAGGCCGATGATGGGCCGCGTGGCCCACTGCGGGAGCGCCCGTATGCTGCGTGTGGCCGCCAGGCCATCCAACACGGGCATCTGCACGTCCATCAGGATCGCGTCGTATGCATGGGCTCTGACTTTCTCGATGGCCAGTTGACCGTTTTCCGCCGTGTCGACCTCGAGGCCCGCTCTCTCCAGCAACGCTTTCGCCACCTCGAGATTGACGGGGTTGTCTTCCACCAGCAGTACGCGTGCGCCGTGGTGAAGGCGCCTCAACTGACTCTCGGGTCCAGGATGCATGCCTGCGGCAAGTGCCGGCTGCGGACCGCGTCCACGGCTTAGCCGGGCCGTGAACCAGAACGTGGAGCCTTCGCCCGGCAAGCTGCTGACGCCCACGTCGCCGCCCATCAACTGCGCCAGGTGCTTCGTGATGGCCAGCCCCAGCCCCGAGCCGCCGTAGTCACGCGTGATGGACGTGTCCGCCTGCTCGAACACATTGAACAGGCGGGGAAGCTTGTCGGCTGCAATTCCAACGCCCGTATCCTGAACTTCAAAGCGCACGAGCAGATCGTTCTCGGTCTGGTCGGCCAGCTTGGCCCGCAAAGTGATCGCGCCCTGCTCGGTGAACTTGACGGCATTGCCCGCATAGTTGAGGAGTGCCTGCCCCAACCGGGTCAGGTCTCCGTGCAGCCATGTCGGTACGGCGTCGAGATCCACACGCACGACGATTCCCTTGCCGTGCGCCTGCTCGCTGATGATCGATTGCACGTTGTCGAACAGCGCCGCCAGATGGAAGTCCCGCTGATCGAGATGGAGTCGGCCCGCTTCGATCCTGGAGAGGTCGAGGATGTCATTGACGATCGAAAGCAGGTGCCGGGCTGCGACGTCGATCTTTCCCAGTCGTTCGGCCTGTTCGGGCGTCGGCCCGTCGCTTTGCAGCAGGCCGGACAGGCCGAGGATGGCATTCAGCGGCGTGCGGATCTCGTGGCTCATGTTGGCCAGGAAGGCCGACTTCGTGCGGTTGGCGGCCTCTGCAGCCAATCGTGCCTGCTCGGTCTTTTCGCGCAGTTCGGTCACGTCCCGCAGCACGGCGGTGTAGTAGCGCTTGCCGTCGGCATCCAGCTTCGAGATGGACACCTCGACAGGAAAGTGTCGACCGTCGGCCCGCACTGCAGACAGCGACCGAGCGCCACCCATGCGCCGCTTGTCGTTCGAGCCAGCCCCGAACGCCCGCACAAGGTCATCGTGCTTGGCCCAGGCGGATTGAGGCAGCAATGTCTCCAGCGTGCGGCCCACCATGTCGCCGCTGCGGCGTCCGAACATCGCTTCCGCCGCCGGGTTGAACAGCACGATCCGTTGCTCGCCATCCATCACGATCACGGCATCCATGACGGAGCGGATGATGTCGTCGAGTTGAAGCTCCTGCTTGTGCAGGTCCCGCTGCACTGCCTTGCGTTGCAGTTCGCTCAGGCGCAAGGCATTGGCGGTGCGCCACACCATGAGCGCAAACAGCAGGACGTAGGCCACCGTGACGAGCGCAATGCCGAAGGCGCCCTTCACCTGAGTGCCGCGTTCAGCCTGAACGTGCAACAAGCCCAGGAGGAAGGGCGCGCCCAGCACGAAGGGCAGCAGACTGCGGGCCGCGACACCGCCTGCAGTGGTGTCGGCCATGAGCCGCATCAACCCTTGCGACGGCCTGGCCAGCAGCGTTCCGAGGCAGAGCACGACGAGCCCGACGGCCGTGTGCAAGGCGAGGCTCGAGTAGGCGCCGACACCGTACAGTGCATCGACTCCATAGGCGTAGCCCAGGACGGCCAGGAAGCCGATCAGGCCTCCCACTGCCGCCGCCACTTGCGACACGCGGGGCCAGCGTCCCGCAGCCTGCAGCGCCAGGGCCAGACCCAAGCACAGCAGCGCCACCGCCGTGGCCAGCGCCATGCGCCCAGGCGGCGCGTGGCCGGCCGGGTCCGACCCGCTGTGAATCAGGAGCTGGTCGATTCCCAGATCCAGGACCAGCAGGTATTCGGTCAGCGTGAGCAAGCCCACCAGGGCCACGAACGCGGCCAACGCAATGGCAGCGATGCGGGCAGCGCGCGGCGCCACCAGCGTGCTCGAGACGACCAGCGAGATCCCGTTGAACAGAAAGCCCACGGCCGTGTTGGGCTTCATGGAGGCGAGCCCTGGCAGGACTTGCGTCAGAAGGGGCTCGTCCAGGTACCAGCCCAACAAGACCAGCAGCCCGAGCGCCGCGACCGCGACGCCGCACAGCTGCGCCGCCTGGCGGTAGCGTGCCACCCACAATGCATCCAGATCGTCAACGCGGTCCATCACCGGTTGAGTCTGTCGGATGACCGCCTCGTGGCCTTGCGCAAAGTCAAGGACCAGCGCCTGGCGCTGGGGTGGGATCTCCTGCTCGAATTGCCTGAACTGCCGTGGAGCCTCGACCTCAACCGCGGTCTAGACCGAGACTCGCTTCGTGTGGCGGAAGAAGTCCTCCGGGTCGTACTTGCGCTTGAGCGCGGCCAGCCTTGCCAGGTTGGTGCGCCCGTAGGCCGCCTCGATGCGGTCTGGCCCCTCTTCTTCGGTCAGGAAGTTGATGTAGGTGCCGCCGGTCGAGCAGGCGCGCGTGGCTTCGAAGCACTCTCGCGCCCACCGGATGTTGAGGTCGTCGTCGCTCGGCTGCTCCCACGAGCCGGTGATGTTCAACACGTAGGCCGCGTCGCGGTTGCCGGCCGGCGAGTGTTCGGTGGGCAGTTCGTTCAGCGCGCCCTGGATCTGGAACATCAGAATGGCCGAATGGGGCGAGCGGATGCGGCCGGCATGCTCGGTCGCAATTTCGATCAGCCGGCGGTCGATGGCGGGCAGGTAATGCGACTTCCAGTAGTAGCGCCGGCCCTTGGGCTGCGTGGCGTCGAGCAGGCTTTGCATCTGCGTATAGGGCCGCCGCGTCACGATGTCGGCGACCGGGCGGCCCAGGCGGCGCAGCGGCGCGAGCGCGGCCTCGCCGTCTTCGATCCTGCCGCTGTGGCACACGAACACGGCAACGATCGGCTTGCCGTGCACTTCTTTCGGAAGCCAGGGCGCCGGCGGCGCGATCCGCAGCACGGCCACGCTGGCCAGCTCGCGCGGGGCCTCGGCACTGAACGCGCGATAGGCCTCGAGAACCTGCCGGGCGTCGTCGCCGTGCCAGGCGATCGCGCCGCCCAGGATCTCCGGCCCCACCGGGTACAGCCGGTACTCGAATGACGTGACGATCCCGAAATTGCCGCTGCCGCCGCGCAGCGCCCAGAACAGGTCCTCGTGCTCGTCGGCAGACGCGCGCAGGATCTCGCCGTCGGCGGTCACGACCTCCATCGAGACAAGGTTGTCGCAGGTCCAGCCATGGCGGCGCGTGAGGTAGCCGAAGCCGCCGCCGACGGTCAGGCCGGCAATGCCGGTCGCGGAAACAAAGCCCAGCACCGCCGCGAGACCGTGCAATTGCGTCTCGCGGTCGACGTCGCCGAGCGTGCAGCCCGCCTGCGCGCGGGCCGTGCGGCCCACCGGGTCGACCCAGACGCCCCGAAGCAGCGACATGTCGATCATCAGGCCGCCTTCGCACACGGCCAGTCCGGCGATGTTGTGGCCGCCGCCGCGCACGGAACACAGCAGTCCGTGCCGGCGCGCAAACCGCACGGCCTGCACGACATCGGCCGTGCCGGTGCAGCGCGCCACCAGGCCCGGGCGGCGATCGATCATCGCGTTCCAGACCTTGCGGACCTCCTCGTACTCGGCGTCGTCCGCCGTGAGCACGCGGCCTTTGAAGGCAGCCTTGAACGACTGCAGGTCGTCCGCCGAGATCTCCACGCTGCCGCCATCCATCTGAGCGAGCTTGAGTGCCATGAGCGTTCTCCAGAGAAAAAGGGAAATGGGGTGCAACTCGCGTCCATGCGAGACGTGCACAGCTTGCCGGTGGCGAGGCCCGGATGACCAGTCCAGAATCTGAAGCGTTTGCAGCGGGAGTGTTGCGATGGAACCCAGCTACGGCCAGTTCTGCACCATTGCCCGGGGCGCCGAAGTGCTGTGCGAGCGCTGGACGCCGCTGGTCGTGCGCGAACTGCTGTGCGGCAGCAGGCGCTTCAACGACCTGCACCGCGGCGTGCCGCGCATGTCCACCAGCCTGCTGGCCCAGCGGCTCCACCGCCTGGAGGAGTTCGGCGTGGTGCAGCGCCACGCCGTCGGCAAGGTCTGGGAATACAGCCTCACCGAGGCCGGCGAAGATCTGCGCCCCATCGTCATGGCGCTGGGCCATTGGGGCGCGCAGTGGGTCGGCAGCCGGCTGCGCGACGACCAACTCGACGCGAGTCTGCTGATGTGGGACATCCGCCGGTTCGTGTGCCTGCCGGAGTTCCCGCCCGAGCCCGTGGTCATCAACTTCCAGTTCCGCGACGCGCGGGCCCACGAGGGCGCATGGTGGCTCGTGGTGGAGAACGGCGTGGCCGACCTGTGTCGCGACGACCCGGGGCGCGAGCCGACGCTGGTGGTGAACTCGTCCGTGCGCGCCTTGACGGAGATCTGGTCCGGCGACCTGCTGCCCCAGCAGGCCCTTCAGTCGCACGAGATCCGTGTCGACGGGGCCGCGCGTGACGCGCAGGCGCTGTGGCGGTGGCTGGGAACGAGCGCGTTCGCGCCGACGCGGCGCGCGCGGGTCGCGCGGCTTGTCTCCGATCGGCACGCCGCCGGCGCCGCCGGGGCGTGAGCGCGGCCCCGCGGCTCTTGGCTGCGCCCGCTACTCGAAGCGACTGGCGGCATCGCGGTCGCGCTCGTAGCGTCTCGCAAGCGGAAACGGCGGCAGCCAGGCCTCGCGGCGGAGGGTCCAGAGCTCGTAGGTCGGCTTCAGCTGGTCGGGCGCATCCAGGGCGCCCAGGCTGATCTCGATCTCGTCTGCGGTGCGCCCGAAGACGGACGAGCCGCAGCGCGCACAGAAATGCCGTCCTGCGTACTCGCGCGTTTCGCCGTCGATCTTCACCGCGTCCTGGGGGAACACGGCGCTCGCGTGAAAGAGCGCCCCATGGTGCTTGCGGCAGTCGAGGCAGTGGCACAGCCCGACCCGGTACGGGGATCCCGACGCCACGAAGCGGACATCGCCGCACAGGCATCCGCCGATGAATCGATGCATGCCGTGCCTCCTCACACCTTGGCGGTCTTCCACCGCCCGCGGCTGAACAGCCACAAGGTGAACACGCCCACGGAGGTCTCCGAGACGAAGACGCCCCAGAACACGCCCGAGTGCGCCCAGCCCATCGGCAACGCCAGCGCCCAGGACAGCGGGATCTGGATCAGCCAGAAGAACACCAGGTTGATCCAGGTCGGCGTCATCGTGTCGCCGGCGCCGTTGAAGGCCTGCACCGAGACCATCCACCAGCCGTAGACGAAGTACGAATACGCCAGGATCGACAGCCACTCGCCGCCGATCGCGACGACGGCCGCGTCGTCGGTGAACAGCCCGACGATCGCGTCGTGCCAGGCGAAGAACAGCACCGACACCGCCAGCGTGAAGGCCATGTTCATCCAGCCGATTCGCCAGACGGCCGCCTCCGCGCGCACCGCCTTGCCCGCCCCGAGGTTCTGCCCCACGAGCGTGGCCGCGGCATTGCTCATGCCCCAGGCCGGCATGAGCGTGAACATCATGATGCGGATCGCGATCGTCGCGCCCGCCACCGCTTCGGTCGAGACGCTGGCGAGGATGCGCATCAGGAAGATCCAGGCCGTCATCGCGACGATCATCTGGCCGATGCCGCCGAGCGAGGTGCGCGCGATCTGCAGCATCGTGCGGCCGTGAAGCTGCAGCGCCGCGCGGCCCACGCGCAGGTGCTCGCCGCCGCGCACGAGGATCCACAGCTGCATCAGCACGCCGGCGCCGCGGCCCAGCGTGGTGGCGATCGCCGCGCCTTCGACGCCCATGGCCGGGACCGGGCCGAGGCCGAAGATGAAGATCGGGTCGAGCACGATGTTCAGCGCGTTCGCCACCCACAGCACGCGCATCGCCGCCGCCGCGTCGCCCGCGCCGCGAAAGATCGCGTTGATGACGAACAGCAGCAAGATGACGGCGTTGCCGCCGAGCATCCACTGCATGTAGCGGTAGCCGTGCTCCAGCACCCACTCGTCGCCGCCCATCAGGCGCAGCAGGTCCTGGGCGAAGAAGATGCCGGCCGCCGCGAACGGCACCGAGACCAGGACGGCGAGTGCGATCGCCTGCACGGCCGTGACGGCCGCCTCGTCGCCGCGGCGCTCGCCGACGCGCCGCGCGACGATGGCGGTGACCGCCGTCGCCAGGCCCATCGCAATCGAATACAGCAGGAAGAGGTAGGTCTCGGTCAGGCCCACCGTCGCGACCGCCGATGGGCCGAGCTTCGCGACGAAGAAGATATCGACAACGGCAAACGTCGACTCGAGCACCAGCTCCAGCATCATCGGCACGGCCAGCAGGAGCACGGCGCGTTTCAGCGGGATGCGCGTGTAGTCGGCGTCGGTGCCGCGCAGCGCGGCACGCAGGTCGGCCCACAGCGAGGGCGCGGGCGAGAGGCTGGCCTCGGATGCGGTCACGACTTGGCCTCCTGTGCTGCGGGCGGCACGGCGGCCGGGTCCATCCAGAAGGGCCCCCACAGGTTCCCGTCGGGGTCGGCGAGGTCGCGGCCGTACATGAAGCCCATCTCCTGCACCGGGTTCACGTCGGCCTGCCCGCCGTTGGCCGCGGCGGCCAGATTCATCGCATCGACGGCCTCGCGACTGTCGACCGACAGGTTGAGCATCACGCCGCTGGCACCGGCCGGCGGGAGCGGCCGCTCGGTGAAGCTGCGCCACTTGGCGTGGGTGAGCAGCATCGCGTAGATCGACTCGCTCCACACCATGCAGGCGCCGGCGTCGTCGCTGAACTGCAGGTTCTGCTCGAATCCGAGCGCCTTGTAGAAGGCGATCGAGGCCTGGAGGTCGGTGACCGGCAGGCTGACGAAGATCATCTTGCTCATGGGTCCTTCCTGTGGGTTGTCCGGGGGGCGGGATCTGCGCACGGGCAGGCCCCACCCGCACGACGATCGAGCGCCGCCCGGATCGACAGCCGGCGACCATTCTTTCAGGGCGCCACCCTCGGACCATGGCCGGAACAGGGGCATCCGGGGATGCCCTGAATTGACGGGCTCTTGAAGACGCGGCGAGCGACCCTAGTTCTGCGAACAGGCGCTGCGGGGCGTCGCGGCGCCGATCCTGTCTGGAGGAACCCACCATGTACCGCAGCCTGTTTCCGAGCGACCTCTTCGCCGAGCTCGATCGCCTTCAGCGCGAAGTGCACGGCGCGTTCGACGTCTCGCCCAGCATCCGCGGCCTCGGCCGCGGCGGCTACCCGGCCCTGAACGTCGGCACCACGGCCTCGTCGATCGAGATCTACGCCTTTGCGCCGGGTCTCGAGCCGGCGAGCATCGACGTCAACCTGGACCGCGGCGTGCTCACCATCGCCGGCGAGCGCAAGTCGCGCGAGGTCTCGCCGGCCTCCGACGAGCGGCTCTCGCTGCACATCGAGGAGCGCTTCTACGGTCGCTTTCGGCGCGTCATCAGCCTGCCCGACGATATCGCGCCCGACGGCGTGCAGGCCGAATACCGCGACGGCATCCTGCACGTGACGGTGAAGCGGCGCGAGTCGGCCCAGCCCAAGCGCGTCGAGATCCACTGACCGAAGGGAGTCCAGCCATGAACACCAGCACCCAAACCAGCAACCAACTGACCGAACGCGAGGCGCGCGCCGCGGCCGTTTCCCAGCAACGCAGCGACCCGGCGCTGACGCCGCCTGTGGACGTGATCGAGGACAGCACGGGCATCACGCTGTACGCCGACATGCCCGGCGTGCCGAAGGACCGGCTGAGCGTCCATGTCGACGGCGACCAACTGAGCGTCGCGGGCGAGATCGTCCTGCCGGTTCCGCAGGACATGACGTCCAGCCATGCCGAAGTACAGCGGTTCCGTTACGAGCGCCGCTTCACGCTCAGCAAGGAGCTCGACGCGGACCGCATCTCGGCGCAGCTGTCGCACGGCGTGCTGACCCTGCGCATTCCCAAGGCCGAGCACGCACAGCCGCGCAGGATCGAAGTGCGCGTGAGCTGAGGGCAGTCGATCACGGGCGCCGAGGGGGCGGCCTGGCCCGTTGCGCGTGTTCGCGTTGGACGCCGCGCCCGCTCAGCTCGGGGCCTTGCCCTTGAGCACTGCCACGATCGCCATGGCGTGGCCGTGCCCCAGCGAGTGGTCCGCCTTGAGCCAGGCGACCACCTGCATGGCCTTCACGTCGGCGCGCAGCTTGCCGTCGGCGATCCAGCCCTTGTCGGCGGCGAGCCGCAGGAAGTCCTCCGGGCTCTTGCCGGTCTTCGCCTTGATGTTGTCGATGTAGGCCTGAAACGTCATGTCGTCGTCCCCGTTCACTGCCCGTGCTGGAGCAGCATGGAGCGCAGCGGGGCGCTCCTGAGCAGCAGCCCGGCCCACAGCGCCAGGCCGATGTAGGCGCCGAACAGCACGTGGCTGAACAGCGGGTTGCCGGCACGCAGCTGCACGGCCATCGCGCCGCCGAGGTAGCCGGTCAGCAGCAGCGCTCCCAGCGGTGCGGTCCTCGGCAGGGCGTAGAGGAGCGTGCAAGCGAGCAGCAGGGCGCCGAGTCCGCGCGCCAGCGAGACGCCGCCGGCGAAGCCGAGGCCTTGCATGGCGTCGATGACCGGCTTGAGCGGCACGAGCTTCATTGCCGCATCGAGCAGCAAGAAGGCGATGGCGAGGCCGCTGAGGACGCGGCCGGTCCACAGAACGTGGGTCGTGAGGGCTTGTGCTTCGATGGGCATGTTGGGCACTCGGATGAAACGAGGGCCGCAACTTATCGGCTCACAGGCCGTCGGGCTTGTACAGGAACGACAACTGCCCCTCGCCGCGTGCGACCTGGGCCGGCGTGCGCCCGATGAAGTGCTTCAGCGAGCGGGTCAGATGCGCCTGGTCGAAGTAGCCCATGTCGTGAACCACGTCCAGGATCGGTACGCCGCGCGTCAGCAGGTACGTCGCGCGACGAGCGCGCTCGATCTGCCTCGCGGTCGACTGCGTGAGGCCCGAGGCGTTCAGGAAGTGCCGCTGCTGCGTGCGCCGGGTCCGGTGGCTTGGCTCTGAGTGCAGCACGGCCCGGACGTGAGGGTCCGAAGCGATCAAGCCCTTGCGCAGCAGCCGGCGGACAAAGACATCGGCGTTGTCGAACGAGGGGAACTCCCAGGCCGAGCCGTCGAGCAGGAACGAGCGCTTCGACAGGCTGGGCAGCGTCGCATCGTTTCGGTCGCGCAATGCCAGGTTCGGCATCGAGGGCATGTAGGTGCCGAGCTTGAAATGAATGCCGATCCATTCGCCGTCGGCGGGACACTCGGCCATCGACGCCCGGGTCTCCGGACCGCGCACCGTCAGGAACACGCGTCCTTGGTGCCGGGTCACGACCATCACCCAGTTGCACGCGGCCATGGAGTGAAACGGCCCGGACCGCTCGCTGCGGCTGCGCCAGACGCGCTCGACCACGCCGCAGTCCGAGGGCCGGTCTTCGAAGGCGATGAGCATGTGGGTCTCCCGGGCCTCAGCCGCGCCGCGCCGCTTCGATCGCGGCGATGTCGATCTTCGTCATCTCCATCATCGCCTCGAAAGCGCGCTTGGCCGCCGCGCGGTCCGCGCCGTTGTGCCTGAACGCCGGGCCGCCGTTGAGGCCCAGGCAGGGAATGCCCATGACGGTGAAGTCGACCATCAGGACATCGCCTTGCTTGCCGGCGGGGGAGTCGCCCGGCGCGCGGTGCGCGGCCGTGACGGCGCTGTCGGGAAACGTCTTGGCGTAGAACTGAGCGGCCTCCAGGGCGGTGCCTTCGTACCAGAGACAGATCGTGTTCTTGCTCATCACGTTCGTTCTCCGGCTCGTGGGGGCGTGCCATCGCACGGCATGACAGCCGGGGTTGCGTGGGCAATTCTCGTTCCGCGCCGTGCGGCCTGAGGTAGCCTCGCGTCCCCAAACCTTCCCATGCCTTGCGACGTGCCGCTGCCCAGCCAGGACCCCGATCTGTTGCGCCGCCTGTTGCGCGCCAAGGACCGCATGGATGCCGCCTCGCACGAGGCCTGGCCCGTCTCGCGGCTGGCGAGCGTGAGCGGCGTGTCCGAGGCCCACTTCGCGCGTTCGTTCAAGCAGGCGTTCGGCGTGCCGCCGCATCGCTACCTGCTGACGCGGCGCATCGAGCGCGCGAGCGCGCTGCTGCGCGACACCGACCTGCCCGTCACCGAGATCGCCTTCCAGACCGGCTGGGAGAGCCTGGGCAGCTTCGGCCGCACCTTCCGCGACATCACCGGCGAAAGCCCGAGCGTCAGCCGCCGGCGCGGCCGAGCCGACGCGAGCGAGCTCCATCGCGTGCCGCACTGCATCGTCAGTGCCGCCCACCGCCCCGGCCTCGAGATCGCAGTTTCGGAGAAGCGGCGCCGCGAGACGGACGCTACAAAGGCGCCTTCGAAATGAACCGGAGGTTCCATGAGTCAGGGTATCGATGTGGTCGGCCTTTATGTGCGCGACCAGGATGAAGCGCTCGCCTTCTATGTCGGCAAGCTGGGCTTTCGCGTCCACACCGACGTCCGCAACGGCGGCTTTCGCTGGCTGACGGTGCAGCACCCGGACCAGCCCTCGTTCCAGTTGGGCCTCTTCACGCCCGGCCCGCCGATGCAGGACGAAGCCACGGCCCAGGCGCTGCGCGCGCTGGTGGCCAAGGGCGCGATGCCGCCGCTCGTGCTGGCGGTGGACGACTGCCGCGCCGCCTACGACCGCCTGCTCGGCCTGGGCGTGGAGTTCACGCAGGAGCCGATCGAGCGCTTCGGCAGCGTGGATGCGGGCTTTCGCGACCCTTGCGGCAACGGCTGGAAGATGATCGGCGCCGGCCGCCATTGAAGGGCAAGCAAATCCCACGCAGGCGCCGTCCAACCCCGTCGCGCCTGCCAGCCGAAATCCCCGCCAGCGGGCGGCCGTCGATGCGGGCCCGTCCACCTGCGCGGCCGTGACGTCCCGGCGCCGCGCAGGTGCCGCGAGACCGGGCGACGCGCGCAGGGGCGCGAGGGGCTTTCGATGAAACTGAATCAACTGCGAGTGAAGACCAAGCTGATGCTCGGCTTTCTCGTGCTGGCCGCCGTGGTGATCGGCGTGGCGATGCTGTCGCTGGTGTCGCTGCACGCCGCCAACGACCGCTTCGCCGACTACCTGGAGCAAGTCGGCACGCGCGAACAGCTGGCCGGCGAGCTGCGCGCGGCCGCGCAGCGGCGCGCCGTCGCGGCGCGCAACCTCGTGCTGGTCACCACGCCGGCGGATCGCGAGACCGAGAGGGCCGTCGTCACGAAGGCGCACGAGGAGGTGCAGTCGACACTGTCGCGCCTGAAGGCGGTGCTGGGCGAGGCGGCCGCGTCCACGGGGCGCGAGCGTGCGCTGCTCGGCGAGATCGAGAAGATCGAGGGCCAGTACGGGCCGGTGGCGCTGGGGATCGTGGACATGGCGCTCGGCGGGCGCAGCGCCCAGGCGATCGAGCACATGAACAACGAGTGCCGCCCGCTGCTGGCCGCGCTGATGAAGGCGACGCACGACTACATCGAGCACGACCACGCACAGGGCAAGGCGGCCGTGGCCGAGGCCGAGGCGGCCTACGCGCGCGAGCGCTGGCTGCTGGTGGTGGTGTGCGCGCTGGCGGTGGCCGCGGCCGTTGGATTGGGCTGGCTGCTCAGCCGCGCCGTGACGGTGCCGCTGATGCGCGCCGTCGCGCTCGCCGAGTCGGTGGCCGGCGGCAACCTGGCCAACGACATCGTCGTCGACCGCCACGATGAGATGGGCCAGCTGCTCGGCGCGCTGAAGAAGATGAACGAGAGCCTGGTCGACATGGTGGCGCGCGTGCGCCAGTCGGCCGACGGCATCGCCATCGCGTCGGCGCAGATCGCCAGCGGCAACCAGGACTTGTCGAGCCGCACCGAGCACCAGGCCGGCGCGCTGCAGGAGACCGCCGCGTCGATGCAGCAGATGACGGCGACGGTGCAGCAGAACGCCGACACGGCGCGCCAGGCCAGCCAGCTCGCGAGCTCGGCGGCCGAAGTGGCGGGCCGCGGCGGCGAGGTCGTCGGGCGTGTCGTGTCGACGATGGGCGAGATCACCGAGTCGTCGAAGAAGATCGCCGACATCATCGGCGTGATCGACGGCATCGCGTTCCAGACCAACATCCTGGCGTTGAACGCGGCCGTGGAAGCCGCGCGCGCCGGCGAACAGGGCCGCGGCTTCGCGGTCGTGGCCGCCGAGGTGCGCAGCCTTGCGCAGCGCAGTGCCCATGCCGCCAAGGAGATCAAGACGCTGATCGGCGCGAGCGTCGAGAAGGTCGGCGCCGGCAGCCGACTGGTGCACGAGGCGGGCGAGACCATGTCCGATATCGTGATGCAGGTGCGCCGCGTCACCGACCTGATCGCCGAGATGGATGCCAAGACGGTCGAGCAAAGCAGCGGCATCGTGCAGGTCAACCAGGCCGTCGCGTCGATCGACGAGGGCACGCAGCGCAACGCCGCGCTGGTGGAGGAAAGCGCGGCGGCGGCCGGCAGCCTGAGCCAGCAGGCCAGCGAGCTGATGGGCATGATCTCGGCGTTCAAGACCGGGGCGTCGCGCCCGGCGACACTGGCGCGATGAAACTCGCCGAGGTTCGTCGCATCGCGCTGGCGCTGCCCGAGGTGGTGGAGCAGCCGCACCACGACTTCACCTCGTTTCGCGTGCGCGGCAAGATCTTCGCGACCGCGCCGCCCGCGGGCTCTCACGTGCATCTGTTCGTCGACGAGCCGACGCGTGGACTCGCGCTGGCGATGCACCCGGAGATCGCCGAGAAGCTGCTGTGGGGCGGCAAGGTGATGGGGCTGCGCGTTGCGCTGGCCGATGCGCAGCCGGCCGTCGTGAAGGACTGGCTGCGCCGCGCCTGGCGGCGCAAGGCACCGATGTCCTTGCACGGCTGATGGCGAGGCAGCTCGCGAGGCCCCCCAAACCGGTGCGGCTCCTGCCGATTGTGGATAGCGCACGGCGGGCCAGCGACTAAGTTCAAGACGGTGGATGCGCCTTGAACGCCGGTGGCGCAAGGAGCTGCCATGCCGAACCCCTCTGCCGCGGATCAAGTGCTGATGCTGCAGTGGCTTGTCGGTGCCGCTGCCGTGACCGCCTATGCCTGGGGGCGTTTCCAGAAGCCGTCGCAGCCGCGCCCGACCACCACCTTCTGGCGTTACTGGAGCGCGGCCTGCGGCTACGTCGTCGCGATGCTCGCGCTGTACGTGATGCTCGGCGGGGCGCTGATCTCCCTCGACCTGAAGAGCATCGCGCCGCTGGTCGAGCCGCTGGTCGGCGCGCTTCCGGCGGAGGTCGGGGCCTTGCCGGGCCCGTTGCTGGCGGCCCTGATGCTGACCTCGCTGCTGCCTGACGTGCCGCTGCTGTCGGTGGTGGACGAAAGGATCAAGCGCTGGTTCTGGCGCGTCGGCAACATTCCCATCGAAGCGCGCGTGCTCGGCGCCCAGCTGCGCAACGCGAGCTTCGATCTGCCGGCCGGCAGCCGCGAGGCCGTGCAAAGCCGGCTCGCGGCGCATGGCGCCGCGCTCGAGTGGCTGGACGCACCGGCGGCGTCGGTGCGCGCTCGCTGGGCGCGCTGCCTCGCGCTGCTGGCGCTGATCGAGCGCTGGGAGTCGGTGCACGACTACGCGCGCTTCGCCGACCAGCACCGCGAGGAGCTGGCGGGCCTGCGCGAGCGCGTCGACGCGCTCGCGATGCTGCTCGACGACCAGACCCTGGCCGAGCTGGACGACGCCGGCGGCTCGGGCCTGGCGCGTGCGGTACGGCGCCGGCTCAACAACGCCGAGGGCGACCTCGCCACGCTGTGGCGCGCGCTGTGCGATTTCGTTGCGCGCGGGGTGCTGGCCGAGGCGCGCAGCAGCCGTCGCCGCCAGCAGGCGCTCGCGCAGATGGGCTTCGCGGGCCACACCGGCGGCGCCCATCCGTTGAGCTCGCACGACATCGTGCTGGTGGTGGGCCTGATCTTCCTGGCGATGCTGTTCGTGCCGCTGATGATGCGGCGAATGTTCGTCTCGCCCACGCTGCTGCCGCCTCAGACGCGCGTGTTGATCATGGTGCCGATCGTCTATGCGATCGCGATCGTGCTGGCGATCTATCCGAAGGCGATCTGGCCCTACGCGCGCCGCGTGCCGGGCGAGCCGCGGCCGGTGGCCGCCTATGCAGTGTGCGGCGCCGCCGCGGCGCTGGCGGCTTTCGCGGTGTCGGTGCTGTTCCGCTTTGCCTTCGACTCGGAAGGCAACGTGCTGCGCACGCTGGCCACGCCGGGCGCCTTCGGCAAGGCGTGGGGGACGACCGCGCAGCGCTGGCCATGGCTGTTGATGAGCTTTGCCGCGACGGTGGCCATTGCCTGGGCGGCCGACGACTTCCAGGGTGCGCAGCGGCCGCCGCCACGGTGGCTGCGCTGGGCCGAGTCGGCGGCGCTGGCGCTCGTGCTGGGCCTGTGCCAGTGGGGCGTCGTGGAGCTGCTGAAGGGGGTCTTGGGCGCTGGCTTTGCGGGCCCGCCCGAGCGCACGATCACGACCGCGGCGGTCATCGGTGCAGTCATCGGCTGGCTGGTGCCCAGCATGTACCGCGCGGGCCGATGGCGCGTCGAACGCGCCGCAGCGTCGGGAACCGACTCGATCGCACCGCAGGCTGCTGGCCAGGTCCTGTGAAGCCCTAGCTGTGAAGCTTCAATAGGTTGTATCGGGTGTTCATCCGGATGGGGTTTGAGAGACTGGAAGTCGCCAAACCTCAATCCAACCCAAAGAGCCGACCCGGATGAACACCCATAAGCATGC